>JBGSUJ010000112.1:0-67528 GCA_041753435.1 Pirellulales bacterium | reverse complement strand
ATCGTCGGAAATCGCCCCAATCGATTCGAGCCCCGACGTGTCAAACGGCGGCCCAAACCCCAGGCCCTACTCCTCAAACCACGTGCCGAGTACAAACGATATGCAGCGTAGGGACTTACGAAAGTTCAAGTGCCATTCGTCCCAGACACTCCTACCATCACGGAGCCGAGTATCGACGGCAAGGAAGTGCATCCCGCTGACGTTCACATGGAGGCTGTCGAGTTTTTTGACCCCGATGGAAATTTGCACAAATCCACTGACTGGGAAATCTGGACCGTGGGGCCTGGCGCGGAGCCGGTTTGGCAGACCCTGGGCGTCGAAGGGGTCGAGCGGCTGCACACGCATATGGGCGACGGCATCTTTATCAACTCCCACGCCGGCCGCACCGATCTCATCTCCGACCCCATCCAGAACTTCGAATTCAACACTTACACCATCAACTTGACGGGCGTCACGGCTGGCGACCAGCTAACCATCACAGCCGAAATGATCGACGCCTTGGGGGGCAGCGGAGCCAACATCTCGGGAATGGTCGATGCCTTCACGCTGCTCTCACCCATCAATCAAAATATTATCGCCGATGGCAGCTTTGAACTCGCCACATCCGGCACGCAGACCAGCAACAGCAACTGGACCATGACGGCCCAGTCCGACGGCTTCGAGCCGGCCGCTCAGTTCCAGTCCGCCACGTGGGCCGCGAGTTCCGGCAATACGGGTGTCTGGTTCAAGGGTTTCACCGGCAGCACGGTGAGTCCCGTCGACGCACAGGTCACGCAAATCGTCACGGCGCCGATGTCCGGCGACTATCAGCTCACCTTCATGGCCAAAGTCGAGGCGAATTTCGCCTCGGTGATCGACAGTTTTCGCGTCACCATTTCTTCCGACGGCACCGGCGGCTCGCAGACAGTCGATTTGCTCGACACCGCCAAACGCGAATACGAGCTACGTGTCCGCTTCCGCGACGACACGGGTTCTGTGAGCAACTATGCAACGCGCCGCTTCACAGTGGCACCGGCGTCGACCACTCTTCCGATGGAGCTACAGGATGTAGTCGCCTCGCCTGCTCCCACCTGGATCAAAACTTCGGGCGGGTCGGTTGTCCTGCCGTCTGCAAGTCCCAACCAGTCTCAGTTGCGAATCGAATCACAGAACGGGCAACTGCTGTGGTCGCTGGTAGGCAGTACTGCCACGAACCCGCCGGCACTCCCCACGCACGCCCAAGTCCGCATCGTGGTTGTCGCTGGCAGCAACGGATTGACTCTCGAAACGTCCAAACTTTCTTTCCGCGACGATGCGGGACTGCAGCGCGCGGTCTTTTTGCCGGCGATCAATCTTACGGCCAACGCCCGTTTGGACCTCTGGGTGGCCGTCGGTGGCTCCACTTTTTACGGCACGGCTGCCCAGATTGCCCCCGATTTTTCCATTCCTGCTCGCTCAGCCGACCTGCCGTTTGTCGTGCTTCAGCCGGGCTTCGAGATCGATGTGGTCGCCACCGGGCTGCGCCTGCCCGTCAACATCGCCTTCGTGCCAAATCCCGGCCCGAATCCGGACGATCCGTTGTATTACGTCTCAGAGCTTTATGGCTCGATCCAAGTCGTCCGCCGCGATGGCTCACGACAAACGTTCGCAACCGGACTATTGGACTACAATCCGCAGGGCCCCTTCGGCGGCACCGGCGAGCAGGGACTCACCGGCATCGCCGTCCAACGCGATCCCGTGGATCCGGAAATCTACCATCTCTACGTCGGCATGCTCTGGGACAATGGCGCACCACCAGGACCCAATGTTCATTACCCCAAGGTCGAACGGATCGATAGCACCCCGGGCGGACTCACGATGGCGTCGCGCACCGTGCTGTTGAACATGCAGCCCGAAACTCAGGGCCAGTCGCACCAAATTTCCAATATCTCGATCGGTCCGGACAACAAACTCTACGTCCACATGGGCGACGGCTTCAACTCCGCTACCGCCCAAAACCTCGATCAGTTTCGCGGTAAGGTGCTCCGTATGAATCTCGATGGCACCGCAGCGAGCGACAACCCGTTCTATAACGCCGCCAACGGGATCAATGCCCGCGACTATGTGTACGCGTACGGCCTTCGCAATCCCTTTGGAGGTGCCTGGCGGGCCTCGGATGGAAAACTCTATGAAGTCGAAAACGGCCCTAGCGTCGATCGCCTCGCACAGATCAACCCTGGCGTCAACTACGGTTGGAACGGCACCGACGCATCAATGACCATCAATGCGATTTACAATTGGTCACCCGCTCACGCTCCCGTCAATTTGGCGTTCATCCAGTCGACAAGCTTCGCAGGCAGCCAGTTCCCCGCCGGCATGCTGGACCATCTGTTCGTCAGTGAGTCGGGGCCCACCTACGCCTCCGGCCCGCAATCGAACGGCAAACAAATTGTGGAGTTTGTACTCGACGCTGCCGGTAATCGGGTGAGCGGTCCGACACCGCTGGTGCAATACTCGGGAACGGGCCGCGGCACCGTCGTCGCTCTGGCTGCTGGTCCCGATGGACTTTACTTCTCTGACTTCTACGAAGACACCGGTGCCAATGGTGCCACCGCCGTTGGAGCACGAATCTTACGTGTTCGCTACGTCAATCCGATACAAGGCGATTACGACATCGATGGCGACGTCGACCAAGACGACTACAACGTGTGGAAGAACAACTTCGGCTCGAACCTGCTGCTCGCAGCCGATGGCAACCGGAATGGCGTGGTCGATGCCGCCGACTACACAGTCTGGCGAGAAAGTTTTATAGCAGCGCAGTCCGCAGCTGCGCTTGGCGAGGCGAGTACTAGTTCAAGTCTCGCCGTCGACGTCTCCGAAATTCAAACTGCTCAGACCCTACCTGGCATCCTGCCAACGGGCTCAAATCACTCTGTTTCGCGCCCGTTCCGGCTTCGCCAGGACATGGCCCTCAGCGAACTTCATAGGGACAAGCAGGCGGCCATTCTTGCAGCTATCGAATCGCTCAAACTGCGCCCGGCTGGCCCCCAGGCAGAGTTCGAACACTTCGATGTTCTTGATTCAGAGCCTGAGTTTCGGTCAAGTTTCCGGCTTCATAAGAATTTTGCGGCGGTGGCCGACGCGTTGTTTGAGCGGCTCGACACGACACCGTAGACGAGTCGGCCGGGATTGCGCGACTCAGACGACGGTACTCCGCAACTCTTGAGAACTTGGCGCGTCGATGACAATTTGGTCGCCGCCACGCTTCATAGATCGCTTCATCGCCGCTTCGGCGCTGCGGATCACTTCGACTACATTGGAGCCCACCGAAGGGTGGGCCATGCCGATGCTAGCGGTGATACTCCACAGCCCGTCGCCCATGCGAACTTTGCATTGACGCACCTGAGACTGCAACCGCTCTGCCACCGCGATGGCATTTGTCTCGTCGACACCGGGCAGCAAAATGGCGAAAATACCTTCCTGGAATTCGCAGCGCTCATCCATATCGCGAGTGACGGCTTCGAGCATGCGGCCGACTACTTGCTGCAGAAACATTTCAGCGGACGTGCCGAATTGGCTCGTCAGCTGCTGACTTTGATCGATCTGCATCAAGAACACGGATACCGCGGGTCCACCCCGCTTCCACTCAGCGAGCCGTTGCTGCAAATTTGCCAAAAATAACGTCCGGCCGGTTAGCGTGCCGCCTTCGTGAGCAGGTTTTTCCTCCGCCACCGGTTGCTCAACACCATCCTCGCCCGATAACGTGCGGCGAAACATCGTCACTAGGGGGGAAGTGTTGCTCCCTGTCGTCGCGGCTTGTTTGAAAGCCGACGAAATGGGAAAACTCTCTTTACCATCGTGCCAGTAACACAAGTTTCCACCAGCGTTGCCAGCTGCTTCGAGCGCCTGGTTAACCCGTTGCTTGAGTTCATCCGGCGATTCTTCGGGTTGCAACTGGGCGACCCCCAGCCGCGCCGTAAGGCGGAGCGGATAGTTCCCATGACCAAATTCGGTTTCCTCGATTACCGCGCGTAATCGCTCGGCCAAAGGCAGCGCATCGTGCAACGTGGTTTGGGCTAGAATGATCGCGTAACTATCGCCCACAAAACGGGCGATCGTGTCCCGTCCGCGCATCTGTTGTTTGAGCACACCGGCCGCTTGCCGCAAGATGACATCCCCACCTTGATGACCGTACTGCGAATTGATTTGACCGAAGCGGTCAAGGTCCAGGAAAATGATCGTCGAGTAAGCCGATCTGCCCCGCGCCCCCGCGGCAAGCTGGGCTAATTCTGCTTCAAACGCTCTGCGATTTGGGAGCGAAGTCAGCAGATCGATGTGGCTCAATACCGCTTGCATTTGTACCTGCTCGGCTTGCTCTCCCAAATGTTGCTCCGTCGAATCGATCTTCTGCTGCATCTCATCGGTGGCATCGAAAATCTGGGTCACCGCCTCGGTAATATCCTCGACCTTCTGTTGATCGCTCTCCTCCAAACCGCTGGTGATCTTTTTGAGTTTTTGGCCATGGGAGTGGATGTTGCACATCAGCTCGGCCGCGAGGGCCTCGAGCGATTCGAGCACCTGGCGGTACACATGCCGCTGCCGATCGAGCGATGCCAAGGTGAACAGCAGGCCGCATGGGTTCGATAGTTGATCCTGAAGCTCGCCGTGCCGATGGTCGAGTATCCGTTGGATATCGTTAAACTGATGCTGGACGAGCCCGGTCGCCGCGATGATCGATTCCGCTGCATTGGAAATGATTGCCGGCTCAGTAGCTGAGGTTTCGCGTAATTCCGACTCAATCGTCTGGATACATTCGATGTGCTGCTCCACGCACGAGCGGACCGTCTCAGCCGCCGCATGGAGCCCCTGCAGCGCCTGTTCGGCTAAATGCTTACGCTCACCGCTCGGACGCGAAGCCCCCGCCGGCGTTCCCAGCTTTGCACCTCGCAACCACCATCCCACCAGAAACGCCATTGTCCCGGCAAGCAAGGACGCCCCACCTGCCATCAGCCAGTTTTGTGACATATAGCGACCCTTTGCACACGATACAAACTCGCAGGCGGCGTCCGTCGAGCCGCCTCACAGAGTCGACAAGCTAGGAACCAATGCGGATAAGTCGGCCGTTCTTCACCGAGTAAGCCGGACAAGCAAACCGCAGTGAAACAGACCTAGGCAAGCCTAGCTTATTGCTGGTCTGGCTGCCGATGGTCGGGATGTAACGAATCTGCCGCCCCCCACAGGAAACAGCGAAATCCCTCTGACAACCGTTAGTTTCCCTTCGACAAGCCGCCTGCCGTCAGTATTACCATGCCTGCGGTGTCTATCGCCTCTGTAACCGCGGCCAGCTCCACAAGCACGGGGACTTTCCGATTCGATCAAAATACAGGCGCCGCTTCACGGTTCCGCCGGTTGCGCCTGCTGCAATTCGTGTCGAATCTCGCTCAGAATATCGTAATATCGCCAAGCAGCGGGAGGATTGCGGCCTTGATGGTGGTCCGGACGCAACACCAGGTCGCCCGTGGCCAGCAGCACTCATTCCACCTCCGCATTCTGCCTGACCTTCTCGTGCGTGGCCTCGACAATCAAGTTATAGTGCTCACCCGGCGCGCCAGGTCGATATTCCATCTGCTTGCCTTCAAACGTCACCCAATCGATGCCCAACTTCTTCATATTGGCATCGGCCGCATCGCCGGCCCGCTTCGCTTGCCAGGCAGTCATCTCGGCAACTTCGTCCCGGGTATGTTTCCACTCCAAATTCTCGGCTTTTTCGCGCTCGTCCTCCGGCCCTTCGGGATACTTCATCATCTGCCAAAAGCCCTCGATGCTCGCATACTTCTTACCGCGAAACTCGAATGGTGTGGCGGCAAAGTTCGAGAGCAGCCCAAGCTCATTACGCTTCGTGAGAATTACTTCGCCCGGCCCAGCCTCCTGGGGCAAGATTTCCCAACGTGGGGCACTGCTCCTGGCCACAGGTGTCCACCAATGGGCCGGATACTTGGAATCGCGCTCGATCAGCTTCTCCGCCAGCGCGCTGCTGGCAAGGTATCCGAAGAGCAATAGGACGGAGCCGCGAATGGCATTGAGACGCTTCATGGCAGCCAACTCCGGGATGAGAGCGTAGAATTTAACCCACAATATAGACTACCCGTCCCAACTTGCAATAAACGACGTACCGTTCGTGGCTCTTCCGTGATAGACTGACCAGTCTTTGAACCGCCCGACCATCCTCCCCCTAGCCCGCCGAACCATTAACTTTCCATGCGCCGCTCCGATATCCGTAACATCGCCATTATTGCCCACGTCGACCACGGCAAAACCACGCTTGTCGACTGCCTTCTCCGCCAAAGTGGCGAGTTTCGCGCCAGCCAGCTCGTTGGAGATTGCATCCTCGACTCGAACGACCTGGAGCGGGAACGCGGCATCACCATCCTGGCGAAGAACATCGCCATTCACTACAAGGGCGTAAAAATCAACCTCATCGACACGCCCGGCCATGCCGACTTCGGCGGCGAGGTCGAACGCGTGTTGCGGATGGCCGACGGCGCCCTGGTGCTCGTCGATGCCGCCGAAGGCCCCATGCCTCAAACCCGCTACGTACTCGCCAAAGCGCTCGAATGCAAGCTGGTGCCCGTGGTCGTCATCAATAAGATCGACCGCCCCGACGCCCGCGCCCACGAAGTCTCCGGCGAAGCCTTCGACCTGTTGATGGACCTGGGCGCCGAGCATCTCGACGACTTCCCTCACATCTTCGCCACCAGCAAGGAGGGCTATGCTACGCACGATCCGGCGGTCCGCGGCGAATCGATGCAACCGCTCTTAGAGATGATGATCGATACCGTGCCTGGGCCGGAAGTCGATCCCGATGCACCCCTGCAAATGCTCGTGACCAATCTCGATTGGTCCGACTATGTGGGACGCATCGCAATCGGCCGCATCTACTCGGGTAGCATCCGCCCGGGGCAGCAGGTCGCCTTGATGCAGGCCGACGACCAATCCACGGTGGCCAAGGTCGTCGAAGTGCATGTGTTCGATAAGCTGGGTCGGACTCAAGTCGAGGAGGCGACCGCGGGCGATATCACGGCCTTGGTCGGTTTGGCCGACGTGACGATCGGCGATACAATCTGCGATCCGGCCAGCCGCCGCGCCATGCCGCGCGTCTCCGTGGACGAGCCAACCATCTCGATGGTCTTCGGCGTGAACAGCTCGCCACTGGCTGGGCGCGAGGGAAAATACGTTACCAGTCAGCACTTGGCCGCGCGGCTTAAACGCGAATTGGAACGCAACGTGGCTCTCCGCGTCGAACCTGCCGAAACCGGCGATGCCTTCCAAGTCTTTGGCCGCGGCGTCTTGCACCTGTCGGTGCTGATCGAAACCATGCGCCGTGAGGGTTACGAACTCTCGATCGGCAAACCGCACGTAGTGCTGCACAATAATCACGGCGTCGTCGAAGAACCTTTTGAAAGCCTGGTCGTCGAAGTACCGCACGATAAACTGGGCCCCGTAATGGAACTGGTCGGCGCCCGCCGTGGGCAGCTCTCGCACATGGATGCCCACGATACCTATACCTTCGTCGAATTTTCGGTCCCGGCCCGCGGACTGATCGGCCTGAGAACGCGGCTCTTGAACGCCACGCAGGGCACCGCCGTGATCCACCATCGCTTCGAAGCCTACCGCCCGCAGGAAGGCGATATCCCCGACCGACCCAACGGCGTGCTGGTCTCGATGATCGCCGGTCGCGTGGTCGCCTACGGCCTCGACACGCTCCAGGAACGCTCCGAGCTGTTCGTCTCCCCGGGCGACGAAGTCTACGAAGGCATGATCGTCGGCGAGAACAGCCGTAGCGAAGACATGTCGGTCAATCCGACGCGCGAAAAAAAGCTCACCAACATGCGGGCCAGCGGCACCGACAAAAACATCTTGCTCAAGCCGGCACGCGTCATGTCGCTCGAAACCGCCCTCGAATACATCGAAGAGGACGAGTTGCTCGAAGTCACGCCGACCCAAATCCGCCTCCGCAAACGCATCCTCAAGGAAACCGACCGCCGCCGGGCGTCTCGCAGTTCGGAAGCCAAACTCGCCGCCCGCTAACACACCGCGATAGGCCACCACTTTCGGACAGTGGCGGCCACCGGGTTTGGCCGGAGGAATCACGCGCGAGAGCGCCTGCCATTGCTCGTTTGACAGATCGCTGGGATAAACGGCTTCCATGCCAATTGCTCCTTGTGACCCAAGCTGCTCCAGTTACCGAACACGCGTGTAAATACCCTTCATTCTCAGGTCTCACAAGACCTTTTCAAACACGTTCTTAGAATGTGCGCCAGAGGCCAATCTTAACGCACGTTCGCCGGATGAAAGATCGACGCCGGTCGAGACGCCCGTCGTCGCTTCAGCATCCGCTCCACCTTGTGGCGGGCCCACCAGCCGACTTGGGTCCCATCAACGTTAAGAGTCAACAACTCGGGCAGAAAATCGACGACCGTCAGGGCCCGATCAGAAATTTGCGTGCGGCTCAAATCGAGGTGCGTGAGGCTCTTAAAGACGCGCAGATCGAGGGCCAGCAAATTCGTCACCGGCGCACCGACGAGTTCTAACCGCTTGAGCCCTGGCAACGCCGTTTGCTCTCGGATCATTGTCTCTACCAGTAGGCCTGCGTTCTCCGGCTTGGTAAGCCGGATGGCGACGATCGACTCGGTGAGATTGGCAAAATCACCGAACGATTTTCGCACCCAGTCGAGCATCCCCGATTCAACGTCAGCGCCCAATTGATGCAGCTCTTCGAGCAGCGACACGACGCCCATGTACTCATCCATCCGGGCTGCGATCCAAAGTCGGCGGTCGGAGCGGAACTTCACATAGGCCGCCCCTTCCTCGAACGCTCGCTGAACTTTATCAAAGGCTGCCCGATCGCCGCCCCGATCTGGATGCGCATCCTTCACCTTGTCGAGATAGGCCCGCTTAATGTCGTCCAAGGCATACGGCGGCAACAGCCCCAGCGTGACTGCAAATTCCGGCCGATCGATACCATCTTGGGCATGTGCATTCATGCCTCCGATTGTACCATGCGGAAATACCGTCGGCAGCCACCCCGGAACGATCGCCTACCGACCTAGCAAACAGGGCATGAGCCGACCCGCCTTTACCGTATTTAGTCACCGAAAAAGGCCGCTCCTCGACATCAAACGTCGATCGGGCTAGGCCGCTGCGATCGGTTCTTATGTCGGAGAATCGATCGACCATCGTTCTGCTTTTTTTGAATTCACCGCACCGAGCAGTCGTCGTGCCAGCACTCCCGAAAACAGAAACGCACGCTAGCTTAGGGATCGTCCCGCGCAAATTATTGGTCTTTTTGATTTTGGGCGGGCCGATTATACCTGTCTAGGTTGCTCGGTCGGAATGGATCGCCGACTACGAATGATGCATACGCGGCTTGGTCAAGGAACTCACGGCAAGTTGCCGTAATCGACGACGACCCGCGGAATGGAGGCACCTGTGTGCTCGGCCCAGCGCGCGGCCTGCACTTACGAAACTGGCGTCGCGGTCAATCCGCAGGGAGTCGACTCTTGGTTTCAAAAGCTGATCGGTCCCCGCGCACTTGTCGCAGAAATGCAACGCGAAATTGCCATCACGACCTAGTTCCCGATTATCGAATAATACCCCGCTCAATCACGTTGAGGGCGACGCCGGCGGCGTCCGCGACACGACCTGTTCCCACGGATGG
This sequence comes from Pirellulales bacterium, assembly GCA_041753435.1. Taxonomy (GTDB): domain Bacteria; phylum Planctomycetota; class Planctomycetia; order Pirellulales; family Lacipirellulaceae; genus DASYDU01. Next base: position 57,852 of record JBGSUJ010000112.1, on the reverse strand, counting down.
GAAACCTGACTTTGCACGGATGCCTTCGATGTGAATGAAGGAGGCGGGGGAAGCAACAGCCCCCGCCTCCGTTTTTTGTGCAAACTCACGAGTCTGCATCAGCCAACAGACAAAATCTACGTCTCGAACCGAATGCCCTGGGCAAGCGGCAATTGGTCGGAATAGTTGATCGTGTTAGTCGCCCGCCGCATGTACGCTCGCCACGAATCGGTGCCCGATTCGCGGCCACCGCCGGTCTCCTTTTCACCGCCGAACGCGCCGCCTATCTCCGCACCACTGGTGCCGATATTCACGTTGGCGATGCCGCAATCGCTGCCAGTGGCTGAATAAAACAACTCCGCCTCGCGTACGTCGGCAGTGAAGATTGCCGACGATAGCCCCTGCGGCACATTGTTGTGCAGCGATATCGCTTCAGTAAGAGTACGATAGCGAAATACGTACAGAATAGGAGCAAACGTCTCATGCTGGACAATTGCTGCAGAGGAATCGATTTCGACAATCGCCGGCCGAACGTAGCGGCCTCCGCTCGGTACACCACTCGTCACTCTCCCACCACCCACTACCACGCGCCCGCCTTGTTCTCGCGCCGCGGCCAGTGCCCGCTCCATCGCTTGGGCTGCGGTGGCGTCTACCAGCGGACCCACCAGCACACCGTCGTCGAGCGGGTTGCCGATCGGCAAGGCTTGGTAAATCTTCGCGAGCCGAGCCACCAATTCGTCGGCAACCGACTGGTGCACAATCAACCTTCGCAACGATGTGCAGCGCTGGCCGCACGTGCCGACTGCGGCGAAGACAATTGCCCGTTCCGCGAGTGCTAAATCGGCCGACGGCGCCACAATCATGCCGTTGTTACCGCCCAACTCCAGCAGCGAGCGGCCCAACCGCGCAGCCACCGCCTGAGCTACCGATCGCCCCATCGCCGTACTACCGGTCGCCGAAACGAGCGGCAGCCGTGCATCAGCCGCCAGCGCCTGCCCTACATCGGCACCACCAACAACTAAACAACTCACGCTCGCCGGTACGAAATCGAGGGCCTGCACCGCGCGATCAACCAGCACCTGGCAGGCCATCGCCGAGAGCGGAGTTTTCTCCGATGGCTTCCAAACCACCGTATCGCCGCACACCCAGGCGAGCATGGCGTTCCAGGCCCACACCGCCACCGGAAAATTGAACGCTGAGATGACGCCAACCGCCCCGAGCGGATGCCATTGTTCCATCATGCGGTGCGCAGGCCGCTCGGTGGCGATCGTTTTTCCATAGAGCTGCCGGCTTAACCCCACGGAAAAATCGCAGATGTCTATCATCTCTTGGACTTCGCCCAACGCCTCTTGTGAGATCTTGCCAGCTTCCCAAGCCACCATGCTGGCTAAATCTTCCTTGTGCTCGCGAAACATTTCGCCCAAACGTCGCACTAACTGTCCCCGTTGCGGCGCGGGCACCGTGCGCCACTGCAAGAATGATTCATGCGCCTGACCAATTGCAACCGCCAATTGCTCGGGGGTTGCCTGCGGAAACGATGCCAACCGCGACCCGTCGATCGGCGAATGCACTTCCAGCGTTGTCCCGCGTCCCACCTGCCAGGCACCTCCAACCGCCACCGCCTGAGGAGTTGCTCTTAGGCCAAGTCGCTTCGCAGCATCGCTTAGTTTGGGGAGCATCGTTCGAATCCTTAAGGCTCGACGCTAACATGGCTCTCACCACGCGGTACGAGCAGTGGTTTGGCGTGCTGATAGTAGCGTCCGAAACGGTTTTCCAAAAACGGTTCGAGGTCAACTTCTTCTTGCCGCACGAAGCCGCTCTTGGATAACTTCTTCGCAAAATGCAAATCGACCACCGTACACATCCCAGCCGCCGTCGTTACCTGGATGGCACTCCATTCCTCGCCGTCGATCACCTGGTGATAAGTCTTGCGCGCGTCGCTAATCTGCACCAGCTGCCCGCCGCGCTGCCCGGTCACCGTGCAAAACGTAACCACCACATCCTGAAAGGTTACCGGCACAGAATGTTCGAGAATATCTTTGAGAATTTCGCGCCGCTCGCGCAATCGCAGTTCGTTCACCAGCACATCCATCAAATGTCGATGGCCGATGTAACGGACGGTCTTATAGTTGAGTTGTCGCACACGTCCTTCGAACGTCTCGCACAACGTACCCAGCCCGCCCGAAGTATTGAACGCCTCGTACCGCACGCCATCGAGCGAAAACTCTTCCAGACCTTCGAGCGGCAACACATCCAGCCGGCGGCCATCGTAAATCGCCTCACACGGGTTACAATACTCATTGATCAGCCCGTCGGTCGACCAGGTCAAGTTGTATTTCAGCGCGTTGGTAGGAAATAGCGGCAACGCACCAACGCGCATGAATACTGTATCGAGCCGATCAAACGATTTGGTCAAATGATGCGCGACGATCGAAATGAAACCCGGCGCAAGTCCACATTGCGGCATGAAAATCTGGCCCGGCTTGGCGGATTTCGCAATCTCCCGTACCCCGCGCGAGGTCTCCACATCTTCTGTCAAATCGAAGTAGCTGAGCCCTGCCCGCGCTGCTGCTTGCGCCACACCGACATTGTAGTGAAAACTCAGCGCCGAGATGACCGCATCGCAGCCCTGCATCGCGGTATCGAGCTGCTGCGGATTGGCCGCATTCACCTGCACAGTGTCCACGTCGACGCGCCGTTTCAAACGCGCCAGCGATTCTGCGTCGACATCGCCGACCCGCACGCGGTAATCGCCGCTATCAACTAAAAATCGGGCAATCATACGGCCTATGATGCCGCTACCAAGAAGCAGAATATGACGCATACTATCTCGCTAAACTACCGCGGAAACACCTTGTCGAAAATCAAATTCTAGAATAGTAGTAAGAGTGATTGGGCCGCAACCCGAACCGATTAAACCCACCTACAATTATAGGTCACCATGAGCATCGAACTGAAAACCTCGCCGGAAGCAGTGTTTCACTGGGAATGCCAGCCGGCCGCTGCCCTCCTCGTGTTGCAAATGGTTGATAACCTGTGCAAACGTTCGCCCACACTATTGCGGTTGAGAGAGAATCTTCTGCGCGAAACGGGGACTCGCCTCGTCGATTGGGTCGACCACATCTCCCTCCGCGCCGATGAGGTGGATCGCACCGCCATCAGAGAGGCTGGCTTTTCAACCGGTAGCGTCGAAGGCATTACGATCGCCGAACATCCCGGAGGCATTTTTCCTGTGCTGCGCCTTGACGGCAATTGCTGCGGACTCGGTATCAAAGTCGAAGCTGTTGGAGACTACCTCACCGCAAATGGTCTAAAAAACACACCTGTCGATGGCCTGCCCTGGTCGCGATATCGCTCGGCACGCATCGCCAACGACGACGACACCGAGCTATGGGTCGTCGAACGCCACGGTTATCGTGGTTTCATTCCGAAAGACCTCTCGGCCGACGAAGTCGCCGCCGTGCTGCAATACGAAGAAGCTTTTCGCTGCCGTCGCCGCCGCTTCGCTTGCGAGGCCGACGGCTTCGACCACGCAAATGAACTCGTTGCTGCCGCCAAGGCGAACCTCGACACTGACCGGACCTGCGACATCTTCTTCCGCGCCGAGCGCGACTACTGGATGGCTCGCAACCATGCCGGCCGCCTGCAGCGCGCTCGCCAAGACACGCTCGGTCTTGGCTGGGGCAACCACGATCATCACACCTACCGAAGCAGCCGCAAACATTTTCACCGCTTAGTCGCCTTACTCGAATCGCTCGGAATGCACTGCCGCGAACGTTTCTATGCTGGCATCGAAGCTGGCTGGGGCGCCCAAGTCATGGAGCAACCCGCCTGCCAAGTGATGGTATTTGCCGATGTCGACCTATCGCCAGAAGAAGTTGCGGGCGATTTCGCTCACGGTCAACTCCCGCCGCGCAAGCACCTCGGTACTGTCGGGCTCTGGTGTGCGCTACACGGCGAAGCGGTTCTCCAGGCGGGCATGCACCATCTCGAAGCCCAGTTCGAATTTGAGGACGCGCGCGAGCAATTGGAAAAGGAGGGCGTGAAGTCGATGGACCCGTTCACTAATTTCCCCTTCTTGCGTCAATCGTTCACGCAAGGAGAAATCTGGCCAGTCGAACCGCAGCGTCTCGCCGCAGCGCTGGCCGCCGCTTACATCACTCAGCAGCAGGCCGAGTTGTTTGCTACTCAGGGTGCGATCGGCTCGCACTTGGAAATTCTCGAGCGCAACGACGGTTACAAGGGCTTCAACCAGACGGGCATCAGCCAGATTATCCGCCGCACCGATCCGCGCGCTCAAGCACTCGGGGCGTAAGGCAATGAGGGAACGTCGACCTGGATCCGAGCGACAGCGCGTTTGCGGCAATTTCTTCAACTCATCTACCGCATCATCGAGCCGTCGCGCCCATATACCTTCAGCGCACTGGTTCCTCGTGCGGCAATTTCAACCGGCTCTTCTACCGATACCGAAACGCATTTCAAACCAATCGCCCTCTTCCCACGGTCCATTACCGAAGCGTACAACTGTTTGATGCGCGTTTGCCACTCTGGTGCCACAGCTGCGCTCTCGACGACGGCAAACTTCTCGTCCGACGGATGCAAGAATACCTGCTGCGAGCCTTCCGCGAGTGGCTCGTCCAAGCCGCGATCCCAAGTAAGATATTCAATGTCCTGGTGCCACATGGGGCTTAGTCCAGGCGTCGCCGCGAGCGATACCACCGCGACCAGCAACGTAGTGAGCATGCCGACTAATGCGGCGCGAAAATAAATGGTCATGAAAATTACGTCCGTGCAAACGTCGGGAGGAATCCGTCCACAGCGGGCTGGGGCCTGAGAGCCGTATCGACGGAATACACTTCTAGCAACAACGTTGCGTACCAGAAACCACCCGTACCGCGTGGCGAAACCCTGCGGACCCCTGCCTGGCCCAACCGACCCCCCGCATCCCCATCGCCGCTATATCCCCACCCTCTCCGACACCACGATTCTAGCTTGTGGCATTGCGTTTTTTTGCCGAACTGTAACGCATTCCGCGTCTTGCAGACTATGCGATCTCTCCACTCGCCAGATTGTCCTCCGTCACGCCGTGCGTCATGATGGATATCCCACGCTCAAGTTTTCTATTGTTCCTAATTGCCTATTCCTCTATTCCGATTCGCACAGAACAGCCATGCGTCGCATATCACTTCTTGTTGGATTGGTGACTCTCGCATTGTGGGCCATCTGGGCCTCCGCCCTGTTTCTTCGACCCGCTCATCTGGCGGCAGAGACGGAACCTAAAACTTTGATCGAGACTCCTGCTGCGGTCACGCTTTCGCGCGAGTCAGCAAGCGACCCTCGCCCCCCATCCGGCTCACCGCAAACGAACGATCCTCCTTCGCCCGTTGCAGGATCGGCCGCAGCAAACCAACCCGTCACGGTCGTCGTCTGGATTAGCGTCGATGGCTTGCGAGGCGACTACCTCGATTCGATAGAAACACCGTTCTTCGACCGCATTATGCAAGAAGGTGCTTTCTCGCGCCAATTGGTTCCAGTTTTTCCGTCGCTCACCTTCCCGTCTCACGTCTCGCAATGCACGGGCGCACTCGTCGAATTGCATGGCATCGCCGCCAACGCACTTTACGATTTCGAGCATGATCGCCGGTGGTCGTATCCTTCTGAAAGCAGAACCATCCTCTGCGAACCGATCTGGACCACTGCGAAGCGGCAGCGGCGGCGGACAGCCGTTTTCGATTGGCCAGTGTCGCACAAACAAACCGGCCCGCATGCGGCTGATTATTTCAATCAAGCTTTCGAACCCAACCTCTCCGATCAACAGCGACTCGAACGGCTTTGGGATGCCTGGGCCCGCGATCGTCAGCCCCAACCACTACAATTGTTGATGGGCTATTTCTCGGGCGTCGACAGTGCCGGTCATAAATACGGCCCCCACGCGCCCGAAATCAAGCATGCCGTTCAAGAAGCAGATCACCTGCTAGCCGATGCCCTGAACCATGTTCAACAATTGCTCCGCAAAAAGCATGGTGATAATGCCCGTCTCTACTTTATCATCAGCACTGATCACGGCATGGAAGACATTCATACGCTAGTCAGCCTTCGCTCCATGCTGGCCGATGCCTACACTGACTCGCTGCGCTCCGTCACCAGCGGAAGCGTTGCCAACATCTACCTCGACTTCATTACGGATCCCACAGTTAAGCAAGCGCAACTGGAATACATCTTAGAGAAGCTGGATCGTTACCCGTTCGCTCATGCCTATACCCGTGACAGCCTGCCTCCGGAATGGGGCTATAATTGCCCCGGCCGCACGGGCGATGTGGTGGTCTCCCTCGATCCCGGAAACTTCTTTTCCGAACAACCCGGCCCACCCACTCGCCCGGTCGATCCACGCGAGGGCCCTCTGGGCATGCATGGATATCCATTTGCACAGAGCCCTTCGATGGCCGGGTTTCTCGGCATTTGGCGGAGCGGTGAACCCATTGGCGGCATCAACCTGGGCAAAGTCGATTCTCGCCGACTCCACGCCACTGTCGCCCAACTACTCGACATCGACCCCGCCTCAACCGCACTCAATGAACCGCTCCCTCGCTTGCTACCAGGCTCGTAACCCCAAGCGCCAGACGTTTCACTGAATGCTCCTGGCGCGCTGGTACACGCTCGGGTGGCACGTCCCTGAGGCTCGGCGATGGGCGTGGCCTTTTCGCAACACGCATTCAGCCACGCCCATCGCCGGAAGCTTTGGGTGTGCCACCCAATTCACTCATCGAATTCCCGAACGGTTTCACTTCATTGCTACGGCTCTGCCGACGGATTGCCGGCCGACGCATCTGCTGGCGGAGCTTCCATTCGCACGAGCAGCCATTGCTGCGTGGTGCTGTCGGCATAGTGGACCAGGACCGGAGTCGTGTCCTCGGTGAGGTTGCTGATGCCAGTCTCCATGATCGGCCGCGTCTGGCCGACTTCGGTCCAGGCCGCCCGCTGGGTTTCACGGTCGACCATACCCTCGACGTTCTTGGTCGTGCCCGAAACAGTGTTCTTCAGGGTTCCGGCAATCACACCTTCCTTGCTCACCGCCAGTTGCAGGAACATCGTCGGGGCAGCATCCGCCCCGTCGCCATCGGGCATCAGCGCGAACACCCCAAGGGACATCCAGGAGTCCTCGGGTTGTAGCGTATCGGGGATGCTAGTCGCGATCTGCTCCGCCTGAAAGGCGTAATCAGTAGCGGTAGCCACAGGTGTATTGCCGTACCACACCTGTCCGTCCAGGTAATAGACGTTATTGCCATAGTTGTAGTACACCGGCTGAGACCATCCCCAAGGAAACCACGTAGTCAAAGCTGGCCATGTCGCCCAACCCCAGTAATTGAAGTTGTTATTGAACCGCCAGTAAGGACTGCTGTTCCACCAGTTGCCGTAGAACCTGCGATTGTAGTTGTGCCAGTTGTTACGCCAGTAATTGTTCACATTGCTCCAACGATCGTGGCGCCAGTCTTGTCGGCGGTCCCAGTCGGGAACGCGATCGGGCCGATGATTGCCATCGGGCCGCCAAGGGCGATCGCCATTGCCAGGCCTGCCGGGGCGTTCTCCATCGCCTGGTCGGCCAGGGCGATCACCGTCTCCAGTTCCCGGACGGACGGGCCGGCCCGGTCGGTTACCATCTTCACCGCCGCCTGGGCGGCCAGGTCGGTTCCCGTCGCCGGGACGGCCAGGGAGTGTTGTAGCGCCGCCATCGTCGCCCGGACCACTAGGTCGCCCAGGGCGATTGCCTTCGCCGGGCCTGCCGGGCCTGCCGGGGCGACCTGCGTCTGGTAGAGCAGGACGAGTCAGATCGCCGGAACCTGGCCGTACGCCATCTCCGGGCCGACCTGGACGAACACCGCCAGCTAGATCGCCATCGCCGGGCCGAGCGATACCACCCTCAGGCCGCGCTGGCCGGGTCGTTGGTCGCTCGATTCCACCGGGACGATCGCGGAAGAAATCGTTTGCCGCGCCGCCCGCCACGGGGCGCCCTGGCCCACCGGGAGACGTCGACGGACGACCGAACGACGGCCGATTGCCGCCGCCACTCAAATCAAGAAAATCGTTGAGTTGTCCACTCGAGGGTCGACCACCAGGCCGAGTGCTAATGCCTTCGCCCGGGCGAGTTTCAGCACCTGCCCCTGGTCGCGTTCCAGCCCCAGGACGTGCACCGCCGACATCTGGTCGTCCGCCGACGACGACGGGGCGAGAACCACCAGGCTGACCCGCCAAATTCGGTCGTGAATTTCCGCCGCCAGGCCGAGTGCCGGTGCCAGGTCGATTTGGAGTCGGCAAGCTGCCGAGCGCGGGACGATTGCCTTGTGGCCGATTCAGCTGCTGCCGGTTGGCCTGACTTCCACCGGCGCCACCAGGTCGGCTGTCGCCTCCTGGACGAGCACTTGCCATGCTTCTGCCGCCACCTCCCGTCGAGGGACGCGATGTCGAAGGCCTGCTCATCGAGGGCGTGCGCCCGGCTGCCGCCCGGTTTCCGCCACCGCCACCACCCCCATGAGACATTCCACCACCACCACCGCGAGACATTCCCCCGCCGCCGCCACCGCCACCGCCGCGGGCCAGCGCGTCGCCGGTGAGCCACACGACTATCGAAAAAAGTGCGACGATTATGATGATGAACTTCTTCATTGCAGCACCTTATGTGTTATGTACGTCGATAGAATTCCTGACCACTTCAGCGGTTTGCTACTGCGCCCCATCCGCCGCCGTCGAAGCATTCTCCGCGGGTGCGCGAATCACGGTCACGGCCTCGATATTCGGAAGCAACTCACCGTCAACTTCGCGGTTCACCGATTCCCATTGAAATGAGTTGCCATCAACGTAGGTCAGGATGTTGAGTGAGCTGGCCTTGCGTCCATCGGCCAGTGTGCCGCTGTTTTGAATAAACCACTGGTCTCCCTTGTGTGTCCAGGTGGCTTCGCAAAACCCGCCCTCCGAATCGAAGACCCAGGAGCGAATTTTCTTCTCGGCGGCATCCCAGCCAATAACCTGCATCCCGGACATATCGATCTGAGCGCCGATTACCACCGCGAACGAACGGCGGAGAAAATTGCGATTCTTAGTCCATTCGATTTCCGTTTGGATCGAAACCTTGTCGTCGGTGTCGACCCACGAGCCCACCAGCCATTCGAGTTCGCTCAAATGCTCGTACTGTGATGGCGGTGGCGGAGGAACTTCCTCCTCTGACACCCGATCGAGCAACCATTGCCCATCACGCTTGACATGAACCGCCGAGTAAGTTGTTTCTTCTGGATCGAAATCGGAATAGCTGACCAGCGCGGTCCCCTTTTCGATGGCCACATTCGGCGAGACGAAATCGATCGCATCGATGGCCACTTTTAGTTCGGCATCCTCCGAGCCCGCAAAGATATTATCGAAGTGCTTGGCAATTGCCCCGCGCCCCAAAATTCGCTCATCGGTCGCGGGATCCATGTACACGGCATCCGGCGACCACATCGATGCCATCGTCTTCGAATCACGGCGATTGTAGGCTTCGACGTACTTTGCGGCGTTCGCCCGAATCGCGGCCTCGTCTGACGGCCCACTCGCTACTAGCTCGTCGGCCATGCCCTGTATCGAAAAAACACCTATTGCGATCGTAAATACTACCGACCAAACTGCCATTTTCATGTCTGCCTCCTCAAATGGAGAGTCAAGAAACTACTGAAAGATAGTTCTGCAAGTAACTGGCATCTCAACGGATCGCCCGCATTGACGAGCATCCCAGTGAATGCACCCCGCATCGTTCACAGCCGCATCTTACTCCGGCGCGCAATACGAGAACACCACCCTGTCAAATCCCACCGAGTCACGGCGCCACAGCCACCGCATCCTCAATCTGTAACCGCCTTGTTTTAGATTCAGTAAAGCCTAGCTCCCCCCCAGGATAAAAATTGCTCTACTCCCTAAAGAATCATAATAACGCAAAGATCCGCTGTGATTCTCCCTAAGTTGCGGCATCGGGCGAGTCAATTTCGCTCTGCCATTGCATCGAGTATCTCGTACCGCAGCCAATGCTTGCAGCGCACGATCACTTTCCACGGGCGAAGATGGTTTTCCAGTCGTCTTTCATACTCACCACGGTCCAGCCACGTGCAGGGGCCTCTTCCAACGCGCGTTGGAGCTGGCCCACTAGCGACGGGTAGTCATAAGCGTATTCCCGTAAGGCATCGGTATGGTGCACAATCATGCCAAAACGCAGCCCGCTTCCAGCTGTTGTCCAGCGGAGCATCTCGTAATCTCCGTCGGAATTGCCAAAAGCCGCTATTGGTCGGCGGCCGACAAATTTGTTGATCCCAACCGGTTTTCCAGCGCCGTCGTCAATGAACTCCACTACCGGCAACCGCAATAGAGTCGGCGTATCACCTCGTAGCTTGTACTCCGTTTTGATCGAGCTTCCCACGACCTGATATCGCGGGACTCCGTACACTCGTTCCGTCCATGGCCTTATGAACTCAATACCGCCACCAGAAACGATAAATGTCTTGAATTCGTTCTGTCGCAGATACTCGAGCAGTTCCAACATCGGTTGATAAGCCAGCGCAGTGTAAGCACGACCAAATCGAGGATGACGTGCCGTAGCCAGCCAGTCGCGCACTATCATCTCAAAATCGCTCGGCGTCATGCCGGCATGTCCCGCCATCACAATTCTGGCTAAACCATGTTCGCCGCTAGCAATGATCGCCGCCTTGTCGTTTTCTAAAACGGCCTTGAAAGGCCGCTCTACTTTCCACTCCGGATGATCAGGCGCGAGTTGTCTTACGCGATCAATCGCAAAAGCAACCTGCGTGTAGATCGGCATTTCGCACCACAGTGTGCCGTCGTTATCGAAGACGGCGATCCGCTCTTGTATGGGTACATACGTCGGACTATCGGCGGTGGTCGCTTCGCGGACAAACCGCTCAATCGCCGCTTTTGCCGGACCTCTCTTCCAGGAAGGCAATGGATCTTGGCCAATCGCACGAGAAATGTCCGCCGCCGACTGCCAAGCCCATAATTCTTTGGCCGCGGTGCCAAAATCGCCCAAATGAAAGACCGCTGCCCTGCTGATCTTGAAAGTGAACTTGGAGAACGGCGCCGATTTCATTCTCGCGACGAACGGTACGTGGCCGACGCCAATCGTCACATGTGGATTGAAGTTCTCGCCGCTGCGCAGCGGAATGAACGTTTCGACGTAGTGCAGCGTAGGTTGGTTGACACTAGGTGCAGCAGGCGTGGTCACGTAGGCAGCAGCGGTGCCATTGGGCCGCGTGAATGGGGTCACCGCATTGATAACCTCTTGCTGTAGTTGCCTCAGTTCGGGCGTCGGCTCGATGACAATTCCGGCCAATGCCGTGTCATTAAAGTCTAGATAGTAGTAGCCGGTCGCGGTTAATTCCCATCCAACGGGACGCCTGCGATTCAAAACGCCCTCGATCGCCGAATAAACCTTTGAGAGGTTTTTAGTCAGAACATATCGCTGTAACAGCGTAATGTGCGGGCGATGCGTGGCGTCCAGCGCAAAGCCTTCAGGATAGTTCTTCCGGAGCCGAGCGTTATCTCGCTTTGCTGCCTGAACCATGGTCCTGTCCGGCAGCAGCAAAACATCGATTGCGGTGAGCGACTCGTCGACGCCCGGTGCCGATTGAGAACAGGCGTCGTGCGTAGAGATGAGATTTGAACTAACTGCGATGGCGCAGAGAACCAACCAAAACTTGCGCGGAGCAATTACCTGCAAGAGAAAGCGGTCAGATCTTCTCCTCACTGGACCTACACCTCCGCACGAACCAGATGCTCATCGTCACATATAATTTGGCTGTGAATGGAAATAGATTCCCAGTGCCGCACGAACGGTATTTCACTTGGGCCTGGTTGCCGCAGCGGAAGCTTCGAGCATTTTCAGGCCTTTCTCTGCAGCGGCTTTCAAGGTTGGATCATCGCTATTGAAACCAGCATTGAGTTTCTCAAGTGCTTGTGCTTTGAACTCTGCATCGTCCGGATGAATCTTAGCCAGCGACCAAGCCGCGACCATCTGCAGAAACGGGTTCTCTTTCTCGGAGGCCGCACGCAGCGGTGTGTCAGCGTCGTCCGCACCGATCGCGCCTAACGCAAAAGCTGCGGCGACCGGTACCGTCGCATCCTGCGAACTTTCCAGCAACGTGACAACTTGCGGTGTAGCCGATTTTGCGGCTGGGCCAATGCTGGCCAGCGCCAGCAACGTTTGAATCTGCAATTGCGAATGCACGGTTTTGCCCAATAAATCTACCAGCGAGGGTACCGTCGGAGCCGCATCAGGTCCGATTTGCTCAATGGCAGCGCATCCCATGTAGGCCGTCGCCGGATCGCCCACCAGTTCAATCAACAGCGGTGAGGCGGCACCGCCAATTTCCACAATCGCTTCAAGCGCGTTAACGGCGACGGCATGATCCTCCGCCGCAATGGCCTTCTTTATCGCGGCGTGGACGGCCTGCGGCCCGGGCTTCAAATTCCGGATGGCTGCGACTGCGGCCCTCGCAACGCGAGAATCGGGGCTGCCTACCGCCGTCACCAGCGCATCGACTGTACCTGTCGAACGATCGCCAATTCGCCCTAGTGCATTTGCCGCGTGGTATTGAAAAATGGGATTCTCATGGGCGAGCAGCTTTTGCAATTTCGGTGCAGACGAAGCGGCTTCCTCCCCGAAGTCTCCCAACGCTCGGGCACTGCGCCATTGGACTTGCTCGTCTTTGTCAGCAAGGAGCTTGGTGAGCACGGGTACTACCGCAGCCGCATCCTCGGCACGCTCGCCCAAATCGTCAATTGCCACGTAACGGGCTTGGCCCTCACCAGATTTTGCAGTTGCCAGTAGTTCCGCCGAATGCGACTGCTGGGTAGCCAACGGTTCTTTGCTGGCGGCCGGCTCCGACTGCTTGGCACACGAAGGAGCCACGAGCAGGATCAGCGCCAGCCACGCACCCCAGCCAAAATTTGTTCGCCCAAAACCACAACACTTTTTCATCGGATATCTACTCCGTGGATTTCTGCCAAGATGATACCAACTACCGATTAAAGGAAATGATCGCACACTCAACTCAAATTGTCGTCGAGCTCGCGCTTGACCTTAATCAAGAACCGCAACATTTGCTGTAGGATGGGCCCTGGGTAGTCGGCTTTCTGCCCTAAAATCGCTGCCCGCCAATCGTTGATTGCCGTCGTAGCCGCCATGTACTGATTGCCCGTCAACGCGCCATTGTACGAGCGATCGTGAAACAGTGTGTCGAGCGTCTTACGGTAGGAATCGAACGATGCTTGTTCGAGAATCTTCGGCCAGGCGATTTGACCAGTGGTCCGATCAAACTCTTCGGTCGATAGGTCGAGCGAACCGCGGTGAGCAATGTACTGGGAGCGCTTCTGCTCGACCTTGGCCATCTCCTCATCGACATGCTGTTGATAGATGCCTCTCTTTTCCCAGTAGGCATTGACCGACTTCACCTGATTGTCAATTTGATTCGAGCGCGCGTCGGTCAAATTGATCGCCGCTTGCGAACTGTCGAGATTTCTTTGCCCTTGAGCCGAAATGATCCCGCTCATGCCACGGGCATAACTCTCTCCGGCCGTCGCAGCTTGGTCGACCACGACTTGGGCTTGTGCGGCGGCCGCACTCAATCCGATTAGCAATGCTGCGCAATGAGGCGCGAATTTCATGGTTCGTTCCCTAAGAATCGATCGGTTACGAGGAAACCAAATAGAACATGCATTGTAACCGCAGCAGGGCCCGTTGTCAGGAATTGACTGTCGCAATTTTGTGGCGAATTTCACACCATGAAATCACGTTGCAAGTCCACTGCGGCGTGGGGATTTCGCCAACAGGCACCCCTGGATGCGCAATTCGGCTGACTCAAATGGGCCTAGCTCGCTAGTAAATACAGGCAACTCCCCCTCGCATGATACTTCTGGTGACGCACTTGGTTCGTCGTGCGACAGCCACAGCGATCTAATGAGACAGAGGTGCCTGGAGCATTTCCTGCGCCTGGTCGACCGTGAAGCTTGCCGCTTTTTGTCGCGGTGGAAAATCTCGAAATGTTGCCATGAAATCGCCCGTAAAAGTCTGTGCCGGCAACATCAAGAAGACATGGTCGAGATACCAATCCCAGTAAGTGTTCGACGTGACCGTCGCCTTCTCATAGGGATCGGTCCGCAAATTGTAGAGCCAAGGGATGCGTGTTTTGACGAACGGCTCGCCCCACAGGGCGAGCGTGCCCGGAGATCGCTGCTGTGCAAAGACGACCTTCCAATTGTTAAAACGCAAACCCAGCAAGTCGCCGTCATCCGAAAAATAGAAGAACTCTTTCCGAGGTCCTTTGTCGTCTTTGCCGGTTAAGTAAGGCAGAAAATTGTAGCCATCCAAATACACCTTAAAAGTTTTTCCGGCTGCATCATATCCAGTGAGCAGCTTTTTCTTGATATCGGGTTCGCCCACAGCGGCCAGCAGCGTCGGCAGCCAATCCAGGTTCGACATGATTTCGTTCGACACCGTACCCGCCTTGATCTTGCCCGGCCAACGGATCATGCAAGGTACGCGGAAAGCGCCTTCCCAACCGGTGTTCTTCTCGCTGCGAAACGGCGTCATCGCGCCATCCGGCCAGGTGTTCATGTGCGGCCCATTGTCAGTACCGTAGATCACGATGGTGTTGTCGGCGATTCCCAACTTGTCGATTGCATCAAGCACGGTGCCCACGTTCTTGTCGTGGTCGATCATCGTGTCGTGGTAAGGCGACTGCCCAAGCCCCGCCTGGCCAATGCTTTCTGGCTTGGTATGTGTGCGGAAATGCATGTGAGTGAAATTAACCCACACGAAAAACGGCTTATCAGCTTTCACTTCTCGCTCGATGAAATCGACAGTGCGATCGGCCGTAACGTCGTCGATCGTTTCCATCCTCTCTTTAGTGAGCGGCCCAGTATCTTTCACCACCTGCTTACCCACGCGGCCCCAGCGGGGCTCTTCGGTCGCATCATCGACGCTCGACGCTTTGGCATCGAGTACGCCGCGCGGTCCAAATTTTTTGCGGAACTCCGGGTCCTGCGGATAGTCGGGAAGTTCCGGTTCTTCTTCGGCATTCAAGTGGTACAGGTTGCCGTAGAATTCGTCGAAGCCGTGGACCGTCGGCAAAAATTCGTTTTTGTCGCCCAAATGATTTTTGCCGAATTGGCCCGTGGCGTAACCCTGGGTTTTGAGTAGCTCGGCGATCGTTGGATCCTCGGCTCGAAGCCCCACCGGTGCCGCCGGCATACCTACTTTCGAGAGCCCAGTGCGATACACGCTCTGGCCAGTGATAAAGGCCGATCGGCCTGCCGTGCAGCTTTGCTCGGCATAGTAATCAGTGAACAGCATACCTTCCTTGGCGATTCGATCGATATTCGGCGTTTGATAGCCCATCAGCCCGCGCGTGTAGGCGCTGACGTTTGATTGGCCGATGTCGTCGCCCCAGATCACGACGATATTCGGTTTGTCCGTTGATTCCGCCGCCACCAACCGACCGGCTAACAACGGCTCAATAGCGAGCATCGCTAAGAAAACGCATAGAAACTTCACGTGTCCCATGGAAATCTTCCTATTGTGAGTAACATTCAAAGCCAGCTAGCCATCAAGGCAGAGCGTCTGGCAAAACCGCAGACAGGCGCGACAAGTTAAACAGCCTGATTCCCTAGCATTCAACCAAGTTAAGCCGATGTTGGGGTGGGCCTGGAAAGGCCGAACCGAACGAAGTGACAATACCACCTCACCAGTCGCTCCAGATACTCAATTTTGGGGTCTTGCCCCCTAACTCAGCGCCCCTGCCAGCCGCCATACCAATGGTTGTAATAGGCTGATGGCGTCGATTTTTGTTGCGGCACAGGTTTCATAATCGCCGTGCCACCGCCGCCATACGTCGCACCGGGAAAACGAGTATCACCCACTCGGCCCTCGCGCTTGCGGGCATCGATGTAGGCACTCTGTGCCGCCATTGTTCGCTCGCGCCGCTCTTGCTCCGGACGAACGTACGACTGGTAGGAAGTACCGCTGTAGGTATCGAGTCGATCCAGATTGATGTACGGACTTACCGACGAACGTTTGTAGAAATACTGGTCATATAGATACCGCGAGCTGCTTTGTGCGCCCAGTTGTCCATGGGTTTGCTTGACTGTCTGGCCGTAATAAGAGCCGTAGCCCTGCTGGCCAACCGCAACTTCACTGTAAACAGCGCAGCAGACAACTAGGCCGCCCATGACCAAAGTCCGGCACATTGCCGCACAGAATACTTGGCAGAGTGTGTTAATTTCAGCGACTTTCACTTGGATGTACCGATCATTGCTGGTCGTCACGACCGCCAATATTGCCCGAGCGGCCTTCGAAGCGGCGCATGATCTCCCGCCAATTGGTAAGCACAATTCCGTCGGCCTGCAGCGCTGCTTGCACTTCGGGATCAGAAAACAATTCTGCATCCCACACCCGTTGCTCTGCATCGGGTGTGATCCGATTCAATGCATCCGAAGCAATAGCCGGATGAAAATTGATCTGCGTGATGCCGGGTGAAAGTTCCTGCAGCATGGTGAGAAAGGTCTGCTTCTTTCCGTCGAAGCTGTCGGCTGGCTGCACGAATCGCAAGTCGTCGACTTTCGGCAGCGGATAGTCGGCAAGCAAGTCGATCACATCCGCGGGTAGCGGGAAGCCCTGATTTTCGAATCGCTCAACTTGCTCGGGGGTGAGCTCGACGATCATCGCAGGAATCCATTCTTGCCGCGCAATCCGCAAATAAACTTCGATCAAGTCTGGCCGCGTGACCAAAGTCCCTAGGTGGGTTGTAAAGTGTGAGGGCTCGAGCCCGGCCATTCTAGCCCGATTGATTTGTCCGCGCAATTCGCGCTCGACGTCGGCGGCTGATCCGTTGACCATCGTTTGCAGGGGCATCCGCCATAGGAAACCCTGGGAATCGACTAGGCTCGGCACCATTCCGCTGGCAACCGGCTGCCAACGATAATTCGCTAGCTCGCTGTTGAGTGTCAGTTCCAGTCCAACATCGGCGGCGGGATGCGACTGGCACCACTCGCCCAAATCGCCGAACCAAGGAGCGGGAACCATCACCGCGGCAGACCCCACCGGCCCCGACTCGATCAGCTTCGTCCCAGCCGCGTTGCTTTCGTAGCTCAAACCGAGCTCATTCGCGTGTAGCACAAGAACTTTTGCGCCCGCTGGGTAGCCAAGTCGCTCGGCCCAGGTTTCGGCCAGGGCGTGCCCCGTCCAAAATAGCGTGATTAGGACCCCGGTCACGAATAATATTCCGCATCGCCCGCGTACAGGATTGCAACAAAGCATGACGACTCCTGAAAAATTAAATCAACAAACCGACGGACACCGGGAACCAGCGCAGCATTGGCCCTTTGTTAATTGTAGGTCGCTGGATTCGGACAAGGAAACGAAAAAGGTTGGCTAATTCCCCTGTGATCTGTGTCTTAACCCGTGGGAACCAGTTTCCTGACTCTCCCGACTGCACTTCGAGACCTACGCAGCGGCCAGTTAGAAAACTCGACGTGTTGGGGCCAAATCTTCTGTGACGCGATCCTTCCTGGCGTAATCTGCTGACTCGGTCAACTCACAAAGGCAGGCTACAGGTTTTCAAAAGGGCTGGTAGAGCGAAATTGGTTGCTGCTGGAAGTTGAGAGGTCGACTCCGATTAGCAATCGGAAGCTCGCTGCTCAATACGTTGTGTCCCTGGTTTCCATCGCAATCTTTACAACATCAAGCGTGCCGAGTCATATGCTGCTTGGGCAATCTCCCGCGCAGAAATAATTCCAACAACCCCTGGTGAGTCAGGCGCTGGGTTCGGCTCAGTGACTACCGCAAGCGTGGCCTCAGCGGCGTCGAGTTGTCGCATCACTTCAACGAAGTAGGCTGTCGACTCCACAAGGAGAAAGGTCGTTTGCGATGCCGCAGGCAGGCGGGATAGCGACTCGGCATCGCGGGCACCCAAAATCTTGCCGCCCTGCCCCACCAAGATGGCGACTCGCCTCCGCTCTACGATCGAACGCACGGTTTTTTCGTTCGCGTCATATTCGGATAGAACTTCGAACTCGGACGACATCACATCCGCACAGCGCAGTCCACCTCGCCAAGCTTGCAATCCTTGTGGCACCACATGGCCACGACGCAATAGCTTGAGCGTATAGATTGACGATGGCGAGAGCCACTGCCGCACCGCTGTGGCCAGCACCACGGTCAGGATGACGGGGAGAATAACCGTGTAATCGCGCGTCATTTCAAAGGTCATGATCGTGGCGGTCACCACCGCGCCGGTCGTGCCGCCGACCATTCCCGCCATTCCGGCGACGGCGAAATATACAGGGTTCACACCGAGTTCCGGAAACAACTGCGCAACGGCACTGCCAAATCCTGCGCCCAACGCGGCCCCCAGGAACATACACGGCGAGAACACACCGCCCGAGGCGCCGGAACCCAACGTCAAACACGTCGCCAGCAGTTTGGCTGCCGCCAGCACCAGCAGGAAAGTCACCGCAGTCTGTTCGCCGCGCAGTATATCCATGATCGTCGCGTAGCCTACGCCTTCAACATAATAGTGACTCGGCTGCCCGCACCACTCTGCCGCGTAGCTCATCAAGCCGTATAGCATCAATCCCACGAGCAACATGCCGAACATGTGTCGCGTGTAATAGTTGCCTGGCATGCGGTCAAAGAGATCTTCAAACCAGTAGATGCTTCGCGTCATCGCCCACGAAGCCACACCGATCACTAGCCCCAACGCGACAAACCAGGGAAACAATTCTACGGACACGACAGGACCTTCGACGTGTGCAAGCAGCGGCACATTGAAGGACGGCATCAGGCCCAAGAACAATTGACCAATATAGGTTGCCGTGACCGATGCCAGCCCAACACACAACAAACTAAGTGGACTCACCAGCGGCAGCATTAATTCCATGGCAAACGTGATTCCCCCGATCGGCGTATTGAACGTAGCCGCAATCCCGCCGCCAGCCCCAGCCGCGATCAGCACGACGCGCTGCCGCACCGGCATGGCGATGATCTGCCCCATCGTCGATCCGAACGCCGCACCAATTTGAATGATCGGCCCTTCGCGACCGACTGACCCTCCACTGCCAATCGAGAGCGCCGAGGCCACCGCTTTAATAGCGGCCACTACAGGGCGAATTATGCCATGGTGAAAGTAAATCGCATCCATAACTTCGGGCACCCCGTGCCCCTTGGCTTCGGGCGCAAATGTCTGGACCAGAAAGGCCACGCCAATTGCCCCGATCACCGGCACCAGAATGACCCATGTCCCCCAGGGCGATGCAGGCGTGTGGACATTGGCGTCGTAGTTCCATGAAAGCTGCCCCAAAAACAGCAGGTTGTGGAAGCTACCGATCATGGCCCGGAAAACAACTGCCCCCAAGCCAGCAATCACGCCAACTGCCAACGAGGAGATAACCAGCACCCACCAGGGCGTCGCTTGCGGTTCATTGGTTGGCATCGCACTGGTCTCCTTCTTTTGAGAAGTTGCCAGTGTAACGGCCTGAAGAATCTGAATCGACCTCGGTTGCCAAACCTTTCAGCGACTGTCGAGAATTTCAACGGTTTCCCAACTCGCCGGCCGCCTCTATATCGGCAAGCACCAGTGCTTGATTCCGCGCCACGCGCCCCGCGGGAATGGATGGGTCGCCTCTCATTAGTCGGCCGAGCATTTCCTGCTTTTCAGCCCCCGTCGCCAGCCACAAAATGCGCCTCGCACGGTTGAGAATCGGATAGGTCAACGTCATTCGCCGACGGCCTTGATAAGTTCCCGTAATCGAAACGTCCGCGTCGACCACGTCGAGCACCGCGTCGCCTGGTATTAGTGAGGCGGTATGACCATCCGGCCCGAGGCCGAGATGCACCATGTCGAGTCTCGGCGGCTGCCCGACAAACCTCTCGAGCAGCTTCGCATATTCCTTCGCCGCAACCTCCAAATCAGACCGTTCGACGAGCATGGGGTGAATCTGATCAGGCCGCAAAGGTGCGTGGTTCAGCAAGCTTGCAATGAGATGTGTGAGATTTCGGTCCGCATCTCCGGTGGGGGCCACGCGCTCATCGACCTGAAACACTTCGATGTGCTCCCAGGGAACCGACTCATCGGCCAGCGCGCGTAGCATCTGCCACGGCGTGCGTCCGCCGCTCACGGCCATCGCAAACAACTGCCGCTGCTCCACTGCCGCACGAGCATCCGCGGCAATAATCCGCGAGGCTGCTCGGGCAACTGCATCGGCGTCGGCAAACACTTCAAGTTTCACTACGGAATGGCTCGCCGGTTTTGGTCAACAGGGAATCTGCACACCGCACACGATACTCACAGCGGCTCTGTTTCCAAAGAAGTTATCTGCTGCCTTACGAGATTACAAGTGGAGAGAATCCGAACTCACTCTGCCAGCCGGAGACCTACCGATCAGGCCGCGGGAAGGCGCCTCTGTCTGCTATGGCCGCCTCAGACTTCGACTTGCACTCCGTCCCCGATGCCATATTTCTCAAGCAACCGATAAAGTGTGCGCCGGCCAATGCCCAGCGCTCGCGCGGTCCGGGCCTTATTGCCGCTGTGCCGGCCATAAGTGGTTACGATGTGCTGACGAGTGAGCGTGTCGAGATCAATGTCGCCCGATGCGGGAATCATGGGACGCTCGTGCGCAGTGGCAACAATCTCGGGCGGCAAGTTCTCCACATGAATGTGATCATCGTCAGCCAGAATCTTTGCCCGATCGATAGCATTTTGAAGTTGCCGCACATTCCCGGGCCAACTGTAGCGTTCGAGCAACGGAATCACTTGCGGATCGATTTTCCATTCATGGCCGGCAAAGTGTTCGACCAACAGCCGCAGATCACCCGCCCGTTGGCGCAACGGAGGCAGGTCAAGCGTCAGTACATTGATGCGATAATACAAGTCCTCGCGAAATCTTTTCGCTTTGACTTCCTCTAGCAATTCGCGGTTGGTGGCGGCGATCAATCGGACGTGGACACGACGTTCCTTCACCGAACCAACTCGCCGAAGGCTGCCGTCTTCCAATACCCGTAGCAGCTTGGCTTGTAGTTCACCGGCCAACTCGCCAATTTCGTCAATAAACAATGTCCCGCCATCGGCAACTTCGAACAGTCCCTGCTTCATGCCAACGGCACCGGTAAACGCCCCCTTCTCGTAGCCGAACAATTCGCTCTCGAGCAGCGTTTCCGGCAGGGCCGCGCAGTTGATCACGACCAGCGGTTTGTCCGCCAAGTAACTCGCCTCGTGTAGCGCACGCGCGATCAACTCCTTGCCGGTACCGCTCTCGCCCTGCACCAGAATGGGCTTTTCGGTCGGTCCCACCCGTTCGACTAAGCGAAAAATAGCTTGCATTGCCGGCGACTCGCCAATGATATGGGCCGTGCCCTGCTGTCGCCGCAACATGGCCTTCAACTGCAGGTTCTCCTTACGCAACTGGCCTGTGTCGTGCGCTTTGCGCACCAATCGGTCAAGCTCCTTGAGACTGATCGGCTTGGTCAACACCTCGCGCGCCCCGAGTTTCATCGCCTCGACCGCTGTCTCCACGGTCGCTTCGCCGCTGAGCACGACCACTTCACATTCCGCGTTTCGTTCTTTGAGCTCAGTCAACACCTGCAACCCAGATCGGCCCGGCATGACCAAATCCAATACCACCACATCAAACGTCCGCTGCTCGGCAAGTTCAAGTGCCTGCTCGCCATCGGCGCATTGGGCAACGCGGTGCCCTTGTCGCTGAAAGAACTCGGCCATATCGCAGCGCAAACCGTCGTCGTCGTCGACTAACAGCAACGAAAGACTTGTCTTATTTGAATTCGTGGCCATAAGTGCTACCTTTGATCGCCGTCAGCGTGTGAGGAAGTCAGTTGTTTGATCGCCTTCTCCAGTTCATCTCGGCTCACCGGTTTCGTCAAGCAGACACATCCGATGCCGTCACCCCCATTTTCAGCCGGCATGGGTTTGCTGTAAGCCGATATAAAAATACAAGGCGTCGGCCGCTCCTTCCAAATTACACGCATGGCTTGATCACCATCCATCCCCGGCATGCGGAGGTCTGTAATTACCAGATCGGGCAGTTGCTTCCGACAAAGCTCTACCAACTCGCAGCCGTCTGCGGCGACTCCAACCACGTCATGTCCGAGTTGTGGCAGCATCCGGCGGAAGTAATCGCGCACGTCGGGTTCGTCTTCGGCAACGGCGATCCGCATTCCACATTTCATGGCTCGTTTCTCGGCAGCGTGATAATGAACTCGGCCCCCTTAGCGGTTGCACCCAGTGCGATCGTTCCGCCATGGGCATCCACGATCTGCCGAGCAATCGCCATGCCAAGGCCAGTGCCCTTCGTTTTTGTCGTGAAGAAAGGTTCGAAGACGCTTTGCCGGGCGTCCGGTGAGAGCCCCGGACCGTTGTCACACACGGAAACCTCGACCGCCGGCAACTCGTTGTGTGTCACTTTGCGACACCGAATGCCAATTCGCACAGGGTCACAGCAGGCCGCCAGCGAATTTTCGAGCAAATTGCGAAATAGTTGCACCAGCCGGAAGCGATCGCCACATATTCTTACGTCGTCCAACTCCACTTGTTCCACGAGCACTGCATCGCGGCCACGGCACATGGTTTCTAAAAGCTGCCACGATTCCCGCCACGCGCTGCTCAAATCGCACGTCGCACGCTCTAACTGGATCGGAGCCGCAAAACTACGCACTTCATCAAGCAAGCGCCGCAGGTCGTCCTGCGCGCCTTGCAAACGGTGGAGTAACCGCATTGCCTCTTCATTGTGAGCGACCTCCAATTCAAGCATCTCGCTGCAAGATTGGATCCGCTGCAACGCGTTGCGGCTTTCATGGGCTAGTCCAGTGATCATTTGGCCTATTCCAGCCAGCCTCTCCGCTCGCAACATCCGTTCGTGAGCATCGCGGCGTTCGGTAAAGTCGTGCCCCACAGCCAGCACCGACGGCGATCCAGCAAAGTTATCGAGACGCTGGGCGTTCCATACCAGCCAGCGTTGGCTGCCATCCCGACGAAGAATGGGGTGCTCGCGGCCCCGCGTCGGATTCCCAGCCAATGTCGCGTGAAGTTCCTCCGCAACGTCGGCCTTAGCGTCGGGAGCAACCAGAGATTCCAGAAAGTCGCGGCCAACGAGTTCATCGACATCATGGCCTGTCAGCTCGCGAATATAGGGACCACAATACTCTATTCGATACTGCTCGTTGACAATCACCACCAAGCAAGCGGCGGCCTCGA
The DNA here is from genome assembly GCA_041753435.1 of Pirellulales bacterium. GTDB lineage: Bacteria > Planctomycetota > Planctomycetia > Pirellulales > Lacipirellulaceae > DASYDU01. The sequence continues at coordinate 34,582 of JBGSUJ010000112.1, read as the reverse complement.
CCAACATCCGAAATTTCACTTCACTCCGCTCGTGCTCCGCGAGCGTTTCTTTGTGAACATGCTCCGCCTCGTAAGCGTCTTGGATGATGACAAAATCGAGATCCAAAAGTCGATTGAGCGACCGAATCGCGTCGGGGAGTGGCACAGCCAGCCCGTCTCCCCGCCTTGCCACCAGGTCGATCACCCCATTACGGAGCCGTGCCAGGGCGGCGCTCGCATAGGCCGGATGGAGGCCAATTTCCGCATGGCGAAGGCCGATTTTCCATCGACGGGCCACGTAGTCGCTATCAAATTCTGCCCGTAGAGAGTCGCTCAACCAATGCTGCAAGCTAGCTTTGAGACGCTCGATCTGGGCGCTGCCACCGGTGATGACCTGCATCGTTTCTGGGTGCCGCTGCAACTCCGCGTAGAAGTCCGCAATCAGATCTGGCAACCCCCGCTCGACGACACTCGCCATACCGCGGACATTGGCGGCATCTTGATCGGTCCAACCAACATAGTGCTGGAGATCGCAATAGCGTGTGAATAAGTCCGCAGCCGACATGTGGGTATACGTACGAACTTGGAATCCGTAAAAGATCTGTTCCATTGTACTCACTTCGGCTCATATTGACACACAGCGCGCAGCAACGCACCTCCACGGCACGATGAAACATTTATTTCCAGCGGCTTCATCGCGTTGAATCTTCGCTAAATAATGCCGCATGCACGGCTTGTGCCAGGAACTACGGGTTTGGCGCGGAGTTTGCCCCCATTGCGTCTCGCGGCGGGTCACGATGCCACCGACTCCGCGTCCTCAGAAAGCGTAAAACTTGTGCAATGGATTGCCTTGGGGGACGGAATCATGTGTACCTTGATTGCTGGAAATAATCTGACGCATGTGAGACGGCTCACCGACGTCAGTGAACAGGCTCAACAATTGCTGACAAACCATCCGCAATTTCGTGGTCGAGCTAGTGCCTTTGAATTTGTAAAGCGCGATCGCGTACTGCAGGTACACGGTCAGGTTCCTTCATTTTATTTGAAGCAACTGTTGCAGTCGGTGCTACGAGAGTTGGAGGGCCTGGGGAGCATCGATGACCGCGTGGACGTGGTTAGTGTCGACGGCCTGAGCAGTGTGCGGCGACAATAACCGGCGCGCAACACGCACGGAGTGAAAGGTTGCACCTCGATAGCGCCTGTGTCGGACCAGTTTCTCTTTGGCCCCAATGCGGAAATCTTCCCTTGATGCCTGCTCAAGCGAAGCATCTTGATTGTCTCGGCTAAGAGGGGAGGTTTCCGCGGGGCAATTTGCTGCGATGTCGTGAGAGTCTCGGTCACTCGCTGGCAAGGAAAATCTCAACTTCGGCCCATAACCCGTACCGAATCTGCACACTGCGCCCCAGACCGCACACTTCTCGACGCAACTTTTTTGCAAATTCTGCCTTTCGAAGACTCCCGTCGGCGGCACTCAAATTGCGTAATGAATTCGACGCTGCGGTCGCTGGGTCCGCCGTATGCTCCTCGCCCGCGACTCTGGTAGATCCGGCGAACATCTGCGGCGGACCAATGGCGGCTATGTCGACTGTGTTCAGTTCTGCCAGTTTACTACCGCTTGTGGTGTTAGCGCTCACTCTGCAACCGCCAGAAGTTATGCATCGGATACCGTCGAACTATGCTTTTCTCAAATTAGTCAGCTGCCTGTATCGACCGCGCACTATCCGAGAACCTGTACTATGGGATCCGATCTTACGACACGTTACTTGGGGCTGACCCTTAACAACCCGCTGGTCGCCTCTTCGGGGCCGATGACCGGCGACTTGGATGCGCTTGCACGCCTGGCGGATGCCGGCATCTCAGCGGCCGTGCTGCCATCGCTGTTTGAAGAACAGATTTCCCGGCCACCTTCAACACCTCAAGTAAGTTACGACCGCTCACTAGGCTACTTTACGGCAAGTCTCTCGACCGCTCCGGATGTCCACCGAAGCAACGTTGGTCCACGAGACTACCTGCGCTTAATCGAGGCAGCCAAGCAGTCGGTGTCGATCCCGATTATCGGCAGTTTGAATGGTTGCTCGCCTGGTGGCTGGGTACGGTACGCACGTGAGATTCAAGATGCTGGCGCCGATGCACTCGAATTGAATATCTACATTGTGGCGACCTCCGCCGACAGAACTGCCAAAGACGTTGAAGATCGGCATCTTCAACTTGTGCGGGAAGTACGCAGAGCGATAACGATCCCATTGGCGGTAAAGATTGGCGCCCAATTCAGTTGCCTGCCGAATTTTGTGGTCCAGCTAGCGGAGGCGGGAGCCGAGGGGATTGTGCTTTTTAATCGCTATCTGGAACCTGATATCGACCTGCGTACCCTGCAATCCACGCCCCAACTTTCGCTCAGCACAAACCACGAAATGCGGCTTCCCTTGCGCTGGATTGGCATCCTGCGCGACCAAGTGGAGCTCTCGCTTGCCGCGAGTGGCGGCGTACAGTCGGCGCGCGATGTCGCCAAGTTGATTCTAGCTGGGGCCGATGCAGTGATGATGACTTCGATCCTGCTCAAGCGCGGGAGTGACTGTGTTGCCGACATCCTGGCGGAACTGAAACATTGGCTGATCTTAAACAATTTTGCATCGGTGGAACAAGCCAGAAGCAGCCTGAGTTACGGGCAAGCTACCGACTCAGGCGACTTGGAACGAGCGTACTACATACGGGCCATCGCTTCTTATTCGGCTGTCCACTGAGAATTATGCACTTTAGGGAAGGTAGCTATGATGAAACGCGTGCGGCTCAATGCGATCATCGACGCCATTGCTCTCGTGGGATTTATGGGCTTGGCTTCGACGGGATTGCTATTGCGGTATCAACTCCCACCAGGCAGCGGCGGTATGACCGGCCGAGGAACAGGTCGAGGCAACATGCTGCAACCGGTCGAACTGCTGTGGGGATTGACGCGGCATGAGTGGGGCGATTACCACTATTGGATAGCGCTCGGCCTGTTCGCCGTGCTTTCGGTACACCTCTTGCTTCACTGGAATTGGATTGTATGTGTCGTCCGCGGCAAACCTAGCGAAGCCTCTGGCTGGCGATTAGCGATCGGTCTGTTTTCCTTTTGCGCAGTGACACTGGCCATGGCACTGCCGATGCTGAGCAGCACCACCTCGACGACACGCTACCAACTGCAACAACAACGCGGCGAGCTACCTCCCCCACTTCCCGATCACGATTTACCTTCGCAATAGTTAAGAAAGGCGGCCGGTCATGCACAGGCAAATTCGCGTGGAAACATTGGGCAAGATTCGCTTCTTGAAGGGCGTTAGCAAAGATCATCTCGAAGCACTCGCCCACATCGTGCGGCTGGAAGAGTACGACGAAGGAGATGTGCTCTTTGAGGAGGGCGAGCCCGTAGATGATGTGTATCTCATCATTGAAGGGCAAATTGCTTTGGAAATGAACTCCTCAGGCATTAGCCCTCAGCATATGCTGACTCTAGGTGCTGGCGAGAGCTTGGGCTGGTCAGCGCTGCTCAATCGCTCGCATCGAATGGCGACCGCAAAGGCCATCGTCCCCACTCGCATCTTCCGTATGGACGGCCATCAATTGATTGCCCTCTGTGAGGAGCACCCTCGCTTCGGCTATCAGATTATGCGAGTGACGGCAGCCGCGTTAGCCAACCGAGTTCGTATCCTCCAGCAGAAATTCTTCGACGTTTATCGCTTGCAGCCATCCGGCTTCATCTGCGGCGCGATTGAATTTGGCGTTGATTAATACTATGAACTTCCGCTCGAGCAGGGAGGGTCGCGAACATGCTCACATCCACTGAATATGACGAATACTTGGCAGAGCTGCGCAGCCGTGTTTGTAGCCGCTGCGTCGAACGCGGACCGAATAGCCCGCCCTGCGCGCCTCATAATAACCCCTGTGGCATTGAAGCTCATCTGCCCGAACTGGTCGAACTTTGCCGCACGACGGATAGCCAGCAAATGGCTACCTATCTCGATAAATTGCACACCTTGATTTGCCCTGACTGTGAATATAAAGATACGAACGGATGCCCTTGCCCACTCGACTATTTGCTAGAACTGGCGGTTCAAGCGGTAGAGGCTGTCGAACTGCGTCGCAACTGAGTCGATTTGGCACAATGGGTCGGATCGACTCACTTGTTTCGTCCTCGTTCGACAACGATTTCTGAAAAACTAACTCAACCATTGCCCGCTTCTTGTCGCGCCGAACTGGCACATGTTTTGCGAAGATTAGCTATCGACTAGGTGTTCGAAAGTTCTTTATGCCCGTACGATGCCAATCGAGGCAGAGGAGTCGTCGCGATGGATACTTTTTTTCGAGGATATCACGTTCCAATTGCCCACGTGCTACGTGACGCTGCCGCCGCTTCTGGTGCCACTCTGATTGCCTGCTGGATGGTGCTCTTAGTGCAAGAAGCGATTCGATCAGGCAACTGGATTCCTAACCTTCAGTCTTACAATCAAGCGCTCGTGCTGGCCGTGGTGTTTGCGTCCTATGCGATCGGCTGGCGACAGGAACTCGTCGGCGCGATTCTAGCCCTGGCAGGAACTGCCATTTTCTTCGCCGTTGGTTATGCAGGGGCAAACTTGCTGCCGCCGCTGCCCGCGATTTGGTTGGCGGCGCCGGGTGTGCTCTATTTGCTGGCGTGGGTCTGCAAAGATCGCCCACACAGAATTGTTAAGCATTTTTCGAAGGACTGAGAACCGATAGATCGACTCACGACTTGAGCGACGGGGCTCACCAAGTGCTGTCCCCGCGCTCGCACTCTCCAGCGAGGCAGCCATGAACACTCGAAAAATTCTTTGCCCAACCGATTTTTCTCAGTTTACTGACGCAGCCTTGAGCTATGCGTCGTCTTTGGCTGCAGACACGGGCGCTAAGCTGTATATTGCTCACGTCGACGAGTATCGCGACTCGAGCGCCGCCCTGGGCGAGGCCGCGCTCACTACCGCAGCTCCCTGGGGAGTTATCGACCGCAGTGAGGTGCGTAAACAACTCGACAAAGTGAGTCCCACTTCGCCACGTGTCGATTTTGAACACCGTTATCTGGAAGGCGGCCCGGTGCGTGAAATTGTCGATTTCGCACAGCGCGAACACATCGATCTGATCGTGATGGGCTCCCACGGTCGAACAGGGCTGTCGCGGTTGTTGATGGGCAGCGTGGCCGAAGGTGTTGCCCGCTTGGCTCCGTGCCCGGTGCTGATCGTGAAACAACCATCGGCCAATGTTGAAGCAAGCTCGACCGACGACGCAGCGGTGTTGCTCTAACAACTTGGTCTCACAGCATTAAGCTTAATGAGTTCTTTCGTTCCGGAGTTCGTCCTATTTGGCTGTTGCGAATGGCTGCCCAAAGCTGATCCAGTTGTGGACGCTGGAGGCGAATCATGCCGACGATCCACCCGCTTGCCGAACCAATCGATCCTGTCGCTCTGATGTGCGACTGCGCGGCCCATGAAGAACTGCCGCACTCGATTGAAGTGCTAGAGACCCACATCTCGTGGCTGTTTGTGACAGATCACTTTGTCTACAAGCTCAAGAAACCGGTTCGCTTCGAGTTCCTCGACTTCTCGACTTCCAAACTGCGGCACCATGCCTGTCTAGAAGAGATGCGACTTAATTGCCGGCTTTCGCCGGATGTCTATCTGGGAGTATGGCCGATTACCGTCACGGAAACGGGCTGCCTCGAACTCGCAGGAAGTGGCAATCCGGTCGATTGGGTCGTCCAAATGCGTCGCCTGCCGGCCGACGCAGCCCTCGATCGTCGTATCGTCGCCGGGCGAGTAACGCCAGAGGAACTCCAAGCGATCGCCGAACTACTTATCAACTTCTATGCTCGTTTGACCCCAGAGCGAATCAACGGAGAACAATATCGAAGTGATTTGGAACGGCACCTGCGTGCAAACGCGGTGGCCTGCATTCGGGAAGCATCGCAGTACGACCGGCAGCGAATTCGGCGCGTCTTCGGTCAACAACTCCTGTACCTCCGGGTGGCTGCGCCCTTACTGGACGAGCGTGTACGCGCGGGGCAGATCGTGGATGGGCACGGCGACCTCCGGCCGGAACACATCTTTCTCGAAGCGACGCCTGCAATTATCGATTGCATCGAGTTTTCAACAGAACTGCGCCGCGTCGATGTGTTGGATGACCTCAGCTTTTTGGCGATGGAGTGCGACCGTCTCGGACAGGGACGCGTCGGACAGCAGATCGTCGCTGCCTGCCTGGCAGCACGCGGCGATTCGAGCCCGCTTCAACTCCTTAACTTCTACAAGAGTTATCGATCCCTGGTGCGGGCCAAAATCGTGATGCTCCGAATTGACCAGGCAGGCAAAGAAGAGCGAACTGTGTTGATGCGTCAAGCACATCAATACATCGATTGGGCCGAACATTATGCCAGCCAGTTAGCACCGCCAGCTATAATTCTCGTCGGTGGCTTGATGGGAACCGGCAAATCGACGCTCGCCCGTGAGATCGCGCGAGCGATCGGAGCCAGACTTATCTCGACAGATCGAATTCGCAGAACTCTCTATGGAACTAGCGACTTTCCAGCCAAATACGGACAGCAAATCTATCAGCCAAGTCTCCGCGCGAGCGTGTACAAACAACTCTTTTCGCGAGCTGCAGCTGCGCTCGACTCGGGTTTGTCGGTGGTGCTAGATGGTACGTTTCTCACCAATGAATTGAGACAGCAAGCGATCTCCCTTGGGCGTCAACATGGGGGGGCGCCGCTCTATGTGCATTGCCACTGCCCGCGGGAAGTAGGACTTGCCAGGCTGGCGGCTCGGTCGGTCGACGGACGTAGCGACTCCGAAGGCCGCACAGAGCTCCTCGACCAACAAGCGGCAGAACAGGACCCGCTTGCAGACAAGGATGCCTCGGTCGCCATCGAGACGACGCTTCCCATCCCAGAACAAAAAGCACAGGTGCTCCACCGCCTCGGATCCTGCTTTGACCAACCCCCTGATTTCGCGTAGAGTGCGGCTCACGAAGCTGTCCTCTCGGTAGCACGGGTCTGCGTAAACCTCCGCTGAAGTGTCTAAGGCAAAATCTATTTGTCGAAGAGTTCAAATCCGCTTAGCCGTGGCGTCACCTTGCTCGCTGAGTTGTCAACTCGTGATTCACCACCTCCAGCGGATTGCAGGCTACCCCGGAGCAAGAGCCCTTCGATTTCTACTTCCGCAATCCGCAAGCTTCGCACGGCGTCCAGATAATTGAGTCGCGTTTGCGAGAAGGTACGCTGCGCCGTTAGCAACGCTGTATAGTTGGTTTCTCCGACGGAGTATGTCGTTCGCGTTAACTCAAGTGCTTCTTCCGCCGAGGGTAAGATGGTTTGCCGATAACGATCAACTTGATTGCGGGCATTGGCATACTGCTCAAAGGTCGGCGCTAGGCGGTTCTGCAGGTCCAGTTCCGTCTCAAACCGTGCCTGCCTGGCTGCGATAAGTTCGTGCTCTGCCCGCGCAATCGCGCCCTGATTGCGGTTGAACAACGGGACCGGAATACTGACCGCGATGCCCCCGTCTGGTTTACCTCCGATCCCGTTGTCTTGCCAGTTCACAAGTCCTTGCACACTCACATTGGGTATCGGTTCTACCCGTGCCCGCTCGAGTGCCAAGCGAGCTCGTTCCACTTCTATAGCGGCCGCGGACATCTCCGGGCTAAGCGCGAGCAGCCGCGCGAGCGATTGCTCAAAATCGAGAACCTCCATCGGCGATTCGGCGTCGCCTGCGAGAGGCTGGGGCGGAAGGGTGGAGTTACCCACCACAGCGGCCAGACTCCTCCAGGCGGCATCCTGGCGATTGCGGGCATTTTCGGCAAGGATCCGGGCATTTTCAGCTTCGAGCTGAGCCTGCAAGACATCCGCCCGACCGACCTCATTGGCGCGGAATAATTGGTCTACCGTCCGAGACCCATTCTCGCTGATGTCTATAAGTTCGACCGTCAAATTGATCTGACGTTGCGCGAGCAACGCCTGATAGAAAGCGATTCGCACATCCGTCAGTACCCGCAGTTCTTGCGCGGCCAGTTCTTGTTCAATTCGCATTCGCTCACGGTCGGCGACGGCTCGATTTAAACCGAGCTTGCCGCCGCGGACAATCTCTTGGGTCAAGAGCACCCCGTGCTGCTCAGCCAAGCCGCCGCTACCGAGTTGTTGACCTTCGTACCCAATACTGGGGTTAGGCCGCAGTCCGACCTGAACCCAATTGCCGCGCGCTGCTCCAACCAATGCCGAAAACCGCCGGATCGAAGGATTCGACGCCAAGGCTCGCTGCTCGAGTTCCTCCAGCGTAACACCTTTTGGAGAGGGTTCGGATGGCTTCAGATTTGGCAGCGTCTCAGGCCGCGCTGCGGCATCGTTGGGATACCGTAACCCGGGCTCATCTTGACTTTGACCGATCGACGATACCACTAGCCAAAACGCTAACGCCGCGCACACCCGGAGGTAAGGTGCCTGCAAAACTTGGTGCATGTTGGGAATCCTTCTCTGCGTTACGGCGAGTCCTTGCCGTTTCGTGAATTCGGCTTAGCATGGGCGTTAAAGTTAACGTATTCCGTGGACGACGTTTCGGTTCTCTAAGCGACCCAAACTGTTTTTTATTCGCCCAATGCTAGCTATCGGCTGGGGCCGAGTAATAACCATCCGCCGATCGAGAGTGTAGCTAACACAATTCCCAAGCCCATCGCTCCCCAAAAGCTGAGCTCCAGCCGATCGGCAATAGCAAATGGCGCCAAAAAAGGCAGCCCCAGCACGACCAGGATCAGCGTCTCTTGCGCAAGCTTCGAGATGGCTGGCAAATCGTGGTGCTGAAACCAACCAAACAGGAAGGCCAGGATGCTCACGACGGGTAGCGAAAGTAGCAGCGCTCCATAGCGCGGAAAGCGTTTCGAAAGCTCTGCCACCGCGACAATCGTAGCTGCCGCAATACAAACCCGCGCGAAATTCCAGAGTATTCCCATACTCATTCCCTCCAGTCCATTCCCCTAGGCGGACCGCTTAGTCTTGCCGCTTGTACGCCAGCGAGAAATCGGCCGAGCCGCTAGGCCCATTTCAAATGCTATTCCGCAAATTCCCCCATCGCCGGCTTGCCGTCGATCTCGCCCGAGAGTGTACCTGAGAAATCGGCGACGTTGCCAATGCCAGGGTCGCTGCCAACGAATGTCGTTGCCTTGCCGCCCGTCGCATCTACCGGTAACATCGTGATCGTCATAGGCGCAACCACGGTGCCGTCGGCTGTCTTCGACTCTTGGATGTTAAGGATGAATTCCGTAGCGGCCACAGCGGTAGGGGACTTTTCATCGTTGCCGAGGAAGAGGATGGTAACTTGCTTCTCCGGGTGACTAACACCGAATTCTGCGTGGTGACTGCCCAGATCGAACACGACACCTCCATTCGGTCCAGTGCCATGCGTATGTTCGGTCACAGCAACCGCCGTGGTATCACTGCCCGCCGGTGTCGACTCAGTCGAACTGGAGCAACCTACCGTCCAAAGGCCAGCAATCAACAAAAGTGAGGCCATCAAATTCAAGGGCTTCATTGCCATTCTCCCATAGCTAAAAGAAAAAAAGAAACAATCGATGGTACGCTTACTCTTCTCGTAGCAACTCGGCTTCTACACCCGTACTTTGCACCAAGCGCTCTGCATCTTTACCACTGAACTTCCAAAATAAGCCGGGATGCAGCAGGAATTCGCAAAAGGTAGAAGTCACCAATCCTCCAAGAATAACAGTCGCAACTGGATAGAGAATTTCCAACCCCGGTTTTTTCCCGCCGACTACCAACGGAACTAAACCGATCCCTGCCGTCAAGGCGGTCATCAGTACGGGCGCGAGCCGCTCGAGGCTACCACGCAGGATTGTCGCCTGCGAGAAAGTTTGGCCTTCCTCTTTCAACAGATGGAAGTAGTGCGTCACCAACAGGATGCCGTTGCGAACGGCGATCCCGCCCAGCGAGACGAAGCCGACCAGACTCGCAACCGTCAGCGTTTGATTGGTCACCGTAAGGGCCAGCACGCCGCCGACGAACGCCACGGGAATAGCATTTAGAATCTGAATGGTAATGCGCGCCGAGGGGTAGAGCATCATCAACACGACGAAGATGCCGGCCAGGGAGACACCGGCCAAGCTCGAGATCCGCAGCGTGGCGGACCGCTGCGCCTCAAACTGCCCGCCAAATTCCAGGAAATAGCCTGTCGGAAGATTAACTCGCTGCTTCACTTTTTGCTCGATTTCCGCAATTGCGCCGGCTAAATCTCGGCCCGTTACATTGCAGCGAACCGTTTGCTTACGTCGGACGTTTTCGCGGTTGACGAGGTTCGGGCCACTGGCCGATTGAGGAAAGTCGGCCACTTCCTTGAGCCGCAATTGTCCACGTCCGTTGGGAAGTTCAAGTCGCAGGTCTTTGAGAAATTCCAGGTCCGAGCGATAGGGGTCTTGCAGCTTGATGACTAGGTCGAATCGGCGCTGCCCCTCGAGAACTTTGGAGACTGCTTCTCCTTTGAGAGCGGTCTGCACGAAATTGGCGACGAATTCGCGGCTGATTCCGTAGAGTGCTAGATCAGCGGGACGCAATATCACGTGCAATTCTTCTACACGCTCTTGAGGATCGATAATGGGCGGCGTGACGCCAGTCACTTCCGCAAGCGCCGAACGCACTTCCTCGGCGATCTGTCGGAGTTCGTCGAGATCATCCCCATAGACCTTGACGGCCACTTGGGCATTGACTCCCGAGAGCATGTGGCTGATCAAATGTGAGAGCGGTTGCTCTGCTTCGATTTCCACACCCGGCACCTCGGCCCGCAGTTCGGTAATTACCTTTTTCAAGAACTCGTCCCGACCGATACCAGATTTTGGGTTCATCGTGAGAATGTATTCGCCGACGCTGACCGGCTGAGCGTGTTCGTCTCGTTCCGCCCGACCAGTACGGCGCGCAAAGTGCAGCACAGGCCCGTTCGGGTTAGCAGGCGACTTCTGCATCTCCTGCAACTTCCTGTCGATCACGTCCGACACATCGTTGGAGGCCTTGAGGGACGATCCTCCCGGTAAAGCCACGTTAATCTGGACACTGCCCTCATCGAATTTCGGTAGGAAGTCGGCGCCCAATCTCGTGAGTTGCCAGACGCTCAAGGTGACTAGCATCCAAGTTACCAGCAGCAATCCGCCCGCATAACGCATACTGAAACGGATCAGCGGAGTTGCCAACGACTTGAGCGACCGCAGCAGCAGGCCGTCTTGGTGTCGATGCGTTGCCTTCGATTGCGGCAGCAAATAGTACGATAACACCGGGGTCACGGTGAGCGATACCAGGAGTGAGGCCAGGATCGATACGATGTAAGCCACACCCAGCGGCGTAAAGAGTCGGCCCTCAACGCCGGAGAGCGCGAACAGCGGCAGGAATGCCAAGATGACCACTGCCGTCCCAAACACAATGGCCGAGCGAATCTCGCGACTGGCCTCGTAGACCACTAGCAGCGACGGTCTGGGGTTTGCCAAGGAGTTATTTTCGGAGAGCCGGCGAAAAATATTCTCCACGTCTACAATAGCATCGTCTACCAACTCGCCCATCGCCACCGCGATCCCGCCCAGTGTCATCACGTTAATTGACAATTCTGCGCCCGTGAGCATTCCAATCAGCCGGAAGACCAACGTGGTAATCACCAACGAGAGCGGAATCGCCGTGAGCGTGATGAACGTCGTGCGGAGGTTGAGCAGGAACAAATAGAGCACGATCACGACCAGCACTGCCCCGATGACGAGCGCTTCCTCGACATAATAAATGCCGCGATTGATGAAGTCTTTGAGTTGGAACAGGTCGGTATTGATCACCAAGTCGGCTGGCAAGGTAACCTCTACATCGCGGAGTGCCTGTTTCACTTCGTCGGTGAGCTTGCGCGTATCAGCATGCGGTTGTTTGACGATGGTGATGACGACGCCTGGATAGCCGTCGATGCTGGCGTCGCCGCGTTTGGGCGCCGGCCCTTCGACGACTTTGGCAACCTGGGCCAGCAGCACGGCGCGGTCGGCGATCATCTTCACCGGCACCTTGAGCAAATCATCGATCACTTGCTGCGGCAAAGGTCCGAGTCGGCCGAGGATCCGCACGGGACGTTCGGTTTGCCCCTCCTCCAGAAAGCCACCGCTGGTGTTTAAGTTATTGGCTTGGATCGCCGTTTCGATCTCTTGCAACGTGACGTTGTATTCCTGCAGCTTCGTGGGATCGACCAGTACCTGGTACTCTTTGATGTCACCGCCAATGTTGAGCACCTCGGCAATGCCGGGCAGCTTCAGCAGCCGCGGCCGGATCACCCAATCGGAAATTACGCGGAGGTCCATCCGTTGTTCCAAAGGCGTGCGGAATGTCACGGAGTAAGGACGCCCTTCGACGACGAAAGAAGCGGTGCGGTCGGATTGTTTTCCATCCCAAGCCAGCTTCTGCACCTCGACGCGTTGCCACGCATCAGGCCGATTTCGCGCGACTGGTCGCCACACGGCAACGTCTGGCTTGCCGTCGACCTCGACCCGCTCGGCCAACAGCTCGGTGTTGCCGACCACCGCGAGATTGCCGCCGCGCGGCCCTTGGCGGCGATGTAAGCCCACGTGCAGGATTTGCCCCATGATCGAGGCCGGCGGCGTCATCTGCGGTCGAATCCCCTCGGGCATCGGCACGGTCGCCAGTCGCTCCATCACGACCTGGCGAGCGTATCGAATGTCGGTTTTCCAGTCGAACTCGACATAGATCACGTTCATGCCCTGGCTCGATTGACTGCGGACCGCCTCCACTCCGGAAGCTCCCAGAATTGCCGTTTCGATCGGGAGTGTGACGAGCGTTTCCACTTCTTCCGACGAAAGACCGGCGGCTTCGGTGAGAATGACGACTCGCGGACGATCGAGGTCGGGGAAGACGTCGATCGGGATCGTCGTCGTCAGGTAGCCGCCGTAGACGAGCACAACCACGCTCGCGGCGAGGACCAGTGTCCGATAGCGAAGGGCCAGGCGTATGACGGCGTTTAACATGAACGATCCCTGTTACTTGACTTCGTCTTCGTTCTTGTGGAGGCTTCCATCTGCATGGATGTGAAACCCTTTCGGTACGGAACTGGATCCCGCCTTCGTCATGCGATTGAGTTGTGGGGCCGCATTGCGGACGACAGCGGGGATCGTCGAGCGCTCCTGGCCCCTTGCGTAAGTTGGCAGCGAACCGTCATTGGCCAGGACGACCCGGTTGCGGTCACGCAACAGGACATGCACGCTCTTACGCTCAAAGGTGTTCACATTCTGGGTAAACACGTAGGCTTCTGGGCCCTCCAATACGACCGCGTCGGTGGGCAGCACAAACACGTCTTCAAGTTTCTCCACGCGAATTCGCAAGAGTACTTTTTGACCCGGCCTGAATCTCCACAGCAACTGCGTTCTGTCGCCGTGATCGACGGTCTTATATTGATTTTCTAGTGGCAGCTGAAAACCAAAGGTCCGCGCGACCGGGTCGATGGTGTTGGCGATGTAACGAATTAGGAACTCTTGGTCGATCGCCGGCCAGATAGCGCTCGCATCTTCCTGAAAATCGACTTCGACCGGCCAATTTTCCTGCACACTTCGTTCCAGCAGCGAGGTCTCATCGCGGAAGGCCCGACCTTCAATGGCGAGCCACTGGTGGTTGGAGAGATGACATAGCGTTTGACCGGCTTGGACATGCTCGCCCAGGTCCACCTTTAGCTCCCGGACCTCGTAGGCAAGCGGTTGTGCGCCTGTCGAAGTCGATGCTGAAACGGGTGAAATGCCTTCCAATCCTTGAATGGTTGCTCGGGACGGCACAAACAGCGTGATCTCGCTCAGCAGCCTGCCATCGGCCACCCCGTTGACGTCGGCAGGTGAAATACCGCGATTGTATAATTCCTGTCGGTAGGCTTGGGCCGCCGCTTCCAGCCGTGCAATCTCGCTTTCGACCTCGATGACTCGGACCTGGGCGATCGCTTGGCCGCCGGCGATTAGCCGCTCGCGTCGCGCCTCGGCTAACATGATATTCTTACTTGTCTTGAATAGTTCAGACTGCGTTAATTGCAGCGCCTCACTGGCTAATTTGACGGTGAACAGCTTCTCGCCGGGCCGGACCATGTCGCCAGGGACGTGGAAAATTCGGCTGACAATTCCGACTGCCGGTGATACCACCTCACGATCGCTGAAGCCAGGCCGATCCACCACCATTCCTTGGATCGTAATCGTTTTCCAAAAGACGCCGGCTTGCAGCGGCTTGGCGGATAGGACCAGATTCTTCTGGGCCTGATCACTCACAATGATCGTGTTGGACGGCGCATTTTCCTCTCCAGTCGGTGCCAGCGACTGTTCACTGCCAACAGGTTGCGGCCGAGGCATCCCCGGACCACGAAACAAATAGCCTGCCGCCGCTATGCCGGCAATCAGAACCACGAACAGCGTCGGTTTCGCAAGTTGAATCAGCTTCATCGGTCTTCCCTCGCGCAAACTTTGGGGCGCGAACGCGGCAAAAAACAGTGACTGGATGGATGCGAACCCTAAAACTCGCATGAAACAAGAAATTGTGGCAAAACCAAACTGGCGGCCATCAACAAGCTAGCGCAGAGGTAATCTCCTCAGAAGCAATACTGCTTCAGCCACACAACAGAGAAAGCGGCTCGGCCACGGGGCCGCAAATCAGATGCGCAATGCGCGCAGTGCTAGATAGAGTGGGCAGCTCGGACTACCGTGATCGGGAAAATTCACCTCTGCCAAACACTCGGGAATGGCCTTCGGCGCGGGCACCCCTGTCAAGGCTAGCATGGATGCCACTTGGAGTCTGTCCAGCGAACCGATGCTCTTGTTTGGCAGCGCAGCCTCTGGGTCATTCGGTAGATAGACCGCATTGCTATCGTGATCGTCGTGCCCCTTGTTAGCTGCGGACGAAACAAACTGCGAAAGACCCCCATCCTCCTCTGAATGATGCGAGTGCCCGTCGTCGGCGGAATGATCGCTGTGAAAATGGTCGCTAGGTTCAAACCACGTAACGTGGATGTGAGGCCGAGCGTCATGATCCGAACGCTGGTTGTCGCTACTTGCTCTGTGCGCATGGGGCACCGCCACCAGTTGGCCAGTGAGGTAAGCCATCATCAGCAAGGTGGTGGTGCAGCGATCTGACATTAAAATCCTAATGCAAAAGCCTAATGCATTGACACTGTACTATAGGACCGTGCTACCCCTGCGGCAACCAAATGCTGGCAGCGGCCATGGCAAAAACTCAGAGCCTCTAGAATCCATCGGTGAAATAACTCAATTTGGACCACAATAGTTAACTAGTTTCTGGAGCTTTCTTTCGCAAAGATGGACCATCCGTGCCACCAGGAAATAGAGTTTTTGTCAAACAACGGGTACGAGTCCCCCCACAGAGTCGACCGCACCTTCTTGCTTATTGCCATGAATTCGCTTCCAACGCCGTTTGCGCACCTGATAAAACAACACGGGCAGGAGCAGGTCCACTACTTCGTCGGACACCAGGATGCCGCCCAGCACAGGCGCCGCCATGGGTTGCATGATTTCCGCTCCCGTGCCAGTCGCCCACAGCATGGGAGCCAGGCCGACCATCGTCGTCACCTCCGTGAGCAGCTTTGGCCTGGTGCGATGCACGGCGCCTTCGATGATGGCGGCACGCACTTCCGCCAGCGTCATTTTTTCGAGTCCACCTCGCTCAGCAATCGCCTCTCGCAAATAGACCAACATTACTAAACCGTTTTCGGTCGCCAATCCAAAGCACGCTATGTAGCCAACCCAAACGGCCACACTGAAATTGAATCCAAACAGAAACTGAAAAAGCACACCACCCGCAATAGCACCTGGAACAGCCAGCCCCAGAACTAACACGCTGTCGGTAAAGTCGTGGTAAGTAATGTAGAGGATCAAGAATATGATTAAGATCACGACCGGGAAAATGACTGTTAGTGTCCGTTTAGCTCGCACTTGATGCTCGAATTGCCCGCTCCACTCCAGGTACATGCCGGCCGGCAATTTTACCTGATCGGCTACGGCCTGCTGGGCCTCTTCGACAAAACCGACAATGTCGCGGTCGCGGACATTCAATTGCACGTAGGCCCGCAGTAGGCCGTTCTCGCTCTTGATCATCGACGGACCTTCGATGATCTGAATATCGGCGACTGCCGCAAGCGGCACTTGTTGCGACGGAGCTCGTTGCGGTCCGCGGTTTCCGGCTCCAGCGGCCCCATCCATGGAGCCAACTTCCGAACCGCTCACAAGCAGCTCCTTGATCGACTCCTCATCAAGGCGGAAATCGCGCGCGTAGCGAATCCGCACTGGGAACCGCTCGCGGCCTTCCACCGTGGTGGTAACGGTTTGTCCGCCGAGCGCCGTTTCGACTACGTCCTGGATATCGCCCACGTTGATCCCGTAACGAGCGGCCTTCTCGCGGTCGATGTCAATCTCGAGATAGCCCTCGCCAACGATCTGGTCGGGGAACACATCGACCGCGCCACGAATGCCTTTGAGGACCTGAGCCACCTCTTCGGCGACGCCCTGGATTCTATTTAGATTGTCTCCGTAAACCTTCACGCCCAACATGGTTCGTACGCCTGTCGCCAGCATGTCGATGCGGTTAATGATTGGTTGCGTCCAGATATTACCCCAGCCAGGCATCTGAACGATGGTGTCCATTTCCTTGACGAGATCATCCTTGGTCTTTCGCCACAGGAAGAGATCGCCGCTGAACGGCTGCTCCAGTTCCGCGCGAAATAACTGAAGATCGTCGGCAGTTAGTTCTCCTCCAGTCCAACTTCCCTTAGTTTCCGCCTGCTCCTTGAGCTGGGTGATGGCTTGCCAGGTGAAGGAAGGTCCGGCCAGGTCAATCAACTCCCAGTTCAACGTCTTCGTCCGCTCCTTCCACGCAGCGGAGTAGTCCGCATTGATTCGTTCGAGGAGCCGTGTAAAAAACGTGTCGCGTTCTTGGCCCAACAGCGTTCTAACGTTCCCCAGCGCTTCGTCCCATGGTGACTGCGACAGAATCAACAGGTCTGGCCTGGCGTTCACCACCCCGGCTTTCGCCAGCAGTTCGGCGGTCCGCTGCGCAATCTGGGTAGAAGTCACCAAGTCCGGCGAGTGCGTAAGGGCCGACCCATGCGACGGCAACAGCACGTCCGTAATCTCGTCGAGCTCCGCAGACGCCACCGGCCGCTGGAGTCCCCCTTCCGCCTGAAGCATCTCCACCGTTTCAGCAACCGCGAAGCGGACAAGTCGTTTTGCCAGCGACTCTTCAAAGGCGACAATAGCCTGGAGTGAACGGGCTCGCATCGTGTCGTCGAATTTGCCGACGGCGTGCATCGTGGCATCGTTGGTCAAACTCAACCGCTCTTCGTCATTCGTCAGTTTCAGCCAGCCGCGCGATTCCATCGTCTTGATAACTTTCCCTGTTTGAGCCAGCGCATCCTCATACCGTAACTCACGTTTCGGCCAGAACTCTTCGCGACGCAGGTTGATGATCGTCTCGACCATATCCGGCGGGGCCGGGTCGGTCGGTGTCTCGGCCCGGCCAGCTTTGCCGACCACTAGCTCCACCTCGGGAAACTGGCGGAGGACCGCATCGCGCGCCTTGAGGTCGTCGGTGACTTGCGTGATGCTTGCCCGTGGGATGGTTACCGGCATATCCAAAATCGTACCTTCGTTGAGTGGCGGCATGAACTCGCGGCCAAGTCGCGACATGCTGCGATCTGCGACAACAGCGATCAAAAACAGGCTCGCCACCATGCTGACCTGGCCTAGCAGCTGCATTCGACCCAGCAGCCAACTCGCTCCAAAACCTACTAGCGGAATGAGAATCAAAAGAATGGCGCGCGGAATACGAGCGGGAGACTCGGACCTGCCGATCGTAAGTCCTTGTTCGGGCAATAAAGTCGCTGCGACGAACAGCGCCAACATCCACACCGCAGCCACCAGCCACCAGCGCCGCCGGAAGCCGTCTTCGTCCTTGCGAATTGACCAGACGGCCGCGAGCATCGATACAGCCACAACCGCACGAAAGAAGAACCAAACAAATCCCTCGCCCACGACCGCGGGGGTCAAGCCCACCGTCAGAATGACGCCTGTTATCCAAACAATGGGCCATGGGTGATCGAGCAGAAAATTCAGCACGGGCTGATAGATTTCAATCACGCGGCGAACTAGCCAGTTTTCGCTTTCTCCGCGAACTCGTCCGCGAATCAAAAGCGGAATCACTGCCGGCACGAGCGTGATCGCCAGGATCGACACTCCCGCTAGGGCGAATGTCTTGGTAAAGGCCAGCGGATGGAACATGCGACCTTCCATGCCGCCGAGCGCAAACACAGGGATGAAACTAATGACCATGATCATCAGCGAGAAGAAGATCGGGCGCCCCACAGTTTGCAAGGCTGGCGTCAGCAGCGCTCGAGTATCGCCAGTTACCTTCGCGCTGCCAAACTGGCGATGGAGCGTATGCGCGCCCTGGTCCACCATCACAATGCTCGCATCGACCAACACACCTACCGAAATCGCAATTCCCGACAGCGACATGATATTCGAGGGGAGATGAAATAACCGCATCATGATGAATGACACGAGCATGGCCATTGGCAAGGTCAAGCAGATGATCAATGCGCTCCGCACATGACGCATGACAATAATAATGGCCAGACTCGCTACGAGCATTTCTTCCACCAGCGTTTCACGCACGGTGTCGATGGCACTCTCGATGAGTCGGGTACGATCGTAGAAGGGCACAATCCGCACGCCTGCAGGAAGCCCGGCCTGAAGTTGTCCGATCTTTTTCTTGATGGCCTTTGTGACTTCCAGCGGATTCTCGTCGTAGCGCATCAACACCACGCCGCCCACCGCTTCATTGCCATTCTTTTCCAAGCTGCTGCGACGGGCCGCGGAGCCAAACTGCACAGTCGCCACATTCGATACATAGACGGGCGTGCCATCGACGCGCTTGAGCACGATATTCTCTACATCCCGCAGCGACTCGATCCAACCGATGCTGCGAATGAGAAACTCGCTGCCCCCTTTCTGCACGATCCGGCCGCCGACGGCCGAATTCGAGCGAGCCACTGCCGAGTAGAGCTCGCCCAACGTAACGTTGTATGCTCGAAGCTTGGCGGGATCCACGTCGATTTGATATTCAATCGGGTAGCCACCCACCGAGGCCACTTCCGCCACGCCCGGAACGCTGTAGAGTTGGTATCGCACAAACCAATCCTGGATCGCTCGCAAGCGACCAAGATCGTAGCCGTCGCCCTCCACCGTATACCAGAATATTTGGCCCAGTGCCGTAGCGTCCGGCGCTAGGTAAGGCTTCACGTTCTGTGGCAGGAATGTTTCAGCAATTGAAAGCCGCTCTAGCACGCGCTCGCGGGCGAAATAAAAGTCAATGTTGTCCTCGAAGATGATATTGATCATCGAAAAGCCAAATTCCGATGTCGCACGAATCGCCTTCACGCCGGCCAGTCCTTGCAGGTTCACCGAGAGGGGATAGGTCACCTGATCCTCGACCTCACGCGGGCTCCGCCCCATCCAGTCGGCGAAGACTATCACTTGGTTTTCCGACAGGTCGGGAATCGCATCTACCGGCGTGCGGAACATCGCATACACGCCCCAACCCGCAACAATCAGCGAGATCGCAATCACCAGAAAGCGGTTCTGAATCGAGTAGGCGATGATTTTTTCGATCATGGGTCGAAGCATTTTCTTTCGAAATGCGACCTCGTGCTAATGCTGGTGGCCAGCGGCGGGCGAGGAAGCAGGACCGCTGGTCGCGGGAGGGGCCCACGTCGAGCGAGGGAGCTTTTCGAGCACTTTCTCCGGGTGATCACGCACTTCGCGCTCACAACTCTGGCAACACAGGAAAATCGGCGTCCCTGCCACCATCACCTTCACCGGCACTCCCATCGAGCCGAGCGGTTCCCCCGTTATCGGGCAAACTGCTTGGGCTTCGGCTAGCCGCTGATCTGCAGGCGGAAGTTTGGCAATGTTGTTGAGCTGTGCCGCGGATAGCTCCTTGGCTTTGTCTGTCTTCGAGCGCCTGCTTGACGAACCACTACCATTACCCGTTGTTGTTCCGCCGTTCGCTGGCCCACCGCTCGCGCCAAAGTACGATGAAGCTGCTGCCGGATTCAATCGCGTTTCTGCGTCCAGCAGGAACGATCCGGCTGCGGCGACCCGATCGCTCGATGAGAGACCCGCCAGCACTGGATAATACCCACCCGCACGCGGACCCAACTCGACTTCGACTCCTTCAAACAAACCTAGCTCTCGTTCAACGTAGACAACCTTCGACCGTCCGGTATCGATAACAGCATTTTCTGGGATGCTGAGGACGGTGCCTTCCGGTGGAGTCGACAAACGCTCCAAGTACTTTTCTGGGCTTTCACGCAACGTCTTGGCACAACTGTCGCAGCACAAAAACACGGTCTGATTGGCAAGCTCAAACTTCACGGGCTTTCCCATGCTACCAAGCTTTGCACCGGTTACTGGACAGACTTTCTGCTGCGCAATTCGCTCTGCGTCGCTGCTGTTAGTACGTAGCATCTGACGGCTTGCCAGTTGTGCGCGAAACGGCTCGGTCTCGCTCATGGCCGTTTTCACAAGGACGGTCGCATACATACCGGGCCGCAGCAACAGGTCCGAATTCTCGACAGCTATGCGGACGCGATTGGTGCGTGTTTCGGGATTCAGTTCGGGATAGATCAGTGAGATTTCGCCTGCGAACTTCCGACCGGGTATGGCTTCGATGGTGGCCTCCACGGACTGGCCTTCCCGCAAAAACGAGAGGTCCCGTTCAAAGACATCCGCCTCAATCCAGACTTCTGTGAGATCGGCGATTTTGAAAAGCGTGGTGCCCGCTTCGACCGAAGCTCCTTCGACCACATTTTTTTTCACGACTTGCCCACTTTGCGGCGAGCGAATCAAAAGCCGCGGGCGATCTTCACTACTTGCTAAAACGTTGTCAATCTCGGTATCGCTAATTCCCAGCAGCTTAAGCCGTTGCCGCGAACTGACCACCAGATCCTTGCTGCCATATTTCTCCGCCAAGAGAAGTTCTTGCACGCTGCTGTATAGTTCAGGACTATAGATTTCCGCCAGCGGCTCACCCTCGGTCACCATCACAAACGTATTGTCCACAAACAGCTTTTCTAGATATCCTGACACTCGGGTGACGATATCCGAGAGTCGCCGTTCGTCGTACGCCACGTAGCCAACCGTGCGGACTTCCTTGGCGAGCGGCATGTAGCTGGCCGCCACGGTTTCAATTCCGGCCAACTTCACACGCTCGGGAGTGAGCTGCACCCGGGCCGTGACGCCTTCGGGCAGGGTCGGAACTTCGCCCTTATTACGCTTGGATAGTGGCATCCCGCAAATCGGGCAGCTCGGCACGGAGCCATTTGGCTCCAGCCCCGGACGAATCACGCTCGGATGCATCGGGCAATAATACTCCGTACCCAACTCGGCCGCTGCGGCCTGCGAACTTGGTCGTGTCCAGCGGTCCCAGTAGTTTTCGATCGTCCGCCAGTACAACATCAACAATCCGATCACCACGAACAGCGCAATGAAACGCAGTCGTACTTCAATCGCTCGAAATACGAACTTCGCACGTTGCCATCGGTCGTCCAGCTCAGACTCGGTGCGCTGTAGTTCGTCACCATCTTCGGCGGACGGCGTTGGATGGAGCGACTGATTGCGTTTTTCTGCTTCGTTCATGTTTGGCCTCTCGGCAATGAATCGATCGGGCTGTTAGCCGAACAACCCGGCCCAGCGTCGCTGCTGGACCGGGCCATTCGAGCTTCACGGAATAGTTATCGTCCGACGCGGTACTTTTGTGGGTCCGTCTTCTGCAGGGCCCACGCAGGCATATTCGAGCGAATCGAACCGCGCGAATAACCTCGCTTCACTGGCGGATTGGAGAACCGCCCACCTTCTGAAATTACCGGAGCTGCAGCTTGCGATTGATCGACATCGCTACTCGTTGCCCCTGTCGAAGGATCGTAGGAAAACCGCCGAATTTCGGCTGGGGCTTCCGCTACCGAGGGCGCCGGAGCAGTTTGCACCACCGGTGCATTCCATCGATAGCTCCTTCCGTACCGAGCCACGTTCGGTCGCGTTTGACCAAACGGACTGTAGTCGCCACGCGCTTTCGCAGTTCCGATTCGCTGGCCAGCCAGCGCCGCGTTGACGGCAATCAGGCTGACGATCAACAACGACCATGTAATGCTTGAGCGAGACATGACACACCTCCGCCTATGGAGTTAAGGGAAACAGATTGCGTGACCCAACGTGAGTAACGCACCACTTTCTTCGCAAGACATCATTGACAGCAAACAGCGCAGCAGGGCTCTCGCCGTCAACCATACAAAAATCACCCGGGCGAGAAGCCTCAATGCGCGTCCAGTGCGCGCACGGGTGCCGCAGAAAATCACACGCGAAGTAACGTGTGCTGAATCAGTAGAGTGTGCGACAACAATTCAATTGCTGAGACCGTGGATCGGCTTTCTACAAACATGCCGCGATCGACTGAAATGAATTCCGGAGCAGTGAATGCCTCGCTCGCATTTACTAAGTCACGAAGCACTCTCTCCGAATGCTGCGATGGTAGATTTTTAGTGGGTGGGTCCGACTGATTCGCCGCACAGCAGGAGGGCCCGCACTGGCAGCCAGCCCCGCAGCAGCAATGATGCGGAGCGGTTTGATTCGAAGAGGATACGCGGCATGCCCCTACCGCAGCAGGAGCGCACACGTTCGCCCCCACCATGCCAATTGACACGGCGAGGACGACTACCACTCGGAAGCTAGCGGATACAACATTCATCACTAAAGTATAGATCGGCTAGGAGGACCGGGCGAGTCAACAATTTGGCCTGGCTCCAATATAACATTCGTGGCAGTTCCAGCTTTGGCATGCTCCAGCGGCAATTCTGATACCACAGGTACACCGGTGCGATTTCGGACACTTTTGCGCCATCGTCACTCTAACTCCGGTAGTCCAGCCTAACTCCAGTAGTCCAGCGATGCCATAACACTCATCAATCGCCAAGTTTACGCCAATCTCCTGGCTGCGAACAGCAAATTGAAGCAACCGATCGGGAGGGGCTAGTTCATGAAGCCAACGTGTCAAAATGGCACACTGACCATAGAATACACCCTTTCGATCGGACTGAGGGTAATGAGTTGCAGTCAATACCTTAAGCTATGAGAAGTCGGTGCCGCGTCACACGCCCCCTTCAAAATCACGCGAATGAAAAGTGCGTTTCTCGTGCGTGTCAACAAGTAAGGCAACTCCTTCGTCATACCACAGTGGCGGCGGGGCCCCGCGAAATCGATCGGCCACCAGACCATGGCACATTTCGTGAGGCAGCACCTCGCTCAGATAATTCGATCCCACTGCCATTAGATCGACCCGTCGACTCAAGATCGTACCCACGGCTGGCCGAATCAGGACTGACCCCAGGGATGACTGCCCTCCTCTCCCGACGGTTTGCAGATGACTCGACTTCGTACAATGCAGAAATACCTGACAGCGCGGGTTCCAACGATTCGCTCTCCATCCAAACGAAGCCGATTAACTTGCTCTCTAGCTTTCCCGCCGCAAAGCGGCCGTCTCTGCGTCGACACGCCCTTGGAGCGAAAACACCTCAAAATTGTGGCTTCGTGCAAGCGTCCATCCACCCCGACGGAAGCATTCGATAGATGCACAAGTACATTGATCCGACTCCTTGCCGACCGCCGACACTGCCTACGAAAGTTAGCGCGATCCCCAGTTAAAGTAATGTTGTGAGTTCGATCAAGAGAGGGAGCTCAGGCAACAGGGAGAGAGGCGGCGGTAGAGAATCGGCTAGGAAGGATGCGGTCACGTCAGGAACGATTCCCGCAGAAGCAATCTGCGTTCCGACCCTCACGACGGTCCGCAACGTGCCACCGGTAAACCCTTATGATGTCATCCCTTAGAACCGGAGTGCCAGCATCCAAACACAGTGCCAAAGGGTGAAAGCTGCCAAGATCCTACGCACCAACTGCGCGATCAACACGCAGCAAGGGCTCGCTTAACTCCCCGATTGGAAACTGCTGTGCGTTCTCGCATCCGCTGGTAAAATTTGCCGCTACTTCCGATTCTAGGAACGATCCGGCCGCCCTAGCGAGTTAGAGACGGAAAAGGTCGATGACAACGAACAGCCGTCGCGAACGGCACAATCAGAGCATCACCTGCTAATCCGCTACCCTCTCTTACGAGCGCTACGTGGACCGAGCTTTCACGCGAAACGTCAATCGTGCCGAATGCGCAAGTGTTGCGATCTTAGTGATTGCACTCTCACTTGGCTGTCGCGCTGGGCAGTTTCGCCTATCCAATCTGCCGCAAACTCCCTCCACACCAGCGGAAGTCGTCGCAGGAGCTTCACACTCCTTTCCAGATAACTCGGTCGATATAGTCCCTGCCTCCGAAACCGATTCCGAGTGGGTCAGACCGTCCCTGGTTCAACCCGTCGCTTTCAATCAAGTGGTTTCTGATAATACGACTCTGCCGGTCCCTGTTGAGGTCAGCGGTCAATCGCTAGCGCTCGAACCACTGGTTGCCGACGTTTTGGCCCGCAATCCTGACATTCGATCGGCTACCGCCGCTTGGCGCGCTGCTGCCGCCCGGTATCCACAAGTGATCTCGCTCGACGACCCCATGTTCGGGTATATGCTGGGGCCAGATTCCTGGGGAAGCGATGACGTGAAGTCGGCTTACACGCTTGAGGCATCCCAAAAAGTTCCTTGGCCGGGTAAACGTCAGTTGCGGGGAAGCATCGCCCGGGCCGAAGCAAATGCCGCCTATCACGATGCGGAAGAACAACGCCTTCAAATTGCCGAAGCGACTCGTCTTGCTTACTACGAGTACTTTCTCGCACACCGGCAACTCGCGGTGCTTAACGAATCCACTTTGCTACTGCAGAGCTTTCGTGAAATTGCTCTCAGGAAGTTTGAATCTGCTGAAGCCGAACAACAGGATGTACTGCTCGCGGACGTCGAGCTGGCTCAACTGGAAAGGCAACGTCTGACACTAGGACGTGCCGAACACGTGGCCCGGGCGCGCATCAACACCCTCCTGCTCGTCGCCCCGGAAAGCCCACTGCCTCCGCCACCGGTGGATTTGCCACTACAAGATTCGCTGCCCCCGTCGCAGGAGCTATTGGATCGATCGCTGTCCCAGCGGCCAGAACTGGCCGCGCAGGCGGCGCGAATTCGCCGCGAGCGGTATGCCACGGCCCTCGCCCACAAAGAGTTCTATCCCGACTTGGAGTTCGTTGCCCGCTACGATGCTTTCTGGCAGGAGGAACCGCTCCGACCCATGGTCGGAATGAATGTCAACGTCCCAATCTACAAAGAGAAACGCTACGCGGCCGTTCGCGAGGCGAGCGCCCGCGGTGCTCAGCAGCAAGCGACGCTCGAAGCCCAGGCCAATGAGATTAGCTTTCAAGTCGAACAGGCGTATCAACGCGTCCAGGAAAGCGGCGAAACCGTAAAAGTCTATCAGCAGCGAATTCTGCCGGCGGCAAGCCATAGCCTGGAAGCCGCACAGGCCAGCTACACAGCAGGACGGCTTGATTTCTTAAGACTGATCGAATCCCAACGACAGCTCCTGTCGCTCAAGGATGGTTACTACGACGCCGTCGCAGAATACCACTCCCGACTCGCCGAACTCGACCGTCAAACCGGCGTACTGCCAACGCCAGAGCCTTGATGAATTGAAAAAACGGAGTCCACGCTACATAAAACTCAAGCCCAGGTGAACCCGCTGCGATTGAGGGGCTTCAAGTGGAATTGGCCCACAGAAAACTTCGCGTTGCGACGGGGACCGCCCCCGACCATGCTGCGCATGGTGCCCGTCAGCGCTGGCGGGGCCGGGGAAGCGGCGGCAGCCGTCCTTCTCGGCCCGGTAGATGACCGAACCCTCCTCCGTGAGACGAACGACACGGGCCAGGCTGAACGGGCAACGGAGGATATATTGGGCCAATCGCTCCAGACCGAACCGGTCGCCCGCTGTCAGGCGGACGCTGTCGTCGACGCAGAAGCCCGAGTGGGGCCAGGAGCGCATTGCATCGGCGGCGTTTTGGTCGATCTTCCCGGCCGCCCGCAGCAGGTCGAATACTTTGGATTGCCAGGCGGTGAGCAAGCGGTCGCGGCCTAAACTGGGGAGCCGCACGAACGTGCCGTCGGGACGGAATCCACCTTCGGTGACCAGCGCGTGGATGTGCGGATGGAAATGGACCAGCTCCCCAAACGTCTGGATGCCGGCGATCATGCCGGGGAGCACGTCGTCGTGGCCGAGTGCCTGGTGGTAAGCGTCGCGAACCGCTTCCCAGGCCGCGCGGGCCAGGCCGCCCCGTGAAAGGTGAGTGTGGCCATCGGTGGGTCAGGGGAGTAGCGGGGCGAGTTCGACTAATGTCATTCCGAGGGCTGCCGAGGAATCTAGCTCGACACTTCGCCCAACTTCCCCATGGATACCGCGAAACGCCGGGCGGCTGAACAGAGATTCGGCTATGCCAACCGTCTGAATCTTGTGGCAGGGCATCTGGGGCGGCAGCTATAATCCAGCCATGTCGGAAGTGACGCTGATCTTGGCGAGGATTGATGCGGGTGACCCCACTGCCTCTGAGCAGCTCTTTTCATTTGTATATCAAGAGCTGAAGCGGATCGCTGCGGCGAAGCTTGCGCACGAAAGGCCCGGGCAAACTCTGCAAGCCACCGCGCTGGTTCACGAAGCCTACTTGCGGCTAGTTGGACCATCAGGAGACGGTCAACAATGGAATAGCCGAGGCCACTTTTTCGCGGCGGCGGCAGAGGCTATGCGGCGTATTCTTATTGAACACGCCCGCGCGAAGCAGACACTCAAGAGGGGCGGAAACCAGCAACGGATCGACTTGGCTCTCTCTCCACCCATCGTCCCGCCTTGCGACAACCTGGATGACTTGCTGGCCCTCGATGAAGCGCTCACAAAACTCGAAGCGGAGGGACCGGCAAAGGCGGAGCTGGTGAAGCTCCTATTTTTTGCCGGGCTGAATCTCGATGAGGCTGCCGCGGCGCAAGGCATTTCTCGCACAACTGCCTATCGCCATTGGCAATTTGCGCGGGCGTGGCTGCGGAGTGCGATAAGTGGGCGCGAAAAGAGAGAATAAAACATGGTACGGCCCGGGTCCGAATCTCGCATGTCGCTTGGGGAAGGGATCTCATCCATGACAAATTTTGCACGCATCGAGCAAATCTTCACCGAAGCCGTCTCCAAGCCGGATGCGGCCGCACGCGAAGTGTACCTGCATCAGGTCTGTGAAGGAGATACTCAACTCCGCCTGCGTGTCGAGGAACTGCTCGCCGCCGATGCCGAGCCGGGGAGTTTCCTGCCGCTTCCCGATGAAGGAAGCACTGTTAATTTTACTCCCGTGAGCGAACGGCCCGGCACCACCGTCGGCCGTTACAAGCTGTTGGAGCAGATCGGCGAAGGGGGCTTCGGCGTCGTGTTCATGGCCGAGCAGGAACAGCCGGTCCGCCGCCGCGTGGCACTGAAGGTCATCAAGGCCGGCATGGACACCCGGCAGGTCGTCGCCCGGTTCGAGGCCGAGCGACAAGCCTTGGCAATGATGGATCATCCGAATATCGCTAAGGTATTTGATGCCGGGGCGACCGAAACCGGTCGGCCGTACTTTGTGATGGAGTTGGTCCGCGGGCTACCCATCACAGAATATAGCGATGAAGCCCGGCTCTCGACCGACGAACGGCTAGGTCTCTTCCAATCTGTGTGCAGTGCCATCCAGCACGCGCATCAAAAGGGCATCATCCACCGCGACCTCAAGCCCTCGAACGTGTTGGTCACCATGCACGACGACAAAGCGGTCCCCAAGGTGATTGACTTCGGCGTGGCCAAGGCCACCCAAGGCCGGCTGACCGAGCAAACACTGTTCACCGAATTCCGGGCGATGATCGGCACGCCCAACTACATGAGCCCCGAGCAGGCCCACATGAGCGGGCTGGACGTCGATACCCGCAGTGACATCTACAGCCTCGGCGTCTTGCTATATGAACTCTTAACCGGCACGACGCCGATCGACACCAAGCAAGTCGCCCAAGCCACCTACGACGACCTGCGCCGCATCATCTGCGAGGAAGAGCCGCCCAGGCCGAGCGCTCGACTCTCCACATTGACCGAGGAGCAGCTTACGACACTGGCCAGACAGAGGCATTGCGAGCCAACGCAGCTGGCGGTAAGCCTGCGGAGCGATCTCGACTGGATCGTGATGAAGTGCCTGGAAAAGGACCGCACGCGGCGTTACCAGTCGGCCAACTCGTTGGCCGCCGATGTGGAGAGGTATCTCAAGTTCGAACCGGTGGAGGCCTGCCCGCCGTCAGCGGCCTATCGGCTGAGAAAATTCGTTCGTCGGAATAAAGTTGCCGTCGTGACGGCCGCCGCAATTCTTATCTCGCTTACCTCCGCTGCAGGACTTTCCACTTGGCTTTATTTGCGTGAACGAGAAGCGCGCCGGCAGGCGGAGATTGGTTCAGCGATCTTTGACGTGGCAAATCCCTTCCGCAACAACAGTCAAGAAGAGGCGGAGCAATCCCTGGCGTCGCTGAAACCGCACAGCCTACAGATGGACGCTCGCAATCGAGCCAAGTTCTACTACCGGTTAGGTGATCTCCGTGCCCGGCAAGGCCTTTGGAAAGAGTCTGCAGAATACTATGCCAAAGGCCTTGAGCAACAACCCGATCCACTTTTCTTCGAACCCTGGCATTACTATCTTCCGGCACTGGTTCAGAGCGGAAATGTCGAAGCATATCATGTTGCGCGTCAGGTAGTAGTCCAGCGCTTCGCCGAGACAACCGATCCGCGAATCGCCGAATGCACGCTCAAAGATTGCTTACTAACCCCTTGGCCGGACGCAGATTTCGACCAGCTCCAGCAACTCGCCAGGACGATGCTGCAGGCGGAAGATCATTGGGCGTGGAATTATTTCCAGTTTGCGGCGGGGCTTTTCGAATATCGGCGTGGTAACTACGAAGCAGCGTTGCGCCATACACGACGCGTGGTAGCGGATTCTAACGAATACTATCTCAACATTCCCAATCAAATGATAATGGCCATGGCCCTTCAACTGCTTGGCGAGACTGCAGAAGCCAGCCAAGTACTTTACTCCGGCCTCGAATTAGCGCAAACGTCGTTGCGGCGTGAGGCACTTTTAACGCCCGACCGTCTATGGTCTGATTGGGTCATTGCCCACGCCTTGGTGGATGAAGCTGCTGCGTTGATAGATCCCCAAATAGACGTAGAGCTTTCAAATTTGCAGGCATTCAGGCGTCATCCGGCCTTTGTGATCGACAATCTGTTTTTCCTGGTGCTTGAAAAACTCCGCTCCGAAGATGAAGTCGGCTATCGACAGGCTTGTGATGCCCTTGCGCAAGTACCGGCAAATAGCGGCAACACTACTTCGGAGTTCCGGCGAATATGGGCGTGGAGCTTAGGCCCGCATCGCCCAAGTGACCTACAGGGTCCGCTAGAAGCTGCAAAAAAAATGGCAAAGGAAAACAAATTGGGCGCGAATTATGCTGAACGGCTCTTGTTGGGGACGATGTTCTACCGTGTTGGCGAGTACGAATCGGCCGAAGAACACCTGAAAGCCTCCATAGCCACCTATCCGAAGCACCCACCTTTTGGCTTTCGCACCGTAATCTATCCGCAATTGATGTTGTCGATGGTCTACTCGCGGCTAGGCCGACACGACGAAGCTGGCCGGCTGCTTGAAGAAACTGAGCCGCCTATCCATGCGGCACGCAGCGACCCGTCCACCTCGTGGGAATACCGGGAGACGATTAAACTGTTGCTTCGGGAGGCGGAAGCACTGATCGGCCGTGACCAGCCCGACGCATCGGCGGACCAGGATCATTCGCCGCCAGTCGCAGCACCGGTTCCCGAACCCTGAACCCACATCCGGATTGGAATTTTGCTGCCATTCACGCATAACGTTTCACTTAAAGAGCTGGCGCAGCTTCGCCAATGTTTCGTCAAGTTTTACCTGGGTCACCGGAGCAGCAGAATACAGAATGACCGACTGCTCCACGGTGAACAGCCGATTTGGCCGGACGAAACTCCGCACATTGAGCTGGCCTCGCTCAAAATCCCCACCGTCGAGCAAGATCGCATTCGCGTCGCGATGCGCTTGGCTCGTGATCTGGCACAGGATCAGGTCGTCCCCGGGAAGATTGACAACGACCAACGCTGGGCGGCGCTTTCCCAACTAGAGATTGGTCTGCGGAAATGGCAGAACGACAATCTCGCCGGCTACAAATTTGCCCACGCCGCGTCCTCTTCCGGAGTATTCCAATCGCGGCCCAGAACGGACTCGCTCGCCACCAACCCGTTGAAGGTCTCGCCGTCCAATTTCAGCCTCAAAAAGCGGGCGAAATCATAGACCTCCTGCTGCAGCGGCTCGGGTAGTAAGGCCAACTCCCGTTCAATGAGTTCTCGTGTGCTCATGGCGCGATTATAGTACTTGGGTCGCCAACACGCATCGGCCTGAAGTCGGGTACCACTGGTCGCGGCGAGTGCCGCTGCGTTACTCGCATCTCCTTACAGCAACTGCGTTTAGCGATTTCTCTCTGCCCTCTGTGGCCTCTGTGGGGAGGAATTCTTGATCTTCTACGGAACAACCCCCGCGCCGTTTTCGCATGTCTGGGTAGGGCACCACCAGTCCGCTACCGTTCCCGTCGGAGAAATCGCCATGAATCGCTTTGCCTTCGCCCGAATCGTCAGCCTTGTCCTGACCCTTGCCACGTCGTCAGCCCAGGCCGACATCTTTCAGTGGGAGTACATTGACCCGGCCGACCCCAGCCAAGGCAAGCAGCCAAGCACCACCCTCGCGACCGACGGCGCCGGCGTCGATGCCGTGCCGGCCGCCAATCTCACCAACCTTGACCTGACGATGGCCTATCTGCTGGGCGCGGATCTGACGGGTGCCAGTGGATCGAGTGCCAATCTGACCCATGCCGATTTAGGCCAGGCTAACCTCACCAGCGCCTATTTTTACGGTGCGACGCTCACCGACGCCGATTTGAACCAGACAAACCTCAGCGGTGCCTACTTTGATAGTGCCACGCTTAAGGACGCCGACTTCACCGGTGCCATGGTTCACGGGACGTCATTCTATGACACGACGTCGAGGGGCTTTACCGCCGCCCAGCTCTACTCCACCGCCAGCTATCAGGCCCACGACTTAGCTGCGGTCAATCTGGGCTTCAATGACCTGAGCGGCTGGAACTTTGCCGGCCAAAACCTCACGAGTGCCTACTTCTATCACGCCACACTAACGGACGCCGACTTCACTGATGCCGAAGTGCGGGGAACGAACTTTTTGAAAGAGGTCGGCGTCGGAACTGGGATTACGCCGGAGCAGCTTTATTCGACGGCCAGCTACCAGGCCCACGACCTGACGGGGATTGGTTTGAGCCGCAATGACCTGAGCGGTGGAAACTTTGTTCGTCAGAACCTCACGACTGCGAACCTGAGCTCCGCCACGCTCACCGGTGCCGATTTCAGCCAGGCCAACCTCACCGGGGCGAGCCTCGATTCTGCCACCCTTTCCGGCGCTAATCTGAGCCAGGCCAACCTCACGGGCGCGAACCTCTATTCCACCACCCTAACCGGCGCAAATCTCACTCAGGCCAATCTTACGAATGCGTATTTGTATGCCGACAACTTGACCGACGCGAACCTGAGCCAAGCGAGTCTCACGAGCACGTACTTACAGTACGCCAACTTGACTAACGCGGTCCTCCAGGGGGCAGTCCTGACCGGCGCCTACGTGGACTACGCCAATTTCGGCGGGTCCGACTTGACGTTGGCCCAACTTTCTTCGACCGCCAGTTACGTGAATGGATACATTTACGGAATCGGGTTGGCCAACACGAACCTCTCCGGGGCGAACTTCGCCAACAAGAGCTTGTATTACGCGGATCTTTCCTCCGCGAATCTCAGTGACGCCAGCTTCGCGGGTGCTTACTTGGGTAGCGCCAACTTTTCCAGCGCGAATCTCAACGGCGCCGACTTCTCCAGAGCGTACGTGGACTACGCCAATTTCAATGACGCCGGTCTGACCCTAGCCCAGCTCTATTCGACCGCCAGCTACACAGGCGGAAACCTTAACGGAATCGGCCTGGCCAACACGAACCTCTCCGGAGCGAATTTTGCCAATAAGACTTTGTATAGTGCGAATTTTTCTGCCGCGAATCTCAGCGGGGCCGACTTCACCGGCGCTTACGTCGAGTACGCCAACTTCAATGACGCCGGCCTGACGCTCGCGCAGCTCTACACGACGGCCAGTTACGCCAGCGGAAGTCTTTACGGTGTCGGCCTGGCCAGCGCGGATCTTGCTGGAGCCGATTTCGCCAACAAGAATTTGAATAGCGCCAATTTCTCCGCCGCGCATCTCAGTGGCGCCGACTTTAGCGGTGCCTACGTCGAGTACGCCAACTTCAACGGAGCCGGTCTCACTCTCGCGCAGCTCTACTCGACCGCCAGTTACGTGAATGGCTACCTATACGGCATCGGCCTGGCCAACGCCGATCTTTCGGGAGCGAATTTCGCTAATAAGTATTTGTATAGCGCGAATTTATCCGGGGCAGACCTGAGCGGCGCCAGCTTTACCAATGCGAACCTCTCTGGTGCCACGCTCACCGACGCCGACTTTACCGGTGCCGACATACGGGGCGCCTACTTTGATTACACTCCAATTACGCTCGCGCAGCTCTACTCAACAGCCAGCTACCAGGCTCACGATCTAAGCGGCATCAGTCTGCAGGGTAACGATCTCACCGGCGGTAATTTCGCCGGCCAAAAACTCACCAACGCCTACTTCACTGCTGCCACGCTCGTGGATGCCGACTTCACCGGTGCCGACATTCGCGGCGCCAATTTTGGTTTTACGACGCCAACGGGCTTCACCCTCACGCAGCTCTATTCGACGGCCAGCTATCAGGTCCAAGATTTGAGTGGCATCAACCTCGCGGGGAACGACCTCTCCGGTGGCAATTTCGCCGACCAGAACCTTGCCAACGCGTACTTCGACTCCGCCACGCTCACCGGGGCAGATTTTAGCGAAGCTAACCTCAGCCATGCGTACTTCGTTTACGCCACGCTGACGGGGGTCAACTTCAGCCGAGCGAACCTCACCAGCGCAGACCTTTCTTACGCCACGCTGACCGGAGCCAACCTTCGCGAGGCGAACCTCACCAATACGAGGTTCTATCAGGCCAACTTGACCGGCGTGAGCCTCGTTGGCCAGAACCTCGCCAATGCGTCCTTCGCCGGGGCAACGCTCACCGACGCCGATTTTACCGGAGCCGAGGTGCGGGGGGCGAGCTTCGAGAAATTCAGGAACTTCAACTGCGGTTGGGGGTGGTGGTGTTTCCCGTTCATCATTGGAACGGGGATCACTCCTGATCAACTCTACTCGACCGCGAGCTACCAAGCGGGGGACTTGAGCGGAGTCAATTTCGCTTACAACGATCTCGCCGGCGGCAACTTCACCGGAATGAATCTCACCGGTGCGAACTTCTCAAACGCCACCTTGACGGAAGCCGATTTCAGGCAAGCGAACCTCGCCAATACGAGCTTCTATCAGGCCAACCTGACCGGCGCGAACTTCGCCGGCCAGGACCTCAGCAATAAGGACTTCTATGGCGCCACATTGACGGACGCTAACCTCAGTCAAGCGAACCTCACGAGCGCAAACTTTTCCAACGCCAACCTCGCAGACGCTGACTTCACCGGGGCTGACGTGCGTGGAGCGAACTTCTACCGCGATCTCTACTCCGGCAGCGGAGGGATTTCGCTCGCGCAACTTTACTCCACGGCCAGCTATCAGGACCACGATTTAAGCGGCATCAACCTATCGGGGAATGAGCTTTCCGGTGCAGAATTCGCCCGTCAGAAACTCACCAATGCGGTTTTCTACGATGCCGCACTCACTGGCGCCGATTTCACTGATGCCGAGGTGCGCGGAGCGGACTTCAGCAACTACTCGGGAACCGGAATCACGCTTGCACAACTCTACTCCACGGCCAGTTATCAGGCTCGAGATTTGAGCGCTGTCAACCTTTCAAGGAGCAGTTTATCCAGCGCAAACTTTGTCAGTCAGAACCTCACCAATGCGAACTTCACGAACGCCACGCTGACCGGCGCCGATTTCACTGCGGCCGATGTGCGTGGCGCGTTTATCTTCAACGAGACCATTCTATCCCAGGCGATCACTGGCAATCTGATTCATCAGAACGGGCACATTAGCGGCCTCGACCTTTTCGGCGACAGACTGCTTGTCGTGCGCGATTACGACGGCGACTCTCGGTACGATTACGATCCAATTCGGCCGCCAATCCCCATCACGGTCGACGAGCACTTCGCGATGGCGCCCAGCGGCACCTTGCGGATGGTGTTCGAGGCGGACGCCTGGGATTCAACCATCTCCTTCGCGCCCGGCATCCCGGTCACGCTCGGCGGGACGCTCGAACTCACCTTTGCCGCCGACGTGAACCTCGCCAGCCAGGTCGG
>JBGSUJ010000111.1:0-9979 GCA_041753435.1 Pirellulales bacterium | reverse complement strand
CCCTCGACCGCGTCGATCGCAAGAGCCCCACGTTGGGCGCCAAGCCGCCCGCGGGCGCGGTCGTCCTCTTCGACGGCACCAGTGCCGAGAAGTTCGACAACCCGAGCCACTTCAACGCGCAGCTCAAGACGCTGGACGCGGGCGTGACCACCAAGGACAAGTTCGGCGACTACACGATGCACATGGAGTTCCGCTTGTCGTGGATGCCCGAGGCCCGCGGCCAGGGCCGCTCGAACAGCGGCGTGTACATTCACAACTGCTACGAGATGCAGGTGCTCGACTCGTTCGGCCTGAAGGGCGAGAACAACGAGTGCGGCGGGTTCTATCAGAAGAAGGCCCCCGACGTGAACGCCTGCCTCCCGCCGCTCGTGTGGCAGACCTACGACATCGACTTCACCGCGCCGAAGTACGAAGGCGACAAGAAGGTGGCCAACGCGCGGATCAGCGTGAAGCACAACGGCATCGTGATCCACAAGGACTACGAGCTGCCCGGCGACACCCCCGGCGGCCAGAAAGAAGGCCCCGCCCCGCGGGCGATCCACTTGCAAGGGCATGGCAACCACGTACAGTATCAGAACATCTGGTTGGTGGAGAAGAAGTAGGCGGCGAATCATAAGTACTCGTTCCCACGCTCCGCGTGGGAACTCAAGGCTGGGACGCTCTGCGTCCGTTGTGCTGCTCTTTTCTTTCAAGACTGATGGCATTTCATGGACATCAAGACCATCCCGTTCAGCCGCCTGGAAACGAATCTCCAGGCAACGCTGAGTGAATGCGCCGATTCTGGTCCGCCGGTCGTCGTAGAGTTACCCGACGAGCGGCTGGTCGCTATCCAGTCGCTGGACACTGCGGAGGACGATTCGCTGGCGGACGATCTCCTGCAGTCCAATCCGGAGTTTCAGGCATTGGTGGCCAAGTCCAAGGCTGGACCGCGCAAGCCGTTTTCGCCCGCAGAGTAGGCCACAAGAACTGTCATGGATGCGAATCCTTACCGATCGCCGCAATCCAAAGACATAGCGACGGATGAGTCGCATAGGCCATTCGAAATCAAGTACCGCCTGCTCCTTGTACCCGTGTCGTGGACGTTGTTTCTGTTCTTATTCTTACCGACAGGAGTGAATCTCAACCTTCTGGGCTTGCGTGTGGTCTTGACGCTCGTAACGATGGCCGTATGCTACATATTGCTTCGCGCGATACCGGGGTATGGGAGATTGCTGACCCTGCCACTTTGGGCTGCCCTGGCCGTTCTCATGTACCACGTTTGGTTGCATCCGCGCTAGGCGGTACATTTGCCGACGACGGAGATGCAGCCTCTCACAACGTGGAGCACATGCACCTGAACTCCGTCTTTGCCGCCACTGTCTGCCCGTGTACAATTGAGTAAATGACCTCCCTCCTCGACTCATCCGCCGTGCCTCCCTTCGATTTCCAACCCTACCAGTCGCTGGATAAGGACGAACTTACCGCGCGCGTGCAGGCGGTGCGGGCGGCGATGGGGCGGCGGTTGTTGATCTTGGGGCATCACTATCAACAGGACGACGTGATCGCGCTGGCGGACCTCCGCGGCGACAGCTATCAACTCAGTTCGCTGGCCGCGTCCAACGAGGACTGCCGGGCGATCGCCTTCTGCGGCGTCCACTTCATGGCCGAAACGGCCGACATCCTGGCCAATCGGCCCGAAAAGCTCGCCGAGCGCGGCGGCCAGCGTGTGCCCGTCATTCTGCCCGACTTGGCGGCCGGCTGCTCGATGGCAGATATGGCCGGCATCGCCCAGATTGAAGACGCTTGGGACCAGCTCGGCGAAGTGATCGAAACCAAGGACCTCACCCCGGTCACGTACATCAACTCGGCCGCCAGTCTCAAGGCATTCGTCGGTCGGCACGGCGGCATTGTATGCACGTCGTCGAACGCGGCGGCCGCCATCGAATGGGCCTTTGGTCGCACGAGTCGGGTCATGTTCTTCCCCGATCAGCACCTTGGCCGTAACACAGCCCTCGGCATGGGCGTCACACTCGACCAAATGCCTGTCTGGGATCCCTACGCCGACGCACTCGGCGGCTGCGCCGAGGCGGAGCTCCAACGCAGCAAAGTCATTCTTTGGAAGGGCCACTGCAGCGTCCACCAGATGTTCCGCCCCGAACACGTGCGGTTATTCCGCGACAAGCACCCGGGCATTAAGATCCTCGTCCACCCCGAGTGCCCGCGGGAAGTGTTCGAGTTGGCCGACGAATTCGGCTCCACCGGCAAGATCATCAAGACGGTCGAGGCCGCCCAGCCTGGCACCAAATGGGCCATCGGCACCGAGCTCCATCTGGTGAACCGCCTCAAACAGCAGCACCCGGAACAGGAAGTTTATTTTCTCTCGCCGGTCGTCTGCATGTGCGCGACGATGTATCGCATCGACCTCGCCCACCTCTGCTGGAGTCTGGAGAATTTTGCCGCCGGCACACCTGTCAACGTCATTCAGGTCGACGAAGAAATCGCCCGTTGGTCGCTCGTAGCACTCGAGCGGATGCTCGAAGTGAAGTAGCGCGCGGCTACTCTAAAGTAACAGCAGCAGCGTTGCCGGACTTCCGCCCCGGCAACGCTGCCTTTCGGTTCACGGCTGCGCGTTCCGCTAGAAGCCGAGCGAGAAGTGCAGTCCTCTATGGCCATAGTGACCGTAGTGGCCACCGTAGTACGAGTTGCCGTAGTAGCTCGACGGGTAATAGCTCGACCGATGCACACGCGGGTAATAGTCGTAGCCGCCGCCGTAATACGCGCCGTAGCCGTAGCCGCCGCCACGGTAGCTGCGACCACGGCCGCCATGTGCGTCCGCCGAATCGGTTGCGACAAACCCAGCCATGCCCAGCGTGGCCACAAAACTGATTGCGAGCAATGTGCGACGAAACATCTGTCTCTCCTCGAACGCCATCAGAAGGCGTTCCTCTCTCCAAAGGGGGGAAGTTTTCTGCGGCCCGACACCCGGACCGATCTGCCGTCAGAGACCAGAAGCAGCCGCCATGCCAACACGCGGAATTCAGGTGCATAAGTAGCTAAATCATAAGAACTTACAGCCTTTATGATCATGCTGCTAGCGATGCCGACCGCACGAAAAGCGCAATCAATTTGACGCCATCAATGGTCACTTAGACTAACGGAACAAGGATCGTCGTTGTGTCACACAGCTTACGCACAATCTGCTGCAGACTATGCCGCTTCCGTCGCTTCGTTGTCATCTTGAGTCTCTTTGCCCGCATCGGGCCATGAGACTCTCAGAACACATGGACCAGCTTTTAGGGGAGCAGGCCAGTGGGACAGCGGCCCCAACAGCCCATTGTTATGTTTTACCGACCACACCCACATCATAAAAAAACCCCCGGCGGGGCCGAGGGCTGATTAGTTTTGCTAACGGCTGATGGCTAACGGCTAACAACTGACGGCTCCAAGATTACGCCGGTTGCAGCTCTGCCTTCCGCTCGGCCACGATATCGGCTTGGATATTGCCCGGCACGGGGCGATACTTGGCAAGCTCCATCGTGAACGTGCCTTGCCCTTGGGTCATCGAGCGGAGGTCCGTCGAGTAGCCGAACGTTTCAGCCAGCGGCACTTCGGCGATGATCTTGGTCACGCCGCCCAACATGTCGGTCGAGATCACAATGCCGCGGCGGGATGAAATGTTGCCCACGACGGTACCTTGAAAGTGTTCCGGCAACTCGAGCTCCATCAGCATGATCGGCTCGAGAATGGCTGGCTTCATCTTCGGGAAGGTTTCGCGGAAACAACCCTGGGCACACACCATGAACGCCATGTCCGAGCTGTCGACGTCGTGGTACGAACCGTCGTTCAAATCAATCTTGATGCCGACCACGGGGTAACCAGCAACCGGGCCCTTGGCCAGCATGTTGCGGAAACCCTTCTCGATCGCCGGGATGTAGTTGGAGGGAATGCGACCGCCTCGGATGTTGTCATTGAACAGCAACTCGCCTTCGGTCTCAGCAGACTCTTCGTCGGTCATCGGACTCATGGAGCCAACGATGTGAGCGTACTGACCTGAACCACCGGTCTGCTTCTTGTGTTTGAAATCGAATGTCGCTTCTTTGGTGGCACTTTCGCGGTAACTTACTTTCGGCGCACCGACTTCGACATCCACTTTGTATTCGCGGCGAATCCGCTCGACGTAGATCTCGAGGTGTAATTCGCCCATGCCTGCAATGACAGTCTCACCTGTCTCTTCGTCGGTCATCACATTGAACGTCGGATCTTCCTTACGGAACCGTTGTAAGGCCTTGCTCAGGCGATCGGAGTTATCGCGCGACACCGGGGTGATCGACATCTTGATCACCGGCTTGGCAACGAAAATGTTCTCCAGCGTGCAGAAATTCATCTCCGAACAGTAGGTGTCGCCACTCGCGCAATCGATGCCCATGATTGCCACAATGTCGCCGGCTTCTGCCAGGTCGATTTCCTCGCGCTTGTTGGCGTGCATCTTCACAATCCGGCCGAAGCGCTCTTTTTTGCCGGTTCGCTGATTGTAGTACGTGCCGCCTTTTTCAATCCTTCCCTGGTAAATACGGGTAAAGGTCAACTGGCCAAACTCATCGTCGACAATTTTGAACGCCATGCCGACGAACGGCAGGTCGTTGTCCGGCTTGAGTTCGATGATTTTATCCTGATCTTTTGGGTCCTTACCCTTGCTCGGGGCATCGAGCGGCGAGGGCAAGTAGCGCGTCACTGCGTCGAGCAGCGGCTGCACACCCTTGTTGCGATACGCGGTGCCGAGAAACACCGGCGTGAACTCTTGTTCGATCACCGCATGCCGCACCAAATCGTGGATCGTTGCTTCCGAAACCTCTTCTTCGCTCAGCAGCATTTCCATCAGTTTGTCGCTGTACATCGAAAGTGCTTCGAGCATCTGGGTACGGGCTTCAGCGGCTTCTTGTTGCAAATTGGCAGGAATCGTTTCTTCGCGGACTTTCTCGCCATTCGAGCCGTCGAAATACAGGGCTTTCATCGTGATCAAATCGACCACACCCTCGAATTTGTCTTCTTTTCCGATCGGAATTTGCATCAATACCGAATCGCAACCCAGCTTCTCTCTCAACTGCTTTACCACCGACGCGGCATTCGCCCCGGTGCGGTCCATCTTGTTGATGAATGCCAGCCGAGGCACATGGTAGCGCTTCATCTGCCGGTCGACCGTAATCGACTGCGACTGCACACCGCCCACCGCGCAGAGCACCAGCACTGCCCCATCGAGCACGCGCAAGCTGCGCTCCACTTCGACTGTAAAATCGACGTGACCTGGCGTGTCGATCAAATTGACTTGATGATCTTCCCAATGAACTGTAGTCGCGGCGCTGGTGATGGTGATGCCGCGCTCCTTCTCTAGCTCCATGTGATCCATGGTCGCCCCATCGCCGCCCCCGCGGACGTCTTCGATCTTGTGGATCCGTCCGGCGTAGTAGAGAATCCGCTCGCTGAGGGTCGTCTTGCCCGAGTCAATATGGGCGGAAATACCGATGTTACGAAGGTTCTTCAGGTTCATGGCAGTTGGAAGTGAGTAAGTTAGTAGGTGAGTACGTGAGTAGGTCAGTAGGTGGGTATGCTACTTACTCACCTCCGTACCTATTTCACCTTCTCAAATGTTCCACGTTCGTCAAAAACTCAAGTATCAATTCTGGCATTCGCAACCTACAATCTGCCCACAGCCAACAGAGCGAATGGGCGAGCGATAGCAGCGAATGCTAATGTTTGGCAGGCCGGCGGAATCAATCCCATTCCGTGAGAGTCACGCACTCAAGTGCGATGCGGCTTTACGCCGCCGGCCCACTAGTCGGGTCGTCACTCATCGAATGGATCTCCAAAAAACTTTTTCTTTCCGCCCGTTGCAAGAACCCTGTCTTCACACAAGCTCAGGGAATCGAGTCACCCGGCAGCACCACGCCAAACCAGTGCAACTCTGAAAACGGTGGGAGAACTACTTATAATAAACGCTTTGACCGCCTAGGCTAGGCCAAAACAGTGAATTTGTCGCCAAGGCTGGGCAAAATTTCAGCGAAATCGGCCGTCCGGCATGGCTCGCAACGGTTTGCCAGACCGGAAGGCAAGTCTCCCGAAATCGTAGCCATACCTCTCGTTTTCACTGTCAATCGTACGAGGAACCGTAACTTGGATCAAGATTCGTTTGCCAGTCGGTTGGGCCAATCGAAGGCCAAAACAGCAATCGCCTCGACC
This sequence comes from Pirellulales bacterium, assembly GCA_041753435.1. Taxonomy (GTDB): domain Bacteria; phylum Planctomycetota; class Planctomycetia; order Pirellulales; family Lacipirellulaceae; genus DASYDU01. Next base: position 3,766 of record JBGSUJ010000111.1, on the reverse strand, counting down.
CGTGCCGAACGGTTAGCCGAGCAACCTTGGCTGACATTTCTGTTGCCGTTTTTCGTGTACATGGTACTCGGCAGCTTCGAGCCCGGAGCCCCCGATCCGCTTACCGAAGCCCAGCTAGCAGCTCCAGTCCACCTCCGCCAGCAAATCGCCGAGGGCCAACCGAATTTCCTCGGCCTCCGCTACAAGCACTATCCGCTGGTCTACACAGTGAAGATTGCGTTAACAATCGCCGCGATGCTCTACGTGTTGCCCGGCTACAGGCAGTTTCCATTTCGTGTTTCGCCATTGGCCATCGTGGTGGGCGTGGTTGGCGTGGTGCTCTGGGTTTGGATCTGCCAACTGCACCTGGAACCCAGGCTACTGGCCCCGCTCGGCCTTGAAGGGTTTGTCGGTGGCCTGGGAGAACGGCCGGCGTACAACCCGCTCGATGCGCTCCAGGCGTACCCCGCCTGGGCCTACATTTTCCTCGCCATCCGTTTTATCGGCCTCGCGCTCGTGGTACCTGTGATCGAAGAATTCTTTCTCCGTGGATTCTTGATGCGGTTTGTCCAGGAAGACCGTTGGTGGGAAGTGCCGTTCGGCAAAGTGACGCCGCTGGCCGTCGTCGTCGGCACCGCCGTGCCGATGCTGATGCACCCCGGTGAGTTATTGGCCGCGTTTGTTTGGTTCAGCCTGGTCACCTGGTTGATGACCTGCAACCGCAACATCTGGGACTGCGTCGCCGCCCACGCAGTGACCAATTTCTTGTTGGGTGTCTATGTCGTCACGCAGGGCGCGTGGCAACTTTGGTGATTTTCGACAGGGTCACAGGATCAGTGGGGTGTACAGGATGGATGGAGATCAATTTTTTATCCTGTCGATTCTGATAATCTTGTTGTCTTGTCCGCTGCAATCCGAGGTTGATCTCTTCCGCTAGGAGGCCGCAATGTATTCTCCTCTCCGCTCTTTGATTCTGTCTCTGGTCGCGACTTTCATGCTGTCTGAAGATCTGCAAACGCCCATCGCGGTGAATACCGATCTGCGTCTGGCCATCCTCCGCTGCGTCGAACAAGACCAAGCCGCCCGTGTTGCCGTGATCAATTGGCTCCGAGAACACCAACCAGGCAGCGATATGAATTCCGCCAATTTCCCGCCAAAGGAGAAAGCCGAGTTCGAATCGCTCGCTCAGAAGATCGGCGAAATCGACGCTGTCAATACGAAGTGGCTTGCTGCGACGCTCGACGAGCACGGCTGGCCCACCAAGTCGCTCGTAGGTAAGGAAGCCGCTCACGCCGCCTGGCTCCTCGTGCAGCACGCCGACCAGGACGCCAAATTCCAACGCCGCTGCCTCGACCTGATGACAAAGTTGCCGAAAGGAGAAATTGCACCGCAGGACGTGGCCTATTTAACGGACCGGGTCCTGTTAGCGGAAGGAAAGAAACAGCTCTACGGCACGCAATTCGCCCTCGTCGATGGCAAATTTCGCCCGCGCCCCATCGAAGACGAAACCAATATCGACATCCGCCGCGCCGAAGTCGGCTTACCACCCTGGATCGAATACGTCAAATTGCTTGAACACCAGTACAGTCGAGAGGCAGACTAAAGTAAAGCTGATGATTGGCGATACAAGAGTTGCCACAACCACTTGCACAACTCAGAGTCGGTATCGGAAGAAGTCTCTCAGAAAGGAAACTACCAGCGAAACTCGACTCGGCCCACTGCCCCGTCGAAGGCGATCGTGTCTGAGATATCAACGTAGTTGTTGGCTTGCACTGCATCAATCCACACCGGTGTGGTGACCACGTTAAACCAGTACGACGCCAAATAACCAACCGCCAGGCGAAAGTGATTCTGCGGGCTGGTCCACATAATGCCTAGTTCGTACTCGAGCATCGGTACGATTCGATCGTCGCTCCAAACGCTTCGGGCCAGTGTCTGATCAGTGGTGTCGTTGAACATCAGGTAGTCGGCGTCGAAACTGCCGGTCAGTGCCGCCACGAGGCCTTTCCCGTAGACACTGAACCGAGTGTCGCCTACGAGCCGTTCGCCATGGATCCCCGCAATGGGCCCATAGCCGGTAAAATCAATGTCAGTCGAGGTATCAATCGCACCACCGAGTCCGCCACCGAAGATGCCGGATTGAGTGAAATTCTGGTCGAGATTGCCGTACCGTCCACCCACGAAAACGCTAACTTCGCCGGTCCGAGAGCAGGACAAAAAATAGCGGTAAGCGAGATCGCCCACCTGGAAGTCGATGTCGTAAGTCGCGTTGACCGGACCTGCTGACGCAATAAGCGCCGCGCCGGGATGGTGGACGAGTGAACCAACCACCCCACCACCGCCTGGAATATTAGGCGCGCCAAGGCGGCTGTCGCGGTCCGACTCGAACCAGGTGTATTGGCCAAAGAAGGCGTCTTTTGGTCCCAATCGCACCTGGGCACCAAGCCGAATACCCAAATCGTATTCTGGGCTGGCAACGCCAATGTTGCCGAATGGCACGGTACCCGCGCCACCAAGTCCGTCTTGTTGCTGGGCATGGGCCATGTCGACACCGGTGGGTTGAAGCCACAGCGCTTCGCCCCAAACTGCCCAACGTAGAGGGGCTGGTGGCGGCGGACAAGCCACTACCGGCTGCGGACACTGCTGGCACGGTACTGGGCACCCCTGCGGGCCGCATGGCGAAGGGCCATCAAGATAAATCGGACCACTTCCCATCGACGCGCCGCCCATGATGGGATCATAGCTGACCATGCCCTGCGGTCCCATCATCGGTGGCATGCCTCGTTGTATGGGCATTGCCTGTTGCATCATGGGCGGTGTCGTCATGCCCTGCGGATAGGGCACTCCCGGCTGCATTGGCATGCCTTCTTGTATCATCACCGGCGCACCAGGGCTTTGCACATATTGGGCAGGTTGCACGAGCGGAGTCGCGGCGCTTTGCCAAACAGCCAAATTCTCGCTGTGATTGGTTGCCATCGGCGATTCCATCAATCCGCGCAGCAACATCTCAGCACGGGGAATTTGTGCGGAACTGATAGCCGATTGATCGTCCAGGATCGATTCCGGCTCCTGGCCGGGAAGTTCTAGCTGCGAGGCAAGCAGCGTCCGGCCTGTGTCGTGGCGGACCTTCACGGCAAAGCCGACATAGGGTTCGAGATCGATGCCTGGCACCGGCTCGACATAGCGCTGGATATTCCCTGCTTGATCGGACAGCGCATATTGCGGCCCGGCACCCGAATCGTCCGGATTGCGAATCAGTCGCGCCAGCGGCAACTGCCCCGAAGCGGGCCGGTTGACGGTCCATGTTTTGGTTATTGGTGCATTGTTAGCAGGCGCTGCGGCGAACGTGATGCAATTCACCGTGCAGACCATCAAGATTATTCCCAGAGCGCATGTCGAGCGGCCACACGATAAAGTGAGCGACATAAAATCACCCTTTGAAAACTAAGAAAAGTACTGCCGTAACGGCGCGCCGCCGAATGCGTAGCTATTGAACGAGCGAAAAGTAAACTACTTCGATTGACGGCTATTCGGCCGTTCAATCAGGCAGTTCATTTGGTAGACGAGTCGTTGTCAGACGAGCGAAGAGCGCTTGTAGCAAACCAGCTCTTGCTGCGGCAAGGCCAGTTCGCTTCGAAGGACGTGGCGGGCGTAAGAACGGGTTCGCAGGATTTGGTGGATTGGCTAGACTTGGGTCCGGTAATTCTGGCTGACACGGTGGTTGTAAGTCCAAGGAGGGACGCAAGATGACCAAGGAAGAACGAGCGGAACAAAAACGGCGAGCAAT
>JBGSUJ010000110.1:0-22246 GCA_041753435.1 Pirellulales bacterium | reverse complement strand
TCGTAGCGGTGGTGGCCATCGGCGATATAGGCGGGGCGGCCACCCATGGCACCGATCACTTCGCTGATCACACGCACGTCGCTCACGGGCCAGATGCGATGGACGACGCCGAGGTGGTCCGTGGCTTCGAGCGGCGTGATGCCGACCATAGCCGCTTCGAGCAGGTTCTGAGCTTCGTTTTCCGGGTCGGGGTAGAGGCTGAAGATCTGGCTCAGGTTTGCTTTGCACGCGGTCCAGAGCTTGAGTCGATCGGCCTTGGCGCTGCCGTGGGTTTCTTCGTGCGGATAGATCGTGCCCTCGCCGAACCGTTCGAGTCGCACGCGGCACATAAAGCCGCGCCGCGTATGCGTGGCGCCGCCTTCGGTGAACTCCTGGTGATAGACATAAAGCGCCGGCTGGGCTTCGCTGAAGAGCACTCCCTCGCGCTGCCAACCACGCAAGAGCCGCGCGGCGCGCGTGTATCGATTCGAGCTCTCGTCGTCGCCCGATTCGTCGCGGTTGAGGATCAGCCGCACGACGTTGGCCGGATGCTTGTCGTAGAGCGCGGTTTGCAACTCGGCGTCGATCACGTCGTAGGGCGGCGCAATCACATTCGAGAGCGAACCGACGTGACCGAGGTCGTAGCGGATACCGTGAAAGGCTTGGATGTCAGGCATGGGGGAGGCGTTTCATTGAGGGAAGTCGAAACGCCAAGTTTACGGCATGAAGCCCAGCCGCGAAATCCCTGCCATTGTTCAGTCACGAAGTGTATAATATGTAGAAGCCGATCAACGTCGACTTCGCGGCAATCGTATGCATCCGAACAAACATATACGGGCCGCGCTCAAGTATGCAGCAGAGCATGGTTGGCGAATTGTCTTGTCCCAAGGGCACGCGTACTGCCGAATCTATGGGGGATGTGGTCACCGTGACTGTATGAAATCGGTCTGGTCAACGCCGCGGAATCCCGAAAATCATGCCAAGGATATTCGAGACAAAGTCGATTCCTGTCCGGGAGTAGCGAAACATGGAACCTGAGTTCTATCTTGTTCTCAAGGCCGATGATTTGACCGAGGCCATAGAGAACACTGTTTACGAAGCGGGATTCGACGATTGCAGCCTCACGATGCGGGGTGGGTACGCCGCCATCTGGATTCGCCATCGACCCGGCGATCTCACGCAAGTTGTACGCGATGCGTTGGCCGAAGCGCGCACTGGCGGGCTCAACGTTTCTCACGTTGAAATCGAAAACGAAGCCTTCGCGTGATCGTGCAGCCTAGTACCGGTAATAACTCGGCTTGTATGGCCCTTCGATCGGGATGCCGAGGTAGTCGGCTTGTTTCTGCGTGAGCTTCGAGAGCTTCACGCCGAGGCGGTCGAGGTGCAGCCGGGCGACTTCTTCGTCGAGCAGCTTGGGCAGGACATGGACGCCGAGTTCGTATTTGTCGGTTTCGTTCCACAATGCCAATTGGGCGAGCACCTGGTTCGTGAACGAGTTGCTCATCACGAACGACGGATGGCCGGTCGCACAACCGAGGTTTACCAGCCGACCTTCCGCTAGCACCAGGATCGAATGGTCGTCGGCAAAGGTGTACTTGTCCACGGCGCCGACCGTGTTCGGCTTGATGTTCTGCTTCTTGACCTTGCCGGCCTTCACTTCGCTTTCGAGCCAGGCCATGTCGATCTCGAGATCGAAATGGCCAATGTTGCAGATAATCGCGTCGTTCTTCATCTGCAGCATGTGCTTGCCGGTGATGATATCGCGGCAGCCGGTGGTCGTGACGAAGATGTCGCCTTGCTCGCAGGCGTCTTCCATCGTGGTCACTTCGTAGCCTTCCATCGCGGCTTGCAGGGCATTGATGGGGTCGATTTCAGTAACGATTACGCGGGCACCCAGGCTCCGCATCGAGTGGGCACAGCCCTTGCCGACGTCGCCATAACCGGCGATTACGACCACTTTGCCGGCGATCATGATGTCCGTCGCCCGCTTGATGCCGTCGGCGAGCGATTCGCGGCAACCATAGAGGTTGTCAAACTTGCTCTTGGTCACGGAGTCGTTGACGTTAATTGCGGGAACCTTCAAGTCGCCACGTTCGTGCATCTGGTACAAACGATGCACGCCTGTGGTGGTTTCTTCCGAGAGGCCGCGGATGTCGGCCAGCAGTTCCGGGAACTTGTCGTGGACCATGGCGGTCAAATCGCCGCCGTCATCGAGAATCAAGTTGAGCGGTTCGCCCGAAGGGAAGAACAGCGTCTGCTCGATGCACCAATCGAACTCTTCGTTCGACATGCCCTTCCAGGCGTAAACCGGGATACCGGCTTTGGCGATGGCACAGGCAGCGTGGTCCTGGGTGCTGAAAATATTACAGCTGCTCCAGGTGACCTCGGCACCCAATTCGGCGAGCGTTTCGATGAGCACAGCCGTCTGGATCGTCATGTGCAAGCAGCCGGCGACGCGGGCGCCATTGAGCGGCTTGGTGCGGCCATACTTTTCGCGGAGCGCCATCAAACCCGGCATTTCATTTTCCGCGAGCTCGATTTCCTTCCGGCCCCAATCGGCTAGGCGGTTGAATTCGGCGGGCGAGCAATCGAGAACCTTGTACGGCAACTTCTTCGTAGCCACTTGCGACACGGGAATCTCCTGAAGAATGAGTCAAATGTGACGAACTATTATTGTAATTGCAGAGCAACTCGGCTGACAAGTCTTACGCATATTTAACCTACAAGTGTAGCGTAGAATCCTATTTCACACGGAGTTCGAAGGCCGCCGAAGCTGCGGCGACAAATTCGAGCATTTTTTGCGAGTCCTTGGCACCGGGCTTTCGCTCGACGCCGCTGGCCACATCCACCGCGGTGGGATGCACAATGCGAATCGCTTCGGCGACATTGCTGGCATTGAGACCACCGGCGAGAATGAGCGGGACATTCTCGATCCAAGAATTGTAGTTTTTCAACTGTTGCCAGTCGACAGTCTGACCGCTGCCGCCGAACTGTCCAGCTGAAGCAGCATCGATCAAAATTGCCGCAGGCGCAAATCCAGCCACTTCACGACAAGCCTTGAGGTCGGCGGCAATCGCCTGCACCCCGCGCTGACCGATCCGGTAGGCTCGAATGATAGCATAACCGGACCCGAGTGATCCAATTAACTCTGGCGGCTCGTTACCGTGAAGCTGTACGATTTGTAGTCCAGCCGCGGCGCAAGCCGCGCGAATTTCGTCAGCTTGTGAATTCACGAACACACCCACACAGCTTGCCCGATTACCGACCGCTGCCACGACTCGTCGGGCTTCGTCGAGTTCTATAAAGCGTTTGCTGCCGCGGTAGAAGTTGAGCCCAATCGCATCCGCACCGGCATCGATGGCGGCCAGCGCGTCTGCCACTTTGGTGATCCCGCAAATCTTGATTTTGAATTCCACAATGAACTCAGTTAATTCACGTTCTGACGCTACAGCGATTGCCCGCCGATGCCGATTCAACACGATGGGGACCATCGTCTTCGCGAGGTAACCAGCGCGGATGCTATCGCCACACGAGGTGGCCCGCTAGCACTGTTATTGTCTCAATCGCTCGCCGTCAAGCCAAGGACTGCATCTGATGAACTTGCGACAATTGGTCGAACGAAATGACCGGCCGTTTGCCTCTATGCCACAAGTCGGAAGGTACTTTCCGGCTGAGAGTGTTGAGGACGCGCGACGTCGGCTGGCCCGTGGAATCGAGCGTGGCGACGGTCCGGGCGCTATCATCGGGGGTGCAGGCATCGGTAAGTCGTTGCTGCTGCAGGTACTCGCGGCACAGTTTCGCGAGAAATTTGATGTGGTGCTGTTGGCCTGCGCCCAGCTTTGTACGCGTCGCGCGCTGTTGCAGGCGATTCACTTCGAACTCGGCCTCGATTACAGCCGTCGTGACGAAGGGGAGTTGCGGCTGAGTTTGCTGGACACGCTGCTTGCCGGCGACCAGAACAGCCAGGGGCTATTGTTGTTGGTGGATGAGGCCCAGGCGTTAGCCGTGCATTTGCTTGAAGAGTTGCGGCTGCTGACGAATTTGTCGCGCGGTGGGGTGCCACGCGTGCGGCTGGTCATGGCCGGACTACCTTCGCTGGAAGAGAAACTGGCCAGTCCCGAATTACAATCTTTCAGTCAGCGGCTAACGTCGCGCTGTTATCTTGCCGCATTTTCCCGTGCCGAAACGGCTCAATATGTGCGAGCACAGATTACCCTCTCAAAGGTCGATGCCGACCGTCTGTTCGCGGCGTCAGCGCTCGACGCCATATTCACAGCCACCGATGGCGTGCCACGACTAGTGAACCAATTGTGTGATCGCGCGCTCGAGCTGGCCGATGACCGCCACTTGGAAACGATCGACGGCATGGTCATCCAAGCTGCTTGGGCCGACCTGCAACAATTGCCCACCGCTTGGGAACCGCCGACACAGTCGGCCCAGCAGTCTGCGGTCGCATCATCCAATGTCGTGGAATTCGGCAGCCTGGCTGATCCAGTGCCCGCACGAACTGCACCGGTGACTTACGAAGAGCCTACCGAGTTGGATGAGGAAGCGGCCCCTGTCGACGCAGTGCCCAAGCCATTGGTTACACCTCCTCCTCCACCGCCGCTGCAACCGCAACTCGTCCGTCGTCCCCGCTTGACCAACGACCCTGTTCCCAAAGCTGCGGATCCGTTCGTGGAGCATTTTGAGGAAGAAGAGTTGGTGCTCGATAGTTTTCTGACGTTGGCGAGCATCTTTGGTGCGCGCACTCCGCGCGTCGAAAATAGTCGCGAACCGGCAATGTCGCGGCTGGTGCAGAATGCACTCGATGCGAATGAGGCAAGCGCGAATCGGGACGAAATCACTTTTCAGCCGTCAGACTTTCCTGAGCTAGTGGACCATACTCTGGCAGTCACGGAGCGTCCCACGATCCGGTTGGCTGTGATGAACGATGCGCCGGTGAAGGAATTGCCGGCTCACGCGATTGATGAGGCGCGGCCCCCAGTAGACGATTCGGAAACGCCGCGGTATCGCCACACGGCACCAGCAGTTTCGCAAGGCTCATCCGCCGAAGCTACGGACGATTCGATCGGCACAATTCTCGTCATCGAAGACGAACCGTCGGAAAACGACGGTCCCCAGCCGGGCGTTCGCCGCGAAAACTATCGGCAGTTGTTCGCGCGGCTCCGTCACGGAACTTGAACGACCGGCTGGTCCGCGCCAGATTCGCAGAGTATCCTTCTGGCATGAGCACATTCTTGGTTACTGGCGGCGCGGGCTTTATCGGTTCGCACATTGTCACAGCGTTGGTGGAACGCGGCGAGCGGGTCCGCGTGCTGGATAATCTCAGCACTGGCAAGCGGGAGAACCTGGCCCACCTCGCAGGCAGGGTGGAACTAGTCGCGGGCGATTTGGTCGATCGCGCGGCTGTAGAACGGGCGGTCGCTGGCGTGGAAGTTATCTTCCATCAAGCCGCACTGGCGTCGGTGCCGCGGAGTGTGGTCGCGCCGCTCGATTCGAATGCGGCCTGTGTTACAGGCACAGTTAACCTGCTCGATGTCGCACGCAGAGCGGGCGTGAAGCGCGTGGTTTACGCAGGATCGAGCAGCATCTATGGCGATCGCACGGCATCGGCTGCCAAGCACGAAACCGATCTTCCTGCCCCAGTGTCCCCCTATGCCGCCGCGAAGGCTGCCGGCGAACTTTATTGTCAGGCTTTTGCGGCCACCTACGGGCTGCCAACCGTGACGGTGCGGTACTTCAATGTGTTCGGCGAGCGGCAAGATCCCAACAGCGAGTACGCGGCGGTGATCCCCAAGTTCGTGATGAAGATGCTCGCAGGTAAACGGCCGACGATTTTCGGCGATGGTCAACAGTCACGCGATTTTACCTACGTGGCGAACATCGTCGCCGGCAATCTGCTGGCGGCTGAAGTGCCCGCTGCGGCAGGCAAGACGTTCAACATTGCTTGTGGTCATAAGCTGGACCTATTGGACCTTGTGGCCGCGATCAACCGTGTGCTGAACACGAAGATTGAGCCGGTTTTTGAGCCACCTCGTGCTGGTGATGTGCGCGACAGCCTGGCCGATATCTCTCAGGCACAACAAGCCCTCGGCTACCAGCCCGTGGTCGATTTCGACGAAGGCCTGCGCCGTTCGATTGAATATTACCGCTCGCTTGCCTAAAGAGAAAACCTCCGTGCAGCGGTATTGATTTTCAGGAGCTTAATGATTGAAGTCTTCGTTTTCCCACAACGTCTTGGCCAAACATCCCTGCCGAGAGCTACGCCACTCGAAACTTACCACCGAGACAAACTTACGCAGAGGGCGCGGTGCGTCTCTGCGTGAGATTGAATTGGTTGCGGCCATGGGTCGCGCTGGGTTTTCTGTGATGAGTCATTCGGACATGCTTCATGACCACGCCTCGAATACTCATTGTGCTGGCGACTTATAACGAGATCGAGAATTTGCCGGCGCTGAGCGAAGCGATTCTGCGAACGGTGCCGGGATCCGAGTTGCTGGTCGTCGATGACAACTCGCCGGATGGCAGCGGGCGTTGGTGCGACGAGCTGGCCGCCAGGGAGCCGCGACTGCACTGTCTGCACCGGTCTGGTAAGCTCGGATTGGGTTCAGCGACACTCGCAGCGATACGTTTCGCTCTCGCCAATCACTACGAGGTGGTCGCCACGCTGGATGCCGATTGGAGTCACGATCCGGTTCACTTGCCGGCGCTGTTGGCGGCAACAGCCCACGCCGACGTAGCGATTGGCTCGCGATATATTGCCGGCGGCACGATCGAGGGTTGGCCGCTTCATCGTCGCTGGTTGAGCCGCAGCATCAACAGTTTGAGCCGAGCGATCCTGCGTTTGCCGATTTACGACTCCAGCGGAGGGTTCCGGGCGTATCGTGTCGAGAAGTTAAAGTCCATTGATCTGACGGCCATTCGTGCCAGCGGCTACGCCTATCTTGAAGAAATTCTTTGGCACTTAGCTCAAGCCGACGCGACATTTGCCGAAGTGCCCATTATTTTCCGCGAGCGGCGGGCTGGCAAATCGAAAATCAACCTGGGTGAAGCGGCGAGCAAAGTTGCAACGCTTGTGCGGTTGGCAAGTCGCTCGGCCCGGCGGCGCCGATAATACCGTTTTTGCTTGTTAGACGGTGGCCGAAGGGGACCGACCGTCGTCTGCCAGAAGCCCTTTTGAGTCTGTCTGCGGCGTACCATTTCTCAACGCTCTCGGCCTCGCCGCGGTGTAGGCCTCGTGGCCACGCCTCATGGCGGGAAAACGTTTCTTCCAAGCAAGTGATCAGCAGCAAATTCATGAACAAACGAATTGGAATTCTCACTAGCGGCGGCGACTGCCCGGGTCTTAACGCCGTGATCCGTGGCGCGGCCAAAACCTGCTGGAGGCTGGGTTACGATTGTATTGGCTTTCTCAAAGGCTATGAGGGGCTCTACGACCCGGTGCAGTATGTGACGCTAACTCCGCAAAACACGACCGGCATTCTCAACCAGGGTGGGACCATTCTCGGCTCGACCAACAAGGGCCGCTTTGCAGCTACGATCGGAGTGAGCGATCGCGTCGAGATCAAACGCGAATTGATCCAAGGCGTCGCCGGGACGGTAGAACAACTTAGCTTGGAGGGACTGGTCTGCATCGGAGGCGACGGGTCGCTCGCCATTGCGCAGCAATTCCACGAGTATGGCATTCCAGTCGTGGGCGTGCCAAAGACGATCGATAACGACCTGACGGCCACGGCTTTCACGTTCGGATTTGATAGCGCGGTGGCCTGCGCGACTGATGCGCTCGATCGGCTCCACACCACTGCTGCCAGTCACGACAGGGTGTTCGTGATGGAGGTCATGGGGCGGCATGCGGGTTGGATCGCGTTGCATGCTGGAATTGCCGGGGGCGGCGACGTAATATTGATTCCCGAAATCCCTTGGACCTTCGAGGGTGTGTGCCAAAAGATTCTCGAGCGCGAGCAACAAGGCAAAAAGTTCACGCTGATTGTCGTGGCGGAAGGGGCGGAGCTCCCGGACCACGGCCTGGTCGGCGAGCAACGGTCGGGTGCCCAAGCCAAGCTAGGCGGGATTGGAGATATCGTCGCTCGGGAAATCGAACGGCGGCTCATGAAAGATACGCGGACTGTTGTCCTCGGCCACCTGCAGCGCGGCGGCGCGCCGACCACGTTCGACCGCGTGTTGGCCACGCAATACGGCGCACATGCCGTCCGGCTGATCGTCGAAGGCCGGCTCGGCGAGATGATCTGTTACCATCCGCCACAGATGGAAAGCGTGCCGATCATCGAGGCCGTTCATCACATCCGTACTGTCGACGCCGACGGCGCGGCGGTGCAAGCGGCCCGGGCGCTCGGCATCTCCTTCGGCGATACGGCTCAAGCGGCCAGCCCCTTCGTCGACCGCATCGGCAAAGTGACCGATTGCGAAGACGCCCTGCTCGACGCAGAATTTGCGTTGGATCTGGCAGAAGCGGCTGCCGAAGAAGCGCTCGCAGAATAGTTGCTGAGCTGCGGACAGCAGGCCGTCAATAGCGCTTGCCGCTCGAGAGCTTAAACACAATTCATACGTTTTTCCCCTCGTCCGCCGAATGGGTCAATTGACGCGCGACAGTTGTTCGTTAAACTGACCGCGAATTACCTAATCTCACGTCGGCGAGGAACTGAAATGCGTCTGTTAATTCTCTTGCAGCTTTTGTTGGCGATTCCGGCGTTTGGTGCGGAGCGGACTTGGACCATAGCGCGGGAAGTCTACACCGCCGAGGCGGAACTCGTGGCGGTCCGCGGCAATGTGGCGTATCTGAAGATGAGTGGCAGAGTTGAGGAGGTGCCGCTGGAGCGACTGAGCGCGATAGACCAGCAATACATTGCATCACTATCGCTCGCGCCGGTCATGCCAGGTCCTGCCAATGAGTTCCCAGGCCCTGCTGAAGACAAGCAGGTCTTGCAGGAAGAGATGCCTCTTCCGGTCGAACCGGACGGCGAGAATAAACTAGAACTCAATGCGCCTGACTTGGCTCCGGCATTTGGCGGTACACCGCTGTCACTCCAGCCGCAACCGCGGGCTTTCTATCGCGCCGACCCAAGCGGCCGTGTACTTCCACCTCAACCGGGCGTGGCGACAAATTACCTTGCCCCCAGCAACGAGCCGCGCACGAGCGCAACTCCGAACGACCGTCGCTACCTTCGTCCGCCGCAGCAAGGGCCAAACAATCAAGCCGCCGCCACGGAGCGTAACGACGACCATGAAGACCGGCCAGGATTATTCGGCGCACGGGCACGACGCCTCGAACGTCAGCGGGCCGCTGCGGCACGTTCGCGGTAATGCGACGGATCTCGAACTGTCCGTCTACCGCGATTTCCGTAGTTGAAATTGCTCGCTCATTTGCTCGCCTGCGAAACCCAATTCGAACGCATGCAGGCCGAAGCGGTTCGAGAGTTCTTCGCAGACTTTGATGCCCCGGACGCTGTTCCCGCGAGCATCTAGCAGGGGCGAGAAGAGGCCGATGCCGCCGCGGCCGGGTACGACGGCGCAGATGCCGCCACCGACGCCGCTCTTGGCAGGCAGGCCGACACGGTACGCCCATTCGCCCGCGTAGTCGTACATGCCGCAAGTGAGCATCACGCTGAGCACGTCCTTTACGTACTGCCGATCGAGCGCCCGCTCCTTGGTGACAGGGTTGATGCCTGCATTGGCCAGCGTTGCGCCCATCACCGCCAGATCGTGGGCGTTGACGAGAATCGAGCACTGTTGGAAGTAGAGCTCCAGCGAATCGGAAATCTGCTCGCTGACCATGCCGAAGTTTAGCATCAGGTGCGAAATCGCTCGATTGCGGTGGCCGGTCGTTCGCTCGGAGAAGAAGATTGCGTTGTCGATGTAGACCTCGCGGCCGATGTAGCGGCCGAACATGGCGAGGGTCCGCTTGATGCGATCGGCAAAGTCCTTGCCGCGGATGAGGTCGGCGGTGGCAATGGCACCGGCGTTCACCAGCGGATTGAAGGGCCGGTTGGAAACTTCGTCGAGCACGATCGCATTGAAGGCCTCGCCCGTCGGTTCGACGCCTACCTTCTGGAGCACTTCGTCGCGGCCATGATCCTCGAGCGCGAGCCCGAACATGAACGGCTTCGAAACCGATTGGATGCTGAAGAGTTGCCGGTGGTTGCCGACGTCGAATGTTTGCCCGTCGACAGTCACGACGGAGATGGCGAACCAATTCGGGTCGGCCAGGGCGAGTTCTGGGATGTAATCGGCAATTTTGCCCTCCCTATTGTCGCGGTACTTGGCGTGCAACTCGTTGAGCGTCGTACGAAACGGTGCGACTTTCGATTTGAGACCGCCCAGCAGGTCGTCGAGCGCGCCGGTGGAATTGTCGTCTAAGTTTGACATTCTGCGTCGTCCTTCAGGCCATGACGCGTTCGGCCACTTGCTTGAGCGCCAGCGTCATTGGGTGGTCGGGGAAACGATTCACAAAGATGCCGCTACTGGCCAACCGTACGATTTCAAAATTCAAGGGCAACATGGCTACGACCTCCGCGCCATACGCCTTCTCAACGCGCTCTCGTAGTTGCACGACGTCCATATTCGGGGGCACCTTGTTGATGAGGAGCAGCATCTCGGGAATTTCGAGCCGGCGCGCCAACTCGGCTGTTACCGCGGTGCCTTGAAAATCTTGGCTGTCCGGCCGCATGACTAACACCAGCTTGTCGGAAATGGCGATTGAGAGCAGCGTCTCTTCGTTTACGCCGGGGTGGGTATCGATAAACAGATAGTCGAGTTCCAGGTCCCTAATGAGCCGCTGAAAACCGTCGTTGAGCTTGCCAACGTCGTATCCTTGCTTCAGCACTTTGCCAATTTCGCCGACTTTAACGCTCGAGGGGATCAAGAACATCCGCGGCCGCTTCGCGGAAGGGTCGGCGGTGCCGATGGCCGCGTCGGTTACGTCGTAGGCAGCGTCTTCGATCGAGCATTTGCCATACAAATAGTCATTTAGTGCGTGTTCGACGCGGGACTCGGCCAATTGAAAGATGACGTGAATGCCCGGCGACTGGATATCGGTGTCGACGACGCCGACGCGGTGGCCGGCTCGGGCAACGATGACCGCCAAGTTGGCCGTGGTATTCGACTTGCCGGTGCCACCGCGATACGAGTGCGTCGAAATGATTTTGGCCAAAGAAATAAGCCTTTCCACAGTTAGCGTCCGACAAACGGCCGCCAAATCGCCGCGATCGTCTACAGCAAAACATTCGGTCGCAGCCACCCATTGGTCGCGACCCACGTTACCGCCTGTGGAAATCGCCGAACTTAAAACGAATCGCTAAGCTGGCCCGTTCTTGCCATTCTGTTTCGATCGCATCCGCTGCGAGGTTTGCAACAGTTCGTCGAACAGAGCCCCTTCGGCGATTTGGTCGGCTTCACGCCGACTTCGTTCTTGGTCCAACTCGAACATGGCGAGCGCGTCAACATCGATCTGGTCCATCGTCATGCTTGCACTGTAAATAACCTTACCCTGGTCAAATCGCAGAGTCGGGCCGGTTGGCCCAAGCCGAAATACGACCCCCGTCCGCAAAGGCGCTTCGGCAACCAGCCGATTGTCGATCAGTGTGCCGTGCCGGCCACTGGAAATGAGCATCCATGCATCTTTGGCGGCAATGAGCGTTGCATGGTGCCGCGAGACATGGGGATCGCAAATGACGATGTCGTGCCCGACATCACGACCGATTGTGATCTCACATTGATCAGTGAATCGCCAGGTTTGAATTGGGTGGCCTTGCACTGAATCGAGCAATAGGACACTTACACCGTCAGCCGCAGTCGGCCCGTGCTTGTCGTTCATCGCTGAATTTCCCAACCGCCTGGCATGTTCGAAAACCGAAACAGTACCATCACCAATTGTAAGCGGGACGACAATTTGCCGCAACCAGTGGCTCGAGGGAGTATGTTTGACACCTCAGCCTTGCCGGTTAAAATCCGAAGGACTGACTTTTCTCGGCACTTTTCGCGGGTTGGCTCTTTTCGTGGCTTGGGAGTTGAATCGATGGCGGCAAAATTGGGTGGGCAGATTGATACCGTAATGCACGAGACGCGGATTTTCCCTCCACCAGCCGAGTTTGCGGCCAGAGCGCGGGTCAAGTCGCTGGACGACTACCAACGGCTCTGGGATCGTGCAGCTGGCAACTTGCAATTATTTTGGACCGAGCTTGCCCGCGACGAGCTGTATTGGTTCACGCCGTTTACTAAAGCACTTGAGTGGAAAGAACCGATCGCCGAGTGGTTTGTCGGTGGCAAGACGAATGTTTCCTACAATTGTCTCGATCGCAACCTCACAGCGGGACTGAGTTCCCGCACTGCGATTCTGTGGGAAGGCGAACCGGGTGACACCCGCTCGATCACCTACGGCGAGCTCCACTGCGACGTTTGCAAGTTTGCCAATGTGCTCAAGGGCTTGGGCATCGAGGTGGGGGACCGGGTATCGATCTACATGCCGATGGTGCCGGAACTGGTGGTGGCTATGTTGGCCTGCGCGCGGATCGGGGCGGTTCATTCGGTGGTGTTCGCTGGCTTTTCGGGTGAGGCGATTGCCGAGCGGAATCGCGATTCGCAGGCCAAGCTGCAAATCACTGCCGACGCCAGCTACCGTCGCGGCAAGGTCTTGCCGCTCAAGGCGACAGTCGACGAAGCGCTCGAAAAATCTCCCTCGGTCGAAAAGTGCGTGGTGCTGGACCGCGTGAACGAAGCGGTCCACATGGAGCCAGGCCGCGATTATTGGTGGCACGAGCTGATGGAGACGGCGACGGCCGATTTCCCCGCCGTGCCGATGGACTCGGAGGCTCCGCTTTTCATCCTCTATACCAGCGGCTCGACCGGCAAACCCAAGGGCATCAAGCACACGACGGCTGGCTACAATCTGTACGCTAAGAAGACGTTTCAATGGGTGTTCGACCACCGGGATGAGGATGTTTTTTGGTGTACGGCCGACTGCGGCTGGATCACGGGCCACAGCTACGTAGTCTACGGCCCGCTCTCGGCGGGTGCGACGATTCTGATGTACGAAGGTGCGCCGAACCAACCCAACGAGAGCCGCTTTTGGGAACTGATTGAAAAGTACAAAGTGACGGTTTTCTACACCGCGCCGACGGCGATCCGGGCGTTCATCAAGTGGGGAGACCAACACGTTGCGAAGCACGACCTGTCGAGTCTGAGGCTGTTGGGCACGGTGGGCGAAGGCATCAACCCCGAAGCTTGGATGTGGTATCACCGGGTGATTGGCCGCGAGCGTTGCCCCATCGTCGATACTTGGTGGCAGAACGAAACCGGCGGCATCATGATGAGCCCACTGCCTGGGGCGATCGCCACGAAGCCTGGCAGCTGTACCAAACCGCTGCCAGGCATCATTCCAGCGATCGTCGATGAAACGGGCAATCCAGTCGGTGCGAATCAAGGAGGTTGGCTCGTGATCGCGCACCCTTGGCCCGGCATGCTGCGTGGCATTTGGGGCGACGATGAGCGTTACCAGGAAGTCTACTGGAGCAAGGTGCCGCACCATTATCTCGCCGGCGACAATGCCCGCTGCGACGAAGATGGCTACTACTGGATCATGGGCCGGATCGACGATGTCCTCAATGTCTCGGGCCACCGGTTGAGCACGATCGAGATTGAGAGCGCACTCGTGTCGCATCCAATGGTGGCCGAAGCGGCAGCGGTTGGCCGGCCCGATGAACTCAAGGGCGAAGCGGTCGCCGTATTCGTCACGCTCAAGTGCAGCGAACCTTCGGATGCTCTACGCAACGAACTCAAGAAGCACGTTCGCCATGAAATCGGCGCGCTCGCGCAACCGGATGACATTCGCTTTACCAGTGCTCTCCCCAAGACCCGCAGCGGCAAGATTATGCGACGGCTCCTCAAAGATATTGCTGCCGGCAAGGAAACCGTTGGCGATACCACGACGCTCGAGGACTACAGCGTGCTCGCCAAATTGCGCGAGGACGAGGAATAAGCGTGAGCATGGATCGAGAACTGGGTCACCCTCATGTTCCCTTGGCCGGCGAGGCTTGGGAAGCGTTCATCACCGACGCCGTCTATCCCGATCACCAGGCCAAGGCGCGCGACGATTATCGCAACTGCGCTATGCCGGCCCGCGACACCGTGCGGGAATTGTACCGGCAGAACCATCAGCATCAAACATTCGAATTTGTGCGGGAGAAGAAACGCGAATTCCTCAGTTTTCGCCGCCTCAGAATGAGCATCTTCGAAGCACTCGACCAACTCGACACGCGGATCGACGATACCGACTCAGGCAGTGAGCTTTCGCAGTTTCAGCATATGCTGCAAACTTCGGAGGCCATTCGGGCCGTCGGACATCCCGATTGGTTTGTGCTGACTGGCTTGATTCACGATTTGGGCAAGTTGCTCAGTTTGTTTGGCGAGCCGCCCTGGGCTGTGGTGGGTGACACCTTCCCAGTCGGCTGCCAATTCAGCGACCGCGTGGTCTACAGCGAATATTTTGCCGATAACCCCGATGCCCGCGACCCCCGCTACAACACGCCGCTGGGCATCTATCGCGCGGGCTGTGGGCTGCGGAACGTCGCGATTTCCTGGGGCCACGATGAATACCTGTACCACCGCATGAAGGGTTTCTTGCCCGAGCCGGCGCTGTACATGATCCGCTTTCACTCGTTCTATGCCTGGCACCGCGAAGGCGAGTACGATGCCTTATGCGACGACCACGACCGCCAAATGCTCCACTGGGTGCGAGCTTTTAATCCCTTCGATCTCTATACGAAATCGCCCTCGCCGCCCGATTGGAATTCCCTGCGGTCCTACTACGAGCGACTCGTGATCAAGTATCTGCCGCCGGTGCTGGATTGGTGAGCGAATCATTTTCGAACTGTGCCAGCATCAAGCTGCCCATCGTCGACAAGGGGACGACGATCCACCTTGAAGGTCGAGCTGTCCAAACCACATTGGCGGGCAGCGCGAGCATCACCAACAAACCAACTCCCAAAATTCAGCGCGACTGGCGGCAGACGCGGCCCTGGATCAGCCTAGAAACTTCGGTTGGAGAGTAAAGTCGCATGGTGGTCCGATTTCGAAGGGCGACTCGCCGCAGAATCAGCCTTGGGAATTGTCCGTCATAAGCCTAGCATACTGCGGATATGACACGACTGTTGCTCCTGATTCAAGTCAGCCGGCCGATTCTCTGGCCCATTTTGCCGCTGGTGTATTACCTCGGGCTCAACGCAGCGCGGGCACCGCTATCGGCCACTGCGATTGTGCAGATGTTGCTGCTCACGTTTCCGATGAATCTCCTCGGCTGCGGGCTGAATGACATTTATGACTACGACTCCGATCGGCGGAGCGAGCGCCGTCGGAAAGTGTGGGGAGCAGTTGTCAAGGAAATGGATCGCGCGTTCATCTGGCGGGCGTGCCTGGCGATGATGCCGATGGTGCTGTCGGGATCGCTAATCACTCAAAACGTTTTCAACATCACGGCGACTTGTGGCTTGGTAGTTGCGGCCTGGGCTTATTCGGTGCCGCCCCTGCGACTCAAGGAACGTCCGCCGCTCGATTCGCTCATTAATGGACTGGGGTTTTTTTTGCTGCCGTTTGTGATGGGGTACAGCTTGGGGGCCGATCCCACCTTCATGCGGCTCAAATATTATTGGCTCGCGCTCTCGGTGAGTGGCATCCACGCGCTGGCGACCGCAGCCGACTACGAGGCTGACAAGGCGGCCGGGCATCGCACGCTGGCGGTGGCGTTTGGTCGGCGGGCGGCGGCAGTGTTTGCCCTAGCGACTTTCCTGGTTGCTTTGTTGCTAGGCGACTACCAAGGTGTCGCCGTGCGGGTGTATCTTGTCGTGGGCGCGGCGGCAACGTGGGGAGCCGCGCTTGTTCCGCGCGACCGACCGATCGCGGTGGCCTGCCTAACCATCTTTGTGGGCTTCGTCGTCGCGGCGATTTGCCATGTTCTGGGTTCGTGACGCAGCGGATTGACCCCCTTCCTTCCCCGTCGATAATTAAGAATAAGTCGTCGCTGCTCGTTCCTCGCCCTGTCCTGGACCCCACCCATGGCTGCTGAATCGCCTGCCGAACTCGTCAATAAAAAGTGTCTCCCTTGCGAAGGCGGCGTCGCGCCGACCACGCTGCCTGAAGCCGAAGCCCAGTTGATGCAACTGCACGGCTGGAAGCTCACCCACAACGGCCAGCGGATCCGCAAAGAGTGGGTTGTCAAGAACTTCCTGGCCGGCATCGACTTTTTCCATCGCTGTGCCGAAGTCGCTGAGGCCGATGGCCACCATCCCGATTTGCATCTCGAAGGTTACCGCAACGTGGCTGTCGAGTTGTGGACGCACGCCATCGGAGGACTTTCCCAGAATGATTTCATTCTGGCCGCGAAGATTGATCAGTTGCCGATCGAACTCAAGAAAAACTGAGCGAGGTGAATTATGGCGGTTGATGCCCCCTTCCCTTGCCTGATGGTCCGCAAGGATGCTAACGGCACCGTCACATCTGCGGTCGAGAGAATCACCGTCGACGAGTTGCCTGCGGACGAGGTGCTGATCGAAGTCGCCTATTCGTCGTTGAACTACAAAGACGCCTTGGCGTCGCAGGGGCATCCGGGTGTCGTGCAGATATTTCCCCATGTGCCTGGGATTGATTGCGCCGGTACCGTCGTCGAGAGCCGCTCGCTGCATTACAAGCCGGGCGAAGAAGTGCTCGTCACCGGTTACAATTTTGGCGCTGGCCACTGGGGCGGCTATGCGAAATATGTGCGTGTGCCGGCCGAGTGGATTGTGCCCTTGCCCGCCGGGTTGACGCTCCGCGACACGATGATCTACGGAACCGCCGGCTTCACTGCGGCGCAATGTGTTACTGCGCTTGTCGAACGCGGCATTCGACCAGAGCGCGGGCCGGTGGTGGTTACCGGTGCGACGGGCGGGGTTGGTTCGCTGGCGGTGGCCATCTTGGCGAAACTCGGCTACGAAGTGGCCGCGGTCACCGGCAAGCCGGGCGAGCGCTCGTGGCTGCATCGTTTGGGAGCTGCGAAAATTCTGGGCCGCAACGAGGTCGTTGACAAAACGGATCGGGCGCTGCTCGCCGCGCGCTGGTCGGCGGCCGTTGATACGGTCGGTGGCCTGCCATTGGCTACAATTATTCGCTCGCTGGACCATCGCGGTTGTGTCGCCGCTTGCGGGCTCGTCGCGGGGACCGATTTGCCGCTGACCGTCTATCCGTTCATCTTGCGCGGCGTGACGCTGGCCGGCATCGACTCGGCCAAGTGTCCTCGGCCGCAGCGACTCGAAATGTGGCAAAAGCTGGCTGGGCCGTGGCGCGTCGAGCAGCTCGACGAATTGTCAGAATTGACCACGCTCGACGGATTGCCGAAGTACATCCAGGAGATCTTGGCCGGTGAAATCGTCGGCCGCACACTCGTGGTGCCGACGTCAACCACTGCCCACTAATCTCTGCCCGTTAACCGCTCGGGTATTGCCGGCAGTATTCGTAGAGCGCTATCGTTGTGGCGGTGGCCACGTTGTAACTGTACGGCAGGCCCCAGACGGGAATCTCGACCACCTCGTCAAGCTTGGCTAACAAATCCTCCGTGAGGCCGGTCCGTTCGTTGCCGATCACCAAGGCAGTCCGGCGGACAAACTCGTAGGCGTGTAGATTCTGCGATTCTGTCGTCTGCTCGAGACCGACGAGCCGGAACCGTTCATCGCGCAGCTTGTCGAGCACCGGTCCGATTGTGCGATGGATTTCGATTTCGACCGCATCAGCCCCATCGCGGGCGATCTTGCGATCGAGCTTGGCTGCCCCCGTGCAGATGATTCGCTCGACGCCCGAGCACCCGGCCGCCCGTACGATGCGAGAGAAGTTGATGTTGCTCCGCAGGGGGGCACAAACGATCACGAGCTCCCGCGGCCGTTCGAGTGGCGTGGGCGGTTTGTGGCGTTGGTGGGTGAAGTCGGGCATGGGTTTGATGTTAATCCTAATGACTCCCATTGTCGATCGTTAGCAATTGAGGGGCAAGCGCCAACGCGATTTTGTGGTTGGTCAATCGCAACCTCGAACGCTAAGCTAGTTCCATGTCGATGCGTGCTTGGTTACCGTTGTTGATGGTTGTGTTGGGGCTGAGCGACGTTGCCTGGGCGGTGCTGAGGGTGCAATTGCCGCCCGCCGATTTCACCTTCATCAACGAAACCGAAGTGAAATCGCTGGACTGGGCGGTGGTGACCGGCATCCCTGAGCATCGGATTGTGGGCAATATCTTCGAGGGGCTTACGCGGCTCGACGCTGCAACGCTGGAACCGTTGCCGGGCGTTGCCGAGCGATGGGAAATCTCTGACGACAAAAAGACCTATACCTTTCATCTCCGCAAAAACGCGAAGTGGTCGAACGGAAAGCCGGTGACTGCCCATGACTTTATCTATTCGCTGCAGCGGTTTCTCGACCCGCAAACTGGGGCTGAGTACGCTTACCAGGCTTGGTATCTCGTCAATGCGCGTCGCTACAGCCTGGGCGAAAAGGGTCTTGAGCCAGGCGATTCGGTCGAAATTGAATTGAACGAGCGGCCGACAGGTGCCCGGCCCTTCGCCCGCGGGGAGCTGCTCCACGGCAAACTCGTGCGCGTTGAAGGCGCTGAGCAGGATCGCGTATTTGTCGTCAAGATAGACGGGAGAGAACGTAAATTCCGTACCGGCGAAAAGGGCGACGAAGCAGCCGGCATGGAGCCCGCCAAACAGGTACTGCTCGACTTCCGCGAAGTGGGTGCCCGAGCGATCGACGATTACACCCTGGAAATGCGGCTTGAAAACCCGACGCCCTTCTGGCTAGAGTTGCTCAACTACCATGCACTGCTTCCCGTGAATCAAGAGTGCATCGAGACCTATGGCTCGCCAGAGTGGACGTATGCGGAGAACATTGTCACCAACGGCCCGTATCGCATTGCCTTCCGCCGCATTCGCGATCGCATTCGGCTGGTCAAAAACGAACGCTATTGGGACAAACAGCGGGTCAAGCTGAATGTCATCGACGCGCTGGCGATTAATACGCAAGTGACGATGTTCAATTTGTTTACCACGGGAAAGGTTGATTGGATCACCGACTTGCCGGCCATTGTGCTGCGAGGGTTGCTGAAATCCGGCGCAGCCCGCGACGAACTCGATCCCAAGCCCTACCTGGGCACCTATTACTTTCTGCTCAACACCCGCCGCAAACCGCTCGACGATGTCCGCGTTCGGCGGGCACTCGCGCTCGCGCTCGATCGCGAAGAAATCACACGGACTGCTACCGGCGCGGGCGAGGTTCCTGCCTACAGCCTGGTGCCTTTGGGCATCTCCGGCTACATGCCTGAACAATTCAGCACAGAGAATGTCAGAGAGGCGCAGCGATTGCTCGCTGAGGCGGGCTACCCCGACGGTATTGGCTTCCCAAAGCTCGAAATCCTTTACAATACGCAGCAAGCCCACCAGACCATCGCGCAGCTTGTCCGCAAGCAATGGGAAAAAAATCTCGGCATCACCGCGTCGACCCGAAACGAAGAGTGGGGTTCGTATCAAACGAGCATCCGGCAGTTCGAGTTCGATGTGGCCCGTCGCGCCTGGATCGCCGACTACATCGATCCCAACTCGCACCTCGATATCATGGTCACCGATGGCGAAAACAATAATACCGGTTGGTCGAATGCCGAATACGATCGTTTGATTGCCGCCGCCCGCGCCGAAACCGATGAGAACAAGCGGGTTGAACTGTTTCACCAAGCCGAGCGGATCTTGATGGACGAGATGCCGCTAATTCCGATCTACTACTATGTCGACAAGAACATGGTCAAGTCGGATGTCCGCGGATTTTACCGCAATCCGTTGGATCAGCACCCGCTTTCGGCAATTTGGATCGACGAAGCTGCAGCGCCGACTGGTGGCTGGGGTCGAAGGACAGCGAGCCCCCAGTCGATTGAAGTGGGGGGCCCGGCCGAGCCTCGACCCCTGCCACCTGATGTTCGCGAGTAGGAACTCCCCGTGCTGAAGTTCATTTTTGTGCGGCTGTTGTGGATGGCGATTACGCTGTGGGTCGTGTTTACACTGACCTTCTTCTTGATGCGTTCGGTGCCGGGCGGGCCATTCGATAGCGATCGGCGGCTCGACCCCGAGATCGAACAGAATATGCTGCGACGGTATCATCTCGATGAACCGCTTTTTCAACAGTATCTGCGTGAACTTGGCAATGTCGCGCGCTTCGACCTTGGCTACAGCTTTAAGCTCCGCGACTACACGGTGAACAATGTTATTGCCGAAGGGCTGCCGATTTCTGCGGCTTTGGGCATCCTCGCATTGTCGTTTGCGCTGACGTTAGGGTTGGTGGCGGGAATTACTTCGGCAGTGCGGCGTGGATCGGCTGCCGATCTGGTGCTGATGTCGTTGGCGACGATTGGCATCGCGCTGCCAAACTTTGTCATCGCCGGCATAGCGATCATCTTGTTTGTGTTCTTGATCCCGATCTTCCCAGCCGCCGGTTGGGGCTCGCTGAGCCAGGTCGTGCTCCCCGCGCTTTGCCTCGGAGCGCCCCATGCCGCCGATGTCGCCCGCATCACGCGAACCAGCATGCTCGACATCCTTTCGCAGGACCACATCCGTACCGCACGGGCCAAAGGCCTCAGTAAACTACGTGTCGTCTGGGGCCACGCCCTGCCCGGCGCGCTGCTGCCGGTTGTTTCCTACCTCGGGCCGGCAACGGCTTATATTCTCACCGGCTCGCTGGTGATCGAGCAAATTTTCGCGATCCCCGGCTTGGGGTCGCACTTCATCGAGGCCTCGTTGCAGCGCGACTACACGTTGGCCATGGGGTGTGTGCTGCTCTACACGGTGATCTTGTTCACTATGAATATGCTGGTCGATTTATCGTATTCGCTGCTCGACCCGCGTGTGGAGCTGGACTAGATGGCAACAGACCCGTCACTTGTGAATCCTGTGAAAATCGACCAAGGCGTATCGCTGGGGCAAGATGCCTGGCGGCGGTTGCGCAAGAGCCGTGTGGCCATGCTCTGCCTGGGAGTGTTGATGGCGATCATAATGCTGGCGTTTTTCACGCCGCTCCTGCCATTTCAGCCACCCGATGCTATCCACACACCGCTGCAATACGCTGCACCTCAACTCACGCCGCTGTGGGAACAGAATTTACAACTCGATTGGGCAGTGATCCAGCAGGCAGAGAGCGTTGAACAAGCACCCGCGGGAGAAGCCGTCCTCTCGGTTCAGCGGCCCTATCGCGACGCTGGCTTCCCCGCCCTGACGGCGCTGAGCCGGGTGATGGTCCGCGCTCGCTATCGGCTGTTTGGCGAGTGGTCGTTGGGGTCGCTCTGCGGTCGCGATGAGTTGGGACGCGACCTACTATCTCGCGTTTTTTGGGGCGCGCGAATCTCGCTGGTTGTTGGTTTGGTGGCGGCAACGGTCTCGCTGGTGATCGGTGTGACCTACGGCTCGATCGCCGGTTACGTCGGCGGCAACGTCGATAAAGCGATGATGCGCGTGGTCGACGTACTCTATTCGATCCCGTTTATCTTCGTCGTCATTTTCCTACTGACAATCCTCAACCAAGAAGACAACAAAGCCTGGCTGCGCGAACATGGCATCGACCGCATCACGATCTTCTACATCGTCGTCGGTGCGATCTACTGGTTGACCATGGCCCGGGTAGTGCGCGGGCAAGTGATTTCGCTCAAGACCGAGCCGTTCGTCGAGGCGGCTCAGGCGCTCGGCGCCAGCCAGTCGCGAATCATTACCTGGCACATTTTTCCGAATCTGGTGGGTATCGTGATCGTGTATCTCACGCTGACTATCCCACGGGTGATGCTGTTCGAGGCGTTCCTGTCGTTCTTGGGACTGGGTGTCGAACCTCCGGATGTGTCCTGGGGTTTGCTAGCCAACGAAGGCATCAAGGTGATCACGCCGGTGAAGATCTACTGGTGGCTGATTGTGTACCCGAGCCTGGCGCTGGGAATCACCTTATTCGCACTGAATTTTCTCGGCGATCGCCTCCGCGATGCGCTCGATCCGAAGCTGATCGGTCGATAGACCAGAATATCCAAGTCTTTGAGCAATTCGGTCAGGGCCATTCACTTTTTGATTCTGGGGTAATTAGTCGTCCCTGACAAAGCTCAGAAGTCCTTGGATTTTGGGGTGCAACGGCCGTTTGAGGGCGCTAGAATTTGCCAGGTATTGATCCGGTAGTCCCCGAAAGCTGGCAAAAAATGAAACCGAAAAAGCAGACGCCG
>JBGSUJ010000109.1:0-1999 GCA_041753435.1 Pirellulales bacterium | reverse complement strand
ATCGCCTCGTGGCTCAATCGCTACCGCCGCATCCTCGTGCGGTGGGAAAAGAAAGCCGCCAACTATGAAGCGCTGTTGCATCTCGTGTTTGCCCACATCCTCTGGCGAAATTCCTAAGGTTCTGGGATAGGTTCTTAGCATCTATCCCGCGGCAACCTATAATCAGGTCTATCCTATCCTCCTCCAAACGGCGGTTTCATAGCGCCAACATGCGACGGCTCGTTCTCCTGTTACTGATTACCACGGTCGGCGCGCTTGGCATGACTGCCCGCGCCGCCTACGTCCCCGTCTTCGGCGGACCGGAGTACGACGTCGTTACCCAGAGCGGCTACCAATCGCTTACCACGCCGCAGCCGTTCCAACGAAACCTCGTCAACAACAGCGGCACCGCCCTTGCCACACTGTTCAAAACCATCTCCGGCGACGGTGATGGTCAGCGGCCCCTCACATGGCGAGCCGACGGCACTGCTCCACTGGAGCTAAGTGCACCTGCAATCTACGGCAGCGATACGACCAACCGCTGGGCCTACGCAATCAACGACAATGGCGCAGTCGTCGGCGCCGCTCACAACGACACCTTCGGCGAGCGTCCCATCCGCTGGAACGCTTCCGGCGAAGCCACCGAACTTGGCAATCTTGGCACGCGTTCCGGCAGTACCTTCACTTGGGGGCAGGCCTACGCCATCAACAACGCGGGGAACGTGGCCGGCTACACCGTCCGCTGGGCTAGTGGTTCCTTCTTCGATCGCGCTATCCGCTGGGGTGCTTCTGGCACCGCTGCCACAGAACTCGACGACCTCTCACCAGGCAGTCAGGTCATTCCTCGCAGCCGTGCCTATGCCATCAACGAAACCGGCACCGTCGTCGGCTACGCGCAAAAACTTGCCGGCGGAGTTCTCGACCGAGGCACGCGCGCCGTCCGCTGGAATGGCGGCGGCACCGCAATCCTTGAGTTGGGCAACCTGGGCACCACGGCCAATGGCACCACTACTGCCGAAGCCTACGATGTAAACGAAAGTGGCACCGCCGTAGGCTTCGCCAACAAATACGTCGGCGGCGTGAATTGGGGCCCGCAGGCAGTGCGATGGGATGCCGACAGTGGCGCCGCGACCGAACTCGATTCACTCGTATCCAATCCGGTCCAAAGCCGCGCCTACGCCATCAACGACGCCGGAACCGCCGTCGGTTTTACGCCCGGCACGAACGGCTTCCGTGCCGTCCGCTGGGATCCCGGCGGATCGGCCCTCACCCAACTTGGCGATTTCGGAGCCCTCTCCAACGGACAGGCATTCGACATCAACAACGACGGCACCATCGTCGGCACCCTCACGCGAGTGATCAACGGCACTAATGTCAGTCGCGCTACGGCCTGGCGCAGCAACGCCGTCGCAATCGATCTCAACGTTCTCATTGATCCCGCCAGTGGCTGGACGCTCACCTCGGCCGACAGCATCAGCAACATGCATTGGATCACCGGCCGCGGCGGTTTCGATCCCGATGGCCCCGGCCCGCTTGCCGCCTACACGCGCCGCTTCACACTGCAGCTTTCCGAGCCACTTCCCGGCGACTACAACGCCGATTTCGTCGTCGACGCCGCCGACTACACCTACTGGCGCGACCACCTCGATCAAATGCTCTCTCTCACAGGCGAATCCCCCACCGCCACCACGCCCGGCTACGTCGATGCGGAAGACTATGAATTTTGGAAACTCCACTTCGGCGCATCGCTCAACTCGGGCCCCGCAAGCTCCCATTCGATCCCCGAACCCTCTACCTGGCTCCTTGCCATCCTAGCCGCGTCGCTCGCAACCGTAGCGGATGTTTCGTCCGTTGCATCTGGAAAACACAACATCGCCAATCCTGTTCGGCACGGGATTTGCGCGTTGCGGAGTGAGTAATTTACGCAGTTTAGTTGGAGTTGCGCCCTCGATCGATATCGCGCATATTGCTGCGTATGGCCGGCAAGAAGCGCGACAAAGTGAGAGAGCGGGACATTACG
>JBGSUJ010000108.1:0-15774 GCA_041753435.1 Pirellulales bacterium | reverse complement strand
GGCCAGCGGTGTTTCGGAAGCCTTGCTCGGCCCAACGCTGCCGGGGCTCAGCCAAGGGCAGCTCATCGATCGCAACTACGCGCTGGGCGCGGGCGGCTGCAACGCTGACAACTCCGGCGCCGGCTGTATCGCCCGGGAGTTAGCCTTTGCCCTAGGGGTCGATCCCAATGACGCCACCAATGCGAGCAGCCACCGCGATTTCAATAATTCGATCGGCTTGCAAATGGCTTTCAATAACAGCAACCAGGCGGGGGTAGTCGGTGGAGCCGACTCGACCACCGGCCCGTGGGGCCTGACGCCAGGCGTCGACAATCCCGAGATCGTCACGACTGGCCTCGAGTTCTCGATTCCCCTCGACCAGATCGGGAGCCCCACGGGGGACATCAAGTTGACGATTTTCATCGGCAACGCGGCTCACACCGACATATCGAATCAAGTTTCTGGCGTTGGAATTTTGGACACCAAGATCGCCGGCCGCTTTTATAGCACTGGGTCCAATCCGCCCGAGGCCACTTTGAACGACTACACCGGTGCTCAGTACGTGACAGTGGTTCAATCCCCGGGCAGCGGCTCGTTGGGTTTTGCTACTGTGCCGGAGCCAGCTTCCATGTTGCTGATGCTCATCACGCTTGCCGTGGGCAGTTGCTGCGTTCGTCGACGAGGAGCCAGTTTACGCAGCGCTATTGCAGTTTCATTCGGTGCCTAGCGAGATCTGAGTGGGCTCCGAAAGATCGGGGGATGATCGGCAGGGGGCGATTCCGGTGGAGCCCAAGACAGCAGCCCTCCGTCGGCCCAAGAGGCCTGCCTGGAACGAACAGTCAACTAACCGTGGAAACGTTGCGGCAGAATTCTCGACCAGTTCCCCGAAACCGAAGACCGCCATTACTTCCAGCAGGGATGGGTGGTCCCATGAAAAAACGCTCTTCGATCCGGCCGGATCGAAGAGCGCTGATCGAGTTGGCTAAGCCGCGCGAAGCGGCATGGCGCTAGGCTGTTTGCACCGCAACGGCGCAGGGGCCCTTCTTGCCTTCGCCGACTTCGTAGATCACGGTCTGACCTTCGGCGAGTTGTTCGATCTGCACACCACGCAGCTCGGAATGATGGAAAAACAAATCGTCGCGGCCGGTTGAAATAAATCCAAAACCCTTATCCGCGACGACCTTCTTGATCTTACCTTCTGGCATTTCTGCTCTCCAAAAAAACTGAAACTTTGTGCTACGTAAACTTTTTCCCGAATGACGTCCCGTAGCCGAAACGAAAGGGAAGCAGAAAGCCACTAACCGAGGCGAGGCACTTCATGGAAGAGCACAGCGACGCAGAGAGCGGCGTGACGGGAAGAACGGCCCAGAGGCCCTGCGACTGACACCTTTTCTTTTCATCTTCTTCTGCTTGTCACAAAACACCGTGACAGTAGAAGCATAGTTCAAAGTCTGGCTGGCCGCAATGGTGGCCAAGGTGTTAAATCCCCGAATTTCCAACTTTGGACAGAAAACCAGTCACAGTCCGCGAGAATTCCGCGTTCCCAGCAAGACAGGGCGTGCCCAAGACAACTCCCTGCGGAGCGGTTCGTGGCCCGCCAGCCCGACTTGGTCACCCGGAAAAGCATGAACAACTTGGCACCTGTGTCGCGGCTGATACACCAACCGTTGCTTTAAGCGAAATACTCTTTGATACCTGCGAGGACTTGCGTTGCGGCCACTGAGGCCAGGATCATGCCCATCACGCGACTGACGATGCTGGCGCCGCCGCTACCGATCGTCCGGGAAATCACGGTCGCAAAGCGCATCAAAATATAGGTGGCTGCAACCACACCGAGCATCAGCAAGGTGGTGACCAACTGCTCGTCGAACGAGTGCAGTTCGTTTTGGGTCAGCAGCACGACCGCCATCATCGCTCCTGGGGAGGCGATTGAAGGCGTAGCCAACGGGAAGATGGCGAGATCTTGCGAATTGCGAATGTCTCTGGCTTCCGCTTCCGGCTTGCCTTCGCCAAAAATCATGGTCAGTGCAAATAGGAACAACACGATGCCGCCCGCAATCTGGAAGGCCAGTAGTGGCACCCCCATCGCGTCGAGTACGAGTTCGCCGACCATGGTGAAGAACAGCAGGATGCCAGCGGCGACCAATGCCGCGATGCGGGCAATGCGATTGCGATCGGCTTCGCTGTGGCCCTGGGTGGCAGCAATGAATACTGGTATCGTGCCGATGGGGTCAATCACGGCCCAGAGCAACACGAAATGGCTGAGGACTTGCTGGAGGTCGGGCATGGCGAACCGGCGGGGTTGATGGTGAGTAACGGGAGCCTGTCTGTAAAACAATGATAGGCAAGCTTACGATATTCTTAGTAGCGTGATATCCACTTTGTCATACGGCGATTGCCAACTCGGTTCCGCCGCGTCGTTGCCGACGCCGCCAACCCCCACGGTTCAGCAATCTCCTTGCACATCGGCACGCGATACAAAAACTTAAAAGGGCTCTAATCGTCGAAAGGCGGATCTTCGTAGCCTGCGCAGCCCCCACGGACCGCCCGCTTTCAGGAAGGTTGCCCGGCGACGGGTTGTCGCGCCGGGCGAATTTGCGATCATGGTGGGGCCGGATTCTAGCGACCATATAACCGAGACGGGTGCTACCCTGTGACCGATCATTACACCGATCAATTGGCCTATGCTGTTCGCCGGCTGTCGAGCCCCGTTGTTGTTGGGCTCGACCCGCGCTGGGAGCAGTTGCCGGCGGTGTTCCGCGCAGCGGACGACGCCCCGTGGGAAACGCAAGCGCGGGCCTACGAGGAGTTTTGCAACGGCGTGGTCGACGTGGTTGCTCCGCTGGTGCCGGCCGTGAAAATTCAGGCGGCGTTTTTTGAGGAACTGGGCCCCGCCGGTATGTCGGCGATGGCGGCGGTGATCAATCACGCCCACGAGCGCGGCTTGATCGTCATTCTCGACGGCAAACGGAACGATATCGGCAGCACGGCGGTGGCTTATGCCCGGGGGTATCTGGGACGGGAAGCGAGCGCCTGGCAAGCCGACGCGCTGACGATTAGTCCGTACTTGGGCGACGATAGCCTGGCACCATTTGTCGAGGTGGCAGTCGAGCGAGGCGGCGGGCTGTATGTGCTGGTGAAGACCTCAAACCCGGGCGGCGGCATGCTGCAGGACTTGCGGTTCGAAGGCCGGCAGCTTTATCGGATTGTCGCGCAGCATGTAGAGCATCTGGCGGTAGAAACTGCCGGTAAGTGTGGATATGGAAGTGTGGGGGCGGTTGTGGGAGCGACCTACCCGGAACAATTGGGCGAGCTGCGCGCGGCGATGCCGCATACCTGGTTCTTGGTACCCGGTTTTGGCAGCCAAGGGGGCACGGCGGCCGACGTGGCGGGGGCCTTCGACGAGCATGGCCTGGGGGCGATTGTAAATAACTCGCGTGGCATCCTTTTCGCACATTCACGGCGCGAGTATGCGGAGCGGTTTGGCACCGCGCGGTGGCAGGAGGCGGTGGAAGCGGCGACGCGCGAAATGCTCGACCAACTGCGAGGCGCTGTGTCTGGCCTTGGTTCTGCGTGAGTTCTGCGTGAAGCGATTTCGAACATCGGGCGACTGACACGGAGAAGAACGAAGTTGGCTAAAAAGAAAAGGGCATCGTCCGGTAAGCGTGTTGCTCCGTTAGCGGCCGATGGGTACACGGTTCATCTGATCGCGGCGGCGGCGGGCGAGCTGCTCAGCGGGTTGGCGGTGGTGGCTGTCAGCCAGTTTCCCGATGTATCGATCAACATCGTGTCGCACCCGCTGCAGAGCAACCTGGAAAAACTGCAAGCCACGCTGGCGAACCTCGCTGGCGAACGGCCGATCGTGGTTCACGCGCTGGCCGATCATGCCGCCAAGCAGTTGGTGCGAAACTCGTGCGTGGTTCGGCGGATTCCCCACTTCGACGCCACAGGTCCGCTGATGAACTTCTTGGCCGACTGCGTGGGTGTGTTGCCG
The DNA here is from genome assembly GCA_041753435.1 of Pirellulales bacterium. Taxonomy (GTDB): domain Bacteria; phylum Planctomycetota; class Planctomycetia; order Pirellulales; family Lacipirellulaceae; genus DASYDU01. The sequence goes on along the minus strand of JBGSUJ010000108.1, from coordinate 11,801 downwards.
CAGAATGACATTGCGCGATTGCACCAACTCGATGCCGCCTACCGGCGCCGCATCGAGGCGATGGATTTCGCCATGGAACACGACGACGGCTTGGGGCTGCGTACGCTCCGGCAGGCCGACGTGGTCATCGTGGGTGTGAGCCGGGTCAGCAAGAGCCCCACCGCATTGTACCTGGCCTCGCGCGGTTATAAGGCGGCCAACGTGTCGATCTCTCCGCAAACAGGTTTTCCGAGTGAGCTGGCACGCATTGCGAAGAAAAAAATCGTCGCTTTTACGACGCAGCCGAAACGGCTGCACGAAATCCGCAAAGAGCGGGCCAAGGAAATGGGCTCTATGGATACGGAATATGACGATCTGAGTTCTATTATCACTGAAGTGATGGCAGCCGAGGCCGAGTACCGCCAACGGGGTTACGCCCTCATCGATGTGACCCAATTAACGATCGAGCAAACAGCCGCGCGAATTTTGGAGATGCTGAAACTGAGCTCGCGCGGCTGATTCCGATTTGCCGAGCCAGTGGTGAGGGCTCAAATTATTGCCTACCTGCTGCGCGGTGCAAGGGTGGGTAGCCCAGGCAGACCCAATCTGGGCGGAGCAAGAGGCAACTGCGCAAGGTCGGCGCCACGTGGTAGGGTCCATCCTGGCAGAGGTGCCTCTTGCGGCTGCGCCGCACCGGTTGAGGCAACCGGGTGGTATCCGGATCTCTTATGTGGTGGCGGCGAGGGAGTAGGCATCGCGGCGGGGGCGGGTCGTGAGGGCGGTGGCCTCCGCGTCGCCGATGAACTTCTCGTCTTGCGGGTCCCACTGGAACTCGCGGCCGAGCATCAGGGCAAGGTTGGCCAGGTGGCAGCAGGTCATCGTGCGAACGTGCGAGCCGACGTCAGACATCGGTTCGCCGCGGTCGGCAATGCACTCGAAGAAATTGCCCATGTGATTGCCGGGCCAGCGGCCTTTGTAGATGGCGATCAACTGATGATGCATCGCGGTGCGCTCGGCGGAGGTCATTTCTTCGACGGGTTTGCCGGTGAGCCGCTCGCGGTTGACAAAGATACGGCCCTCGTCGCCAGTGAAGAGGATGCCATTGGGGAAGCGAGTTTTGCCGTCGGGGGAGACGTACTGGTCGTGGACGGTGATCGTCGAGCCGTCGGCGTACTGCAACTTGACGCGAAATTTGGAGGCAGTGTGGAAGCCGTTGGGGAGCGTGGCATCGCCGAAGAGATAAGCCTGCCAGTTGAAGTGGTCGGGTACCAGCGGCGTAAAGGCGTTGGGGCCGAGGGGGCTAACTTTGACTGGGCCGGAGTTCTCGTGGCCGAGCGCCAACTGGGCAATGTCGAAGTGGTGGGCGCCCCAGTCGGTCATCTGGCCACCGGAGTAATCGTAGAACCAGCGAAAGTTTTTGCGTCGCTCGGGGGAGTAATCGGCCTGTTGAGCGGGTCCGACCCAAAGATCCCAATCGAGCCCACTGGGAACTTCGGTCGCGGGGAATGGTCCGCCGACTTCGCTGCCGCCGAGGGCGATATCAGCATGGAGCCGCTTGCCAAGTCGTCCACTTCGCACGATGGCGATCGCTTTGAGGAACAGCAAATGGTGTTCGCTACGTTGTTGGGTGCCAACCTGGAACACTTGGCCAGTTTCTTTGACGGCATCGCGGATGCGGAAGCCCTCTTCGATGGTGAGAGTAAGCGGTTTTTCGCAGTAGACATCGCAACCGGCACGGAGGGCAGCGATGGAGATCGGCACGTGCCAGTGGTCGGGGGTGCCGATGGTGACGACATCGGGCCGCTCTTTTTCCAGTAGTTGGCGGTAGTCTTGATAGAGCTTGAGCTTGTTGTCGCAGCGGGCATTGAATTCATCCATGTGGACTTCGTCGACGTCGCAAACTGCGGCCAATTGGGCATATTGGTTGGCCTGCATAGCGATGGCAGTGCCCTGGGCATAGGCACCGCGGCTACCGCCGACGCCGATCGCCGCCAGCTTGAGTTGTTTTCTGCCCCGTGGGCCTTGGGCGAGAGCCATGGTGCCGGTCCAAATAGAGGGAATGGCGAGGGCCGCGCCGGCCACTGCCGAGTGCTTGAAGAATTCGCGCCTGGTTGACTTCATCGCAGTTCTCGTGAGAAGGAATGAGAGGTTCAGAGAAACGGTTGCACAGAGCGAGCCAAGACTTGCTTTGCGATTGTACCTGTGGCGGCGGCCACATTCTACCGACGGCCGGATCGCGATTGTGCGTTTTCGAGAGCCCAGAACTCTGCGGCCCCGGGCGCTGCCGCAAGACGTGAGGTTCAGCCGGAGGAAACATCTCTCTTCAGCCGCCATTCAACCCGCGATCCAACTGGCGAAATAATCCCAAATACCTTTCGCTCCGAGGAGCGTCAGCACCACGCCCGAGATGGCCACGAGAAGTGTCAACAGGCGAGGCATTTGTAATGGCCTCGGCAGGAAGCGGCGGTCGGTCCAGAGCATGGCCAGACACCACAGGCCGCAGGTAAACACTCCGCCGATAATCGCCGCCGGCCGCACGATGTCGTCTGGATTCAGATCCAGGAACCAGAGAAACAGCAGGCCCAGCGAGGCGCAGTAGAGGATAATCCCGCGGCGAAAATGCTCAAACGGCAATTGGCGAATCCAGTGGCTGACGGGCATCAGGCATTCGTGCGCCGTACGGACGTAAATTTCATACCCTCCGTAAACTGTGCCGAAAAACGCCATGAAGATGCCCAGCTGATACACGTACAGCAGGGCGGGATGCATTTCGGTGAGAAAAATGGCCTGGTGATTGAACAACTCGGTGCCTGAGGGCACCAATTCTCGTGGATGGAGGAACCGCGCGCCGAGCAAGATAAAGCACAGCGTAAACAACAGAACGCTGCCGAAGCCGATGCCCACATCAATTTGGGTGGGCAACAACCAGCGCCGGCCGACCCGGACGTTTGCAGGGCTGGTATCGATCGCCAGCGGCCGCGCTGGCAAGCGGACATCAATTTGATATTTGTCGTGTCGCAGCCCAATTGCTCCCCATTGTTTTTCGCGTAGGAAGCCGACATAGCCCAGGTAGTCGTACGTTCCGCCTCCCACGGCTCCCAGGCAGGTCATCACCTCAACCCAAGGTGAATGCCGGGCGATCTCCGGATATTTGGCAACTACCCAGGGTTCAAACTTGGGCACGCGCGGCGTAAAGCTGCCCACGAGCGCTGCAAACCAATCGGGACGGGCCACAACCACCGCCACTAATAGACAACCGAGCAACGTGCCGACAATTAGCAGTTGGGCTTTTTCCAAGAACGCATAGCTCTCGAGCCACACGAGCACGAGTGCCACCAGAATCGCTAATGTGGCCCAAATCCGCGCGTAGGCCCAAACTTGCTCCGGCGTGCCGCTGATGCTGAAGATCCAGTTCACGATATTGCCGAGCATCAATGGCAAGGCCGATTGCCAAAAGGGAAAGCAGAACAAGCTGAGCGCGCCGATCGTGATAGGCACCCAGTTTCGCGGCCCGGGCAAATGAGCCCAGTGGGTCATCGGATGCTCGCCGGTGAGTACCATGTAACGGGTGGCGGAATAGACTTGCACGCCCTTCATCACCGCGCCTAAGACAAAGCTCCAGAGCAAGGTGTAGCCAAACACGGCACCGGAGCGGGAAGCGAAGAGCGTTTCTCCCGAACCAATGGAAACGGAGGCGATAATCGCCCCCGCCCCAAAATACTTGAGCGAGCACCAATGGACGCCTTGCTGGAGATCCTCCGGCAGCGGCGGATAGGCAATGGATCCGTGGGACATGCCAGAAGAAAAACGAGAAGCGAAGGTTGGGACTAACCAGCGATGGAGTGGGCTCCGCGTGTAGAATTCGTCACGGGGAGGCTGTATTATACAGTCCGTGGCTTTGCTGCATACCATCGTACTGCGGCACATTGAACAATTCGTGCTGAGGGGGTAACAGGCGTATGAACCGTTTTTACGCACGCGAACTTTTCTGTTTTCGGCATGGGATTAGGTTGGCAATGTTGATTTTGTCAGTGGCGATTTCGTTGGATGAGCGCTTAGCGGCGGAAGAGCGACCAACGATCGGCAAGATCGAGCGGCTCGATCCGGCGCTCGACGCGCTCGTGAGAGCTGATGCGAAGATGGAAGTGATTGTCGATGGCCTCGATTGGTCTGAAGGGCCGCTATGGATCCCGGCTGAGGAAGGATTCGTGATTTTCTCCGACATTCCACCGAACAAGACCTACCGCTGGGATGCGAAAGGCGGCCAGCAGGAATACCTCTATCCGTCTGGCTACACCGGCACCGTGCCGCGTGGTGGCGAGGTAGGCGCCAACGGTTCAGCATTGGACGGGGCAGGGCGGCTGATCCTGTGTCAACATGGCGATCGTCGGATCGCGCGGATGGACGCACCGCTCGACGCACCAGCACCCAAGTATGTAACCGTTGCTGACCAGTACGCTGGCAAACGGTTTAATAGCCCGAACGACGTAGCAGTGCATTCAAGTGGTGCGATCTACTTCACCGATCCGCCCTATGGATTGGAAGGCTACGTAGACGACCCGGCCAAGGAGTTGCCCTATCAGGGTGTCTACCGCGTAACACCCGACGGCGAAGTGACACTGCTGACCAAAGAACTTGAACGCCCCAATGGGCTGGCGTTCTCGCCCGACGAAAAAACGCTGTACGTGGCCAACTCGCACGGACCGCGGCCAATTTTGATGGCATTCCCTGTGCTCGACGATGGCACACTTGGCGCAGGCGAGGTGTTTTTCGATGCCACCGAACTGGGGAAAACGCGGAATGGCGGCCCGGATGGTCTCGAAGTGGATGAGCACGGGAATTTGTGGGCAACCGGGCCGGGCGGCGTGTTGATCCTTTCGCCGGAAGGCAAACATCTCGGCACGTTGTTGACGGGCCAGGCGACTTCGAACGTCGCCTTTGGCGAAGATGGCAACACGCTGTTTATCACTGCGGATATGTATGTCTTGCGGATTCCGCTGTTGACGAAAGGACAAGGATTTTAGTTGCGGGCCCCTTTTGATCTCACCGACCGTGTGGCAATGATCACCGGCGCGAGCTGCGGACTGGGGCAGCACTTTGCTCGTGTGCTGGCGCGTGCTGGCGCGAACCTCGTCGTCACAGGTCGCTCCACACCACCGCTGAAGTCGCTCGTGGAGGAACTCGCCGCGCTGGGCCGACGTGTCGTGTGTATCGAGCTGGATATCTGTGAACATGCCAGCATTCAGCGAGCAGTGGCTGAGGCACTACGGGCCTTCAGCCGCATCGATATTCTTGTCAACCATGCCGGCAGCAACCTTAGCAAGCCGGTCACTGAAGTCACCTGGGAAGACTGGAACAAAACTGTCGGCACGAACTTGCGCGGTGCTTTTTTTGTCGCACAAGCAGCCGCTTGGCAGATGATCCCACGGCAGTATGGGCGGATCATTAACGTCGATTCGCCTCCATGCGGTGCCGGGTTTGCGGGCCTGGCTCCGAAGAGGGCTAGCTGCGGTAGTGTAAAACAATTGACGATGAGCCTCGCACAGGATTTGGGGCCGCATGGCATCACGGTCAACTGCCTGGCCCCGGGGTGGTTCAAGACGGACCAGAACCATGCACTGGTCGATGACCCGCGTTGGGTCGAACTTCTCCGTGAGCAAGTTCCGCTGAGCCGGCCGGGCGCGTTGGCCGACCTCGATGGGGCGCTATTGCTGCTGGCATCCGATGCAGGCCGCTACATCACCGGCCAAACGCTGCTGGTCGACGGCGGAATTTCGATCGGCGCGGTACGGGCTTTGCCAGATGCCTGAAGCGGCTTTTACTTTGCTCTACTGCGAATGCGAGTTCGTTTCCGCAGCGTCGTTGCCGGCGCTGCCAACGTCATTGGCTTACCAAGCATTGATCCTGCGTAAGATCGGCCCGATTCGCGGCCAGAATGATACCTCGATCCGCTCATGCATGATAGAATGACCAGCCGCAGCGCGACTGCGCAAATCCATTTTCAAACGGGCGGGAACTATGGCAACAACATCCCTCAAGCATTGGTCTCGACGCGACTTTCTTGGCTCTGCCGGAGCGGTTGCAGCAGCAGGAGCATTGCCTGGCTGGTTTCTAGAACGATGTGCCTCCACGGCGTTGGCGCGCGAAACATCGCCCAACGAACGCGCTCGCGTGGCGTTGGTCGGCTGCGGTGGGATGGGAACCGGAGATGCCAAGAACGCCCAGCGGTTTGGCGACATTGTCGCCGTGTGCGATGTCGATCAGAACCATCTCGACCATGCGCTGGCCACCTTCAAGGGAGCGAAGGGCCATCACGACTATCGCGAGTTATGCGATCGGCCGGATGTCGACGTCATCATCAATGGCACGCCAGATCACTGGCACACGCTAGTCAATCTGCGGGCCGTACAAAGCGGGAAAGACGTTTACAGCGAGAAGCCGCTGACGATGACCATCGACGAAGGCAAACGACTGGTCGCCGAGGTGAAGCAGTCGGGCCGCATTCTCCAAACCGGCAGCCAGCAGCGGAGCGATGCTACCTTTCGGCTAGCCTGTGAGTTAGTCCGCAATGGTCGGATTGGAAAAATCGAGCGGGCGCGGGTGTGGATACCCGAAGGGCGTCAGGGCGGCCCCTTCGCAGTGCAGCCAGTACCGATAGGACTCGACTGGGATTTTTGGCAGGGACAAACGGCTTTCACGGACTATGTGCCGGAGCGTTGTCATGGAACCTTCCGCTATTGGTGGGACTACTCGGGCGGCACGATGACCGATTGGGGAGCCCATCACAACGACATTGCCTTGTGGGGACTGGGGCGAGACCAGAGCGGGCCGGTGAGCATCGAAGGCCAGCGGCTGGATGAACCGATCCCAGGCGGTTACTCAGCAGCCAGCCAATATCGGGTAAAGTATGTCTACGACGACGGCGTGGAACACCTTTGCCAAAGCACGTCGGTCAACGGGCCGGCGGGCGCGGTGCTGGGCGAACCCGGGCCGGGCGAGAAACCTCATGGCGTGCAATTCGAGGGCTCCGAGGGTTGGATTTATGTCACGCGGGATGGCACGATCGAAGCGAGCGACCCGGCGTTAATCAGCACCCCGCTCGCCGCGAATGCCGAGCGGTTGTACGAGAGCAATGATCATATGGGAAATCTGTTCGAGTGCGTGCGTACGCGCAAGCCTCCCATCTGCCATGTCGACATCGGACATCGCTCGGCTTCGATCTGCCATCTGGGCGTGATCGCGATTCGGCTGGGCCGAAAGCTGAAGTGGAACCCTCAGACCGAGACGTTCGACGGCGATGCGGAAGCGACCGGCCTGCTCCGCCGCGAGATGCGCGCCCCCTTCACCTACGAGGCGACCTAGCCCACCGCACAGTCCCTGGAAGACGGCCGCCAGGCCACTTTGCTACTTTTTTTAGAAAGGTGCGCCGACGCGCAATCTGAAGCAGACCAAAGTAGGCCCCGAGCGGAGGGCAAGGGATTCGAACCCTCAACCGGTTTCCCGGCACCTGATTTCGAGTCAGGCCGCTAACCATTCGCTTACCCTCCCGGTAGTTTCGTACTAATTTATCGGGCTGGAGCCGAATCGGCAAGGCAAGCAGTTGGCTGGTTAGGTGCGTTCGTCCAGCAACGGTTGTGGCTGAGGTCGTACTTGGGCCCAGGGAGTACAACCAGCAAATCTGATAACTTTCCTGCGTTATGAACATTCGGAACGCGAATAACCTTTGGCGTACCAACCATTCGGGCTAGGAGGACTTGCTGTGGGTCACTCGTGCGGAACGCCATGCTCAGTGGGGATGTGCCGGTTTGTGCGCAGGCGACTGCTATGACTCGGGTGAGTGTTTCCTTTTCGGGCGTACGTGTGGTCGGCCGATAAGCTTGCTATCCAGCCCGATCCTCCCTCTCGCAGGCCCTCCCATGAAACCCACAATCCGCATCGTCACGCGCGGCAGTAACGGCGAGCTTCGCTCCAAAGACTATCTGAAACACGAAACCGTACTCAAGATGCACACTCAGATTGGCGTCGACGATTGCAGCACTGACCTCAGCCTGCGCGGCATGCCAGTTTTCCGCGGGCTGATCGGTCCGATGCCCGAGTCGAAGGACGTCGTGCGTTACGAAACACCTGAGGTATTTGAAACACTCACGAAGGAATGGAGCATTGCCACGGCAACCAAGTCGCGGCGCCGCCGGGTGGATGCCAGCCAGACTTTGCAATAGCGGAAAGCGGCTCGCGCGTGGCGATCGTGCAATGCTCGGCACAAACTTGCTTCGCCCTTAGCGCCGGTAGTCTGCACTGCCGGAGCGTGGCGGATCGCTGGTAATCTGCGTGCCACCGTACGTTTCCGGACGACTTGCGACTGCCGTTGGTTCAGCCGCTCCAACCGGTGCTGCCCTGACTGCGACACGGTGCTCATCCTGCACGGTCTGGTAGGTGACAATCGGCACTTGCGTGGTGTGCGTTTGCGCAACCCAGTCGGTCTTCGTGGTAGGAACCTGCACCGTACCTTGTTGCGCTTGCCAAGTGGTGACCGGTTGAAGTTCGGTCGTCCAGTAGGGCTGAGCGAAGGGGTTCCAGGTACCGCGTTGTCGCGCGACCCACTGATACTGAGTAACCGGCGTTACGAACGTGTGTGGATAGGCTTTGTACTGAGTCGTTGTTTGCGGCTGATAGGTCGTATGCTGCTGAGTTTGTATCGTCGTGACAGGAATCGACTTGGGCGTCCGCGTAACTTGATAGGTCACGCCGCCCGATTGTTCGTAAGTCGTTTGTCCCTGAACCGCGACACAACTAGCCAGGCCTAACAGCCAGCCGAAGGCTCCGATACTTGGCTTCATTTCTTGATTCCTCCAAAAATTGCTTTCCTCCCGCCAAGTTGTGTCGGGCAGAGCACCGTCTCCCTGGTGGGGCTGCGCAACACGACTCTTTTCGAATATCGGCTGACGCTACAAGCGTTCATCACTTGTCACCATCGGATCGAACAGGAGCCCTGGTCGCCTGCTAGCTTTGAAAGGCAACCCCTTGAAAAAAAGACTCGAATCGCCGACTCTAATAGCTGGCCAGTTCCTGGTGGGACAACGGGACGGTACGACGTATTGTCGCCCAGGGGCTGGAGTTGGCTGCAACGATGCAAGGCATCGCGTCCGAGGCACGGAGATCAAGTGAAATCATGATAAATGAGAAAACTCTCTCAATCCTCCGCTGCCCCAAAGACCGCTCGCCCCTTCGTACCGCCGAGGCAACACTTGTGGCGCAACTGAATTCAGCGATCGCCGAGGGTTGGCTCTGCAATCAAGCGGGGATTACGATCAAAAAGGCCATCGATGGCGGGTTGATACGCGAGGCGGGCGATCTCCTGTATCCCATCGTGGGCCAAATTCCTGTGATGCTGTTCGATGAAGCGATTCCACTGGAGCAACTGCAGAGTGATTGAGAGCGGGCCATGCCGAAAACGATCTTTCGTAAAATCATTGACCGCGAGATTCCGGCCGACATCCTCTACGAAGACGATCGCTGCCTGGCGTTTCGCGATGTCGCGCCGCAAGCGCCAACGCATGTGTTGGTAATCCCCAAAAAAGACATCGTATCGCTCGACGCGTTGGCCGACGACGATGCCGAGTTAATCGCTCATCTCTTCTGCGTGATCCGCAAGCTGGCAAGCGATTTGGGGCTGACAGGTGGATACCGGGTGGTCGTGAACAACGGCCGAGACGGCGGCCAATCGGTCGACCATCTTCATTTTCACCTGCTCGGCGGCAGGCAGCTCACTTGGCCCCCGGGATAACCGCCAGGGTTGCTCGAATGAGCAAACAACGATAGTCTCATGTTTGTCGTTCCCCTGCTCCCCGCCCTGAATCGTGTCTCCTTTTTGCCTTTTGTCCCCGTAGCTCAACTGGATAGAGTGTCGGCCTCCGAAGCCGAAGGTTAGTGGTTCGAATCCACTCGGGGATACTCTTCTTCTTGATTCCGCCCACATCGCGAGAGGCGAGGGCCACCACCAAACCCCACCCCGACGGACTGGTCGCTTCAGCGACCAGTCATCCCCAGCGACCCGCATCCCGCATCCGGCCCCGTGCTTGTCGAAGGGGCCCCCATTTTTGCAATTCGCATTTTGCCATTTGCAATCGCCGACCTTTTCCTTCTTTCACTCGACTCTGGATGCTCGACGCTCAACACAGGACGCTCGACGCTCGACACACTTGCAGTTGCTCTCCCCCCTCTGGCCGGGCATAATTGCGCTCTTGATTCATTCCAAGGGGCATCCCGATGACGAAGAATTCGTCAACTAATACCTGCCGCGATGCAATGACGTCGAATGGAAACAAACTGGAAGCGAGTTGATCGCTTCCAACGCCTGATCGACGAAATCGTCGCCGCCGAGGTCTTTGCTACCGCCCACACGTTCCGCAACCGAAACCCCGCTATAATGGCCTGGTCCACTGTATGTCTACTGCGCATCTTCAAGAGGGTAAGCCGACGCAAATGGACCTGAACCGCCAGCGTATTATCGATCACGGCGAAGTCTTCACCCCGCCCGGCCTTGTGAAGGATATGCTCGACCTAGTCAAGCACGAGTGCGAACGCATCGATTCCCGCTTTCTCGAGCCGGCATGCGGAAATGGAAACTTCCTGGCCGAAGTGCTCAGCCGAAAACTGACAACGGTTGATCGGCAGAACGCGCGCAATCGTCTGCGTTGGGAGCGCGACGCGGTCTTGAGCGTTTGCAGCCTCTATGGGATCGATCTCTTGGCCGACAACATCCAAGAATGCCGCGAGCGACTGCTAGCGATCGTCGTCGAAGCCTACGAACGCCGATTCACGGAGCCGCTGCCTGCGAAAGCCATGCGGGCGCTCGAATTCATACTTTCCCGAAATATCGTTCAGGGCGACGCCTTGTCCTTCACAACTGGTGATGGGCAAGGGATAGTCTTTAGCGAGTGGTCCCCGGTAAATGGGACCTTGGTGAAGCGTCGCGATTTTGTCTATGAGCATTTGCTGGAAGAAGCTCGCATGTCCAGTTTGCCGTTATTCAGCGATCGCGGGGACGACGTCTATTTGCCAGAGTCTGTCGGCGAACGACCACCATGCCATTATTTGGATTTGCCCGACGCCGAGGCGCTCCATGAACGGACATAACCCCGACATCCTCACCTGCCTGGCGAATCTGAGCGCCGACGAGGTGTTCACCCCACCCAAGCTCGCTTCCGCGATGCTCGACATCCTGCCGCGGGACCTGTTCCACCGGCCTGACACCACGTTCCTCGACCCCGTCTGCAAGTCCGGCGTCTTCCTGCGCGAGATCGCCCGCCGACTCAACGACGGCCTCAAGGACCAGATGCCGGACGACCGTCGCAGCCCTCGACAGCAGGTTCGGAGCCTTCGGCAACCGTGCCGTCTTGCCCCCCCTCGTCAACTCGGTCCAACTCAAATGAACCGTGCTGGCGTACGGAGCGGGCGAGCTTCTACGATAGGTCGGCCGGAAACGAAACTGGGTTCGATTCACGACGGAGCAACTGAGCATGGATGTATACAACAGCATTGAAAAGCTGATCGCGGACCAACATGGGAAAACGCTTGGGACGAGAAAGGCGATCGGCGATTTTATGAGGTGGACCCCATTGGTTGGACAGCCAACAGGGTTGATTAAGATAGTGTTGCAGGCGGCCCGCGGGACCCTTCCCTGGTCCCGCGCGGCCGCGGCAGCTGGGGCAGTTCTTGATGTACTAACCAGCGCTCCGCATTGAGTCCGACGATTTCTCGATTGGTTTCATCGGCACTCGCCCTCGCGCGGCTTTGCCTTATTGAGACTCGTGCCGCCCCAG
>JBGSUJ010000107.1:0-10134 GCA_041753435.1 Pirellulales bacterium | reverse complement strand
CGGGCATTTACAACAAAGCGCAAGTAGCCGGTTGGAAGAAAGTGGTGGCGGCTTTACACGCCAAAGGCACGCCGTTTTTTTTGCAACTCTGGCATTGTGGCCGCGCGTCGCACAGCACCTTTCATGGCGGACAGCCAGCGGCCTCCGCCTCCGCCATCAAGATCAACGGCGACGAGATTCACACCCCCGATGGCAAGCGGCCGCACGAGACTCCTCGCGCATTGGAGACGGCGGAAGTCGCCGCCGTGGTGGAGGATTACCGGCACGCGGCGGAGCGGGCGCAGGCCGCCGGATTTGACGGGGTGGAGATCCACGCTGCCAATGGCTATCTGATCGATCAGTTCCTGCAGTCGAAAACCAACAAGCGAACGGACATCTATGGTGGGACCGTCGAAAAGCGGTTCCGCTTCCTGCGGGAAATCGTCGAGGCCATCCTCACCATCTGGCCGGCGAACCGGGTGGGCGTCCGTCTCTCCCCAAATGGCAACTTCAACGACATGGGGTCACCGGATTTTCGCGAAATCTTTATCCATGCCGCCGCGCAATTGAACGCGTTTGGCCTGGCGTATCTGCACGTGGTGGACGGCCTATCTTTTGGATTTCACGAACAAGGTAAACCGATGAACCTCGCCGAATTCCGCGCCGTCTTTGGCGGATTGCTAATAGGCAACTGCGGCTACACGCAGGAATCGGGCGAGGCGGCGATCGCTGCCGGGCAGGCCGATCTGATCGCGTTCGGCCGACCCTTCTTGAGCAATCCGGATCTGGTGGATCGGTTTGCCAATGGTTGGGAGCTGAATCCGCCCGCGGACACGAAGGTGTGGTCCGCGCCGGGCGCTGCGGGCTACACTGATTTTCCGTTTCATCGCCAGTCCACGGCAGCGGGACTGCCGCACGGCCCGGAGATACTGTCATGACACAAGTAGGAATCGCTGCGGATCACGGTGGATTCGGTTTGAAACAAGAACTGCTCGGGCAACTCCGCGCGGCCGGCCATGAGGTCGTGGATTTCGGAGCGCACCATTTGATGCCCGATGACGACTACCCCGATTTTGTCATTCCACTGGCTCAGGCGGTGGCGACGGGAAAGGTGGATCGTGGCGTGGCGATTTGCGGCAGCGGTGTGGGAGCGTCCGTCTGTGCCAACAAAGTGACGGGTGTACGCGCGGCGCTGATCCACGATCACTTCTCGGCCCGCCAAGGCGTCGAAGATGATCACATGAACGTGCTCTGCATCGGCGGCAGGACGGTCGGACCGGCGGTGGCCTGGGACCTGGTTCAGACGTTTCTCGCTGCGGAATTCAGCGAGCACGACCGGCATCTACGGCGGCTCGGCAAGGTGTCAGCCCTGGAAGCAGCAGGGCATGTCTCGATCCCGAGGGACTCACGATGACATTAGCGCTGACGTTATCGTTGGCCCTGGTGGCCGGCATGTCCATCCCGGCGGGAGCACTGATCTCCTCCCGGGTTTCTCTGAAGTCGATCTGTTTACAGCATGACATTGACAGCTTCGTATCCTACTTCGGAGGCGGGGCCTTGCTCGCGGCGATCGCGCTTGTTTTACTACCCTATGGCATCGAGCACGTCTCGGTGCTTGCCGCCTCATTCGCCTTCTTGATCGGCGGCCTTGCCTTCTGGCAACTCGACGCACGCCTGAAACGCGAAGGCAGCACGGCTGCACAGTTCATCGGCATGTTGCTGGATTTTGTTCCGGAGGCCATTCTCCTCGGTGCCGCCGCCGCAACCGGCTCCAGTGTCGTCTATCTGCTGGCCGGCATGATCGCGCTGCAAAACATGCCGGAGGGCTTTGCTTCCTACCACGAGATGCATCAGAGCGCCGAATCGAACGGACGGCTGTGGCTGATGCTCCTGACCGTCCCTCTGGTGGGTCCCCTGGCGGCCTGGATCGGATTTGCCTGGTTGTCGACGACCACCGCAATCATCGGGGTCGTGATGCTGTTTTGTAGCGGAGGAATTCTCTATTTGATCTTTGATGACATTGCACCCCGCGCACACCTGAAACACCGTGACTTCCCGGCCATCGGGGCCGTATCCGGGTTCCTGCTCGGATTGGTCGGAACGATGTTAATTCACTGACAAAAGAATCACTTATTCACATATAAAGAAAAAGTTGCAGTACCGGCGCAACCCATGTTTCAGCAACCACTACAGAAAGGACTGTTATTTATCATGAAACCATCTACTCATCACACGATTAACATTGACGGCCATCGCATCGCTTACGATCAACACGGCGAGGGAAGTTCAGTGGTGCTGATTCATGGCATTCCGACATCGCGCCTGTTGTGGCGGAACGTCATGCCCGAGTTGGCTAAGACACACCAGGTGTTTGCACCCGACATGCTGAATTATGGCCAGTCGGAGAAACCTGCGGACGCCAATGTTTCGATTGAGGCGCAGAGCCGTCTGATCGTGAAGTTCATGGACCAGCTTGAACTGGAGTCCGCCGATATCGTGGCGCATGATATTGGCGGAGGGGTCGCCCAACTGATCGCTGTCAATTATCCCGAAAGAGTCCGCAAGTTGGTTTTGATCGATGCGGTATGTTTTGATTCCTGGCCGATTCCTGAGTTCCTCCCGTTGCAGGAACCGGGCGCCGAAGAGGCCATGAGTCTCGAAGAATTGCTGACCATGATGCGCGGTTTCATGCCGCAAGGCGTTCACAATAAGGACGCCATGACGGACGAAGTCATCGACCACTACCTGTCGCCCTGGTCAACCGAGGAGGGCAAGAAAGCCCTGTTCCGCAATTTTCGGCGGCTGAATCCCGAGTACACGCAGGCGATTGCCGGCGACCTAAAGCATCTGGCCCATGAAACGCTCATCATGTGGGGAGAGAATGATATCTTTCAGAAACCGGCATACGCAAGCAAGCTTCAGGAAACGATTCCCAACGCCAAGCTGATGTGGATCAAAGACGCCGGACATTGGCTGATGGAAGAGAAGCCCGAAGAGGTCAGCGGCCACCTGATCACCTTCCTCGACGGGAGATGATTCAGAGAGCGGATCGGATGCGTAAACAGACGAAGCACACAAGAATCGAACCAGCCGGGCGCAAAGTGATGACGAAGCTACTTGTCCGTGGAATTGTTTTTGATATGTACGGGACGATCGTCGATGTTGCGGCTGTCGCGGAAGCCTGCAAAGAGGTGACAACCGATCCGATCGCGTTTAACAACCAGTGGCGAGCCAAGCAGTTGGAGTACACGTTCCTGCGGACGCTGATGGGAAACTACCGGGATTTCTGGAAAGTGACCGAAGAGGCGCTTGAGTTTGCCATCGAGCGATTCGCCTTGCAGATAACTGCGGAGCAACGACAACGGCTGATGGAGGCGTGGTTGCACCCGAGTCCGTACCGCGAGGTCGCGACGGCATTGCCGCGGCTCAAGGAAAAATACTCCCTGACGGTATTGTCCAACGGAACCCCCCACATGCTCGGGACTGGCTTGGAACAAACTGAACTCAGGCCACACTTTCAGTGGGTAATCAGCGCAGACTCAGTGAAGCTTTATAAGCCGTCCCCCAAGGTGTATCAACTGGCGCTCCAGCACACAGGACTTCACAAAGACGAGATCCTGTTCGTATCCTCGAATTCGTTCGATGTGCTCGGAGCCAAGAGCTTCGGCTTCAAGGTCTGCTGGATCAATCGCACCGAGGCACCGCTCGATACGCTAGGCCTCAAGCCGGATCTGGTGGTCGAGAACTTCAATGATCTGACTGAGACACTATGAAATCAAAACAGGGCGAGGTTCCGTCGGCACTACAGCAACACGCAAACGCATAAAGAGAATCAATATGACCATCGCACGACTCGAACAACTCGATCAACTATCAATCAATTCCATCCGCACCCTGTCGATGGATGCGGTTCAAGAGGCCAAGTCCGGTCATCCGGGCACGCCCATGGCGCTGGCGCCGCTGATTTACACCCTTTGGAATCGCGTCATGCGGTTCGATCCACAGAACCCCATCTGGCCCAACCGCGATCGGTTCATGCTTTCCAACGGCCATGCGTCGATGCTGTTGTGGTCGGTGCTCCACCTCACACGAACCCAGGCCGTCAACGCCGATTACGAAGTCGTGGGACAACCGTCCGTTTCGCTCGACGACATTCGACGCTTCCGCCAACTTGACAGCAAGGCCCCCGGTCATCCGGAGTACCACTGGGTGTCAGGCGTCGAGACCACCAGCGGCCCGCTGGGCCAGGGAGTTGCGACGAGCGTCGGCATGGCCATCGCGCAGAAATGGCTCGCCAATCGCTACAACCAGCCGGGCTTCGACGTCTTCGACTACGACATCTATTCCGTCTGCGGTGACGGCGACATGATGGAAGGCATCTCGTCCGAGGCCGCGTCGCTGGCGGGGCACCTCGAGCTCGACAACCTCTGCTGGGTTTATGACAACAACCACATCACCATCGAGGGCAACACGCGCATCACCTTCACCGAGGACGTCGCCACCCGGTTTCTGGCATACGGCTGGAATGTCCTGCGAGTCGGGGACGCCAACGACATCGATCGGATCGAACACGCGCTGGACGTGTTTCGGCAGACCCTGGGCCGCCCGACCTTCATTATTCTCGATAGCCACATCGGGTATGGCGCGCCCCACAAGCAGGATACGGCCGCAGCTCATGGTGAGCCGCTCGGCGACGACGAAATACGCCTCTCGAAACGCTTCTACGGATGGCCCGAGGACGCCAAGTTTTTCGTCCCCGATGGCGTCCGCGAACACTTCGATGCCGGGATCGGAAAGCGTGGCGCCGAAGCGAAGCGGGGCTGGACGGATCTCTTCGCCGCCTACCGGGCCAAGTACCCCGAACTCGCCGCCGAGATCGACCAGATGCAGCGGCGCGAACTTCCGGCGGGGTGGGACAACAACCTCCCCAACTTTCCCGCCGATGCAACCGGGATTGCCGGCCGAGAAGCATCGGGCCAGATACTCAACGTGCTCGCCCAGAACATTCCCTGGTTGCTGGGAGGCTCCGCAGATCTGGGACCGTCGAACAAAACGACGTTGAAGTTCGCGGGAGCAGGTGACTTTCAGGCGGATAGTCCCGGCGGAAGGAACGTGCATTTCGGGATCCGCGAGCACGCGATGGCCGCTATCGTTAACGGGCTCTCGTTGTCAAAGCTGCGAGCCTTCGGTGCAACGTTCTTCATCTTCAGCGACTACGCCCGGCCTGCCATTCGTCTCTCGGCACTGATGGAGCTACCCACCATCTTTGTCTTCACGCACGACGCGATGGGCGACGGCGAAGACGGCCCCACGCATCAACCGGTGGAACAGTTGATCTCACTGCGCGCCATTCCCGGTCTGGTCACGCTGCGACCGGGCGATGCCAACGAGGTTGTCGAGGCGTACCGGTACGTTATGCAACTGCGCCACGAGCCTGCCGCCTTGGTTCTGTCACGCCAGCCACTCCCGACCCTCGACCGTGGCAAATATGCCTCCGCCGCCGGAGTGGCACGCGGCGCTTATGTGCTCGCTGACCCCCCCAGCGGCAAACCGCAGGTGATCCTCATCGCCACGGGCAGTGAACTGTCTCTGGCGGTTCAGGCGCATGAGCAACTTTCCGCCGAGGGCATCCGCTCGCGCGTCGTGTCGATGCCTTCCTGGGACATTTTCGAAGAACAGTCGCAGGAATATCGGAACAGCGTGCTGCCACCCGAACTGACGGCGCGCGTCGCTATCGAGCAGGGCTCAACGCTCGGCTGGGAGCGCTACGTCGGGGCATCCGGACAGGTCATCGGCATGCAAACGTTTGGAGCCTCAGCGCCTCTCAAAGAACTTCAAAAGAAATTCGGTTTTGAACCAGATCGCTTGGCGGCGGCTGCCAGAAAACTGGTACTACGCGAGGAATGCGCGGATCGACAAGGGGCGTCGCCTGCATCGCGATCCAAGGAGTGATTCACATGGGTGATGTCAAACTTCAAATGCAACAGTCCTGAGAACTGATATTGGTGAAAGGATCGCTGGGTCGTTTGAATGTCGCGGTTGTTGGAAGCAGCGACGTTCGCACGGAGGCCCAGCGATGGCTAAACATCTTACGTTTCAGGAGCGCGGGTTCCTATACCTCTTGAAGAAGAAGGGAAAGTCGAACACGGCGATCGCGGAGTTGATGGGTCGTGACCGCAGCACCATTTACCGATCCAGAAAGCGGTTCCGTGGACATCTGGAGCGTAATGAGCTTATGAGAATGTGGCCAGCGGTGGCACACGGCTGGAAGGACCGAAGGAATGTCATGCTGCGGAGCACACAACAATCAGGTGACGAAGTGCGAGCCGACCAAGATATTGAGCAAAGTTTTACGGCTTTAGCGCAGTAGGTCGTCGTAATGGGCGTGAGCTCCAATCCAAAACCAAAGTAAGCCGTCATTGACCTGGACTGCCAAAGCTCGATATCCGAGGCCAACGCGCACGGAACGATAACATCCGACCTTCTTGAAATGGAGCGAAGGATGACGTGGATTGGTTTTAAGAAGCTCGAAGTTCTTGTCGGCAAGCTTGCGAACGTGTTCAGGGAGCCGTTCGTAGCACGTCCAGAAGCGAGGCGAGGCAAAGTGCTTCAAAGCTCTCGGGTCCGTTTGGCCTCATGTTCGGCCAGGGCCTCATCTCGAAGCTTATCAAGCTTACCTGAGTTTGCATCGCGCTCGAGCTGCTGGTCCCAGAGCGCTGCGTCATAAGATTGAAACCATTTGCGAAATGCGGCAAGCTCTTCAGGGCTGAGACCTTCCACGTCGTTTTCGATTCGCTCAAGCTTCGTCATGTTGTACCTCTGATGCAAATTCTATCACAGCCAGCGTTCGGGTGTCGATGTGCGCGTGAGCGCCAGACGGGAGTCGCCGCACCGGAAAACGAAGTGGTGTATGCACGAGATGCCGCTTATCGGCCGTTAGTTCACAACAAATGAACTTATGATCGTTCGTAAAATCGAGACGTTACATCCCTAGAAAGGCTTTTCTCGTGAAGTAAAACTATCGCGGGGGAGAGCTTCACTATCGAATTGCGCTCTAGGTCGGCGACCAACCCAACTTGATGTTCCAGAATGGAATTTCAAGTCTGCGAACTCCGGGGTTGAGCCGTGGTGTATAGATGAAGCAACGCCAACGGTTCATTTGGCCTGAGCGAGGACCTCATTCGGCGACACGGCGGAAATCTCGGAGTAACGTTGGAAATCGCGAATATTCAACGTGAGAATATTCCGGATGTTTGAGACGAGCATGACGCTCACGAGCCTGGCGTCATGCACCTTGACGCCAAGGACCCGGTGTGTTGTAAGCAGTCGCTTCCACTCCTCAAACGATGGCAGACTTTCGGAGAGTACAGTTGAAAGGCGTTCGATTACTCGAAGGCGTCGGGATGCGGTTTCTACTGGAAGTTCGAGCCCGCCATTTTTTTCTTTCGGGCGCGTTGAGACGTTCCAGAACTCGGCCAAATTCTGAACGGCGACTACCAGTTCCTCACCGCGGTCAAGCAGTGTGCGGATTGCCTGAAGAATTGTTTGGTGCTCGGCGGCATCGCGGTCGAATGCCCGCAAGAGGACGCCTGTGTCGATCAGATATGTCATCAGTTGTGGTCAAGATAGATGTCTTCGCGAGAGTACGTTCCGTTGTAGGCAGGATTGCCGGGCCCAGCCTCAGCCTCAATGAGTTGAATAGCCTCGACTCCAGATAGGGGCAGACCGGATGAGAATTGGTCGCGTGTTGCGAGCTCGGCCAAGTACTCTTCAAGACTTAACCCCCGAGCTTTTGCGCGGGCGACTAAGACGGCAGCGATGTTGTCTTCAAGTTGAATCTGGACCATGCCTCTCTCCCTTACATCGACTCTATTATACTGCAACAATGCTGCCGGGGTCTACGAGAAACGGGTACCGTATTTGTGGCCAAGGCGATTCAGCAGTCCCCTGCCCTACATGGCTATGTTTTCTGTCGTAGCTTTTTAACTTGTGTGGACAGGCATTTGAAGCAAAAGCTCGAAGGCCTCGGTAGCGAGGTCGGCGTATGTGGTGAGCTTTCGTCCTTCGCGCTTGTCGACTTTTCTGCGTTTCACGTAGAGTTCGTCGATTAGCTCTCGCATGTCGAAGGGAATCTCGGTGTTGAGTGAGGCCATTCGGTTAGACCATTTAGGGGCAGCGGAAGAGAGTGTGGTCACGGACGGTCGCTCATGGGGTTTTTGTGGGACTTGAGGTCGAGCTTTGTGCGGGTCGGCTGGTTGGCGTTCTATAGTCATGGCGTTGTTTGTTGGAGAGACGGCGTCCGAGTCTTCCGTGGTTTCGACACTTAGAGCCCGAAGTGTTCGGGTTCGAGCGGAAAGCTGCTTGGTGTCGTTTGAGAAATCTGGGTTAGGCATTTGCGGCCCTCCTCTGTGGTCCTTGGTTTAACGGCTGAAGCACTTCACAAAACAAAGCAATCATCGCCTGGGCGTGGTTTCGGCCGGCAGCGTCTTTGCGACGAGTGGAAACAGTACCGAGTTGCGGAGCGTCGCGGTACGCATTCACGGCGTATAATGTGTGCTTCGCGATGGGAATACCGGAGTCTCTGAGTTGCTCGCGGATTTTGTTACCTACTGAATCCCGGCCAGAAGTTTGGTTGAGTACAAGCCACGCAGCGGGGCGGCCAGCGTTCTGTTCTTGCGAGAACGCGACTGCATCGAGCGTATCCTGTAGTCGCCAGTAGTCGAGGCCTGAAGGCTGAAAAGGAATCAGAGCTAGGTCGGCGAGGAGCAGGGCTTGGTCGGTGGTGGTGGCGGCCTCGCCCTTGGTATCGATGACGACGTAGTCGAAATCGTCACGAATGCGGCCGATGAGGCGGCGAAGTTCGCGATTGCGGTGATTCTCTTGTTGGTCGTTGGTCAAGGAAAAGACAGCAACTTGGTGCTCCATCCGAGCCAACCAGTCGGCTGCGGATAGCTGGTTGTAATCCGCGTCGATGAGGGCCACTTTGTGGCCGAGGTCGCTCTGATAGGCGACGAGGTTAACGGCAATCGTGGTCTTCCCTGCCCCACCCTTGCTATTGGCGACAACGATTATCTTTCCCACGTTCTGAAGATAGCGCGGCGGGAAGCGTTGTCGCAAGGTACTAAATTGGGTCTGAACAGAGCGAGAAAGGTACCGACAAACGTATCGAGGTAGCGCGGTGGAAAGCGTTCGAGCACGCTGCAAAGAACGCTGACTCGGTGGCTATTGAGGGAGGAGTGTTCCCTTGTCGGAATGCCATGTTGTTGGATGGTTGCTTCCGAGGAGCCGAGGTTCCTCGGAAGCGAGGCTTCGAGGGTCCAGACTTGCTCGGGTTCTCAGACCGGGGCTATTGACTGCATTAGCGTGAGGGGCGGCTTCGTCCGGTTCGGTTTATGTTGACGCTGGCATTTGCTCCCGTTCAGAAGCAAACGCCGGAGTGCCGTCAACCTTGGAAGACGTGACGCCCGTAAACTGACGACAGGACGCTGAAGTATCCGTCGAAGAACAGGTCTCGGCTGAAGGCCTCGTAGTCGATGTAATAGCGAGCGTGTTCTGGAACCTCGTGCAGATAGAGTTCGTCGAACAAGTGTTCCGCGTAGGCCAGCTCGCTCTCCCAGTGCCCGCAATAGGCTTCCTCGAACGCTTCCTCGGTCGCGGTCTCTTGACCGACGTGAGCAGCATATGCGGCAAACGCTTCTCCGTGATTTTCGACCAGCAGTGCCAAGCGTGAGACTTCTGACAAGCCGTGCCATTCGGAGAAACGGATGTCGCCAAAGCCTTCGTAATCATGGATAGCCCATTCTTCAGCAAACGGTTCTGGTGATTGGCTGAGAATCTCTTGGACTTCTTGGTTCAGCGAGTCAACATCCTGTGCTGCTTCAATCCATTCTCCGTGGAGTATCCCGGCGTTGTAGGCGGCGAGACAAGCGACGTAAATCATTGGCTTCAGTTTCGAGTTCATGTTCTGTTCCTTCGTAAACGTAGTCGGTTAAAGGGGCTGGCCGGTGAGGGCCAGCTGAGGTGGACCCCAAAAACTGGACAGCCTGATAAGATGGACGTTTCCCCCGTTGGCAGGGGGCGATCAGGAGGTCTGGAGGATGTCGAGGAAGCGACGGAGTTTTGGTTCGGCGTTCAAGGTGAAGGTGGCCTTGGCGG
>JBGSUJ010000106.1:0-5145 GCA_041753435.1 Pirellulales bacterium | reverse complement strand
GGCGCCGCTTGCAACGGAATGCAGCCCTGCAAAATTTGCAGGTTGCCAATTTGCCAGACTACGTTCGAGTGCTTCGATAGCAAACCTTAACCGTTGGAGAATCATATGTTACGCAAATGTTAATGCCATTCGGGACATTCTGGTTTTTTGAAAAGTAGAATGTCCCCTTTTTTGCCATTTTTTGCCCCAAACCGCTGAAGATTAAAAGCAAGGATAGCGATGATGGTTCCGGTACGCGAACCATCGGTCCCACGATTGCGTCGAGATCCATGCTTCCAGGGCCGACATTATCGAATCCCAGAATAAGCCGCCGCTCTAGGGTGAATAAATTCCAGGTGGACGGGTCGGCACTAATCTCCGGCGCGGAAAGAATGGAGCTACTTCCGACTAATTGCATGCGCGATCTAACTCGAAATGGCTCACCGCCTGGCAGGCTGAGCAAGTCTGGAACGCAGGACGGCTCATTGCAAGCAAGCGTCATAACATCGATCGGCTCCGGGAATTCGGAGTCGTCAAAAACCGTATTGTCGAACACCTCGATGCGATAAGACGACGACCCAACTACAATTCCGTTGATATTGAACTCAATGGCAAATGGCTGATCCCCGGCAATGGCATCATCGCCGATTTGCATGCCGTTGCCGGGCTCGAAGGTGAACTTGCCGTGGATAATGTCTCCCACCTGATATGTCAGCGGTAAATCGAACGAATTACCTGCAGGCACATTGATGATTTCCGCATCGAACGCGAACGTCACCGGCGCCGCGTGCAGGAAAGCGCGGGACACGCACAGCACGCCAGCGAGCAGTACGAGGAATCCTAAAACGTATCGGCGCAATGTCCGACGGTGCGAAGAAACGCCGAGGCGATTAAGATTGGCCATGACCTCATCTCCTTTTCCAGAGACTAAACAGAACGGATGCGATGGGGAATGTCGACCATTCAGTATGGTCCACGCCAAGAATTCATCAAATACCAATCGGGGCAAACTGCGCCGCTACGCCACTCTATGCTGGCAGGCCGAGTGAGCGCACGTTTGTCACGCAAGCTTCAGAACTTGCTTTCTGTTTGGCACCTTCGAGTGAAGCAGCAAAGTGAAGCAGCAATTAGAAAAGGGAGGAGGTGAACGATTGGCCAAGACTTGCTGAGTCGCAATTCAGCGCGATTCGCCTGCGAATGCTTTTCGGAAGCTGCTAACGGAGACTTCTGGAGAGTTGTGCGGTCTTGAGAAAGACCTCTTACGAGATGCTTACTCCAAAGTCGGCTCAACACGTTTTCTATAAGTCTCTGCGCAAATCGACCGGATGAGCTTTGGCCTCGGCGGCGAGCCAGTTGCGCCAGGCGGCTTGATTGAAGCCGAAGTTGGCGCCGGCAAGTTTGGAAAGGGCGGCGAGCACGGCGGGGTTTTCGATTTGGCGGGTGACGACTTGGGGCGGTTTGCTGCCGAAGTTCATCGAGGTGCCGCCTGAGGGCGTAAACGTGACGTTGTATTGGTCCTGTGAGCCACTGCTGACGACCGATTTGTGCTTGGTGACCACGGCGGCGATCAGCGGACCGATGGCGTCGTGGTCGCCGATTGTGCCGAGCGATTCGGCCGCCCGATTCACAATGACGTTGTTGCTGCTGCGCAGCGCCATGACATAAGGCCTGGCAAGGCCTGGCTGGCCGGTGGCGATCAAGTAGTCGAGGGCAGTGTAGCGCAATTCATCGTTGGGATCGGTAAGAGAAATATGGACCAGCGCATCGAGCACGAGCGGATGGTCGAGGCCGGCAGCCACTTCCATCAAGAGCCGCTTGATCTCGGGATTTTTTTCTTCGGCCAAGAGATTCACGATGGCCGGCGCGGCGACTGGGTCGCGGATGGCGCGGATCTGGCGCGTTGCTTCTTCGGCCCGGTCGGCGCGAGAGCCACCGAGCCAGCGTCGCCAGCGTTTGAGCTTATTGTTCCAGTCGGCATCGACCTGGCGGGCTTGTTTCGCCTTCTCCAGCAGGTCGATGTGATGCTGGGTGTAGTACTTGCCGTCGTAGTAGATGAGACCGCGGCCGGCCATCAGTTCGTGGCGAGATTTCCAGCCGTCTGCAAGTTTGTGGTGGCCGAGCGCCAGCCGCGCTGGCTCGTAATTGGGATCGAGTTCCAAGACCTTGGCCAGTTGTGCGCGGTATTCGGGGAGTAGCTTTTCGTCGCGGCACCATTGCGCGAGCTTCCAATGGGCGGCGACGGTATTTTCGGCGTTGCGTGCCCGCCGCGCGTATTCTGCTTGCTGGGGAGATTGTGCGACGATGCGGGCCACCTCGGAGCGTGGGATTTCGATGCGGCCGCCGCCGTCGGTCGTGATGACGTAGCTGTGGGCAGACTTGTCTTCGGCGTTGGCAATCTCGCCGTGAAGTTGGCCGCCGTTTCGTAGCTCGACAATCTCAGCCCAGGCCGCGCCGCAAGTCGCAGCGACAACCAAGCAGGCCAATAGGTAGATAATGCGAACGCACATGGGCAGAACGTCAGATTATTCGTCTCACGCGGCGAAGCGAGCTCAGCCACTGGCTGACAACCGACACGGGCTGTGTTCTATTATACCCCATGAGCCAATCGACCCAAGAACATCGCCAGGCGGCCCCCCAGAGCGTGCGTTGTGCCGTAGTGACAGTCAGCGACACCCGCACGCTGGAGAACGACCGTGGAGGTCAAATGCTCTCAGAGAGCCTGGCTGGGGCAGGTCACACGATCGTCCGGCGAGAGATTGTTCGCGACGACCCAGAGCGTATTCGCGCGCTGGTGAAAGAAGTCGCCGACTGGACGAAGCTCGATGCGATTCTAATCACTGGCGGCACTGGGATCGCTGCGCGCGACCAGACGTTTGAAACGGTGAGTGGTTTGCTCACCAAGCCGCTGCCGGGCTATGGCGAGTTATTTCGGATGCTGAGCTACGAAGACATTGGCCCGGCGGCGATGCTGAGCCGGGCGATCGGCGGCCTGATAGGTAAGGTCGTGCTGCTGACGATGCCGGGTTCGCCCGCGGCGGTGCGGCTGGCACTGGAGAAGTTGATTCTGCCGGAGTTGGGTCACTTGATTTTTGAGGCGAGGAAGTAGTGCCGGATCCTTCGCAATGAGGTGGTCGAGGCCTCCAACGACCACGGTTTCATCTCCCATTGGGCCAACCGAATGCATGAGACGAACTCGACGATCGACCTGATCTCTTGCCAGCACGTCGGCTACCGGCAGCAGGGTGTCGAGATTCTAAACGATGTCGACTGGCGGGTCGCGCGCGGCGAACATTGGGTGGTGTTGGGGCCGAATGGTTGTGGTAAGACGACGCTGCTACGGGTCGCCAGCGGTTATACTTGGCCGACGAGTGGGCGTGTATTGAGGTTGGGGAAGGAACTGGTGGATCTCGGTGAGTTGCGGCGGAGTATCGGCTGGGTTTCTTTTGAATTGGCGGGCCGCATTCCGCCGGAAGACACTGGGTTGGAAACGGTGGTTACCGGCCGGCTGGCGATGATCGGGCTGAAGCGGTTCTTGTTCGTCGGGCCGACGGACGCCGACTTTGTGGATGCTACCGCGATGCTGGCTCGCTTAGGTTGCGAGTCGCTGGCCGACAAGCCGTTTGGTGTGCTTTCGCAGGGTGAGCGACAGCAAGTGTTAGTGGCGCGAGCGCGAATGGCCGGGCCGCTGCTGTTGGTGCTCGACGAACCGTGTGCGGGGATGGACCCGGGGGTGCGGGAGCGATTCTTGGCGTGGCTTAACGAGTATGTCACGGGACCCGATTCGCCGACGGTGATCCTGGTGACACATCACGTCGAAGAGATCATGCCCGGCATCGAGAAGACGTTGATGCTGCGAGCCGGCCGCGTCTATCGCGCGGGTGCAACGCACGAAGTGGTGACGCGTGAAGCGATCGAAGAAGTGTACAACACGCACCTGGCCCGAATGGAGCGGAGCGGCGGGCGGTTGTGGCCGATCTGGGGCGCGTCATCCCCTGTCAACGGCCAGTTGCCTCGATGATATGCCAGTTGCCTCGATGATATGTTAGATGTTGGCGAAGAAGATTTGGCGGCAACACTGCGTCTTCTTCGCACTAGTGGCTGCAACGAGTGCGCCGTAGAGCGAAGGCACACACGCCAAAGAGGATCAGCAAGGCGCTAGAAGGTTCGGGAATCACTACTTCGGTACGGAATCGGAGGGAACCGAATCCCTCAGAGCCGGCTCCGTCCTCGGGTGGAGAGCCAAAGATGGGATCGTTGGTGAACCTGGCATCGGCTCGCGCAGACAGCGTAACAGGCAAGTCGACTGGCGTGGCAGCGCCAATCAGAAAGAACATCCCACTACCGGCCTGCAAATCAGCGTCTATAAACCCTTGACTCGCGCCGGCATTGGCAGCGATGGGACCAACTGGAGTTCCACCAAAATCGAAACTCATACTAGATCGAGCGAATTCTGGATCTTCGATCAAATTTTCGTGATCTTCGACCGCGATAGCTGAAACATTCCAATCGTACAGCACACAATAAAGTAAACCGGGCGTGAGGCCGGAAAGCTGCGCGGTGATGGTGGAATCGAGAGTAGTGGTGGCGGTTCCCAGATAAGTGGTATCGCCGCGCATCTCTAAATCAGTTGCGGATCTCCATTCTATGCTGAGCGTGGCACCCTGCGTGGCTTTGACGACGCTCGCGGCAGATGCACGCACATTGCCGGCCAAGGCCTCCGCACTAATGTTCTCGCCGATATCGAAAGGATCACCGTTAAGGTCGACGAACGGAGTTTGGAAGTCGGTATCGGCTTGGAGATCGGCATCGGAGAGAGGGATATCGAAGTCGTCAGCGGTTGTATTACCAAACAAGTTGACTGAAGAGAGGGACGCATCGATGCTCCACGTTTGCGCCCAACAGGGTGAGTTGCCACCAACAAGAATCGCTACGGTGAAAGCCATGGGGTGAGGTGGACCCCATTGGTTGGACAGCCAACAGGGTTGATTAAGAATAGTGTTGCAGGCGGCCCGCGGGACCCTTCCATGGTCCCGCGCGGCCGCGGCAGCTGGGGCAGTTCTTGATGTACTAACCAGCGCTCCGCATTGAGTCCGACGATTTCTCGATTGGTTTCATCGGCACTCGCCCTCGCGCGGCTTTGCCTTATTGAGACTCGTGCCGCCCCAG
>JBGSUJ010000105.1:0-19596 GCA_041753435.1 Pirellulales bacterium | reverse complement strand
TCCATCAGGTCCGAAGGATAGGACTTGCGAGGCGAAGCTTTGAACCGCATGGGAGTGCTCTCCTGGGGAACGAGGGAAAGCCCCAACATACAATCAAATCACGACTTATGGCGATGCCAGTATTCGGATAGACTCTTAGTCGGCGTTGCTGCGGCGCACGCCCAGGAAACAGCGACTCGATCGTCCGCCAAGCTAGGGCGCATCGAGTTCAATCACCCGAGTGCGGCCAAAAAGTACGTTGAAATCAACCTTAGCCCCGACATGTTTGGCGACCTGTTCGGCATCGGCGACGCGGCCCTAGCCGGAGTGGTCGACGCGCTCTCGCAATCGCCGCAAGCCACCGAAGGCTCTGCGGCAATTCAGCAGGCCGCTGCACAAGCAGCCGCCACGCGCGAGCTGGTTGCGATCGCCAAGAATGTGATCAAGAGCGTTCGCGTTCGCGCCTACGACGGCCTCGAAAATGAAGTTGAAGAGCAAGCGAATGTGCGCTCGCACTACGATCAGCAACTGCAAACGGGCGGATGGGAAAATGCCATCCAAGCTCAGGACGGCGACAAGCGTGTACAAGTGTCTGCCGTCCGCGGCGATGGCTCAATCAAGGGCCTGTTCATCGTCGCTTCGGAGGGCAACAACCTCGTGCTCGTGAACGTGATTTGCGACATCTCCCCGGAAAACGCCAAGCTGCTGACCACCAGCGCCGTGAAGGCCGGCCTGAAAGCCGGTCTTGCCGATAAGATCGAGCAAGCCATGAACCAAAAGCACTAGCGCCATTCTGGGCAGTCAGAAATTGCTTTCGTTACCTCACGACGATTGGGGACCACCGGGAGGGGAGGGGCGCCCAGGTCCTCAATCGCCACTTATCGCCAAAGATGCGTCGTTCTGCCGGGAGGCGATCAATATCTCAATCCGCGGAATTTGTAAACTCACCACGAACCTCGGGGATTGGTGGGTCTCGTAAGGCTCGACTCACCCTACGATCGGGAAGGCAGATTGCCCCGTCGTTCTGCTCGAGAAACCACAGCCAGCTTCCCCTTGATGCCGTCAAGTAGGCAAACTTTGTCGCTTGCAGAACCGCTGCCGGTCGCGGGGACATCTTCGGTTCTTTGACGCAAGCCAAAGTAACCGGTAAATGCCACCGATTCGATGGTAGGGGCCAAAGTTGATGGAATGTCCCGACTACGAAGGGTTGCCTCACCCGTTACCCTCCCCGACGCAACCACCGAACGTAAGGAAACTCACCATGCACCGCTTATTCGAGACCAAGCAAACAGCTTCGCTGATTGTCGCCACCGCGATCTTCGCAATAACACAACCGCTGGCGGTCGTCGCGGCTGAGGGACTGCAATTGCGTGTCCCGCACAGCTTCTCTAGCGCTGCGGGAGCTGAGTTGGACGAATACGAGCCGGAAGTAAACGATCAGACCAAACCTTACGATCTCGTTGAGATTGTGCGTGAACGCTATTCCGATGGCAAAGTGAAAATCGAGCGCCAGGTAACACTCGATGCGAATGGTAACTATGTCAACCACGGCACCTGGAAACTGCACTCGCCCAACGAAACAATCGTCGCGGAGGGCCAGTACGACATGGGCAAGCGTGTTGGTAGCTGGACCCGCTGGCTCAACCGCAACGACGCCCCCATCTTCAGCCAACATCCGTTCAATCGTTTTAAGCCGCCGTTCGCTTCCCAAGCCACTTTTGCCGACGGCTCAATGGATGGAGAATGGATTGTCGTCGACGCAGACAACAACAAAATGCTGCAGGTGTCGCTGAGCAATGGCAAACGCAATGGCCTAGTTACCACTTTTTTGCCGAACGGAAAAACCTATCGCCAAGCGAGTTACGACCAGGGCGTCCCAGTAGGCGATGTGCTCGAAGCCGACAACAAGAATGGCGAACTCAAACGAATCGCCACGTATATCGAAGGCCGACGCATTACCACCAAAACCGCTCACTACCGCCGCAACAACAAGCAGCGTAAAGCCGACGACCAAAAGAAGTCGGAAGAAATGTTCCTTGCCGCCACCACGGTCGAGAAAACGCCGGATAACTTTTGGACCGTGGAACTCGCCCAGTACATCACCGAAGGCAAAGACCTTCGCCACGGCACCTCGAAAACCTGGTTTGAGAACGGCAAGATTCAGACCGAAGGTTTCTATCAGCACGACCAGCGAGCGGGCACTTTCACCTACTATTACTCGAATGGCCAGATAGCTGCGACGGGTGAGTTCGATCACGATCTGCCCACTGATGTTTGGGTGTGGTGGCACGACAACGGTCAGAAAGCCGCCGTCGGCAAGTATCGCGACGGCGCGCTAGTCGACGAATGGCGCTGGTGGAGCGAAGATGGCAAGCTCGCCCAGCAGAAGACCTACAACGGCAGTGAAGCCACGGCGGCCAACCCGCAGCAAGTCCTTGAACTTGGTCGAGCGCCCGAGGAAGCCCAAGCCATTGCCCGTCAGGCGAGCGGAGTGAAGACTCGCTAAGCTCGCTGCCAACAACGTCCTGGCGTTGCCAATTAACTGAGAAACACGGCAGCTCTGCCGAGCCTATGGTTCGGCATAGCTGCTTATGCTCAGTTAAGTCTGCTCAGTGTTTCATTCTACATGCTATCCGTGACGAGACCCGTTGGAACGCGAAAAGCATTATGAGCGTGCCCCCCTTCTGGAAGACGACCTTCGACAATTGGCCTGGGGGTATTCCGCGCCGTGGCGTACTCATCGATTCGCTCAACGAGGCAACTCCTTTCAAAGGATTCATGATCAAGGGCGATGCCTTGCTACTCGAACGGACGAATCCCGACCCGCTCGGGGCCCGCTACATACTGATCGGCTTCGACGCGATCCAATCGTTGAAATTCATCGATCCGATCAAAGAGTCGCTATTCACGACTGCCGGATTCGTCGGCAAGCTGTCGCAGCCCTAGTCGACGCCGGAAAGTCGCAAGACGCAACAGACACACAAGCGCCAGTGATAACGAACTAGGCTCCGGCACCATAAAAAACACATTGGCCTGGAGGTTGGTAATTGCCGAGTTGAGTTTGATGATGTCGGACAGTCGGATAGACATCAGCCATTCGATATCGCCTACCGACAAATCAGCGTCCCGCGCGAACCACAGCCGATCGCCGTCTCTGGCGCGCGTGAATTGTTCCACGAGCCCCGCTGCAATCAGCGGCCCGACGCCCGCCCCAGGCAGGTGATCTTCCGACAGCGCGCCCACCCAAGCGTCGATCCGATCGACGTTTCCGTAGAGGGATTGCAGTCCAAGTTGCGTGTTCAGATCGGAAGTGATGTCGGCAAACGAGGCCACCGCCGGCAAACCAAAAGCAACACGCAGCGTGTTATAATCGGGTAGCCCGTGGTCGCGGCCACGTTGGATATTGAGCGTCGCCAGATCGAAACCGCCCGGAATCGGATCGCCAAAGAGAAAATTGCGCACGTCATCGACGAGATGCATGTCTACTTCCTGCTGTTGCTGCGAAGCGAGGCCCTTTAAGAAGGAGTCGATTTCTCCCTCTGGAGCCAAGTTTTGCGGCAAGAAGAAGGCGTGGCGAAGCGGCATCGGACCTCCTGGCGCTTCTGAGCCGTTGTTGAGCATCCGCTGCAGATTTGGCGACAGCATTGTGTGGCCCACGCGGTACAAGGCAGTTGAAAACTCGGTCAGGACCGATGCATTTAGATTAGAGTCATACGAGCTATCGATACCAGGTGCGAAAGGTCCGAGTAATGCGGGCAGGAATTCATTGAAGGTAATCACCTGAATCTCGCCGCCCACCAATTTTCGCGCGCGTTGATAAATCTGCTCATCATCCCAGAGAGGATTCGCCGCTGCGACTTCGTCCGCCAAGCGATTGTGTTCCCGGACAAACAACGTGTGAACTGCTGTTAGTCCAACTTGCTCATTGGCACGCACGTCACCGGCCACATAAAACTGCGTTGGATCCACGGGCCCTTCGGTGGCGTTCGGCAACCCAAACGAATTGAGCGGCAGGAGATTACCAGCACTGGTTTTCATTCGGCCACCAACAAGCGTGCGTAATGTCGTCGCCCGTAATTCGTCCGACCCGTAGACCATGGACGCATCGAGATAGGACGTAATCTCGTTGATTTGTTGGCGCGAATTGTCGGTAGCGGTGCCTGTCGCCGGATCGTATTTCGATCGCCGAAACGACATCATTTGCGTACCCGTATTGAAGGGGTCGAAAATAGGATCCCCGGCAGGTATTGGCACGGACAAGTTCTCTGCGGGTGAGGCTAAGTCCGTAAGGCCTAAGTCGTGGTCCACAAACTGGCCCCACTGGAAGACCCAATCGGTCATCGCGTGGCTATTGGGAGCCATCACTAGTTGGGCCACGATCGTGTTACTGACTAGCCGCGGATTGGGAAGCGTCGGGTCGGTGAATCCTCGGGGCGTGGAGATTCCATCGTCGTACGCTGCCCCTGCCAGGCGCGGCAGCTGAGTCCCAGCCGCGCCCCAAGACGGATTCACCAGATTGTTTTCCGTACCGTCGTAGGAACGATATTCGGCAGGCGCAACGCCTGTCAAGCCAAACACCACGATCCACGCCGTGAGCAGGAAAATAAGAAATCGACGAATCATAAGAAGATATACCCTGTGCATTGGCCGGCACTGAGCAGATAGCCCAATTCAACTCATGGAGAGTCCCAACTCTGTCGCAGAGTTGGAATGGCGAAGATACCGGAAGAAATTGCGATCAGCCGCTCCATCCAGGAATCGGGCGGCATGGCTCGAAGTTGCTCCGCCCAAACTTACTCGCTTTGTTATGAACCAGCTAATAAAAAATGTCAAGTAGTGGGATATTTTCTCAGGTCTAAATGGCCGATTCTCGCCATAAGTTCCCAGTCCGTCCCAGGCTTACAACAGGAATAACTGGGCAAACGAGAAGTAAATGATTATGCCAGTCGCATCCACTAAGGTCGCCACAAACGGGCTTGAAGCATAGCCTGGGTCAATACCGATCCGCTTAAATCCCAACGGCAACATTGATCCCAACACCGTCCCCCACAAGCAAATGCAGGCCACTGACAAGCCAATTACCAGGGCCAGCGTCCAGCGATTTACCCCTTGCAATGCCGAATCGCGCGTCGTCGATGCGAAGAAAAAACCGACGCCACCCACGGTCACTCCCAGTGCCAGTCCCATCCACAACTCGTGCTTCAGCACGCGCCACCAATCGCGCAGTGACACATCGCCCACGGCTAGCGCGCGAGTGATCAAGGTTGCTGCCTGGGCACCGGAGTTGCCGCCGGTCGAAATACAGAGTGGAATGAACGTCGCCAGCACCACGACCGTAGCGATTGCCCCTTCAAAATAGTTCATGGCTGAGGTAACCAAGACTGCCTCGGCCACAAAGAAGCCTGCCAGATAGACCGCCCGTTTCTTCCAGATCTCGCTAAATGGAGCGTCGATGTAGCTCTCGTCCATGGTTGCCACACCAGCTTGGTGCAGGGCGTCTTCGGTGGCTTCTTCGACCACAACATCAATCGCATCGTCATGCGTGATAATGCCCACCAGCCGATGCTGCTCGTCGATGACTGGAATCGCCAAGAAGTCGTAACGCTGAAGTAACTTCGCTACCTCTTCACGGTCGGCGTTCGCCTGCACCGAGATCACCTCGGTGTGCATAATGTTCGCGATTTTCGCCGCTGGCTTCGCGAGAATCAAATTCCGCAGCGAAACGATGCCCAACAGATGGCGGTTTTCGTCAAGCACATAGATGTAGTAGATCGTCTCCTTGTGTGGTGACTGTTTGCGGAGATCATCGAGTGCTTGAGCGACCGTTCCTTCGCGTGGCAGCCAGGCGTAGTCGGTCGACATCATGGCGCCGGCGCTGTCTTCCGGGTACGATAGCAGCCGACGAATATCCTCACGGTCGGCCTTTGCCACCAGCGGCAAGAGGTCCTCGACAACTTCCGGATCAAGTTGCCGCAACAACTCGACGCGGTCGTCGTGCGGCATCGCTTCGAGGAGCTTGGATATTAAGTGCCGGCCAGCGCCGGTCACCATCTCGACCTGCTTAGCCTGCGGGAAAAACGCCAAGATATCGGCCTGCCGTGCGACGGGCGCGTGGTCGAGCAGTTTCCATGTTTCTTCGTCAGTCAGACCTTCGCTGAAATCTGCAATCGTTGCCGGATGCAACTCTGCCACCACCTGTGCCAAACCGAGATGATCCTCCTCGGCGATCATTTCGCGCAAATCGGGAAGTACTAGCAGATTAGACATAATTCACCTCGAAGACCATTCAACGATAGCTCAGTATGCGCGACAGCAGGGGGCAGGCGATACCGGTCGGAAATATCAAGTACCGATCAAGTACCGCGGGGAAGACGTGTAACTACTTGTAGCTGGCTGCTGCTTCCAGCCGGGCCAGATCCGCCTCCGTCACGCAGATCCGTTGGATCGTCATTGCGCCGCCGGTTGTGGAGTCGACATCAACTATCGAGCCAGAAAGCCGCATGTCGCCCGTCGCCACCTCGAACTCGGTTGGCAAGCCGGTGAGGGTGGTTTGTAAGACACGGTCGATTCGTCGGCCGATGATGCTCTCATAAGGGCCTGTCATCCCCACATCGCATTGAAATGCTGTGCCGCCTGGCAGAATGCACTCGTCAGCGGTCGGCACATGCGTGTGCGTGCCCAGTACCGCGCTCACGCGTCCATCGAGGTAGCGGCCCATCAACTGCATCTCGCTGGTGGCCTCCGCATGAAAATCGACAAGTCGCACGCGGATGTCCGCAGGCATCTCGGCCAGCACGCGATCGGCTGTCTCCCAAGGGCTGTCGATCGGCTTCATAAACAGCCGTCCAAGCAGGCACATAAAGCCGACTCGTTCGCCGTTGCGAGCCGTGATAACCGCCCAATTCCTTCCGACTGACTCGACGGGCAGGTTGGCTGGTTTGACAATATTCGACTCGCTTTCGAGCACTTTGTAGATTTCGCGGCGACGATAAACATGATCTCCCAGCGTAATGCCGTCGACCCCGGCTTGAACCAGCTCCCGATAAATAGCCGGATTTAACCCCGAACCACCAGCCGCATTTTCGGCATTGGCGACCACCAAATCGAGCCGCTCTTCGCTCACAAGTCCTGCAACTGCCCGTTGGACAACTACTCGCCCAGGCTTCCCCACAATGTCACCAATGAACAGGATTCGCATGATGTGATGCTCAAAGCTAATCTGTGAAATCTTAGCCACAGGTTACAGGCAAACCCCGTCGCTCAGCGTCACCTCGGGTCGCTACTTCGCCATTTCCGTGAACCGGCTTTCTCGGATCATGGTGACTTTGATTTCGCCAGGATAAGTCAATTGCTGTTCGAAGGCCTTGGCGATATCACGGCAAATTTTGGCCGCCGTTTCATCTGTCGTGTTGCGTGTGCTGGCGATGACGCGTACTTCGCGGCCCGCTTGAATCGCAAAGGCCTGCTCCACGCCATCAAAACCTGTCGCAATCGATTCAAGTTCCTGCATCCGTTTGATGTAACGGTCGAGCGTTTCGCGCCGAGCACCGGGTCGCGACGCGCTACAGGCATCGGCCGCCGCCACGAGTACCGTATACGGCATGTCGGGTCGAATGTCGTCGTGATGTCCCAGTGCGGCATGCACCACTTCAGTCCCTTCGCCATATCGCTTGAGCAAGTCGGCACCGATCTTTGGGTGGCCGCCTTCCATATCGTGATCTGCCGCCTTGCCAATATCGTGCAGCAGCCCGGCCCGTCGCGCCAAATCGCCGTCGAACCCCATTTCTTCGGCCATCAGACTGGCTACGAAGGCGACTTCGATCGAATGTCGCAGTACATTTTGACTGTAGCTGGTGCGGTAGTGCAGTCGTCCCAAAAGCAAAATTACCTTTTCGTTGAGCCCGTGTACCTGAGCTTCCTGCACTGCTTCTTGCCCATAGCGGCGAATCTGGCCGTCGATTTCCTGCTGAGTTTCCGCAACAATCTCCTCAATTCGCGTGGGGTGAATTCGGCCGTCGGCAATTAGCTTGTTGAGCGAGTTACGGGCCACCTCACGTCGGACCGGATCGAATGCGCTAACTATCACCACGCCCGGCGTATCGTCGATGATCACGTCGACACCCGTTGCCTTTTCGAAAGCTCGAATGTTGCGACCTTCGCGGCCGATGATCCGCCCCTTCATTTCGTCATTTGGAATATCGACCGTGCTCGTCGTCGCCTCAGCCGTGTGAGCAGCGGCAAACCGCTGGATGGACGTGATCAACATTTCGCGGGCTCTTGCATCGCAAACTTCGGCCAGTTCGCGCTCGCGCTTCATGATCAGTGCGCCTTGCTCGTGAGCCAACTCACGATTGAGCTGTTCCAGCAGCCGGTCACGGGCCTCTTCAGCCCCCATGCCACTCATCTTGTGAAGCGTCTGCCGTTGAACATCCAGCAAGTTGTCGAGTTCCGCCTGGCGGCGATTGGCATCTTCAAGTTTTTCCGCCAATTTGCGCTGGTTACTTTCGACCATCTTTTCTTGTTTTTGGAGTTGGTCGGCCCGTTGGGCAACCATATCTTGCTGTTTGTCGAGCTGCCGTTCGCGTTCGAAAATCTTTTGCCGTGATTCGTTGAGCTGATCTTCGATCCGCGATTTCTCCCGCAGCGCCATTTCCTTTGCCTCGACTTCAGCCTCCTTGCGCCGCGTCTTGGCTTCCATCTCAGCCTTTTCAATGATCAGCTGGGCCTCCCGCTCCGCATCCCGTTTTCGCAGGTAGCCCAGCAGTTTGAAAACTCCCATCCCCATCCCGGCCGATATGGCCGCGATAACTACGATCACCCAGGGATTGCTATCGCTTCCGCCTTGCGCAACAAGCAAGGTCATACGAAAACAGTTAGACACAGTTATCTCTCCTCGCGCTACGAGAGTGGGTCGTCCGCCGTAAGCTGGCTCCGACCACTATACAATCGCAATTCGCTGGTGTTTGCGGCTCAACCGCCAACGTTCGAGCAGAATTCATCTAGCGGGTATGAGCCGCCGATGGCAACGTGAAAAACTGCGCTCGAGAATGAGTCAAAAGAGCAAGGCAAATAATTGGCCACGTTGCTGTCAGTTTGTCGACCAGGTCCTATGGATACAACGCACACGGCCGTCGCAGCACGCCGTAGCGCGAAACTGCCCAGCTCCGTGTCGCCGTTTGCCAATGCCGAACCTCGCCGGAAACCCAACCATGGACTGAGTCGCCCAACCCGTACCGGCCGATCGGCCGAATCGGAGGACAACCGAAATCCACGACTCTATTAAGGGCTCCGCCGCACCTCGCTCGCGTGCTACATCGCCACCGCAGCTTGCAAACCAATGTTGCAACATAGCCCACGTGATCGCCACCGTCGCCAACAGGGAGTAAGACTCACGCATGTCAAGAGTGGTCAATAACTGACTTGAACTCATCCTCAAACCATTCAATTTCGCGTCGCATTCTGCCCGACAGCCGTCAGCGACAGTCGGTACAAAAACGCTTCCCAAAAACCTGCGTACCCACCTGGATACCTGACAAAAGCCCGCCAAGACCAATCGGCCTTGCCGGCTGTTCAGCTAGCGGATCGCAAAAATAATCTGTGAGGCGCCGCTGGCTGAGATGTATTTCGGTTGATGACCCTTTATAGTATCAAATGTCGACGAAGCTGCAACGGGGGACACACGCCGCATTGGCTGCTCTGAGCCCAATTGCTCCACCTTTCGGGCGATTGATCGCCACCAAGTGGCCCCCTCGGCTTTACTCAATCCGCAAAGTTTCGCGCTCCTGATTCTGGCAATCACACCATGCCCTTGCCGACACCAGCCTTTGAGGCGGCACTAGTCGATGCCTGGCCCACCGCTCAGTGGTGCGATCTGCATGTTTTGCTCGCCGTCTCGGGTGGTGTGGACAGTGTCGCGTTACTTCGAGCGACCGTCGCAGTGAAGCAACTCGCAGGCGGGAGTGGCCAGCTCTTCGTGGCCCATCTGAACCATGGTATTCGACACATGGAAGCAAAGGCTGACGAAAACTGGCTTGTTGAGCTCTGCAATCGGCTCGCGGTTCCCCTCGAAATCGGTCACTCAAACGTGCCAGCGCTGGCTGCGAAAATGGGCGCTGGCCTCGAAGCCGCTGCGCGATCTGCACGCTATCAGTTCCTCTGCTCCACGGCCGAAAAATTGGGGGCCCGGTTCGTCGCGTTGGCCCACACGGCCGACGATCAAGTCGAAACCGTGATTCACCGAATAATCCGCGGCACCGGAGTAGCCGGATTGGCAGGTATGCGACGCGCGCGACCACTATCGCCAACTATCGTGCTTACAAGGCCGTTTCTGGCCCTTCGCAGACGCGATGCCCTGGAGTATCTGCAGTCGATCGGTCAGGATTATCGCATCGATGCGACCAATACCGACTTGCGTTTCACTCGCAATCGCATTCGGAACCAATTGCTACCACTGCTGCGTTCGCAATTCAACGAACAAGTTGACGACGCCATTTTACGGCTGGCGTGGCAAGCAGATGAGTTGCAACAAATGGTGACGGCAAGTGCAGAGGAATTAGTCCAACGTAGCATGAAGATTTCACCGCTTGTCATCTCGATCCAGTGTCGTGAACTGGTTGGACAAGCACCACTTTCGATCCGCGAAGCCTGTAAAATTGCCTGGGGCAGCGCGGGCTGGCCGCTTCAAAACATGGGCTTCAAGGAGTGGCAGCAGATCGCGGATCTGATTGCTAGCGACGTAGACAATGACCGCTTCAGTCTTCCCGGAGGAATCTATGGCGAGCGAAGTCAAGGCACTGCCTATTTATCTCATTCCTCGCAGTTGCCTCAGGGCCTGTAAGTAGCTTGCTTTATCTTGACCGCTGCTGCGCTCGGCAGATACCATCCCTTGCCTTAAATTGCGACACGGCAGCCAGTTAAGGCATGAGTTGGCCCCGTTAATGAGACGCCCCCGCTTCGCAGTCGTAGTGCTGTTTGCGCTAACGGTGCGGCTGAAGAATCGTGCTCCATCGGTTTTCCAGCGGTGCGTCCATCGGGCGTACGAATATCGCACCCCGCTATGCTGACGTCAGAAATAATAGCAGCCTCATTGTTCGCCTATGGATTCAGCCACACGCAAACCAAACTGCAGTAACACATTGTCCGACAAGTAAGGATTCCCACTATTTTTGCTCGCCTAATCAACTGTTGTTGGTCACTGTTCCTGTGGGGCCTCGGCCTCATAGTAGTGATTGCGCTGGCAGGCGGCGGATATCTCTATTTCAGGTTGGACGACGAAATCTGTCGCCATGTGGAGCAACGTTGTGCAAGTCATTACCAGCACCATCAGGTTCACGTTGGCGCGGCCCGATTCGAGCAAGGTCGAGGTGTGTTCGTCAACAAATTGTCGCTGCAGGAAACGCGCGAGAATGGCTCTCCTCGATCCGTACTTGAGATCGATGAACTGTTTCTCGCCTGCGATGCTCGGCTGGACGAACTGTTGTCTGGTAAGCCGCATGTTGATCGCATCGTCGTCCGTCGCCCGCAACTCCGGGCGGTGCGTCTTGTCGATGGCCGCTGGAACGTCGCCGCCCTCGTGCCACTGCCAAAGTTCAGCGATGACACGCCAGAAATGCTCATCGAGGACGCCACGCTGATCCTTGAAGATGCAACGCGGCCCTCCGCTGCTCCATTCTCACTGAGGGGCATTGACCTGAAAATCACTCCTGGCGAGAACGCTACCGCCGGCGGTCAAAGGGGATCTCGCTGCCTCCTCGTTTCGGGCACCGCCACGGGCACTCCTGCCCGCGAACTTGCGTTCAGCGGTTCCCTTTGCCCCGACGATGGCACGCTTGATATTACTTTCGACATCCATTCGTTACAAATCTCGCCAGAACTTATGGCGGCAATTCCTGGCACACTCCCTACGCAACTTGATGAAGTCGTGTTTCATGCCAGTGCCGACGCGAAAGTCACGCTTACTCAAGCTAAGCCTGGAGGAAGAGAGATTTTCTGGTCGGCGCAAATCGCACTCAATCGCGGCCGCCTGAATCATAAGCTCTTGCCTCAGCCTCTGACTGAGTTAAAGGCTGAAATCACTGCCGACTCTCACACACTTGCCATTAAGCAACTTACAGGCAAAGTTGCCGCGGCGGACGTGACCATCGCTTGCAATCGCCAAGGGTGGTCGGCTGATGCTCCGCTGGCACTCGCCGGACGCATTAAAGGCCTGCTAGTCGACTCCGAGTTGCGTGCCGTGTTACCAGCACGTGTCGAACAACTGTGGCAGCGATTCAGTCCCGAGGGCATCGTCGATGCCGATATTCAACTCACGTTCGACGGCCAACACTGGCGTCCCGTGCTCACCGCACAATGTCGCGGCCTCTCACTCACCGATCACGAGAAGTTTCCCTATCCAATTGTACAAGCCACTGGCACGGTCGCAATTTCACCCTCGCCCTCGACCGGAGCTACTCAATTCGAACTGGACCTCGTGGGTATGGGTGACGGCCGACCAATCCGAATCGCTGCCAAGATCGACCATCTGGCAGTCCCCAGTTTTTCCGTCAAGACCAACGGCGGTGCGGCGGGGATCTTCTTCGATGACGAAGCCATCCCGAATCGTGGCGTCCAACTGGCAAGTACTGCTGCTAATCCCAGTTTGCCACTCTCTCCTACTGGCTGGGTGGAGGTCTCTGGCGAAGGTGTTTCGGTCCACGAAGAATTGCTCGCTGCCATGCCAGAAAAAGTAGAAAAGTTCGTTCGGACGCTACACGCTCAGGGACTAGTCGACTTTCGCTGGCGCTACCAACGCACCAATCCCTACGCAGACAACGGCAATGCTGATCTGGAACTGCGGCTCACGGATTGTGCAATTCAGTACGAGAAATTTCCCTATCCGCTGCAACAAGTTCGCGGCTTCGTCACCGCACATAATGGCCATTTCAAACTTTCGGATATTGTCGGTCGCGATCGACAAGGCTCTGCCGTGGTCAATTGCTTTGGCGAATCACACGCTAGTTCTGACGGGCTGGCACTTCAACTCACCATTCATGGCACCGGCGTACCGCTCGACGAAAACCTAAAGCATTCAGTCTCACCTGCTGTGCAACAGGTATGGGACGAACTCCGCCCATTAGGTCGCGTCAATTTTACTGCCCGTGTGGATTGCCAAGTCGGCCAAGAAAAGCCCACTACTCGCGTCAGCATTCAACCGTTCGAGAATACTGTTTCGATCGAGCCGACATTCTTTCCCTACCGATTGGAACAAGTTAGTGGCCAGGCGATTGTTACCGATGGTCGAGTCGATCTGCAGCAACTCTACGGGATCCACGGCCGCACTAATTTTTCGGCCCAAGTGGGTGTTTGGCAAGCTGACGCTGGAGGAGGCTGGCAGTTGTTCATTCAAGGCCTCAATGCCGACCGACTCGCGTTCGAGCCTGACTTCCTTCGCGCGGTACCACTCGCAGTGCAAAAAGTCATCGATCGAATTCGACCCACCGGAAATTTCAATGTCAATAATTCTCAGTTGCTGTTCGTCCGACGTCCCGATTCGCACCAGATTGCGGCCAAGTGGGATATCCGGCTCGCTGGCCATCAGTCAGCTCTGCGTGGCGACCTGCCATTGGAGAACCTCTCCGGGAACATCCGAGTGCAGGGCGACTGCGATGGCCCCAATTGTCGCACCTACGGCGAACTGGCGATCGACTCGCTGAGTTGGAACGATATCCAATTTACGAACATCCACGGTCCTTTTTGGAGCGACAGCTCTGTCTGCCATTTCGGCAAAGTGGCAACCGAGAAACTTGGCCAATCCCCGCGCCGTTTGAATGC
Organism: Pirellulales bacterium; assembly: GCA_041753435.1. GTDB lineage: Bacteria > Planctomycetota > Planctomycetia > Pirellulales > Lacipirellulaceae > DASYDU01. The sequence goes on along the minus strand of JBGSUJ010000105.1, from coordinate 5,808 downwards.
CGATGTTTTTGGTGGCACCATCGCATCCGACGTTCTACTCGAACATACGGGTCAACCCCGCTACAACGCCGAAATTTCCATCGGTGGCGTCGATCTCAGCCGCGTTGTCCGCGAACGAATGGGTGGACCCAGCGATCTCACAGGAAAAGTCTCCGGCAAGTTGTCGCTGCGAGGCACCGGTCGCTCAACCTACGCGCTTAGCGGGCAGGGCGACCTGCATGTTGTCGACGCCAACATTTATCAATTACCGCCGCTAGTGGCGATGCTCAGCGTGCTCCGCAACCGCACGCCCGACACCACCGCCTTCAACCGCTGTGACATGGAATTCGACATCCGCGGCGAGCACATCCACTTCAAAAAACTCGATTTGCTCGGCGACGCAGTCAGTTTGTATGGCCGCGGTGAAACGAATTTCGATCGCCGGCTCAATTTGGTGTTCTATGCTTTGGTGGGACCGGCTGACCTGCCGATTCCACTCTGGAAGACCGTCGCCGGCCACCTCAGCGAACAAGGATTTCAGCTCAAAGTGGACGGCACTTGGGATAATCCACAGATTCACCGCGAAGCATTTCCAGCCGTCAGCAAAATGTTAGAACAGGCCGGCCAAGGCGCGTCAGCCGTTGCTCCACCGGCCGCGGCAGGAATTCCATGGATCACGCCACCGAAACGATACTGAGAGGGCAGGCTTTTCAGCCAGACTCTTTCGCGCATGTCAGGACCCATCGACTGACGTACTAGAAAGGAGCTCGTTCATGAGCGTCGGATCACTCGGAGGACTAATCGGCAGCGCTGCTGGGGTACCACTCTCTCAATCCACCGGCAGCGAGACAGAACGCGCCAGCCGCGACACAGCCTCGCAGCAGCGTGTAATCGACGCCTCGAATCGTGCCGAACAGGCCGCGGGAATCGGGACCACCGAACAAGACCAAGAAACCTCTGACCGCGACGCCGATGGCCGTCGTCTCTGGGAAGAAGCCCCCAACAGAACTCACCCAGAAGACCAGCAAAACGCCCAACCACGGCAAAGTCGCGATGCCACGGGCCACAGCGGCACCCAGCTTGATCTAACCGGCTGACGTTATGAGTCACGGCCCGGCTCCATCGTACCTCGCTGAAGCCGTACCTCTCTTACAGCTGGATGACACTTGTTAGAATTGGGATACTCTCACAGCCGTCGTAATGTAGCACCCTCGGTCCCCCTGCCATGAATTTCACGAAGATGCACGGTGCTGGCAATGACTATATCTATGTCAATTGCTTCGCCGAGCGCCTTCCATTGGATGCCCCTGAACTAGCCCGCCGCATGTCCGAACGGCAATTTGGAGTCGGCGGCGACGGCCTGATTTTGATCTGCCCCACCGATCGGGCCGACGCCGAAATGAAGATGTTCAACGCTGACGGCTCCCCCTCCGAAATGTGTGGCAATGGCATCCGTTGCGTGGCCAAGTATGTTTACGACCACGACATTTCACGCCGTAATCCACTAAACATCGAATCGGGCGGCCAGGTTTACACGCTCGAACTAATTCTTCAGCGTGGTAGCGTCGAATCCGTTCGTGTCGACATGGGCGAACCGATCTTGACCCCAGAGCACATTCCGACGATTCTTCGCTCGCCCGCCGGATCGGACGAACCGATCGTCGATATGCCAATCACAGTCGCTGATCGCACGATTCGCGTGACTGCCGTCTCGATGGGTAATCCGCATTGCATTACGTTTGTTGACGAAGCCACTGACGATTGCGTGCTTGGTGTAGGACCGAAGCTTGAAGTCGACTCTCGCTTTCCGAAGCGCGTGAACTGCGAATTCGTCCAGGTACTCAGCCGTCAGGAGTTGAGGCAGCGAACGTGGGAGCGTGGCTCAGGTGAAACGTTCGCCTGCGGCACTGGCGCATGTGCCGTGTGTGTCGCCGGCGTCCTCACTGGCCGTAGCGACCGCAAAGTGGTCGTTCATTTGTTAGGTGGCGACCTGGCAATCGAATGGAATGAAGCAGACAACCACGTTTACATGACCGGCCCTGCCGTTGAGGTTTTCAACGGTCATTGGCCCGAGTAACTAGACTTAGGCTAGGCTGACCGCCAGACAGCACAGGCAGTGGCAGCCTAGAATGCCAATTGCAAATATGCACGGACGCGCACCTATGGCTCGAAAGCCGCATACCAAGCACTTTCCACGCACCCGTAACTTCTTCATGAAGCTTGGCGGTCTGCTCGCCTCCAAAGGCATTCAAGCCTGGATGCAGTCGCTCGACGCGCGAGCAGTCTATTACGACCGCAAAGTTGATCCTGTACACGGCATCCAAGGGCCGCGGATTTACGTCTTTTGGCACGAATACATTCTGTTGCCGCTCGCCTTGCGGGGCCACTGCCATCTTTCAATGCTCTTAAGCCAGCACGGCGACGCCGATATCCTGGCGCGGATCGCTAACCATTTCGGCTTCGATTGCGTCCGCGGTTCGACTTACCGGGGCGGCGCCCGGGCCCTCTGGGAACTGGAGGATCGTAGCCGCACGCACCACCTGACGATTACGCCAGACGGACCTCGCGGGCCAAGACGACAGTTCGCCCAAGGACCGATTTACCTTGCCTCGCGGCTGCAAATCCCGTTGGTGGCGATGGGCTTTGGCTACGATCGACCGTGGCGTACCAACAGCTGGGACCGCTTTGCCGTGCCGCGGCAGTTCTCGCGCGCCCGCGCCGTGGTTGGCCCACCGATTGCGATACCGCCCAATCTCGATCGAGAGGGCCTCGAAACTTGCCGCCTCCGCACCGAACGCCTCCTCAATTGCCTGACTGCCGAAGCCGAAGCCTGGGCCGTAGCCGGCAGCCGCAAAGCTGGGGAAGTCGTCATCAAGCAACAATGCGCACCACCCCCACCAGTGCGTGAATTCGCGCCCCCAACCGAAAAATCATTCTGCCCGGCGCGCGCTGCTTGAATCGACGCGGCGAACCGCAGGTGGTATCTTTATCGAACACATTGCGTTGCACCAGTTTGTCTTGCTACTGCGTGATCAAATGAAGCCAACGGCCGCTTTCGTCTTAGTCTTGCAAATTCGTGTCCGCCAACACCCTTATCGCCGCCCCGCACACGCTCACCGTCTCCGAGCTAACTGCACGTATCAAGGACCTGCTCGAAGGTGGGTTCCCCTCGGTGTGGGTCGCCGGTGAAGTCTCTAACTTTTCGCGCCCGCAATCTGGCCATTGTTACTTCACGCTCAAAGACGACGTCGCTCAAATTCGCGCCGTCGTGTGGCGCGGCACCGCCTCGAAGTTCAAGTTCACACTTGCCGATGGATTAGAAATTCTCTGTCGCGGCCACCTCGACGTATACGCCCCGCGGGGCAGCTACCAATTAGTAGTCGACGAACTTGAGCCCAAGGGCGTCGGCGCTTTAGAACTCGCGCTCCGCAAGCTTCGTGAAAAACTGGCGGCCGAAGGCCTGTTCGACCCAGCCCGCAAACGCCGCCTACCCGCTTTTCCTAGGCGGGTCGCGTTTGTCACGAGCCCCACCGGCGCCGCCGTGCGCGACTTTTTGGAAGTCATGCGGCGCCGCTGGCGGGGTGTCGACGTGCTGATCATTCCCGCGCGTGTCCAAGGCGAAGCTGCCGTTGCCGAGATCGTCGCCGGCATTCGCACGGCAAATTGCCTCCAGCCAGTTCTCGATGTGCTGATTGTCGGGCGCGGCGGCGGCAGTCTCGAAGATTTATGGTCGTTCAACGAAGAGGCGGTCGTTCGTGCGATTGCCGCTTCGCGCATCCCCACGGTGTCCGCCGTCGGGCACGAGATCGATGTCACACTCTCTGACCTCGCTGCCGATGTTCGCGCGCTTACTCCTAGCGAAGCGGCCGAGCGAGTTGTCCCTGCGGCAGAAGAACTGGCTGCCCGGTTGAGGCAATATCGCGAGCGGCTCCGTGTCGCCAGCTTGCGTCGCCTGACACTCGCCCGTTCCCGCCTCGAGAGTGTCGCGTCGCAGCGCACTTTCCGTCGGCCATTCGACATGGTTCACGACCGGAGTCGCCGACTCGACGAGTTAGCATTGCGAGGCACAAGTGGTCTTCGCAGGCTGCTGCACGATCGCCAGCGAAACGTTGCCAATTTGGCCGGTAAGCTGCAATCCCTCAGCCCGATCGCCGTGCTCGAACGCGGGTACACGATCAGCCAGGAGACAAAATCGGGCAAAGTTCTCCGTTCCGTCGGCCAGCTCCGCATCGATCAATCCATCGTCACTAAGTTTACAGACGGTACCATCTTGAGCCGCGTCGAAGAAATCGACCACACTGAAATCTGATAATTAGGACAACTACCTGTGGCTAAGAAGAAATCCACCGATTCCAGCGAGGCGACGCTTTCCTTTGAAGACTCACTGGGAGAGCTCGAAGCCATTGTCAGCGAACTCGAAAGCGGCAAGCTTGGCCTCTCCGACGCACTCGCTCGCTACGAGGAAGGCGTGAAGCACTTGAATTCCTGCCACCAACTGCTCGAACGTGTCGAACGTAAGATCGAACTGCTCTCGGGAATGGACGCCGAGGGAAACCCGATCACTCAGCCGTTCGACGAGAGCGAGCACGCGTCGCTCGAAGAAAAGGCCGCCAGTCGCGGCCGACGCCGTACGAGCGATACGATCGCCCCTGCCGGCAAACGCCAAAGGGCGGAGAACGACGTAGACGGTGCCCACCGCCTGTTTTAGAATGGAGGGGTGCAAATCGCGCCTTGTCTCCTCTTCCGACCTGAAAAAGAAATCATTGGCCACGCTGCATACCGCCGAGCCCTCAATTGACGATGCCGACCGTCTTGCATCGCTGATCGATACCGCGCTGGAACGCTACAGTCGGTTCGACGATGGCTGTCCGTCCGAGCTTGGCGAAGCGATTCGCTATGTACTGTTGGCTCCGGGCAAACGACTGCGGCCGCGGCTCGTGCTGCTCGCCTCCCAGGCCTGTGGTGGAATGATGGCCGACGCACTGTCCGCCGCATGTGCCGTTGAAATGGTTCACACTTATTCGCTCGTGCATGACGACTTGCCGGCCATGGACGACGACGACCTCCGCCGCGGTCGGCCGACGTGCCATAAGGTGTTTGGAGAAGCAGTCGCAATTTTAGTGGGCGACGCGCTACTGGCTCGAGCCTTTGAAATCGTGGCGACTGACATCAAACCAGCCAACTATGCCACCCGCTGCTGCGCCGTACTCGGTCAAGCCGCGGGGGCAACCGCGCTAGTCGGCGGCCAGGCCTCCGACCTTGCCGGTGGTGTCACCAGCGACGACCTGCCTGCGCTCGAATCGATCCATCGCCGCAAGACTGGCGCGCTGATCTCGGCGTCGCTCGAACTTGGTGGCATTGTGGCTGGCGCGACGGCAAAGCAGCTTGATGCCCTGAAAGCATATGGCCAACATCTCGGGCTGGCCTTTCAAATTACCGACGACTTGCTCGACGTGTCGGGATCCCAAGCCACCGTCGGCAAGCGACTCGCCAAAGATGCCAGTTGCGGGAAGGCAACATATCCGCAATTGTTGGGAATTGAACCAAGTCGCCGCCGTGCCACCGAACTAGTGGAACTGGCCTGCAGCGAGTTGGTAATTTTCGGAGCGGCCGCCAAACCGCTTGCCAACCTGGCAACCTTTGTCCGCGATAGAACCCGCTAGTCGTTAAGTCAAACCGTCTCAGACGGGAATGGCACTTGAACTTTCGTAAGTCCCTACGCTGCATATCGTTTGTACTCGGCACGTGGTTTGAGGAGTAGGGCCTGGGGTTTGGGCCGCCGTTTGACACGTCGGGGCTCGAATCGATTGGGGCGATTTCCGACGATGT
>JBGSUJ010000104.1:0-27460 GCA_041753435.1 Pirellulales bacterium | reverse complement strand
ATGGAAGGGTCATCGCTCATCAGATAAAAGGTACTCTGGGGATAACAGGCTGATCGCTACCGAGCGTCCACAGCGGCGTAGCGGTTTGGCACCTCGATGTCGGCTCATCACATCCTGGGGGTGTAGAAGCTCCCAAGGGTTTGGCTGTTCGCCAATGAAAGTGGTACGTGAGCTGGGTTCAGACCGTCGAGAGACAGGTCGGTCCCTATCTACTGTGGGCGCACAAAACTTGAGGAGGTTCTTCTTTAGTACGAGAGGATTTGGAAGGACGACCCTCTGGTGTTCCAGTTGTCGCGCTAGCGGCACGGCTGGGTAGCTATGGTCGGAACGGATAAACGCTGAAGGCATCTAAGCGTGAAGCCCGCTCCAAGATGAGGTCTCGTTGGTTAATAACCGAAAGTCCCCTGGAAGACTACCAGGTTGATAGGCCGGATGTGTAAGCGCAGTAATGCGTTCAGCTAACCGGTACTAACGGACGATCGCTTGGCCACATTTATCAAACGCTCTCGCTGTATTGCTTTGCATACCTGTATTGCTTTGCATACACAGCTAAGGGCAGTCAATGGAAGGCAGCGAGCCGGGACGTTTTCGTCCCCGGTTCCCCCTGCCCCACTCTTGCAACGACCAATTTAAGCGTGCCGTGCCTACCGGTGCGTCACGCTTTTTCTGGTGAACATACTGAAAAGGTCACACCTGTCCCCATTCCGAACACAGTCGTTAAGCTTTTCAGGCCGATGATAGTGCCTCCAAGCGCGAAAGTAGGTACCGCCAGATTTTTCAAAAACCCCGTGGGGATCTCCCCACGGGGTTTTTGTTATGCGCTGTGGCGAGATTCGCCCGCTAACCCTCGATAGCGCTTCAACTTGCGGACTTCCGCGCCGTGGCAAATAGTATTTGAGCCGCCATGCTCTCGCCCCCAATTCTCCTACCAAAAAAAACTTGCAATTCCCTCGTTCAGTGACGGGAAATTCGATTGCGGTGGGCGTCTATATCTCGGCAGACCGCTACAAAGGAGAGTATGAACGCGGCCGATCAAAATTTACTGCGGCAATTGCTCGACCAGCATGGGGCTGCTTTGGTTCTCTACGCTCAGCAGTGGTGCGTTTGGCCGGAAGACGTTGTACAGGAGGTGTTCATTCGGCTGATGCGACAACGGCCCTTGCCGGAGAACGTAGTTGGCTGGCTCTACCGTGTTACTCGCAATGAAGCCGTGAGCCAGTCGCGGTCGGTGAACCGGCGGGTGCGACACGAAAAAGCGGCTGGTTCCGATCAGACGCCGTGGTTCAAACCGGCGGCAGACGAAACGCTCGATGCGGAAGAAGCTGTTGCTGCTCTGGCACAACTGACGAGCGAACTCCGCGAGGTCGTTGTGTTACGGTTGTGGAGTGGATTGTCGTTTGACGAGATTGCTGATTTGATCGGTGTGTCAACTAGCACGGCCCACCGTCGCTACGAATACGGACTTCGCCTATTGCGCGAGAAATGGAGGGTTGCATGTCCGAACAAAAAAGGTCGCCCATGAATTCAGGTGACGACGAGTCGGCCAGTGACGTGCCGGGCGAGTTGCCTCGTGATTTAAAGTCTCTGGAGGCTCAATTTGCGGCACTTGTGCCGCGGAACGATCGCCTTGATCGCGAACGATTAATGTTTCTCGCTGGCCAGGCGTCGGTGGACGGATCGCTTCAAAGGGTTTCGCTGTTGGGCGTAGGCCTGGCTGCCAAGGTGTGGCCGCGCGCGTTCGCTGCGATGACCGCCGTCGCCGCGGCATTGTTCGTAGCGCTGCTCGCGACGCCTTCGTTCAGAGAGGTGTCGTCGGCAACTCCGGTCAGCAATGTTGCCAGCGGAAATCGGCCGTTTAAATCAAGGCCTCAAGTAACTAACGATTCAAGCAACCCGCGAGCGGACGGGCTCTCCGTGGGAGATGCTCATGGCGGTAACATCGAGCGATCGCTAGCGACGCGGGCTGAGGAATTAGTCGGGACGCTTCCGATCGACGATCGCGACCGTCCGACCCTGACTCCGGCCGCGTGGCGTCAAGTGACGGGCGACTCCGAGTCCCCTAGGTTGCCTGCAGACAAGTCTTCCGGTTTGCCCATCTATCGAGGAATCAATTCATGATCCGCACTAGTGCTTTATTGACGATGATTGCGGGAACACTGTTGCTGCTTATCCGAGATAGTTCAGCGTATGGCGCCGAGCCGGAACCGCTGGTGAAACTGACTCTATACCCGTCCCCGCAGCCGGTCCCGGCGCTGAAGTATCGGCTCTTGCCCGATCGCTTGGACCAAAAGCCCGGCAACGCCGCCGTCCACTACGGAAAAGTCACGGGCGAAGAAACGCGGTTTTTCAGTAGTCGAGAAATGCTTGACGACATCGATCGTTGGCAGCAGACGCCGCTGGAGGAGTTGCGGGACGGCAAACTCAATCTGCCCACCCGTGGCGGAATCGAAGGCTCGATTCGCCGCGGCGCCCATTGTCGATTCTGCGACTGGCAGCTACCGATTAGCGAGGGACCGTTCTACGGGATGCTACTGCCCGAGATCCAGCAAACGCGCAATTTCGGCCGCATCCTTGCTGTCCGAGCGCGGATGCAGATCGCCGACGGCGAGTTCGCCGACGCAGTTGAATCGCTGCAATGCGGCTATTCGCTCGGCCGTCATGTGGCAGCCGGAGAAACCATCATAAATGGCCTAGTGGGAATTGCCATTTCCGAGTTCATGTCACGCCAGGTCCTTGAATTCGTCCAGCAGCCGAAGGCTCCGAATCTGTACTGGGCGCTCTCCATGCTCCCCAGGCCGCTCATAGATGTAAATGATGCCATCGACGTCGAAGCGATGGGTGTCGAGCTATCATTTCCGGAGTTGCACGACATCCAGACCGTTGTGCGAACGCCGGACCAGTGGCGTGAGCTGTTTCACCATTTTGCCCAGGAAGTCATTGAGCAGATTAGGTTTGGCGAATCTCTCAAGCCACTGTCGGCCGACGAGCTCGACGAGCAGTGCAAGCGATTGCTCCCGATCGCCAAGCAGTCGCTGATTGCCGCCGGCCCGCCCACCGAGAAAGTGGACGCCATGTCGCTGCATCAGGTCGCTCTGCTCTACTCGCTGCAAACGTATCACCAATTCCTCGACGACGTCATCAAGTATTACTATTTGCCCTTCCCCGACGCGATCGTTGGAATTGACACCGCCATCCTGCGAGCCGATCGCGAACAACTTGAGATCATCCCAATCGCCCAACTCTTGATGCCGGCCATCAAGACGGCTCGCGTGGCAATGGCTCACAACGATCGTCGCATTGCCGTGTTACGGGTGCTTGAGGCGATTCGCATCTACGGCGCATATCACGACGGCCACCTGCCGGAACGACTCGAGGACATTTCTGAAGTGCCCATTCCCGAGGATCCAGTAACCGGTTTGCCGTTCGAATACTTGTGCAACGGCAACAACGCGGTCCTCTCGGGACCCACCCTCCGCGATGTCCCTCTCAATTATGAAATCACCATGATTCGCCCGTGATTACGCGTGTCCGAACACCTACGCCCCACCAGCGCGAAAGTAGGTATCGCCAGATTTTTTCAAATACCCCGCGGGATTCCCCCACGGGGGGTTTTGCATTTCCTAATCGACCGCTCCGGCTCGCCCGTTCGACGGAAACACGTCTGCAATCAATGCCCAGTCTTCGTCCGTCAATAACCAGCGAGCCATCGAAATGCACTTTTTGGACGAAGTAAAACAAACATCGCCAAGGATCGCCGATCTGCAAGCATCGTCAAATACCAGTTTTGGGACAAAGCCCAGCCTCGATCGGCTGGACTCGCCTTGACTGTGCCTGCCAAAATGTTCCATCATGAACTTACCAATTGCCGCCGTTTCATGACGGCGACGCGCAGAGGCTGAATTCGAATCGCTGAATTCGAATCGCGGCTTTGCAAATTTCGACCCAACTTTGTGCAAACGGAGGTGCACTCATGCAACGCGACATCGACCTGTTTCGGCAACTACTATTGGATATTGAACGCCGTGGCGCCACCTGCCCGGTGGAAGTCTTGCGAACCGACGCTCGGCAAGATGGTGACGAACGCATCCGCTACCATTTGCGGCTAATGACCGATGCTGGCCTCGTCAAGGAAGCCGGCCAAACCACGGCCGGCGCTCCCTGTGTGCGGCTCACCAGCGACGGTCAGGAATTCATCGAACTCTCGCGTAGCGACGCCCGCTGGCGCGCGGCCAAGGCGGCCGTATTGGACTCAACCGGTGGCTTGCCTATTTCCGTGCTGCGGTCGCTGCTCACCAAGTGGGCTTGGCGAGCGGTGGTGCGGAACGAGCGGCGGCGTGTGATTCGAGGCCAGCGACGATACCAGCGTTACGTCGAGCCGGCGCAGCCAGAGGCCTGGCTCGATGCCTATGCGATTGATCCGGAAGCATTGTGGGACGACGACCAGGTGCGGCTAGTCCGCTCTCGCGCCGCCCGCCGCCGCAAGCGGATTCCCACCGGCTGGGATCACGACCTCTACAGCGATGTCGCCGCCGAGCTAGCCGACGGTCCAACCAGTGAGCCGCTGCCGGAACACCTGATTTGATGAGCTGGTGCTGCCGCAAGTTCGCCTTTTCAGGCAAACAGTTGCGATGGGCGGTGCCGCGCTCAGCCAACAGCAGGTAAGAAATCGCTAAATTTCCTGCGGGCGTCGCCACAAGGAGACGCCCGCTTTTCGTTGCCGCCAGGCATTCACAACGCGATCGGGGCTCCCTACAATCGGGAGCGCCACGGCCAATTCGCGCTGCAGACACGCCACACCTTCGATTCCAATGCGGTGACGCATGTTCAAGTTGCCAATGTTCTCGCTCGTACTGGTGCCGATACTGGGATCATACCTGGCAATTGCCGCCGCGGTTCGAGCGGCGGCGCAAGACATCTCGCCAGTCGTGACGCACGCACCAGCGCTATTGGATACGATCGAGTTGCGCGAGTTTCTCGTGCTTCCCGCCGTAGGCCATTATGGACGCCTGCCGATACACCAAGACGCCGTCGAAGCACAAATCGTGTCCGGCAAATGGCGACCGCCTGTCGAGGGCGAGCAAGTCGGCTCTGAAAAAAGAGATCAAAAGTTTTGGCGCGCTGTAGCGGTCGATAAGAGTGGCACGCTCGACACCCGCGCATTCCGCGGCGGCTACGCCTTTGCTAAGTTCGACTCAGCCAATGAGCGCGTGATGTTGCTCAAGGCGACAGGCCACGCGTCGGTTAATGTCAATGGCCAGTGGCGGACGGGCGATCCGTATGGTACCGGTTGGTTGGAATTGCCTGTGCTCGTACGACAAGGGCAAAACACTTTGCTATTCCAGCTCGCTGGCGAACAACTGTCAGCCTCGCTTTCTGCTCCAGAACATGAAGTCTCACTCATGAAGCGAGACGCAATCGTTCCCACGCTCGTCCGTGGCGAAATCGATGCCGAATGGGGTGCGGTCAACGTGATCAATGCCAGCCAAGCATGGCGGAAAGACGCACAGCTTTTTTGCAGTGTCGAGCAAGGTGGCAAGTCATCGACCGCTCTGCCAGCGATTCCACCCCTCTCGGTACAGAAGGTGGCATTTCAAATTCCACCCGCTGGCCGTGATCAGCCAGACACGGCCGGATGCCAGCTCGAACTGCTCGCTGGCCCGGAAAAAACTATCCTCTCTTCGCTCACGCTGCAGGTGAAGCGTGTGGGTCTCGAAGAGCCGCAGTTACGCACATTTCGCAGCCGCATCGATGGCAGCGTGCAACCTTACGCTGTGCGGCCGGCGGTGAAGCCAATGGCAGCGGAATTTCCATTCGACGAGCCGCCCCTCCCCGGCATCATCGTCACCCTGCACGACGCAGGCATCGACTGCGAAGCACATCTGGGACTGTTAAGCGCGCAGTCGTCGGCCCATATCGTCGCACCGCAAGGCAGGCGCCCGTATGGCTTTGACTGGGAAGATTGGGCCCGATTCGACGCAATGGAAGCGCTCGAGGATTCGCGCCGCCGCTATCCGCACGATCCTGGTCGCATTTTCCTCACCGGTCACGGCATGGGTGGCCATGGTGCCTGGCACCTCGGTGTCACTTATCCAGATCAGTTTACCGCGATCGGTCCCAGCAGCGGCTGGGCCAGCTTTTGGTCGTACGGCGGCGGCATGCCATCGTTTCAGAATCCGAATCCACTCGAGTCGCTGCTGCTCCGTAGCTATTCGCCGAGCGACACGGTTAAATCGCTCACCAACCTCGCCGACTTGGGTGTCTATGTATTGCATCGCTCGGCAGACGACACAGTCCCCGTCGAGCAATCGCGTTTCATGCGGAAGCGGCTCGGCGAATTCCACACGAATTTTGCCTATTACGAGAACCCGGAAATCAACCTTTGGCCGGTCGACCACGGCTGCGATTGGCCGCCGATGGGGGAGTTTTTCGAGCGACTCGCGCGGCCGTCGGCCAGCCAACGCACGGCCATCGATTTCATAACGGCCGACCCCGGAATCTCGAACTCTTGCGACTGGCTCTCGATCGAAGTCCAGCAAGCGGCGCTGAAGCCGAGTCGGGCTATCGTGCGCCAGGATGTCGACACCCGCACCTTCGTCGGTCAGACGACTAACGTCGCGCGGCTCTCCATCGACGTCGAGCATCTACCGCCCTGGCAACCCATCGACGTTACCCTCGATGGTCATCAGATGGCATTCCTTCCGTGGCCCGACGACTACCGGCTGTGGTTCGAGCGGACGGGCAAGGAGTGGAATCCCGTCGATCCTCCAGCCCGAAGTCAGAAAAGCCCCCAACGGAGTGGCCGCTTCAAAGCCGCGTTCGACCATGGAGCGATGCTTGTCTACGGCACAGTTGGCAACGAGGAAGAAAACCGCTGGGCCGAAGCGAAAGCCCGGTATGATGCCGAGACTTTTTGGTATCGCGGGGGTGGCGCGCTCACGGTGATCCCCGATCAGCAGTTCGATGCCCGTGAATCGCTCGGACGCAGTGTGATTCTATACGGCAACTCCGACACCAACTCTGCCTGGCCAGCGCTGCTAGCTCACTCGCCGGTGCAAGTTAGGCGCGGTGCAGTCCAAATCGGCGACCGCACTGAATCTGGAGACGATCTAGCTCTGCTGATGGTTTATCCGCGTGAGGATGACGAAGCTGCATTGATCGGCGTCGTCGCGGGCACCGGCCCTGGCGGCAATGCAATGACTAACCGCCTGCGATATTTTGTGGCAGGCATCGGGTATCCAGATCTCATGCTCCTGAACACCGCGGGTCTCGAGACCAGTTCAGCGGGAATTCGTGCCTGGGGCTTTTTCGGTCCAGATTGGTCGATCGACTCTGGAGAGATCGCTTGGCGAGGCGATGAGTAACTCACGGCTCGCGATTCCACGAGGCTTCCCCCTCATACTTGATGAGTTCCTGAAGAAAGCTGGAGGCTGGCCGGCACGCTCGCCATTCGTTGCACACACCCCAGTTGCGGGGTATAACAAAAACCGTTCCTGGAATGGCGCTTGGCTTGTCGATTTAGGCGATAATCCGGTTTGATACTCGTCTCGACTGCGATTCTCGATGGCTCGATTTCTTGGTGCTAACTATCACGGGAATTAGCGGAGGAAGATGCGGTGCTAGGTACTCGGCAGACATCGGTCGATACGCTCGCTGCCGTCGTGGCCGTCCAGCGACAGTTCATTGCCACTGCGGACCCTCGCCCGGCATTCGAGCTCGCCATTCGATTGCTCGTCGAACTCTCGGAGAGCGAATTTGGTTTCGTCGCCGGCGTGCCCAGCGGCAATCTGCCCCTCTCTGTGCATGCGACTTATGGATCGGATTGGGATGAATCGACACAGACATTTCGTGTCGGTCCCGAGCTGCAGAAAAGCGAGATTTTCGATCTGAAGCCACTCTGCTTCGAAGTGGCTTGCGCCAAGGAGACCGTGCTCGCCCACGCCCACGTCGCCCGCCCGCTGTCAAATGGAGCGCTCCTCGATCCAGAGCCGTCGGCTACTTTTCTGGGCCTGCCGTTGTGCAAAAACGAGAGTAGCCTGGTCGGTATCGTAGGCCTGGTCAACCGCACGACGGGCTATGACAAGTCGTCTGACTTACCTTGGCAGTTGGCGCCACTTTGCGACGCGTTGGAAACGATGATTGTTGCTTTGCAACAACGGCGTTCACAATCCGAGCAACAGCTCTCTGACGACGCGCTCTGCGAAAGCGAGCAGTCGTATCGTGCGCTGGTCGAAGCGTCGTCGCAAATGGTGTGGGTCGCGGGTGCCGACGGCAAAGTCGTGGAGGATTCAGAGTCGTGGCGAGTGTTTACCGGACAAACTTTCGCCGACCTATGCGACGGCGGACGGCTCAAGGCGGTTCATCCCGACGACCGTCCGCGATTTGCGGCCCAATGGAAAAGCTGTATAGATGCACGATTGCCGCTCAACTTGGAGTATCGCTTGTGGCATGCCGCAAGCCAATCCTGGCGATGGATGAATGACCGCGGTCTTTGCTTACGCAGTGCCGACGGCAGCATTCGCTCGTGGGTTGGAATAACCATTGATATCCACGATCGCAAAGCAGCCGAAGCAGAGCTCCGCGAGCAGCATGCACTTCTGCTTATCGTACTCGAGAGCACCACCGATTATATTTACATAAAGGATAGGCAGGGCCGCTATCTGGTCGTTAATTCAGCTGCCGCGCAGGCGATCGGCAAACCGATTTCGGAAATCATTGGCCGCGGCGACTCCGAGTTGTTCCCTGCTGAGTTTGCCTGCCAAATCAAGCAGGGCGAAGTTCAACTGTTTGCTGACGAACAAGAGCAGAGTTATGACGAACTGCTACCCACCCCGCGAGGCGAACTCCACGTTTCAACCGTAAAAAACGTATGCCGAGATCAAGCCGGTCGAGTGATTGGATTAGTCGGAATTACCAGGGATATTACGGCCCGTCACAACGCCGAAATTGTTCTCCACGAAACTCAGCAGCGGCTCTCACTCATCTTACGAGGCGCCGATGTTGGCCTCTGGGATTGGAACCTGGCCTCCAACGAAGTGGATTACTCGGCGGAATGGAAAAGCCAACTCGGCTATCTTCCCCACGAGATCGCCCATCGCTACGAAGAATGGGAATCGCGCGTCCACCCGGACGATCTTGCACCCACGCTAGAGAGAGTTTGCAAGGCTCTCGAAACACCTGCGACGGAATACAAGTCGGAGTTTCGCATGCGGCACAAGGATGGCTCTTGGCGCTGGCTCTTGGCGCTCGGCTCCGTCTATCGTGACCACCAAGGACAGCCCGCACGGCTTCTGGGCGTCCATATCGACATCACTGATCGCAAGCGTGCCGAGGAATCGCTCCAAGCAAGCGAAGCCCGCTACCGTTGTTTTGTCGACCATGCTGCCGATGCGCTGTTTCATCTCGATCAGTTCGGCCGAGTGGTCGACGTGAATCAACAGGCTCGCACAAGTTTGGGCTTCGACCGTTCCGAGCTGATTGGAATGCTACCGACTGAATTCGACCCTGACTTCACGCCAGAGCGAATCGCGCAAACCCTCAGCCTGATGAATGCCGGCGAAACAATTGCTTTCGACTCTCATCACCGTCGCAAAGACGGTACAACCTTTCCTGTCGGAGTTCGAGTGCGCCCATTCTGGGTGAATAACGTACAGTACTGCATTGCCTTTGTCAGAGACATCACAGATCGCAAACGCACCGAACAGGCACTGCGGGAAAGCGAAGCCCGACTTCGGACAGTACTCGAAAGCCTTGATCGAGTTGCCGTTCAAGCCTACGAAGCCGATGGCACCATAACCTTCTGGAATCGGGCTAGCGAACTGTTTTACGGCTATTCAGCAGCCGACGCGATCGGTCGCGATTTGGTAAGCTTGCTATACCGAACAGACGCCCAGCAGCAGGAACGCGAAATCATGTCGGAAGCCATGCGAACCGGCATCATTCCGGCGGCCGAAGAAATCGAAGTGATTCGCAAGGATGGTTCCAAAATTACTGTATTCGCAAGTCGGGTTGTCCACCCACGGCCGGGCAAGCCGGCCGAATTCTTTTGCTTCGACGTGGACGTCACCGAACGCAAGCGTGCTGAAGAAGAGCTGGCCCTCCGACAAGCCGATCTGCTGCACGCAGCACGGCTCACGACGGTGGGACAGATGGTCGCCGAACTGTCGCACGAAGTTGCACAGCCGCTGAGCGCGATCGGAAATTTTGCCGCCGCCAGCGATCGCATTCTCGACCTGGCTTCTAACCCTGAACTTGAGACGCTTCACGAATACGTGCGGGCAATCATGAAGCAGAGCCAACGCTGTGTCGACATTCTCGACCGCCTCCGCGATTTCAGCCGGCGATCGCTCCCTAGCCGCGAGGAATGTGACATTGGCGGCTTACTCCGCGATTCGGTCGACTTGATCGCACACGAATTGCGGCACAATCACGTGATCGTGCAATTCGATTTGCCTCCTCAATTGCCCACGGTCTTTGGCGATAGCATTCAATTGCAGCAAGTAGTTGTCAATCTCTTGACCAACGCCCGCGACGCTCTGCGCGACCAAGTCCGCGAGCGGCGGGTGATTCATATTCATGCGTCGGCCAAAAACGATTCGATCGTCTTCGATGTCGCAGACCGCGGGAGCGGATTGTCCGAGAACATTCTCGCTCAATTGTTCGATCCTTTTTTTACAACTAAGGAACATGGCATGGGCATCGGGTTGAGCATTTGCCAATCCATTGTGAAGGATCATGGCGGAAGAATCGAAGCTTTTGCGGGTCAAGATGGTGGGGCAACTTTCCGTGTGCATCTTCCACTCTCCGGGAAAAGAAAACCATGACTGAAAACGCTGCCATTTTTGTAGTCGACGACGACGAGGCCGTGCTCTTGTCGGTCAAAGCAATGTTAAGCCAACACGGCTATCAAGCCCGCGGCTATCACTCCGCTGGCGATTTCCTCGCCGAAGCGCCGATTGATTCACCCGGTTGCGTGGTTACCGATTTGCAAATGCCCGAGATAAGTGGCATCGAGCTGCAACAACGCTTGCACGTCATTAACAGTCTGCTTGCGGTTGTCGTCGTCACCGGCGTTGCCGACGTGCCGACGACCGTCGCGATCATGGAGCGCGGTGCAATTACCTTGCTTGAAAAACCCTACGATCACACCGAGTTAGTTCAAGCCGTCCAGCGCGGATTGGCAATCAGCCACGAGCGCTGGCTGAAAAAACGAAGCAAACAGTCGGTCCTCGATCAACTTGCCTCGCTGAGTGACGACGAACGAAGTGTGTTAGAATGCATGCTGACTGGCCAGCCAAATAAGGCAATCGCAAATCGCCTGAATCTAAGCATGCGAACAATCGATCGGCGTCGCCAGGCGGTGTTGGAGAAAATGGGCACTCACTCTGCTCCGGAACTGGCTCTATTGCTTGGCAAAGCTCAAGTCGTCCCTGTCTCCATTGCGCCGCACTGCGATTAGTCTCGCTAGCGGCTAGGCCGACTCCAATGCAAAAAACTGAGGCGGACATTGTTCGCCAACAACTACGCTGGCAATGGAGGCAAAAGCCCGAGCCTTGGCAGCGGCTGCCGGCAGCTAGTTCTTGCCCTGTTCTCCGCTCCAAGTTCTCAGACTCGGGCCCCCCTTTCCGACTGTCGATGCTTGCCCCAGCACGCTATACTTTCACCAGTCTTCGCTCGTTCGTTTCGGCTGGCGATGTGCTCAGATGAAAATCTCCAAGCGGAACTGACCTGCTATGCCCAAATATGTCGTGCGACATGGTGTGATGCGAAATCTGGGAGTTTTCTACTCCCGGGGGAGCGACATCCATGCGCGCGGTCAACAAGTTATTGCTCGCACCCATCGAGGCATGGAAGCCGGCGAAGTGCTCTGCGAAGCAACCGACGAGGCCGTGGCCCAGCTCGTCGATCCTAAGCAGGGGCAGATTCTGCGGCGGGTTACCGACGACGATACCCGCGAACTACGCAAAATATTCGAGCAGGAGCGACGCGAGTACGGCATCTGTCTGCAGCGCATTCTGGAACTCAATCTCGACATGCAACTTGCCGATGTCGAGCACCTTTACGGCGGCGAGCGGGTCGTGATTTACTACCTGGCTGAAGATCGGATCGACTTTCGCGAGCTGGTTAAGGTACTCACCAGCGAGTTTCAAACACGGATCGAGATGAGGCAGATCGGCGTACGCGATGAAGCCAAGCTGCTGGCCGATTATGGCGATTGTGGCAAACCGGTGTGCTGCAATACCCATCTCAGCGAGATGCCGCCCGTCTCGATGAAAATGGCCAAGCTCCAGCGGGCAACCCTCGACCCAAGTAAAATTTCTGGGCGCTGCGGTCGGCTGAAGTGCTGTCTGCGGTACGAGTACGATACCTACCAGGCACTCCAGCGCGACTTGCCGCCCGTCGGTGCCGACATCGTCACCACCCACGGGCGCGCCCGAGTGCTTGCTCAAGAGATACTGGCAGGACAAGTGCTGGTCGAAACGGAAGACAGTCGCCGCGTGGTGGTCAACGCAGCGGAGGTGTTGACGGTCCTCTCTCGGGGTAGAAACCAGCGCAGCGAACCGGAAGCATCGGCCGAAGATAGTGCCGCAACTACCCCGCGGGACGAATTGTCTGAACTCGATACCAACGATACAACGGCTGAAAAGACGGACGATTTCGCGTAATCGTTCCGCGTATTCGTGAAAAAAATACAGGCGATATCCCTTTGCGTTGCCGGTTGCCTAAAATGCAGCCAACGCCGACAATAGAGATATGATCGATCCAACCCATCCACTCGCCGAATTACTGCGGCGCGATAAAAGATTCCCGATCGACGCTTACGTGTTTGTTTTCGATGCGCTCCGCTACGCCCACGAGCAACTTGGTTTGGGCAAGTCGGCAGGGTCCATGGACGACACCATCGTAGACGAGCCAAGCGAAGAGGAACGGCACATCAGTGGCCAGCAGTTATGCGAAGCAATCCGCCTCTACGCCATTAAACAATATGGTGGAATGGCTAAAAGCGTTCTTAACCATTGGGGCGTGCAATCAACCGGCGATTTCGGTGAGATTGTCTTCAATCTGATCTCCATCGGCCAGATGCGGAAGACAGATAACGATCGCCGAGAAGACTTCGATCATGTCTTCAATTTCGACGGTGCTTTCCGCGATACGTTCAGGCCACTGATCTCCGATTCGGGGAAGGGTCGCAGTCTATGAAGCCCCGCCTTTGGCCTCTGGTCATCGCAGGCTCACTGCTCGCGGCCTGGAACCTGTTCCTGCTAACGATGGTGATTTATGGTTGATGCGGCAAGACATATTGGTCGTCGATTCTCGACCGTTTCGGCAATCTCTCTGGTTGTTCTGTGGGGTGGCTACCAGAGCGTGGCAGCTGCAAAAAATGCTCATCTCTTCGGACCCGACCACGAAGCCTACCAACAGGCCGTTGACCACGGCATTGATTTTTTGCAACTCTCGCAAGCTGACGATGGTTCGTTCAGCAGTCCGGCTGGCCCTGGCATCACCGCGATCGTCGCCACGGCGATCTTACGCCATGGTCGTTCCCCGGACGATCCGCTCGTAGCCCATGCGCTCAAGTATCTCGATCAATTCGTCCACGCCGACGGCGGCATCTACGCCCCGGGCAGCCGCTACCAGAATTATGAAACATCCCTGGCGATGCTCGCCTTTCACGCCGCAAATGTCGATGGCCGATACGACCAACGGCTAAAGAAAGCTGAAGCCTTCAATAAGAAAATCCAGTGGGACGGTGACGAAGGTCACGACCAAAGAAGTAGTAGCTATGGCGGCGCGGGCTACGGTTCGCATAGTCGGCCCGACCTGTCGAACACTGCGTTTCTCATAGACGCGCTGCATGCCGTAGGGGCTGAACAAAACGACCACGCCCTGCAAAAGGCACTGGTTTTCGTCTCGCGTTGCCAAAATTTTGAGTCGCCTCACAACACGACCGAATTTGCTGGCAAGATCAACGATGGCGGTTTCTACTACACGATTGCGGCCGGCGGATCGAGCCAGGCCGGCACCACGCCCGATGGCGGGCTGCGCAGCTACGGTTCGATGACCTACGCCGGCCTCAAAAGCATGATCTACTGCGGAGTTAGCCCAGAAGATCCACGCGTCAAGGCTGCCACCAAATGGATCCAGCAGCACTACACGGTGGCCGAAAACCCCGGCCTGGGGAACGATGGCCTGTTCTACTACTATCACACCTTCGCCAAAGCTCTCGATGCCGTGGGCGACGACCAATTTCAAGACGCCCAGGGCATCGCACACGATTGGCGACGCGAACTAGCCGAACATCTCTTCACGCTTCAGCAAGACGACGGCAGTTGGATCAACACCAGCGAACGCTGGCTTGAGGCCGACCCCAATCTGGTCACAGCATACTCCTTGCTTGCACTCTCCTATTGCAAGCCGCAAGCGGCTCAGGGTCTGTAGCAAATTTCAAGAAGTCTGTATTGTCTGCGAGCAATCCTGAGCCAATGGGATTCGAAGAGTTGAGCATCCGTTCCGGCAAAATAATGGTCGGCGAATAAACCGGCCCGCAATCGTCTACTATCATTCTACTGCACCGACCGCTCAGCGGCCTACGGCATCAAAGTGATCGCAGGAACGCCACTGCATCCGCGGCTTCCGCTACCGGGTCGGCCGCATTGTGACACTCAATGGTCACCCAGCCACGGTAATTGAATTCTTCAAGTCGCCCCAACAAACCGGGTAAATCAGCGGCACCGCGTCCCAGCTCGACATGGATCACTTGACCACGCGAAAAGTCGCGGACCGCGTCACAGGCGTGGACGTGTAAGATTTGGCCACCAAGCTGTGCGACTGCTTCGCCCGGATCATGACCATGTTGGATCAAGCCTCTCGGATGCAGATCAACACCAATCGTCTGATCCGGAAGTTCGGCCAGCAGCAATGCCAACTCTGCACCGTTCGACGAGCCCGTTTGAAGCGCCAGCCGGGCACCTACGCGATCGCCATACGCAGCCAGTCCTGCAAGAACTTCGACCAAAGCCGCGAAACGCGGGTCATTCTTCTCGTTTGGCACGTGGCCCACCCGGTTGATCACCACATCGGCTCCCAGCGTCTCCGCAAACTTCATCGCCGCTTGCGTGGCCATCACGCGGCGATCCAACTCTTCAAAATTGTCGTAGCCGCGTCGCGTGATGAACGATACGGCCGACACCCCCAGATTACGGTCACCCAATAACTTACGAAACTGTCGCAAACCAGTCTGAGAAAGCTCGTGGGGCGTCAATTCCGACCGGGCATCAATTTCCACGCCATCGGCCCCCAGCTGCGCCGCGGTTTCGATCGCACGACGAAGCGGCATGCAGAGACTGCGAGTCGAGATGCCGATTCTAGGGGTTGTCACGATTTTGACACAATCTTTTCTGGGTGCCTTGCTCCACTGATTCTTGGCTTGATCCGGAAATGTCCGAGTGCGACGCCATGCCTCAGCAGATGCGGTAGAGTTGATGATGACTCAGTATCGCCAATTTACTGCCGGCTGTCACGCTCCAACCTGCTTGCGAATCCTGGCATTAGTGCTGATTGCCGCGCCACTGGCCCACACATCCTTTGCAGACCATCTCGAACGCCCGTTCGACGCGATGGAAGTATTTCATTGTGTATTCGACACCGAGTGGGACAACAATTTCGACGATTGGCCAGATCGCTGGATCCGACGATCTGGCCCCGGATACCCGCACTACGTTAACATTCGTATCCGCGACAACGACCAACCGCAGTCGACCACGGGCCGTAGCTTGGAAATCGATCTCGACGGAGCCTCCGCTTCGATTTCTAGTCCGCCGATTCGCGCAACCGCGCGATTCATCTATCAATTGGTCGCACGACTCCGGATCCGCGCTCTTCAACATAGTGACGTCGCCGTCTCGATCGACTTCTTCGATATCGCTGGCAAGCTATTGCAAACTGAAAAACAGCCTCTACAGTCACACGCCGATGGTTGGCACACGGTGACACTCAACTCTATCGACCCTCTCAACAAGTCGATCGACCGCGCGGTGATCCGCCTGGATGTCGAGCGGGTCGGACGCGGTGATCTGCATGGAAAAGTCTGGCTTGACGAAGTGTGGCTTGGCCGCTTGCCCAGAATTACAGTCACCAGCAATAGCCCCCACAATGTTTATCAGACGGAAGCCGATGTGGTGGTCCGTTGCGAACTCTCAGGCATCCGCGAACAAACTCCGGAAGTCCGTTTCCAACTACTCGATGCGGCAGGCAAGCAGTTGCAAGACGCAAGCCTCCACCACGATGGCCAACTGATAGAAGAAGAGTCCACAACAGCCAGCGGAATCGTCGACGGCATCGGCACTGCTCCCAAAGGGTACGCTGGCTCCATCGAGTGGCGGCCGAGCATCCTGCAGGAGGGCTTCTACCGTGTGGTCGTCACCATGCTCAGCAGCGATTCGTCGAACCTGCAAACCGATACGATGCGAACCCTGGATCGCCGTGTGATTTGGTTGGCAGTGGTTTCACCGCTGACGATGCCGCCGAATGGCGATTTCGGATGGACGTTGCCTGCTACCGATCATCCACTCTCATTCGAACAACTCGCGAGCTTGCTCCCCCAGGTCGGCATCAACTGGGTCAAAGTGCCTGCTTGGTATGACGCAGCCGATTCCCAGCGTGGCGACGAGATCATTCGCTTTGTGGAGTTACTGGGCACTTCGAATATTGAAGTTGTTGGCGTGATCGACCAACCGCCTGCGGACACCGACATCGCTCGTCGCCTCGGCGCGCAGGCCTCTATTGCCGATTTGCTCTCAATCGATCAGGCCCACTGGTTGCCGGTCCTCGATCCTGCCATGGCTCGGCTTTCGATGCGTTTGAGGTATTGGCAATTGGGTGGCGACCGAGATGCTAGCTTGGTAGGTTTTCCACATTTAGTCAAGCGTATCAGCGAACTCCGCGCGCGTTTATTTCGCTTCGGCCAGCAGGTCAAATTGGGCCTTGTTTGGGCGTGGGATGGCGAGCATCCACCCCCCAGCGATGCCTCGTGGGACTTCGAGCAACTGACGCCCGACCCTTCGCTATCGATTGACCAGTTCGAACGTTTCGTGTCACGTCCTCGCACGGGCACCATGCGACGTTGGATAACAATCGAACCGCCGCCAAGTGCTCTGAATTCTGCGCAGGCCGAATCATCCGATTTGACGAGTCGGGCGAACGAATTCGTGAGAAAACTTATTGCCGCCAAGCAATATGGCGCCGATGCTATTTTCATTTCGCAGCCCTTCCATAACGAACGCGGCCTGATGCGTGAAGATGGGACTCCCGCCGAACTGCTGCTCCCCTGGCGCACGACCGCCGCCATGCTCAGCGGTGCAAGCTACATCGGTGCTGTGCAGCTACCCGGCGGCAGTGAGAACCGCAATTACCTGCGTCCCGATGGACAAGTTGTGATGGTCGTGTGGAATAACCAGCCCACCCGCGAGACACTCTTTCTCGGTAACCACGTGAAACAGCTCGATATCTGGGGCGGCGAGAAAAAGCTGGTCTCTATCGACCACGAGCAATCGATCGAAGTCGGGCCGACACCGACCTTCATCCTTGGATTGAGCGAGCCTATCGTCCGCTGGCGAATGGCGGTGAGCTTCGAGAACAATCGTGTCGAGAGTATTTTCGCCAAATCGCATCCCAATGAACTTCACTTTCAAAACTTCTTTTCGCAAGGTGTAGGTGGCACCGTTTCCATCGTCGCCGAACTTCCAGCCGATGCACTCGCAGCGAGCACCGAACTTCAGCCTGACAGCCACGTTCACAAACCTGACCGCTGGACGATTGAGTTACCTGGAAGCACATTTGCCCTCGGGGCAAACGACTCGGCCCGCCTGCCCTTTGAAGTGCGACTCAAGAATGCGACCTTCGGCGAGCAACCGATTCGAATCGAGTTTATGGTCGACTCCGACGAAAAATATCGCTTCAGCGTGTACCGCACGATGTGGGTCGGCGCAGGCGATGTCACCATCGACTTTAAGTCACACATCGACCAAGACGGCACACTCGTCGTCGAGCAATACATGACAAATACTTCGGAACTTCCTGTCGATTTCAAGTGTTATCTCTATGCCAATGGTCATCGCCGGCAACGCGCTCAAGTTTATCGTTTGGGAGCTACTGCTCATCGCACCGTATATCGCTATCCGCGCGGTACGGAACTAATCGGCAAAGAGCTAATGTTTGAAGCAGAAGAGATCGGCGGCGAACGTGTGCTCAAGTATCGGTTCCTCGCGAGTGATCAGCCACCAACCATGGAGCCTGCTCCTACCCACGAAAATGCCGCACCTAGCGAGCAGCAAACCAATCCGCCCGCCTCACCCAATCGCTGGAGTAGCACTTAGTTGGTGTCCACTTGCGGCCTCACAATCGCCCAGAGCAGAAATTCTTACGCATTCCCATGTTGATACCTGGCAACGTGTGTACCGACGGACGTTTTCGCAGGCGCAAGTTGACCTGAAATGGTGCGTGCCTAGAATAGATTGTTTCTGAGAAGACTAATTGTAGGGGTGGGACTTTCGATGGGCTATCCAAGTATTCGCTATTTAACTGCCTTGCCCGTCTACAACGAGGTGACCCACGTCGATGCCGTGCTCGACGAGGTGGTAAAGTACGCTTCCGATGTACTGGTGGTCGATGACGGTTCAACGGACGGCACGGCAGAACGAATTGCCGCGCGCCATGACGTGTTTATTGTCAACCACCCACAGAATCGCGGCTACGGAGCGGCACTAAAGACCGCGTTCGAATACGCGGTCCGCTTTAAATACGACGCGCTGGTGACCATCGATTGCGATGGCCAGCACGAACCGCAACGGATAGAAATGCTTGTCTCAGCCTGCCGCGATGCCGATATCGTTTCTGGAAGTCGTTATCTCGATACCAGCGACGCCAAGAGCCAGGCGCCGGCCGAACGCCGCCAGATCAATCAACAAATCACCCGCGAACTGAACCAGCGGCTCGGTCTCATGCTGACTGATGCCTTTTGCGGCTTCAAAGCTTACCGAGTACCCGCATTGGCCCAACTCGCCATTACCGATAACGGCTATGCCATGCCGCTTGAATTGTGGGTGCAAGCTGCCCACCATCGTTTGAAGATTCGCGAGATCCCCGTGCCGCTGATCTACCTGGAAGAGCAGCGGAGTTTCGGCGGTAGCCTCGACGACGGTGGCAGACGGATGGCGTACTACCATCAAGTGCTCGATCGCGCAATCGCCGCGGCGAAGCACGGCAAGCTCTTGTTACCGAGTCACGAAAACTCGCCATCTAAGCTGCTGTGCGCCAATTCTCAAAAGCCACTCGCCCCGTGTTGTTCTCAACCATGCTGATGGCTGAAGCTGCCCAGTATCGGCGCTTCCGGGCGCCGCCAGACGATGGCCAGAAGCTGGTCGAGCCGCCCCGGCCTGCATTGGGTAGCGTGGTCGCAAGGAACCGTGAGCATTTGGCAGGGATCGAATACGATCTGCAGGGACGCTCGCTGGCCGAACTGACCGCGAGCGCCCGCCAATCGTTGGTCGCCCAAGCGGTCGCCTACACCAGCCGTTATCGAAACATCTCTGGCCGGCATCTCACCGCCACCCGATCTGGCGCGCCGATGATTCTCTCCGGACATCAGCCGCAGCTCGTTCATCCCGGCGTGTGGTACAAGAATTTCCTGCTCGGTAATTTGGCAGCAGAGGTTGGCGGCGCCGCAATTCACCTATTGATCGACAGTGACCTCTGTCGTAGTGCGTCGATTCGCGTGCCCGCGGGCAGCCTGCAAGCACCGTATCTGGAGTCGGTCCCCTTCGATCACTCCGCAGCCGATGTTCCGTACGAACAACGCTTCGTGCTGGATGAAACAATCTTCACTGGTTTCGCCAAGCATGTAAGTCACTTGCTCAAGCCGTTTTCGGCAAAGCCGCTCGTGGAGGAACTCTGGCCGCTGGTGCTCGATCGCAGTGATGAGCGCACACTTGGCCTGCGTATCGCGCAGGGGCGGCACCTCCTGGAAGCTACGCTGGGCAACGACACTCTTGAGCTTCCCCAAAGCGATGTTTGCCGACTGCCGGAGTTTCATTGGTTTGTGGCCCATCTGTTGGCCCATTTGCCGCGATTTTGGGCTGCCTACAACGACGCACTGGCCGCCTATCGTGTAACCCACCATCTGCGGAACCGCGCCCACCCGATTCCCGACCTCGCCCAAAATGAGGGCTGGCTCGAAGCACCATTCTGGATGTGGTCCGACGAAGATCCGCACCGCCGGGCTGTCTTCGCCCGCCAACGGGCTGAGCAGCTCGACATCTCCGACTTTCACGGCCACACAATGACCCTCACACTTTCGGCCGACCGCGACGCGGATCTCGCCGCTGAGCAATTGGCTGCCGCCGCAGGACAGGGCGTCAAACTGCGCACGCGAGCGCTGGCGACCACGCTGTTCGCGCGCTTGCTCGTGAGCGACTTGTTCCTACACGGGATCGGCGGTGCAAAATATGACCAAGTGACCGACGATATCGCCGGACGGTTTTTCGGATTCGCTCTGCCAGAGTATGCTTCCGCTTCCGCAACGTTGCGACTTCCGATCGTCCGCGCCGTCACGCGCAGCGATCGGTTGCGCGATGTTCGGCACCAGCTGCGCGAGTTGGCATACCACCCGGAGCAATATCTTGGTTCCAACCGGGAAACGCCAGCAGCTTCGCACTTGCTCGCCAAAAAACGCCGCTCTCTGAAAATCGACAAGACATCCGCCAATGCCCTCACCCGCCATCAGGCAATTCTCGCTGCTAACGCAGCACTTCAACCGTTGGTTGCTCCACGGCGCGCAGAACTCCTACGAGAACGCACTGAAATCGAGCGGCAACTTGCCGTCGATTCGATCTTGAGTTCGCGCGAGTACTCATTTTGCCTGTTTCCGCGGGAGCACTTCCTGCGGCTGCTCCGTGAGTAGCACCAGAACACACTGTTTTGTTCTCGGCAATCTACTGGACGCCAGGCCGGCGAGCCCGTACCCTATCGATTAGTCGGGCGCCGTGAGGCAGCGCGTGCGACGGACCACGGACTTTTTTTCGACAGGGTCTACGGGCTAACATCGACGACGGACGAACATGGAGTTCGGCACGGGCGAGTCATCGAAGGAACTTCTCAAACACGGGGCGCTTGCCGCGGGTGTTCCAGGCTTCAAGCTAGTCTCGGGCCACGTCGGGGACCACCGCTTGGTCCATGCGCTGCTGCGGGCTGCCAATCAAAAGCCCACCTATGAGCATTTTCTTGCCGGACTAGACGAGCCCACCTACGAGCCCTCCGATCGATTGCTCATCAAGCTCGACAATCAGCTCATCGCCCATGTCTTGGTTCTCCGGCGCAACGCCTGGTTCGATCACCACTCGCTGCCAATCGGATGGCTTCACGACATGGCAATTTTGCCTGAGTACCAAGCGCGCGGTTACGAGCAATTCCTCGTGTCGGCCGCCGAACGAGCGGCGCGCGATCATCAAGCCCTTGCCGCGTTTGTCTGTACCGATCAACCAGCGTTATTTCAGGCTGCCGGTTGGAGCGAAATTGGCGACCAGCGGTTCACCCAAGCCAGCGTCCACGACATTCTCGGTGCGTTACATTCACCTCGGTTGGTAAAACCATTGCGTCGCCAAAGAGTGCCGCAGATTCGCCTCTGGCGACAGGTGGAACTCGACGGACTGCGCCACTTCTACCGCCAGACAGCCGCCTCTGCGTGGGGTGCGCTCGATCGCTCCGAAGCCTATTGGCGCTGGCTGGTCGGCCGCAAAGATCACGACCAGCTCATCGTCGCGATCCATGGCCGCGACAATTGGGAAGAACTTCTCACGCCTTCCCGCATCGTTGGCTATGCCATGACTCGCGGTTCGCAGGTGGTCGAGCTGGCCACGCTCCAGGCGTTCGAACCCTTCGCCCACTCCTTGCTGGAAAGGGCCTGCCAAGACGCCATCGAACACAACCACCGCTCTGTCACACTCCACATTCGACGCACGGAGCCCCTTCACAAGTTGATGATTTCCGCCGGCGGTACTTGGAACTCGAGCAAGTCCGCCGGCGGACGCACGCGGATGTTCAAACTGCTCGATCCCACGCGCTGGATCGAAAGCCTTCGCGATGTACTGCTCCGGCGAGCGGCCGCCGCCGGACTTGCTCTGCCGCTGACCATCTCCTTCGCATCCGGCCTGCGCAAATACCGCTTCGAACTCACCCACCAGGCCAGCCAATTAAGGCACGATTGCGCTGCGATCGCCGACGTACGCTGCTCACTTGAAGCGCTCGGCGGCCTCTTCGTCGGCAACTTGGATAGCACAGCCGCCTGCGCGGCAGGCCAATTCGAAGTCCTCAGTGAGAGAACGATCGCTCATCTAGCGGCCTTGTTTCCGGTCGTCACTTTTTGGCAGTCACAATTTGATTCGCCACCTTGCTGAGCAACTCAACGCGATTTCTTCGCTTCTGCCAAGGAGGTATTCCAATGTACGTTGGCAGTTCTCTGGCTCAATTCGTAGCGATACACACGAAAAGACAAATTGGCAATCGGCACAGAAAAGGCAACGCACACAGCGCGTTGGGAAAACCTTTCGAGCGCAGGCTGCCTTGCTTGCTCAAGAGACTCGCAGGCAATAGGGGAAGTTCTTCCGATGGAAGCAAACGTTTAGCGAGTAGGCTGGTCCACGAGCAACGTGGCACGAGAGAGAGTCCGTAGTCGAGGTTTTCCGATAATTCAAGTTGAGCAAAAGATGATGCAATTGACGAGGTGAATCACATTCCTCGATCATTGACGCTGAGCCCTGAAGGGCAAAATGGACATCGATCCTGGCCAGAAAATATTCGTTGAGCATTAGACAAGAGTCGGGCCGCTATTGGAACACTTCGCGCATGAAGAAGTGCGCGCACTCTCGCCCGAAGTTCACAGTGCGCAATTAGACGGCTTGCTACAATTCGGCTGTGAGCTGCCGAATGCCAAAGATCCCCGCACCAGTGGATTGGTCGAGCAGCAGCGACTGTTCACCAAGGCCCATCGCTGAATCCGCTGTTTACCGCCGCTCTTGGCCTACAGAGTTTTGCCGCGATCGAGGCTGGAGCTATTGTGTCATTGGTGGGCTGGCAGCAGCACATTGGGGGCGTCCAAGAGTCACGCAAGACGTCGACCTGTCTCAATTGACAGGCATTAGTCATGAAGATCATTTCGTCGATACGCTGTTGTCCCCTGATCGGGCACGACGTTCGGATGCCCGCACATTTGCGCTCGGGGCAAGTGTCTTGTTGCTTGAAGCGGCCAACGGGGTCTATGTTGAGATTGGATTGGCCGGGCTACCGTTTGAGGAACGAATGGTTCGCTGCGCCGTCTGTTGCCTTCTCGCCAAACGTCGTGTTGGTTATTGCATCGCCTGAGGATGGCGTGATCACCAAGGCATTTGCAGGCAGGCATGTCGATTCGTTCGATGCGGAAGGTATTTTGGCAAACCAATGTGGCAAGCTCGATTAAGACTATATCCTTCGGGAATTATCGCCACTTTGCGAACTCGAGGAAGCACCAGAACTTATCGAAGAGTTGCCGGCGATGCGGGGCTAGAATTGACGCGGAGTAACCAGCGTTCAAAAGAGACGACTTGACTCAGTCGTGCTTGTGCAAATAACCCGCGCTCGATTGAAAGTAGCGACGTGTACGTTGCTCGGCCTGCTCCCTGGCCGCGATCGCCTGCTGAGAGCGGAGGTCTTCCAAGCTGGCAGCACAATAGCGGCACTCGATCGTTTCGACATGGAACTGCACATAATCGGCTGCGCCAGCCGGCAACACGCCCAACAGGTAGCTGCCCAGTTGCTCGCGGTTGGGGCAACTCAAGCGGCGACGGCGCCAGATCTCTCCCACCGAGTGGACCCCCGCGTCGCGGCGGCCGTTGGTTGCCAGTAGCTGCTTGTGCAGCGATTCGTCGCCGCGCAACGCCTCCTCGATCGCCGCCATCCGTTCGGCCGGCAACGCCTCGTCGAGGTAGGCTTCCAATTCGGCACTAGTGAAACTACTTGACATCTTCGGCGTACAGCTCCGGAAACACATCTTCGCTCAACCGCTGCTTTTTCACCAGCGTCCGCAGCCGGGCGACAAAGTCGAACTTGAAGTTGGCCACCTGTTGCTCGCTGATCCCGAGCGTGGTGGAAACGTCCTTGTTAGCGGCGCCGCGCGTGAACAACAGCTCCATGCACTTGATTTTTTGCCAGTCGCCCTTCTCGCGCCAGCTCTCCAATTGCTCGGCGATACCTTGCGCGATGGCCTCTTCCTCTAGCCCGCGCCGCTCGCCGCTGCGTGCGATACTGCTGGCTGGCCGCGCCGGGCCCGGAATGTCCCACTCACCGCCGCTCTTGGCCGTCGACGAAAGCGGCAGCGCCGGCCGCCGTCCTTCGCGGCGCAAAAAGTCGGTCAGCTTGTGGGCCGCGATCGAGAACAAATAGCTTTCCAGCGGCCGCCGCGTGTCGTAGTTCGGCAAACTGGTGAGAAACCCAATAAACGTCTCTTGAACGACGTCCTCACTGGCGGCCCGTTGCCGCAACCGGCTTTGCACAAACGACAACAGCCGTCCCTCGTACTGCCCGATCAGCGCATTCCAAGCCTCCGGTCTGCCGGTGCGAATTTGCTGAACCAAGAGCACGTCGGGATGCAGCGTGTTGGGCATGGCAAGAGCAGGGAGCACGTAGGGTGGGTCGAGATCCGCGAGACCCACCAATCGCCGGCATGGTGGGTCTCGCGGATCTCGACCCACCCCTACGTCGCTAAAATATCACTTCCATCCACGTTATCAACGCGAGGATACTGCCCATTATCGCCGCCGGCACTCCCAAAAACAACCACTTCGTATAGTAGCCCTTGGTCCACGTATCGACTTTCAACAGTCCAAAAGCCAGGCCGATCAGCCCCAGCACCGATCCGGCTCCGGCACCGACCACCGCAAATCGCTCCTGCCGGCGGATCGCGTCCCACCGTCCGAGCAAATCGGTGTCGACGCTGGGCGTGAACTCCACGAGCGTGTAAAGTCGCTTCATTGGCCCGAACGAAAGTTGGACCGTTTCCTCATACTCGTCCTTGGCGATTTCGCGGCGAACGAAATCGAGCCCCACGTTCATCCGCTGCAATTGCCGGATGCGGTCATCCGTTTTGGCAATTGTCTTACTGCCCCCGGGCAGCATGATCGTCTGGTCCGCATGCGTGGTCACAAAACTTGTTCCGGTCAACTCCGCCAAATGATCTGCCGTCGCCAGCATCAATAGCCGATCCGCTTCACGATCACATTCTTCCCGCGTCGAGAAATCGCCCGCCACAATCACCGACCGCCGAGTGTTGCCCACGCGCTTCGGAGGTAGGTCGACCCAGGCCGGCCGAACATTGTTTGCTATTCCTCTCGAAGAATCTTCGGACCTGGTATCCAATCCGCCGGACGACTCGGCAGAAGTCGTATCATGTTCTGTTGTAACGTGTGCCATTTCTGTGGATGGGTGGGAGCCTTCAGAGTCTGACCCTTCTACTTTTACTGGCAGAGTATTCTCGAGCAATGCCGTCGCATTCGTTTCTGGCGGAAGCGCGGAACGCGAATCCATCGTCTCATTGAGTGCAATCATTGCTTTCCCAATCAATGTTCCTGCATCAGATACCTGATCAGCGACGGCGGAGACTTGCTTTACCATTCGCTCAAGCCGCGTGAAAGAACGTGCCAGCGCCTCGGGGGTATGTTCAGAAATCGGCTCACTCAATCTGCCCTCTCCGTCTCCGTCGTCGCTGGAACGAGTCACATCGCCAGGTGGTTTCGGCGACTCGCCACTCGCCGCCGATTCCAACTGGATCCGCGGCTGGTTCAGTTTCTCCCACAGCTCTTGGATGCTTGTGCTCTCGATCATCTGGTGCGCAGCTTGCTCCTGCGCCGCTTCGTCCCTGTGCTGCGATTCGACGACTTTACGCTGCGAGTTTTCCACATCGCGGCGGACTTGTTCTTTCAAACGCCACGTGGCCTCCACGTGACTCCGAGCGACATGATTCGGAACATGCGACGCCCGCTGGATCACGAAACATGCCGCCACGATGAGCAGCGCGGCCACCGCAAATGTCTTGCCCCAGCCTCCGCGGTGCTCCCCGCTGCAATTCGCTCGATTACGGAAGAATTGCACTACTCCAAAAAACACCAGGAGCACAATCGCCAGTATGATCCAATTCGCATAATCTGGAGTCACGCTGATTTGCGGCGCGGAGGGCATCGCCGGCATGGGTGGCATCGCGGGCATCGGCGGCATCGAAGGGCCGTAGGCCCATTTCACGTGAGGCGGCCCGCTGGCAACCACCGCCGGATATAGAACCCAAAACAGCCCGCCTAACAAGCCGAAAAAGCCGATGAGCCCCAGCGGCACGAGCACCGACGCCACCGCCACTCCCGGTCGCTTATTGGCGATCGCGTACACGATGCCGAACACGGCAGCCGCCAGGCCGCCCAGCACGATGAGCGGGATCAGCATCAGGAGTGGTATTCCAACAGCCATGGTCGCATCCGTTTCCCGGCCAGGATGGCCGGACGATTTAGATCGTAGGGTGGGCATCGCCCACCATGTGTAATTATTGTGTTGATTTGCTCTTTTGGTGGGCAGTGCCCACCCTACACGGTTTGTTCGACTTCTTCGCTCAGCGCTCGTCGTCGGCTCGGCGGCAGCCAGGGGCTGGAGAGTTGCGTGGCAAACGCCGTCACACCCGCGATCAACATTCCCGCTGGCTGCGGAAACTGCCAGAAGAACTGCAATAGCCACGCCCAAAAGACACACGCCACTACCGCCCACGGGCTCAGTCGACGATCGCGCATCAACTCTGCTTGTCGCCACCACCGCGGCAGCACGAACAGAAACGAAAAATAAGTCACATACATCGCCAGCGACGGATTCGTGCCGTGCGGCGCCCAACCCAGCCAATCGCCCGAAATAAGTCCCCGACCGGCGTTAATTGGCTCACCAGCGACGGGCAATTGGACGAGGAGCGCGTCCGACAGCAACCAAGCCGCCGCGCCCACTAAGCCGCCAAGCGTCAGCATGAGCACACGCAGTGGTCCTTGATCCTCGACCTTGCCTTCGACAAACTTCGTGGGCAGTAAAACCGCCCAGCTACCGAGTGTGCCCACAATCGCCAGCCACAGGTAGACCGCCACGTTCGTCGACGCTGTCGAAACTCCTGTCAGGACTGGAGCCACCACCGCACCGAGTGCCGCTAGCGCGGCCGCCGCGAGCATCGAGCCGAACAACTCGGTCAGTTTACCGCGGATTGGCTTCGCCGCTAATTCCTGATTCGCCCGTTCGCTCCAACTGGCGCGGATGCGGCGTTCGCGCACCTTTCGGGCGTAGCGCGAGACCGGCGTCACGGGCGCGGCGGCAGCCGGCGGATTCCAGGCGGCGGTCATCGCATCTGGCCGCGCGCTCGCCG
>JBGSUJ010000103.1:0-43037 GCA_041753435.1 Pirellulales bacterium | reverse complement strand
CGGTCTTGCCGCCGTTCTTGCCGCTGGTGACGTCGATCCTCGTCGGCACGCCGCGGTCGACGTCGAAATGCGTGTGGAGTCGCCAGGCGGAGCGGGAGTCCCCATTCTTCGTCTTGAGATAGGCCGCCGCGGCGATCGTGGAGAGCGTTTCGACGACGCTGCCGTCGACGGCGGTCACGAAGTGCTTCACGAAGTCGTCGGATCGGTCCCGCGACGGCTTCACTTCGGCGGCCAACTCGCCGATGATCTGGCGGAGCCGTTCCGGGTCGAACACATCGGTCGCTTCCGAGAGCGACCCCAGCGAAGCTCGGCCGCAGCCGAGCTTGCGCTGCACGTTGTTTAGTTCGGACGCTTGTTGCAAGGCCCGCAGCGAGCGGACGCACGGATTGAAGAGAAACAGCAGGACCAGCGCGCCGTACTGGTCCATGAACAACTCACGATTGCCCGCCTTGTCCCGCTGGCAACCGACATCGTGAAGCCGCTCGAACAGCGGCCAGAGCTTGCGGAAAGGCTGGAGGCCCTGGAGATCCTCTTCCCGAATTGACTCACGTGGCGGATGCGACCTACCCCAAGCATGCGCGATTGAAAACCACAGCGCAAGTCAAAATGGGCAAGCGCAAATCGCGTGCCGAACAGGCGTGCTCTCGTCCTTTAATTGCCCCGATTAGCGTTTGCGTCGCCGGCACAGGCCTAAAGCCGCAGCCAAACTCAGCAGGGCAAGGGTTGCCGGCTCAGGTATGACGCCAGCGCTGAGATTCTTGTCTTTGCTGATTTGGAAAGTACTGTTTGGCGGGATCATCACGTCCCATTGGAAAGCCCAGGTAACATCGCCGGGACCGAACACAGTGCCAATCGCCGGAGTATCGCTGAGCGTGGTCGGCAAGCCATCGGTGAGATTGTCGAGAGTAATCGGGAAGGAGTTGATCTCGCGATGGCTGGGAACTGGCGTGACGACGGTTTCGGTCAGCCGGATTGCGCCTTCATATTGGCGGACAGTGTTCAGGTTCGTGAAAACGGCCGAGTCACCGCCGAATGTTCCCAACAGATCGAAGTCGACGTATTGGAAGAAGTGGAAATCCAACGACGAAGGGCCGAGGTTGGAAATCGAGATTTGTTCGCCCATGTCGGAGGCGCCGCTGCCGGGCAGACCACCGTCTAGCGAGTAACGGACCGTAATGTCGAAACCCTGACCGTTGTAACGGACAAACAGCGTATCGTCATTGCCATCGAAATTCGTATCGGTCGCACCTTCGACGGCGATCGGCAACGAATGAACTGATTGCTCGGCAGTGTTTCCAACGCGATACCAAAACGCTTGCTGGAAGAGATGATCTGTGCCATCGACTCGCCAAGCGAAGGCGTTTGCCGACGATTCCGTATTGAATTCTGCAGTCGAGTTATTGTCCGTGAGCGTGAACAAGCCGGCGTCTGCTTTTGGAGCTAAGAGCAGGGAAGCAGCAATGACGATGAAGCCGCAAGATATGCGGCGCAAAAAACGCGCGAAGCCAGAATCTACGATGAACATCACTAGCGTCCTCCCACAGGTACAAGCCTACGAAGCAGCTGAATCTGCCGAACGTCCCCCCCAGGATAGCGGTAAACCGGCTTAAGTCAATAAGATTTTTTAAAACTTTTCAGAACGCCTCGGCAGCGGGACGCCGCCCCGGTGCTGAAGAAATGCCATTCAGCTTTTGGCAGATATGGGCCGCCTGGTTTTTGAGCGCTGCGGGCCAACGGAGGATTGTTGCGCGGCCCCGACGACTGCCCGTTGAGTGCCAAAATCTCAGGAGTTGCTGACTGGCGGGAAGTTACTCGTGTGAGTGGGCGGCGAGGAGGATAAGCTTTGGCGAAGAAAAGGGGACATTCCAGAATGGCATTAACATTTGCGTAACAGGTGATTCTCCAACGGTTAAGGTTTGCTCTCGAAGCACTCGAACGTAGTCTGGCAAATTGGCAACCTGCGAATTTTGCAGGGTTGCATTCCGTTGCAAGCGGCGCCATCACAGCGGTGCTTAACGCTTATAGAGCCTTGACTTATCTAAATGTTAATGCCATTCGGGACGAGAGTCATTTCTGGGACAACTTGGCTTGCGGGTTCGTTGTCTTGTTCTTCTTCGGTCGACCGCGGGGAGGCCCGAGTTTGCGGAAAGACTTGCGGCCCTGGACATCCTCTTCCCGAATCGGCCTGCGCGCTTCAAGTGCTTGCTGCAATATAGCCTCCGCATGCGCGATAAGAATCCACATCGCAAGTCCAACTGGGCAAGCGCAAATGGCGTGCCGAACAGGTGTGGAATGTCCCCTATTCTGGGCCTGATGCTCGGCGCGCGAAAAGAGCCGCCGAGCTGGGGCCGGCGGTTTTTTGATTTTTGTCTTCACAAGCGGCGTGCCGCTTAGGCTTGCATCACCGGCGTGGCTTCGACGTTCATCGTGTCGATCGCGTGCTTCAACTCATGAAGTTGACCATCGGCAATTTCCTGGGCCAAGGTGGTAAGCCGGCCAGCGGCGGCTGCTTTGCGAGCCAAGAGCTTTTGGCCACCTTCTGTCCAAACGCGGACCGAACGCTGCGGTTGTTTGCTCTTCGGGCAGAAGATTGTAACCCGGGTCGGAGTGACGTCGCTGATGTCGACCCGTTTGGCGTCGAGCCGGTAGTTGACTACCAACTCGACGTGCCGACTGGCTTCCGCATCCTCCCATGTGGCTTGGTAACTTTTCATGGCGTCACTCCTCGAATTACGTGGATAGAGAATTGCAATCGCTAGGGAACCCTGGGAAACGACAGTCAACGTGGCTGCCAAAAGAAGGCGCGAGCGCACGCCCGCACTGCATCCGGGGAACTTCCCACTCTAGTTAGTGGTTCGGCCGGCGACCAGGGCTATTTGATGAAAAATAGGCGCCCGGGGCAGAAACGGCCGAAAATGTCGGCCGTTTCAGGCGGTGCTAGCGGTCGCGCCGCAGCCGCCGGCCTGACACTTGAGTAGCCTGTTAGCCTTTGAGCCGGGCCTTCTTTTTCGCGGACCGCTTCTTCCCAGCCAGCTTCGAGGTGACTTTTTTCGCGGACTTCTTGGCCGTTTTGCCGACGGTCTTGCCGCCGGACAAAGCTTTTTTCTTGCCGCCGAAAATATTTTCCCAGTTGTCGGCAAACTTCTTGGTGGCACCGCTGCGAATGACGCTCATGGCTGGAACACACTCCGTAATCGTGACTCGTAATAAATTCGGCTTGGCCGCCGCTAAATTCTCGAAGGAACCTCTGCCCGCCTAACCGTGCTGGAGCTTTTTATAGCGGAAGCGTTTCGGCTCGTCTGCGCTTTCGCCCATCCGCTGCTTGCGTTGATGTTCGTAGGTTTCAAAGTTGCCCTCACACCAGTGGACGTAGCCGTCTCCCTCAAAAGCGAGGATATGGGTTGCCAGCCTGTCGAGGAACCAACGGTCGTGGCTCACGACGACAGCGCAACCGACAAAGTTGGCAACCGCTTCTTCCAGCGCCCGCAGCGTATCGACATCGAGGTCGTTGGTTGGTTCGTCAAGCAGCAGTACGTTGGAGCCACGGCGGAGCAGCTTGGCAAGATGCACGCGGTTCCGCTCGCCGCCGGAAAGGTTGCCAACCTTCTTCTGTTGGTCGGTTCCGGTGAAATTGAACCGCGAGACATAGGTTCGCGAATTGATCTTCCGGCCGCCCATATCGAGATTGTCGAAGCCGCCGGAGATTTCCTCGTAGACAGTTTTGTCAGCCGCCAGGGAATCGCGGTTCTGGTCGACGTAGCCGAGCGCGACCGTCTTGCCGATTTTCAGTTCACCCGTATCCGGCTCCTCTTGTCCCATCAACATCCGCAAGAGGGTCGTTTTGCCGGCCCCGTTGGGACCGATAATGCCGACGATGCCACCGGCCGGGAGGCGGAAGTTCACATTCTCGAAGATCACCCGATCGCCATACGTTTTGCCGAGGTTCACGCCTTCAACTACCATCTCACCGAGTCGGGGACCGGGAGGGATCTGAATTTCGAGTTCTTCCGGCTTG
Source organism: Pirellulales bacterium (assembly GCA_041753435.1). Lineage (GTDB taxonomy): Bacteria > Planctomycetota > Planctomycetia > Pirellulales > Lacipirellulaceae > DASYDU01. Next base: position 39,022 of record JBGSUJ010000103.1, on the reverse strand, counting down.
TCTTGATACTGTTCGGCGGCCATCGTTTCGTAGGCCTTGATACGGGCCTTGCTCTTGGCTTGCCGCGCCTTGGCCGAGGTCCGCACCCATTCGAGTTCACGTGCGAGCGTTTTCTGACGAGCGCTCGCCTGTTTTTCTTCCACGGCAAGTCGCCGTGTTTTTTGATCGAGCCACGACGAATAGTTGCCTTCAAACGGAATGCCTCGGCCGTAGTCGAGCTCGAGAATCCACTGGGCGACGTTATCGAGGAAGTACCGATCATGCGTGACGGCGACGACCGTACCCTCGTATTCGCCGAGATGCCGTTCGAGCCAGGCAACGCTCTCGGCATCGAGATGGTTTGTCGGCTCGTCGAGCAGGAGCAGGTCGGGCTTCTGGAGCAGCAGCTTGCATAAGGCGACCCGCCGTTTCTCGCCGCCCGAGAGCTTCGTCACATCGGCGTCGCCCGGCGGCAAATTCATCGCTTCCATGGCGATCTCAACCTGGCGGTCGAGTTCCCAGGCGTTGCAGTGGTCGATTTTGTCCTGCACAGCTGCCTGCCGATTGAGCAGCTTCTCCATTTCATCGGGATCGGTCACCTCGCCAAGTTTCTCCGAAAGCTGCTCGAAATCGGTGAGCAGCGCCCGAGTCGAGGCGACCGCCTCTTCGACATTGCCGAAGACATCTTTCTCAGGGTTGAGATGCGGTTCTTGCTCCAGCAGACCGACGGAGTACCCTTCAGTGAGCTTGGCCTCGCCGTCGTAGTTCTGATCGATCCCGGCCATAATCCGCAGGAGCGTGCTCTTACCGGAGCCGTTGCGGCCGAGCACGCCGATCTTGGCGCCGGGGTAGAAGGAGAGCCAGATTTCTTTGAGAATTTCGCGCTGCCCAATTTTCTTGGACAATGCGGACATTTGGTAAATGTATTGTTGAGCCATGGTATCCAAGATACCGGAACGAATGCCTCGTTGGCCAGTCCCGATCGCGTTGCGCTATCGCCCCGAGTGGTGCCAGGAGAAAGCGAGCAAGGCGCTACTCCCATTCAATCGTTGCGGGCGGCTTCGAGGAAATGTCATAAACCACGCGATTGATGCCCTTGACCTCGTTGATGATACGGATCGAAATGCGTGCCAACAGGTCGTACGGTAAATGGCTCCAGTCGGCGGTCATGAAGTCGTCGGTGTTGACGCAGCGGACAGCCAGAGCGTTCTCGTAAGTCCGTTCATCGCCCATCACGCCGACGCTCTGCACCGGCAGCAGCACGGCGAAGGCTTGCGAGGTGGTGCGATAGAGGCCGGCCGCTTTGATTTCGCCAACCACAATCGCGTCGGCTTCCCGTAAAGTATCTAGCCGCGGCTTGGTGACCTCGCCCAGGCAACGAACCGCCAACCCCGGCCCCGGGAACGGGTGCCGCCAGACGAGCTCTTCTGGCAGCCCAAGTTGCAACCCGAGTTGGCGGACCTCGTCTTTGAACAGGTCTCGTAACGGTTCGACAAGCTCGAAGCCGAGCTCCGCCGGCAGGCCGCCGACGTTGTGGTGGAGCTTGATCGTGTCGGTCGGACCGTCGAGGGCGGCACCGCTTTCGATCACATCCGGGTACAGCGTCCCTTGAGCCAGGTACTTTGCCCCTTCGATGCGGCGGGCTTCGGCGGTGAAGCAGTCGATAAATACGTGCCCAATTCGGCGACGCTTTTCCTCTGGCTCGGAGATGCCGGCGAGCACCGCAAGAAACCTGTCCTCGGCTTTCACTACATGCAGGTCGGTTTTAAAGTGCTTGGTGAACTCGTCGATTACCGAATCCGCTTCGCCCTTACGCAACAAACCGTTGTCGACGAGTATGCAGGAAAGTTGTGGACCGATCGCTTGGTAGAACAATGCCGCCACCACCGACGAGTCGACGCCGCCCGACAGGCCGCAGATCACGCGGTCGCGGCCGACCCGCGTGCGAAGCTCTCCGATCGTCTGTTTTGCGAAGTCACCCAGCCGCCATGTGCCATGGCAGCCGCAGGCCTTGGTGACGAAGTTGGCGAGCAGCTTTTTGCCTTCAATGGTGTGAGTCACTTCGGGATGAAACTGTAGGCCATAGAGCGGCCGCGTGCGATGCTTCACCGCGGCGTGGGGGCACGTGTCGGTTGCAGCTAGTGAAAGAAATTCATCAGAAACACGGTCGACCTGATCGCCGTGACTCATCCAGACTTGTGTTTCGCGGATGACACCATCGAACAAATCGGCGGCTTCGGGGTAAGCGGGGTTGATCGTTAGCTTGGCGCGGCCGTATTCGCGGGCCGGGGCGCTTTGCACTTTGCCGCCGAGGGCTTCGCACATCAGTTGCATGCCATAGCAGATGCCGAGCACCGGGATGCCCAAGTCAAAAATCTTGGGGTCACACTTCGGAGCGCCTGCCGCGTAGACGCTGGCCGGTCCGCCAGAAAGAATCAGCCCCTTCGGTGCCAGTTCGCGCACCCGCTCTGCCGTGATGTCGTGCCGGACAATTTCGCAGTAAACATTTTGCTCACGAACTCGACGGGCGATGAGCTGCACATATTGGGCGCCGAAATCGAGCACGAGTACCCGCTCAGCGGCGATGTCGCCGATGGTTGCGATCGAGTAAGCAGAAACGGCGAGCATAGGTAACGTATCCCGGCTGCAGGGAAACGAGGCATTATAGAACCGAAGCCCCGTCGCCACTAGTGGCCGGGCATTCGCGGCAATCGCTGCGTTGCTGGCGAGCACCGACGCGCGTATAGTGAACGAGAGCAGACCCTGTACTGAGGCAGGCGAAAAAAGTAGAACGGCTGACGGACGTGCAAATTTTATTGACCAACGACGATGGGATTTACGCCCCCGGTCTGGCGGCGTTGGAGAAGGCGCTCGCGCGGTTAGGCGATGTGACGGTCGTGGCCCCCGCGATTGAGCAAAGTGGCGTCGGCCATTCGATCACGTTTCTCTCACCGCTGATGGCTGCGGAAGTGTTCGACGGCGATCGACGACGCGGGTGGGCGGTCGAGGGGAGTCCGGCCGACTGCGTGAAATTAGCGGTAGGAAAATTTTGCCCACGGCGGCCCGACTTGGTGGTCAGCGGCGTCAACGGCGGCCTCAATGTCGGCATCAATGTGCTGTATTCCGGCACGGTGGCTGGAGCCACCGAAGGGGCTCTTTTCGGCATCCCGAGCGTGGCGGTATCGCTCGAATACGATGAGCGGCCCAACTTCGAGCGGGCAGCGGCAGTCGGCGTGAATTTGATCGAGAAACTATTGCATCAGCCCAGTTTCCGCGAACAACAGCTTTACAACATCAACATTCCGGTGTCTGCGACTGAGCAGGAGTCCCAAGTCCGCGTGGTGCCCATGGGCACGTCCCGCTGGCCGGCTGACTTTGAAGAGCGAATCGACCCGAAAGGTCGCCGGTACTACTGGGCGATGGGTACGCCGCCGGTGTCTGAGGGCGGCGAATTGACTGATCTCGAAGCGATTCTGCAAGGTTACGTGACAGTGACGCCCTTGAGAATTGATCGCACAGAGCCGATGTTCTTGAATAAAATGCAGGGGTGGAACCTGACGCCTTAGAACGTGCTGCAGAAGGCAACTTATTGTATTAGGGAAACACGAGTATGAAACTTTCACGTTGCATGAAGGTTCAACTGTTGCTCATGTTGGCCGCTTGGTGTGTAGCTGGGTGCGACGAGCCGTCCGGCAACAGCGCGGCGGATATGGACACCCTCGCGGCGCAACTCGAGCAGAGCAAACAGAACCCTGCCGCAGAACCGGCCGCGCCCGATGTTGTATCTCCTGCCCCTCCGGTCGACAATCAGTCAATACAGCAAGCGATGGGAGAGGAAGCCGAACACCCAGCCGCGACGGCCGAGGGTGGCCGCGCGACGGCCGGTACGGCAACCGTCGGTGAAGGGGGTGGCTACTATAGCGCAATCGTCGGCGCGCATCGGCACATTACCACGCGCGTTGACGATCTCGCCTGGAAGCAAGCCATCCAGCATTACAAAGCCACGAACGGCAAAATGCCCAAGGATCACGACGAATTCATGTCGGGCGTGATTGCAGGCTTCGGCATCGAACTGCCACCGTTGGAAGAAGGCGAAGAATACCTGTGGGATCCCAGTGAAGGGCAATTTGGCGAGCTCTATGTGGTGCGGCAGAATCAATAGCACTTGGCCAGAGAATCGGCATGAATCGTGTGATTGTCGGGAAAATTGACGGTAAAATTGCCAAAACCGTCGCCGCCGACAGGGAGTGTTGCAAGAAGTCAACATCGACTTGAGCTCTGAGAGCGCTAATTAGAATGGGAAGCGTGGGACTGAGATTCCCGCAGAATTCCCTTCTCCTCGTCTTAGCTGCTTCTGCCGAAGGCTCCCCGATGATGACACTCACTTCGCGTCTAAAACTAGCGATCCGCGCGGCGATTGTAACTTTCTCGATGACCTTTCCTGCTGCAGCTAGCGACGTGGACTGCCCGCCGAATGCCGTGGCACTGGCCTCTGCCCCTGTCCTCGTCGAAACACCGGAGGCGCAGAGCTGGGTTTTCAAACGAAGCACATTCACCAACGATCCGCAGACGGGAGCACGCGTAGCGCAGTACGCGCGGAAAGACCCGGTCGAACCGCTCGAAGATCAGCGACTCGTCACCAGCAGCTATCGCCGCACACGCACCGTTAATCGGGGCCGCGACGGTTCGATAGATACTTCGTATCAGGTACAGGCCTGGGGCACCGGCGGTGGCGAGCTTGGCGCTCAATGGCAGATGTTCAACGACGTGTGGAAAGAATCCATCCTCAGTGGCAGCTTCTATAATTCGAACGAGGCCGCGGGGCCTTGGGGACGAAGTGGTCCAGGCTGGGGTGGCACCGGATGGAATGGAGGTTGGCCAGGTGGCGGCTGGAACGGCGGTGGTGGCAACTGGAACGGCGGCAACGGCAACTGGAACGGCGGTGGTGGCAACTGGAACAGGGACTGGCAACACAACCAACCTCCGTACGGCCATGGCAAAGGACCGCGTGGCCATTGGCCCAGCGACAATCGCGAACCGTTCACCAATCAGCAATTCACCAATCCGTATTAGTTGCTGCGGCCTTGGGCAGCCCGGTGCCAATCGCGTCCTGGTGCGTAGCTTTCAATCAGCCAGCGGTCGCCGTCGGCGACGAATTGGATTGTAACACGGTCCAGGTAGCTGCCCTTCATGCCGTGTTGTTTGACAATGACGTCGATAAAACCTTGGCAATGAACCGTGGCGGTGAAGGGCTGAGTTGCTGTGTCGACGGTGACCTGCGGGGTGCCTACGATGTTGGCCTTGTTGACCTTCACCAGCGGCATGAGCGCTACGGCATCGCCGCGGACGATCTTCGCGCTCGGCGCGATGTAAGTGAGTACGCCGGGGAGATCGTTTGCTTCGATCGCATCGGCAAGTTCGTGGAGCGCACGATCAACCGCTTCGCGGGGAGTTTCGATGAGCTTTTCGGCGACAAGGAGCGCCCCAGTGGCGAGCGCCGCGGCGAGCATGGCCAGCAAAGCCGCCCCGGCCCGAGTTTGCCAATAGACAACGCCAGCCATCGTGACCAGCACGGCCCCGCTCGTCCAGATGACGAAGGCATTCTCAGCCAGGTAGTTCATCACGCTGCCTCCGCAGTTCCCGACGGAGCATCACGGCCGCGAATGCGGCCGCGCTGAGGAGCGGGATCGCTAACGGCCAAAGCGGCACCAGCGTGTCGTCCGAAGAAGCATACTCTCGCCGTTCCGAATCGCCCACCGCATCGTCACGAATCCGCTCGCGGGCTTGGTACTGCCGTTCGAGCCGCGCCTGTCGTTTGCCATACTGTCCGCTGATCGCACCCAGCGCAATGAGACCCATCAACGAGAACACGAGCACCCAATACCAGGGCGAATCGGTGATGGGAGCTTGTTTGCTCATCGACCATCCAGAGCTGTTGACAGGATTGTGAGACCGGTAAAATTCCACGGGGTGCCATTGAATCTTAAATTACATTGTCGATAGAATTCCCGTTTCGACAACTTCCTGGCCAAGATTCGCTTCCTGTCGATCCTGCGAAATCCTGTGACCTCATTAAAATGTTAAGCGATTCACGCCAATGGTTCGATTACTCAGCAAGAATCGAACAGCACGATGTCCTGCGAGCAAGATAGCGGCCTCGGCGATCGAATGATGAACGATGCAAGCACAGTTTGGCGGCGCCGCGGCAAGAATTCTCACGGACTCGAATCATGGTCGCCTTGATGGCTCTAACTTTGAGAGACGGGGGTAAACTTTGCGCCACATTCGAAGTAATTCATGCCTTTGCGTCGACAGCGCGTGACAAACATGTGATACTTCCGACCGTTGGTCAGTATAAGTTGAATATTTTCTTTTGGCATCAGCTGTTTAGGCGATAGAAATCCGATTCCGCGCCGCGAGATGTCCATCGTGAAGATGCCGAACAGTTTCTCACCCGATTTGAGAATTGCCCTGTCGCGTAGGAAATAGCGCTGGTATCCACGGCGGCTTTCTGGGTGCGCCGGAATCGGGCCCGTGGGCGAGAAGAAGTTCGCTGCCATGTGAGGCGGCAACTCGAATGCTGCTTCGACAGATCGCCAGAGTTTTTCGACTATCTGTTTTTCATCGCTGACACCCAGCATCGGACGACCTCCGAATCGAAGTGAGTACCCGCATTTTGTTGGATATATTCGAGGGCTTGACGGGCAGAAGCGGGCTTGCGATAGGTTCGCCTGCCAGTGATCGCATCGAATACATCTACAACCGTCAACATCTTGGCCCAAGGATGAATGTCGGCACCCTCTGTCCCTACCGGATAGCCGCCACCGTCGATTCGCTCATGATGCTGATACACCACCATCAATTGACCGAAAATTAAATCGGATCGATCGCACAAATCTTCATAGCCGTGCGTGGGGTGCAGCTCCACAATCTCACGCTCTCTAGGAGTGAGACGGCTGGGTTTGGACAGAATCTGATTCGGAATAAATCGTTTGCCCATGTCGTGCAGGATGCCAGCCGTGGCAATTAGCTCTAACTCTCTGCTGTCGCAGATGCCCATTCGCTCGGCCAGAACTACGCAATAGCTAGCCACATTGGTAACATGCGTGAATGTATTAAAATCGTGTCGAGCAAGCCGGAACAGGTCGCGTGGCAAGACCCCTTTGCCTGCCACGCAGGAAACAATGTTGCGGCCAATCCCCCCAGCTAGCGCGACGAACTTGCTGCAGTCGAACTGCCGAAGGGCGCGCTCAAGTTCCACCGATACCGCTAGTTGCAACACTGCAAACCGATCGGCCGCAGGAACTGAATCACTCTCCAACAGCAGTTCCATCAACTCGATCAATTGCAGGCCAAATTTTTGGTAGTCGCCGCTCCGCACATAAACTTCTCGAATGCCGGCATCCGTAAGTCCCAATAGTTTCTGCTCTTTGAGTGGCAAGCCGGCGCGACAATACAGGATCGGCTGGCACTTGGTATCATACTTGATGAAAATGTCGACCGCCGCATGACTGATACGGCGGAGAATCTCTGCCTGTACCGGCATGAAGCCGCCCAGTGGATCCAAAGAAACTGTCTGCGAAATCGAGGTAGAAAACATAGCCTTTCGAAGTCTTCTAACTAGTCGACCGAATGCTAAGTCCGACAAGATCACCCCGTTCAAGAACGCGACAAACAATCTTAGTTCGCCGTTCTATTGGTGCAAACTAGAACCCCTGAGAGCAGGGGCGAATGGCGCGAATTCGACATGCGTCGAATGAATTGGCTGATCCCATCTCAAGCGCGGTATTGTGAGAAGCGCCGGATGTATCGATTAAGCCCGTACCAACCGTCGGAAATACTAGGCCGATTTTTCCAACTCACCCACCGCATTTAGCTTGTTGTAAAGCGTCTTCAGACTGACGCCGAGTTCTTCCGCCGCCTTGGGTTTACTGCCCCTGTGGCGTTCCAGCGCTTGATAGATCGCCTGCATTTCCAGGTCGCGTAGCGAAACCGGGCCCATGCGGGTGGCAGCGGCTCCGTTGAGTTGCCGGCGATGAAGTTGCGCCGGTAAATGTTCGGCCGAGATTGGTCCGCTATCGCAGAGAATCGTCGCGTGTTCAATGGCATTGGCCAGTTCGCGAACGTTGCCGGGCCAAACGTGGGATTTCAACGCCTCCAGTGCGTCGAGCGTCAGGGCTGGGCCGTTGCCAGCTTTCGGCCGCAGACGATTGAGTAAGTGCGCGGCCAATTCGCCAATATCATCGATCCGCTCCCGAAGAGGTGGCAGATAGATCTCAAATGTGTTGATGCGATACACCAGGTCTTCACGGAACTCGTTTTCCGTCACCATCTCTTGCAAATTGCGGTGAGTCGCGCATATGACGCGGACATCAACCATTGTCGGCTTGTTCTCTCCGACCCGACGAATCTCGCCACTCTCCAGCACGCGCAGCAGCTTGGCCTGCATCGGTTTCGATAATTCGCCGATTTCGTCCAGGAAAATCGTGCCACCGTGGGCGACTTCGAACAGGCCAACCCGGTGCTCGTCGGCACCGGTGAACGAACCTTTGCGATGGCCGAACAGTTCGCTCTCGATCAGCGTTTCAGGCAACGCGCCGCAATTGACGGCAACGAATGGCATTTCCGCCCGCGAGCTTTGATTGTGAACTGCTCGGGCCACCAGCTCTTTGCCGGTACCTGTTTCTCCAAGAATCAGCACGGTGGATTGGGTCGGCGCGACTTTTGAAATGAGGGCGCTCACCTTTTCCATCCCCGGCGACTTGCCCACCAACTGAGGTGTCCCCTCGATCCGTTCTAAACGACGTTTGAGCGCGCGATACTTCTGCGTCAACTGCCGCTTTTCCTGCACGCGATTCAGCAGCGCTTCAATTTCTACGAGTTTGCAGGGCTTAGTGAGGTAGTCGAAAGCTCCGTGTCGCAACGCGGCGATCGCTGTATCGAGCGAACTCTTGCCGGTCAGCACAATCGCTTCTGTATCGGGCGAGAGTTCCTTCGCTTTGGCAATGACCTCGATGCCGTTGAGACCTGGCATGTCGAGGTCAACCAAGAGACAATCGAAATTCTCCATCTCGAGCGCTGCAGCCGCTGTCAGACCGTCGGGACAAACGGTGACGCGATGCCCCATGCGTGGAATCTCGAGCTTCATCAACTCTTGCAGGGAGCGTTCATCATCTGCGAACAGTAGCGCCAGGCCCTGGTAATCGCGCGCCTCAGTCTTTGCAGTGGATTTCGTGGTCGTCATGAGGATGCTTTCGTACTTCAGCCCTTCGAAATAATTTCCATTGAAAATGATGCCCAACTGACCATTTTGAAATATCAAGCGGCTTGAGCTCTCGTGCGTTGGCTGACCGGTTGACGAAGCGGCAGCGTCAGGGTGAACCGGGAGCCTTTGTCAATTCCCGCACTGGTGGCCACAAGCTGGCCGTGATGCTCTTCGATAATGCGGTAAGTAATCGAGAGCCCGAGACCAGTCCCCTGACCGTTGCGGCGCCGCGTAAAGAATGGCTCGAAAAGATGCTTGATCACTTCCTCGGTCATTCCGCAGCCGTTATCGGTGACGACAATTACTGCGTTGGAGTCATGTGCGGCGAGGGAAACGACAACGGTGCCACCGGGCTCGAGACTATCCAGTCCGTTGGTGATCAGATTGAGCACAACCTGCTTCATCTCTTGTGGACAAATCTCAGCGATCACCGGCTGTCCGGCAACGAGTTCCACTTGCTTATTGTCGTGTCGGCCGAGATGCCCCACCATTTCGATAACACCCGAGATTAACTCGCGCAGGTCGGTATGATGCCGTTCGGGGTCGCCAGAACGTGAGAAATCGAGCAGCTTCTCAGTGATCTGCTTACAGCGAAAAGCCTCTTTTTGAATCATTTCGAGGTAGCTGCAAATCACATCTCGATCAGCAGACCGCGCATCATCAACATCGGCAAGTAACTCATTTAGCCGGCGCTCCAGCGATTCGCTACCTAAGGCAATCGCGGCCAGGGGATTATTGATTTCGTGAGCAACTCCAGCTGCCAGGAAACCGACACTGGCGAGTTGCTCGCTCCGCACGACCTGCTTGGTCCGCTCTTGCACCTGTCGATCGAGATCGTCGCGCACTTCCTGAAAGCGGCTGGTCATTGCATTCATTGCCTCGGCCAACTCGCGCATTTCGTCGTTGGAATCGAGGCGAATGCGGTGATCGAATTTTCCGGCTGCCACTTCGCGCGAGCCTTCGACCAACGTCTGCAGCGGCCGGGCGATCCAAGTTCGAAAAAGCTGGACCGCTGCTAACAGCAACAGGGTTGCGATAGCAAGCGTTGCCCAGGCCAGAGGAATCGCGACACGGTATTGCGTACGCACTTCGTTGGCTAGTACGTGCAGCCGGTCGTGCAAATGGCTTGGCAATTCGGCTGCCAGCGTGCGCAATACCTCGACATCTTCCCGCAGCTTGCCGACCTTGTTGGCATCTTCGAGCAACCAATCGACGTTTCCCCGATTGGAGTCGTACTTGGCAATCCGCGCGACCACTTGATTGATCTTGGCTAACGTCGCTCGCTCGTTCCGATCGTCGCCGATCTCCATATCGGCCCGCTGCAAATTATCGTCGAGCTGCTCCGTGTACTGAACCAGCGTTTGACGAAACAGGTCGAATTGAGCGATATACTGCCTGCGGAGCAGGCCGTCGGCATCCCACACTTCTTGGTCCGGCCCATTGTCGAGGGCCATCACGCTACCCGGCACATATTCGTGCCGCTCTTCCACCTGGCTGAGGATGACCCGCAAATCGGCAACATGTTGGCTCAACTGATTCGCCAGCGGCAACTCGGCCGAACGCGCGCTAAGGCTCTTTACGAGCCCACGATAAGCATAGAGGCCATAATAGGCGCTACCGAATAAGGTGAGCACCAAGACCGCCAACAGCCCCAGGCCCAATTGCAATTTGTTCCGGATCGGCCAATGCGATAGCACGTGCGGACTCCATGTCGCGCGGATGTGTCGATACCTCTGCCTTAGAACAGGGTCGGGGAGTTTAGCAAGCGCTGCCGTGCGTGGGAAGGCGAGCCACAAGGCTGCTAATAGCGAATGACTCGGCGGATCAACCAAGCACCCCACAGTGCTAGCACGAGGTTGCCGAGCCAGACTGTCTGCGCAGGAATCGCTCCGTCTTTTGCTTGAGCGACACTCACCGCCAGCATCGGATAGTACACGAGGAGTATTGGCAGAAAACACACGAAGAAAATTGCCAAGAACTCTGCGTGTCGGAGCCGAATGGCCATCGGCGCGCCAACGATCACGAAGCACAGACAACTGAAACCATTGGCCCAGCGACGCCAAGGCTCAAGGTGCAACCGCTGCAATCGTTGGTGAGCCCCTGCCAACTCGCGCTCGCGCCATTTCCAATTCGATTGAGCAAGATAGAAGACCTCGCCGGTCAGTAAGGCAAACGAGGTTTGTGCGGTCATGCCCTGCTGAAGCTGTTCGAGCCGCTCGCTACCTTGCTCGATCGCCGGACCAATTTCACCCAACGAGTAGGTCGAGGGGCTGCGTGTTTCAGCCGACATGCCAGTCAACTCATCCAGCGATACCACTTGCTCATAGGTGCCCGGATCGGTCACCGTGATTGGGCCAGAAACCTCATAATCATGAAACCGCACAAAGAGTTTGCGTTCGCTTGAGTCCGACCAGATTTCGGCTTCTTTGGCGCGGATGGTGAGCGCCGGATGATTTCCGTTTGCTTCGATCACGAGCGTCGGCTGCCGTAGCATTTTCCCATCGACTCCGCGGACGTTGATCTTGATCTTGCCGCTGCTATACGTGCGGTGAATCGATAAATGGCCATAGACAACATCTTCCAGCGACTCGATAAAGACGCGCTGCACACCGCGCGTGCCCCAGCTCACGGCGAGATTGTTGATGTAGACGCCCGCGAAACTGACCAGTGTCGCCAGTACCAAAGTTGGCCAAATCAATGCCATCGGCGAGATGCCCATCGACTTGATCGCCACGATTTCGTTATACGACGACATCCTGCCATAAACGTAGGTCGTTGCTAACAACATCGTGCCGGGTACGGCAAACTGCATCGCCTGCGGCAAGAGATACGGCGTCATCCGCAGTAACGGCCCCAAGCCCAGACCTTTATCGACTGCCTCCTTTCCCACCAGGCCGATAAATATCATCAGCGTGAGGCCAGTGAGAATCAACAGAAAGGTTTTCAGAAGGTCGAACGCGACATAGCGGGTAAGGATCTTCATTGGTAGCACGAAGACGAGTGACGAACGGGGGTCGGCAGCACAATGTAGCAGGAGTAGCGGGAGCGGCAAACGACGATGTTGAAGTGCGTCCCGCGCTGCTAGCACTCGGCAGATTTCACGCACGGTCGGCGCGAGGCTTGTCGTTTGTCGTCAGCCGATGCTGGCGAACTTGCTGCATAATTCCACGGAGTGCTTCGGCATAGCGGCGAATGGCCAGGCCATAGTCGCGGCTTGCGGTTGCCGCTTTGCCTGAATCAGTCAAATCATCGATCGGCAGCCAATCGATCTTCGGGCCGTGTTCCTCGGGGAGAGCACGCAACTTGTCAGTCAGTTCCGCCAAACTGGCGACCACTTTTTCATCCGGCTCTGCTTGACAATCGCGATAAGGCCCGTTGCCGTAGGGGCCGCCTAGCGAGACGGAGGATGGGCAGCAGCGAGTCCGCCGGTTTCGACAAGCGAACAATAGCCCCGAACTCGCCAGCAGCGCCGCTCCGGCAATGCCCGTGGCGATCCACCAAAGGTTGACCAGTGAAAACACCAACGCAAAGAGAGACACTACAATCGACGCCGGGAGAATTGGATTGACTGCTGCGGAAGGAATTGCTTCTGCTTGCGTATCTCTTATATCACTCGGCCGAACTTGGGGAGAATCGCAGCCGCCCTCACCAACGACTCGAGCCACGACCACTGAAATGTTGTCGGGACCGCCGCGCAGATTGGCCAAGTCGACAAGCGTCTGGACCGCCTCGGCCGGCGTCAGACAATGGAGCAGCGCACCGAGCTCGGCATCGCCAACCTGGCCGCTGAGCCCATCGCTGCAGAGCATAAACACATCCCCCGCGGCCGCATCGAACGGACCCTCGACATCGATATTCACGTTTTCATGTGGCCCCAGCGAGCGGGTAATTACATTTTTGGGAATGTAAGAAGGCACCTCCTCTTCTGTCATTCTCCCAGCTGCAGCCATTTCCCAGACTAAACTATGATCGAAAGTCAACTGTGCCAGTCGATGGCCCCGCAGCCGATATACGCGGCTGTCGCCGACATGCGCGACCAAAGCTCCTTGCGGCAACAGCACCAGGCAACTGCAGGTGGTGCCCATCCCCTGAAAGCCGATGTTGCTCTGCCCCTTGGAATAAATCAGGGCGTTTGTTTCGCGGATCGCTTGCCGCAAAGCAGCAGGAGGATACAAATCGTGGAGCTTGAAATAGAGGTGCGAGATATTGTCGACCGCCAGCTTGCTCGCCAATTCCCCCGCCGCATGGGCACCCATGCCGTCGGCGACCATCAACAGATGGCCGCGGCTCTTCCATCTCGCTTCATCGTTGGTCACGACTACCGCGAGCGAGTCCTGATTGTTCATGCGACGCATGCCCAGGTCGCTCAAATGCGCGTGGTTGAGAACAAACGTGGGGCAATGCGAGCCGTGATTCATCGACAACGGACCAGGGAGTCAGGTTTGATGCGCGATCGCTAGCACGGTCGGAGGAACCGTGACCTCGGGGCCGCGTACTGGTCGAGTTCATTCGGCCCAGCACGCCACAGCCCTGCACTGATCGATACAGTCTGCTGATAGCGACCGGGATTGTCCCATCTTGGAAGGTCCGTTAGCGGCCTAACTTATATTCTAGCTGGCATGTAGATCGGGGGATACTGCTGAAGCGGACGTAAATCGGGGCGTCCAGCCATTCACGCCGAGGTAAGTCGGGCTGGTTCGAGCGCGGGGAGGTTCCTATACTCCTCCGCTGGCGATGCCAATTGGACTAAGGACCGGTATGCAAACTTTTTACAAATCGCACCACTGGACCTACCCCCGCCTGCTGAGGCCACTACTCATGGCGCTCGTAGTGGTGGCCGCGCTCCTGCCGACCGGCTGCGTCCGGCGTCGCCTGGCGGTGCGCTCCAATCCGCCCGGGGCACTGGTCTTTGTCGATAATCAGCAAATCGGCACGACTCCTTGTTCCGTCGATTTTACCTACTATGGTACGCGCGAGATTCGGCTCATTAAACCGGGTTTCGAAACGCTCACCGTCAACCAGCCGATTCCTATGCCATGGTATCAGGTGCCGCCGATTGATTTTGTTAGCGATAACCTGCTGCCGAACCAAATTCTCGACCATCGCACCGTGTCGTTCGATCTGCAGCCACAAATGGTGGTGCCGACCGAGCAACTGCTGGAACGGGCCGATCAATTGCGTCAGGCCACTTTCCAGAGCACCGTCGCACCGGCCGTACCACTGGGAGTACCGAATACTACGTTCGTGCCATCGGAAGCCATGCCGCCGGGGACATTCACACCGCTGCCGACCTTTGCGCCGGCACCAAGCTTGGCCCCCACTCCGACGCCATTGCCGCCGGTGATCGAATCGGCGCCGTCGACATTCGCACCGAGCGGTGCGGCACCCTCAACTGGATTGCCATCGACGCTGCCTTTCGCGCCGCCGGCGTTACCCGTCGAATCCCCAAGCGGCGGCTTCGCACCCCAGCCAGGCTCGCCGCAACAAGGGCCTCCACTGGTGAGCCCACCATTGCGGTGAACCAAGTTGACCGCGAATGGACGCAGACGAACGCGAATCACTGCGCCCGCGGCCTGTAGCCGAGTTTCTGTGACTTCGGAAAGGCCTGAGGTCGGGGCTCAGGGCCTGAACGCTGCGGGCGGTGGCTGGTGTGGCCGCGGACCAGGAGCGTTGGCCGACGGCTGACAGCACGATTTCACTTTTCAAAGGACTGGCGGGATGGCACTGCGGAGGAATAGGGGGGTGGCCTCGCACGCTGGCGGAGGAAATTGCCTCACACAACCACGGAGGAAGGGTGGCCTTAAACGCGATCGGCACACCGTAGTTGTGTACAGATGTTTATATCACGCCGGGTGGCCGAAAGCCACCATTATTTTTTGGCCAGGCCAACTGATGGGGCACAACTTATTTTGACAGGATTCCCGGATCGGTAGGAAGGATCGAGAGGGTGAAGATGCACAGCATTGATTCCGCTGCTGCAGTCAATCCTGTTCATTTTGTCAAAGTTTCAAGTCAAGCATATTAGCAGGTGCGGCCCGATGCTCGATGCACGACCTATACTTTTCGGTTCATTAATTTGTCTGTCAGCAAACGAATCGAGTGGAGGCGATGCGATGGGTGCGCGAGTACGGGATGAGGCGCAGGCGGTGATGGGATGGCTGGTGGGCCAGTGGCAGTGGCCGCTGGCAGCGCTGTTTGCGGCGATGCTGATGCTGCTGGTGACGCCGGTGTGGGGGGCAGTCGTGGGAGCGGCATTGGCGCTGGTGTGGGTGCAGTTACCGATTTATATGGTACACCAATTTGAGGAGCACTGGGGGGATCGGTTCCGGTTGTATTTGAATCGGAATGTGGCGGGGTGCGAAGCGCTGACGCCGGCGGGAGCGTTTTGGATTAATGCATTGGGAGTGTGGGGGCTGGACGTGGTGATGCTGTATTTGGCAGTGTTCGTCAATCCGGCGTATGCACTGGCGGCGTTCTATCTGCCGATCGTTAACGCGCTGACGCACATGCGCGAGGCGGTTGCGCGGCGGGAGTATAATCCTGGGTTATGGACGAGCCTCGTGTTGTTCTTGCCAATTGCGGGTTGGGGGTTGTACCTGGTGTCGATTGAGTCGGGCGCGACGTGGCGTGAGCAACTACTGGGAGCGACGATCGCGGTTGTGGTGCATGTGGCGATCATTGTGTTTATCGTGCTGCGGGTGCGGCGTTTGCGTGGTGCTGGCACGGTTGTTTCCTCAGTCACTCGAAAGTTTGTAAACTCTAGCCGGTGAAATTAACGGCGTGTGGCTTGGATGATGCGGGCGTGTCCGGCGGGGTCGCGGAGGGTGGGGGCGAGGTCGAAGGTGCTGCTGGAGCAGACTAGCGTTTCGACTGTAGCGGCGATCATCGGGCTGATTTCGATAAGCAGCGTGCCGCCTGGGTTGAGGCGATCGGCGGATTGAGCGATAAGCGGCTCGATGACTGTGGTGCCTTGCTCGCCGGCCTCGAGGGCGAGGTGGGGTTCGTGGTCGCGGACGTCGGGCGGGAGGTCCGCCATTTCGGCTGTCGTGACGTAGGGCGGATTGCTGACGATGAAGTCGAAGCGGCGATCGGCCGGGACGTCAGCGAGGAGGTTGCTCTCGAAGAACGTGATGCGGTCGGCGACGCCATGCTGTACGGCGTTGCGCTGCGCCACCGCAAGAGCGGCAGGGCTGATATCGATGGCGGAGACGCGAGCGTTAGGCAAGTATTTGGCGGCACACACGGCAAGGATGCCGCTACCGGTGCCGACGTCGGCGATCAGAAAAGGCGCAGAACAAATGTTCGGTGAAGAGGCTTGTGCTGGAGTTATCGTTGTGGAAGGAACCATAGTTCTGACCTCTTTGTTCGCTCCTTTGTTCGCTCCTTTGTTCGCTTGGTCCAGCAGGGCGACGACGAGGGACTCGGTTTCGGGGCGCGGGATCAGGACGTCCGGCGTGACTTCGAACTCGAGCGAGTAAAACTCCTTGTGGCCGACGAGGTAGGCGACGGGGGTACCCTGCGCGCGGCGGTTGACGAAGTCGCGGAATTTGGTGCGGAGCTCGTTGGTGGCTTCTTCGCCGTAGGCGGCGTAGAGATCGATTCGTTTGCAACCGCGGGCTTGGGCGAGGAGCACTTCGGCATCGAGGCGGGGGTTCTCGGCGTGGTGCTTTTGCAGATAGTCGATCGTCCAGATGAGCAGTCGACCGATCGTCCAGGGTTCGTCGGGCGTGGTCATGGGGTGGGATGGTAATTTGTTGAGCGCGGGGCAAATCTCGCCGCGAAAAGGGTTAGGAGTGGAACGAGGTTTTAGTCCAGGCCGCCCATTTGTTCGCGAAGTTGTTGTCGGTCGAAATCGATGAGGGCATCGGTCACTGGCTGCAAATTGCCAGCCATGACTTGGTCGAGATTGTAAACGGTGAGACCGATCCGGTGGTCGGTCAGGCGGTTTTGCGGGAAATTGTAGGTGCGAATGCGTTCGCTGCGATCGCCCGAACCGACGAGGGTTTTGCGTTCGGCAGCGCGTTTGGCGTCTTCGATTTGCTTTTTGTAGTCGTAGATGCGGGCGGCGAGTTCGCGGAGGGCCTTGGCTTTGTTTTTGAGCTGGCTTTTTTCGTCCTGGCACTGAACGACGATGCCGGTTTCGTAGTGGGTAAGCCGCACGGCGGAGGCGGTTTTGTTGACGTGCTGGCCGCCTGGGCCGCTGGCGCAGAAGGTATCGAGGCGATAGTCGTCGGGCTTGAGGTCGACTTCGACATCTTCCGGCTCGGGGAGGACGGCGACAGTGGCAGCGGAAGTGTGAATGCGGCCCTGTTGTTCGGTGGTGGGAACACGTTGTACGCGATGGCCGCCGCTCTCGTACTGTAATTCGCGGAAGCAGCCCTCGCCTTCGATGGTGAGAACGATTTCTTTGAAGCCGCCAAGCTCGGTGGGATTGTGGTACATGATCTCGGTTTTCCAACCTTTGGCGGTGGCGAAGTAGCGATACATTTCGAACAGATCGCGGGCGAAGAGCGCCGCTTCGTCGCCGCCGGTGCCGGCGCGGATTTCCATGATCACGCGCGAGCGGTTGGCATCTTCGCCGCCGACGGTGAGATCGAGCAGTTCCGCCCAGATGGCTTCGCGCTGGGTACGGAGTTCGGGAAGTTCCAGTTCGGCCAGTTCGCGCAGTTCGATGTCGTCGGCAGCGATCATCTGCTGGGCTTCGCGCATTTGGCTGGCGATTTCTTTGAACTTGCGATACTTCTTGGCGAGCTTGCCGAGTGAGCCATGCTCGCGGGCGACGGCGGTGATGCGCGTCGAGTTGGCGAGAACCTCTGGATTCATGAGGTCTTGTTCGAGCTGTTCGAAGCGAGCCAGCTTTTGGTCGAGGAGATCACGCATGGAGGGTGAGGCGCAAAGGGGCTCGGCGCTAAGTAAGATTGCCGAGAGGTTGGCGGTGCGAGTACGCCAGATTCTACCCGGCGGGCAGAGAAGCGGCTACGCCGGCCCCGATTGGCGCGGCGAGCAGCGAAAGCGACACATGGAGGGCGTCGTTAAGACTTTTCGGCAGCGACGGCTGTTTCCTTCTTCTTGCTGCGGCCGAGGCTAGCGTAGCCCGCGGCGGCGAATTTATTCTTAAACTTCTCGATCCGGCCGGCAGTGTCGATGAATTTGAGCTTGCCGGTGTAAAACGGATGGCAGACGCTGCAGATGTCGACCTTCAGTTCCTTGCGGGTGCTCCGCGTGGAGAACTTGTTGCCGCAACCGCAGGAGACCTGCGTTTCGTAGTATTCGGGATGGATGCCTTTTTTCATGGTCGTCGGCCTACTTTATGGCAGGCCACCTCAGTGCGATCGGCCGCCGGCAAACTGCGCCGGTTGGGCGATCGCTCGGTCGTTTAGTGGGAATCCATAATAATAGTCGGTTAGGAGGGGGCCAACAAGGGCTTTGTGTGCGGTGCGAAAACATCGTGGAATAGCGTATGATAGTGACTCGCGTCGCGCTCGTGATGGACAGTGGTGGAACGGAAGAGCGAGGGAATATCGCAGACTGATGACTATCAATTATCGGAAGAAATCGCGAAGTTGGTTAGTTGTGCTCCCCTGGGTTGGGCTGTTGTCGCCAATGGCTAATGAGCGTGCGTTTGGGCCGACATTCGCTGCGAGTCGCGGTACGTCGAATGCGCTTGATATTTCGCGGTTGTCGCTCGACGGTCCGCCGCTATTTGATATCCGTAACTTGGGTTGTCAGAGTGGCAATTCGCCCAACGTGAACAATGCGGCATTGATCAATGCTGCCTTGGCCAAAGCGCCCAACAGGTACAACTTATATTGGCCGCCGGGTACTTGGGTGATCACCGAGTCGATTCGCATGCCCGGGAGAACCGGCTTCCGCATGCTCGGGGCGGGGATGTCAAAAAACTTGACTGACGGGAGCTACGATGGCGGGCCGCGGGCAATCGCCGGCGCGGTCACACGCGTTCTATGGAGGGGGAACCACCTGGATCCGATGATCCGCTACGACGGTTTGGGGGCGGTGATCGAGGGATTTCACTTTCAAGGCCGACCGGTACCGAGCGGTGGCAAGCCCTACTATGAGCCGCCACCTAAGCAAATTACGGGTGTGACAAACGATTTGCGAAATCGCATTATCATCACTTCGCCCATGCACGGCCTGTTGACGGGCAGCGCGGTGGTTGTTTCTGGAGTGGAGGGCTACTCCGCTGCAAATGGTACCTGGGCGGTCGTCAGTTTAACCCCGAACACGTTCATGCTGAAAGGATCGGAAGCCCGCGGCAAGTACACGGGTGGCGGTGCGTGGGTTTACGCCAAAGCTAGAATCGGCATCCATGTTCGTCCTTCCAGTGTGCATGGCGGGATCAACACGGGAAAGTTAGCGGTACGGGACTGCAGTTTTTGGCAGGTGAAGACAGATTTTCTTTTCGGCCGCGATATGTCGAGCGACAAAGTGTCAGGCGGACGCTATGCGCACTACAAGGACAACAACGCCGACGAATCGTTATTCGACAATCTGCTGTTTTTCAAATCGCCGGTCGCTGCTGCGGAGCGCGACGAAGATACGTGTTTTCGCTTTCGCAACGAGCAAGCCGTGGGGTTCCACGTCAACAGTATCACAGTTTGGGGTGGGAGTTACGTGTTTTGGTTCGAAAATGGCGGTAAGTTGGTGGCGGATAAAGTTTCGCTGGTGTCGGTGAACAATACCTTGCTCCGGCTGAGTTATCCCGACTTTCGGGGCGGCTATTACAAGATTGCTTTTCATATAGACCAAGGTTCTTTGAGCAATTCGTCGAAACTGTTAAAGATGGATCGTCATCCGTTCTATGCCTACGTCGATCTGACCGGCAAGATGCCCGCGCCTTATATGAGCGATATGGAGCCAGTGGTCGACGCGAAAGGAGCTTGCAAGATTGTGCTGCGGGTCGACGGGCTGCAGCCGGGCTCGATACGGATGACTGGAGGAGCGAAGAATCCAGTCCATGGTCGAATTCCCATCGCTAATGTAAATTTAGACAATTGCACATTTACGAATCGGGCAAAAAGCGGGGGCCATACTGTACTTCCTGCGGACTTGATTGCCCCCGCAAGTTCGGGGCATTACCGGATGACTTGGCACGATTGTGCTACGCTTTTGGGCAGCCATGTTGGAGAGAAGGAAGTTTTTGAGATGCTGCCGATCATGGATGGCTCAATAACTTCTGCGGGAAAGAATCTATTCACACCGCTGGTCGATCCGAAGGCGGATAAGTGAGGCTGGAAGTTGGCTAATTGTGACCTAGCACTAGGGGCACAAGTTTCCAGCACACGAGGGTAACGACAATCGATCCAGCGAGATTCAAGAGCAGGCCGTAGCGGACCATTTCGGCCATGCAGACACGGCCGGTGCCGAACACCAGCGCGTTGGGCGGGGTGCCGACCGGGAGCATGAAGGCCAGGCTATTGCTGAACGTTGCGGGCAGCATGAGCAAGGCCGGTTCCATGCCGTTGGCGACCGCGGCGGCAGCCAGGATCGGCATGAGGATGTTGGAGGTGGCCGTGTTGCTGGTGAACTCGGAAAGGAAGGTCACCGCGAGGCAGAGCGTAGCAATGACCGCGAGCGATGGCCAATCGTGGAGTCGGTCGACAAGCTGACCTAATGACGTGGAGAGCCCCGAAACATCGAAGGCCTTGGCGATGGCGATGCCGCCGCCGAACAAGAGCAGCACGCCCCAGGGAATTTTCTTTGCGGTGGGCCAATCGAGGAGCCGGCTGCCGTCGCCTGTTCCGCTGGGGACTAAAAAAAGGATGACAACCGCTGAGAGGGCCACGGTTGTATCGCCGGCGGCGGTTGTACCGAACAGCGCCGACCAACCACCCAAGGGGATCTCACGGGTGATCCAAGCCAATGCGGTCAGGCTAAGCACGAAAAGTACTCGGCGTTGGGGAGTAGTCCAATCGCCCTCGCTTTTTACATCGACCGTTGGCACGCCGCGGAGCTTCCAAGAGAGCAAAATCCAAGCCACGACGAGCATTAAGGCCGCAATGGTGCCACCGAGGACGATCCATTGGTGAAACGGCACCGTGAGGCCGGTGGCAGTTTTATAGGTCGCGAGGAAGACGCCATTGGGTGGAGTGCCGATTGGTGTGGCGACGCCACCGATGCTGGCGCTGTAAGCGATGCCCAGTAGCAAGGGGACACCGAGTTTGCCCGAGGTATCGCACTCGAGCACGGCGATTGCGACGGGCAGCATCATTAAAGCCGACGCAGTGTTCGAGACCCACATGCTGGCAAAGGCGGTGGCCAACATGAAGGCAAGGACGAGCCCGCGGCCGCTCGAACTGCCGACTTTGTCGACGATGGCATGGGCCAATCGCCGGTGAGCGCCCGAGTGTTCGGCGGCTTGGGCTAGCATGAACCCGCCCATAAAGAGCAGTACCATCGGATCGCCGTAAGCGGCGGCGACATCTCGCTCGCTGAGCACTCCCAGGAGCGGAAAAGCGGCGAAGGGAATGAGGGAGGTAGCGGCGAGCGGCAGCGTCTCGCCAATCCACCACACAGCGCAGAGGACGGTGATTGCAGCTGTCGTGCATTGCGGAGTAGGGAGTTCGGCGCGGGAAGTTAAGCCGTAGGTCAGCCCTGCCAGTGCCAGGCCCGCGAGTGTCGAAAGATAGGGCGGTTTCATGGGCAAGGATCAGCCGCTCCGCGGGGCCCAGCGGTCGGCGATGAGTGTGTCGACGAAGAGTTGTACCGCATGATAGGTGACCATCGGCAAGATGGCCAGCGGCCCAACAGCGATTGCCAGATAGGCGCCGACCAGGAGTGTTTTTTGGCTGCCGGCGAAGGCGACGGCGATGGTGTCGGGCCAGGAAAAATTGAATGCCCGGGAAGCTTGCGTGGCGAGTAGCAACACCGAAATGTGGACTGCCGCGACGACAGCGATCATGAATACGACGTTGGCGACAGTGAGCACGGAGCTGTGGTTCAAGGCGGCGAGCGTATTGCCGCATTGGACCGCGCCGATGAGGACCATCGTCAGTACGCCGACTTGCGCAAACGAACTGAGCAACTTTTTGTGACGGGTAGCCCAACTGCCGAGCAGGCGCCATTGTCTGAGCATTTGCGCGAGCACAATCGGCACGACGATCAGCAGGATCAGCCCGAGGACGATGGCCTGATAGTTGACCTGGGCACGAATACCCAAGAGGAGCCAGAGCCAAGCGGGTACCACGAGAAAGCAAGCGAGGTTGGTGATCATGGTGATGAGGAACGCTACTGCATCGTTGCCGCCGGCGCGACGAGTCCAAACAGCGGCCGTTGCCAAGGTGCAGGGGACCGTGGCGGCCACAATCACGCCGAGAGCGAGTTCCCGCGGCAGCACCAGGCTGGCGACCCATCCGAGCGGCGGGCACACGCCGGCGTTCATAAACGCTCCGAGCCAAGCTGGACCAGGGCGGCGGATAGTGCCCCAAATTGCGCTGGTTTCCAGTGGCAGCGCCATGATGAAGGTGACGATGGCCACAACCCAATTGCTATTGAGCCAACCGACCGTCGGAGCCATTGCAGTTGGCCAGCCGATGCCGGCCATAAGTAGAGTCAACAAGGCGGCAAGAAACCAGCGATCTCGCAGTTGAGCCAGCATGTCGAATACTTCGGATGTTGCTTGGTGGTCGTTTCAGTCCGAATGCGCTGTCGCAACGCCGTGGCCGACGCCGCTAATACTCTCTGGTATGCGGCAGGGGTACTACTCGTTGTCGTCTGTGCTGGCTGGGAGACTTGATTGGGGCTTGCTTTTTAACCATCGAGCGCGAAGGCGATTGCCGTCGCGTTGAGGCGAAGAATCGGCTTCGTACAGCGCGATCGCCTTGGCCTCTTGGCCGAGGGCCTCGTAAGTGCGGGCTAAGTTGTAGCGGGTGCCGGCGGCCCATTTGCCAGCGGCGGTTGCAGCGAGCTTTGGATCGCTCAGCCAATCCTGGGCAGATGCGAATTTTCCCTGGTCAAATAGCAGCAATCCCACCCAATAACTCGCAGCCTCCTTCGCGGCCGAGTAAATTTTCTGTTTCGGCTCTGATGCCATGGCCGTCAGCAGTCGCTCGGGCGGTCGGACGAGCGGGCTCGTGTAGAGGCCGATCGCCTCGCCATGATCGTTGATGACTTCGTCGAGATCGGCGTTTGGCGCATCGATGTCGCCCTGTTTGTGGCCTTGGAAGTGAAGGACGCGTGCTTTCCAAAGCGTGGGCCGCCAGGCGAAAGGCTCGAACTCCTCCGCAAGTTCGCGGCGGGTGGCGATCGGCAGACGCAGTTGGTCGCGGCGGGTGGCAAAAGGGAAGTTCCAAATATCGACGGCTTTGATACCGGGCACCGCGGCCAGTTTCTTCGCCAGCGCCGTTGGTCGCGTTGCGAGGGTTAGGCGGTCGTCGCCGGATAGTTTTGCTTCAATCGCTGCTGCGCGACGCGAGAGGTCGAAGGCATCGGCAACGACATGGGCAGTGACGTGCTCAAGTTGGGCGGCTGTTACCGGATAGGGTGAGTCATCCAGATCGAGTTGCCGGAGCAAGGCTGGATTGGCCTGAACTTCTGCGAGCGTGGCCACGCCCTGCCCTGCTAGACCAGGGATTGGCAAGCCTAGCCGGGAATCAAACAAATAGAGTTTCCCATTTGAGAACAGGGCCGCTAGCCAAAATGTAGAATCGGCTGCACTGTGGGCTGATGAATGTGCCTCTGGTGGGACACTGAGCAGCACTACCTCGAGTCCCATTTGTCTGGCCAAGAGGGCGAAGACCCAAGCGCGCTGCTCGGCCGAGCCGTGACCGTAGAGCAGCACTTCCCAAGGTCGATAGGGCTTTGCCTTATTGTCGGCATCGAGCTGAAGGTTGCGGATGGTCCAATCGAACAAAGCAGTGGCTCGCTGAAGGTCGTCGAAACTGTCTCCTTGAGCCCAGCGGCCGATGTCGCGGTGCCAAACCGCTTCCTGCAACAAGCGGCTTTCGTGCGGTTGAAACGCCATGTCGGCCAGCGCCGTATCAGTGATGAGAGGAGCGAGGCGTTCGTCCAGAGCAATTTGCGGATCGAGCGTAGCCAGGAGCGGGTCGGCTTGCCAATCGACCTTTGGTTGACTCTGCCGCATCCATTGGTTGAGCCGCTCGGTGATCTGATTGAACACGCGGCTATCGGGGCTGGGCTCCCAGTCGAACACCGGCAGTCGGTAGCGAACGTAGGTAGCCATGGCGCGGGCGATATCATTGAGCCGCTCGTCGCTGTAGCGCCAGATCTCGATTTTGGCAGGTTCGGTGACCGGTCGAATGAGGCCTCCTTCCACTAACAGCGCGTTGTCATGGAGAACCTGGGCGACGGTAAGATCCATCGAGACAGTTTGCGAGATGCCGGTCTCCGCGCTGTCTTCGTCGTAAAGCACGTAGTATTTGAGTACATCGCCTGGGCGGATGCCGAGGCTGCGAAATCGTCCGTTTTGCGTTTGGACCTGGATGCAATTGATGGGGCCGCCGTCGGAGTCAGGAGCGACACCACAGACGGCGAGCACATCTTCGCCGTCGCTACTAGACTTGGCATCGAGGATGACATTGGGAGGGGTGAGGACAGTGTCGATATACGAAGGCAAATCACGCAATTGCTGAACAACAGTATTGAAGAGCACGTCGCCCCGGTCAGTGCGATGAGAGCTTTTCGAAGTGGATTGATTCGTCGATTTCTGGTTGGCCTGCTGTGCCGCCGGTTGGCAGCCGATGACAATCAGCCAGGCCAAGCCAAGGATTGTCCCGATAGCAGAGCTTCGTTTGCGTCTCGAGGAGAGTATTGGAAGGCAAAGATTCACGTCGGCCGGCACCTTGCATTAATTGGTTAGGGGAGCAGCCGATTCGAAATGCCGCACTGTGTCGCGGATTTCGATGAGTCGGCGGAGCATCTCGGGAAACTCAGAGAGCGGCACCATATTGGGCCCGTCGCTCGGCGAATGGTCGGGGTCGGGATGTGTTTCGCAGAACAAGCCTTCGGCGGCGAGTGCCATGGCGGCTCGGGCGAGGGGCTCGACCATCTTGCGGTTACCACCGGTGGCTCCGCCAAGGCCGCCTGGCTCCTGAACACTGTGGGTCGCATCAAACACAACCGGCGCACCCAGGGCCTGCATCTGCGGGATGGCGCGCATGTCATTGACCAGCCGGCCGTAGCCAAAAAACGTTCCGCGTTCGCAGAGCAGCAGATTGTTGCAGCCTGCCGCGACGAGTTTGTGTAAGACGTGCTGCATATCGGCGGGGGCGAGGAACTGGCCCTTCTTAACATTAACGGCGCGGCCCGTTTTTGCGGAAGCCACGAGCAGGTCTGTCTGCCGGGCGAGAAATGCAGGGATCTGCAGCAACTCGCACACGTCTCCGACGGCAGCGGCCTGATCGGGTAGATGAATATCGGTGGTTACGGGCAGGCCAACTGTATCGCGCACACGTTCCAGGATGCGGAGGCCTTCGTTGAGTCCCGGGCCACGGTAAGCTTCGAGGCTGGTTCTATTTGCTTTGTCGAATGACGCCTTGAAAATTAATTGCACCGGAAGGGATTTTGTCTCGCGCACGAGTTGTTCGGCGATGGCGAGGGTGAGCGATTCACTTTCGATAACGCACGGTCCGGCGATTACCAACAGCGGTTCGTCCGCACCACAGCGATACGGTCCGATTTGAGCGGGATTATTCACGATCGATGTGGTCGGCCGTGACTGGCCGAATGCCTCTATTGGTTCAAGTTGACGCAGTGGATGTCGCACCACTGGGGACCGAAAAACCCAACCTCTCCGCAATGTGCGGCATGACGTATAACCGAAGCCGACCAGCTAAAATATCTACATCGACCGGCAGCGAGCCGCCGAAATCACCATCCACCTGGTAAGCCACGTCAGCTCCATGGGCGGCCTCAATTCGAAGTTGGCTGCAGCGAACAAGGTTCGCATCTTCGAGTTGCAGGTGGCTCCGCCGCATCACGTGCCACAGGTAGCGAGCGACATGCCCGAGGGACCCACGTTGGAAGGTGCAGATATCCATCAAGCCATCGGTTGCCTCCGCGTCGGGCGCAATCTGCCACCCACGGGCGTAGAGCGGCAGATTAAAGCTAAACACCCAGCGGCAACGCACCGGCTCGACCGCATGGTTGTCGGCACCGTCGCAATATAGCTGCAATTCGGGATATTCGTAACTACGAATCACATGCAGAGTGGGTTGGATATACGAGCAACGGGTGATATTGCCGCGCCGTTGCTGGTGCAGCCGGCGTACGACTTCCGCATCGAACCCGGCTGAAATCATCGAAAGAAAGTAGCGGCTGCCGAATTGGGGGCTGCGGGCTTGGCCTAAGTCGAGGGCAACCGCAACTCCTTGTTCGACCGTGGTGCGGACGGTGGCAGGCGAGGCAGATTGCGAGACGTACTGTCCGAGCAGGTTTTCGGTGCCCAGGGGCACGATCAGCAGCGGTGTTTCGAGCGGCGTATGGTTTCGCACAATAGCAGCGGTTCCGTCTCCACCACAGGCCAATACACAACGCAACTGTCCTGTGGCATGCCATTGGGCGGCGACGGCTTCGAGTTCGGCGAGATCGCTGGTGACAAGGACTTCGTATCCAGCCGTATGCAACTCGGCCGCGACTTGCCTCGCCCGTGTTTCGGTTGAAGAGGCGCCCGCAAGAGGGCTGAAGCTCACCAAGATGCTACGACTCTCAGCGGCCGGTCGTTCAGCAAGGGAGCGCATCATCGGCTGTCTCAGTTTGAGAAACCAGGGCTACGGGCCGATTCCCTCGGCCGCACGTCAGTGTGGCAGAACGGCCGTCTACCGCAAATGGGCAACGTATGAGAAGTCATTGTAACATAGCGACTTATGTCGTGGCAGCAGGGATTGCATCTCATTCTGAGGCGCGCAGGGAGAGTGCCATGAGGGTGTGGCGGGCGGCGGCTTCGGATGCGGCAAACTGCAACAGGTCCGGCCTGGATTGCGGCACAATCGGATCGTCCGCGCGATTTTTTGCGCGGCCCATGAGCCGTTTCTGGAACGGAAAGATCGAGCGTTCGTCTCACACTAACGTGGCTGCTAACTGAGACTTCGGGCAAATTCTTTCCAAGGGCTGAAATCCAAGTTCAGTCATTGGCACGTTCTCTGCAACGTGAAAGTCTCAACCTTTCCTAATTGGTGGCTGCCTGAAACCGCCACCGGGTAGGGAGAGGCTTCTTGAGCTGGCCCGCGGGGCCTCGGATGAATGTGACACAACGGTGGCCTTGCCCCTGATCGCTGTGTCGAGCCAAAACGTGATTGGCTCATTCGAGGCCCGCTTTTTTGCGATCCCGAATTCGCGGACAAGAAATTCGATTCCGAGACGCTCTTGAGGTTCGCTGGACTGGCGCAAACAGTCACGAAGACTTGGCGAGAAGCGGTCTCCTGGCCAAGCTTCGCTGGATGCTTAATGAGCGACGTACCCGATCATCGCGCGCGAGTCGGTGCGTAGCGTATATACCTATACCAACTCTTTTCGCACGGCCCAGACGGCTGCTTGTGTGCGGTCGGAGAAGCCAATCTTCCGCAGAATGTGCTGGACGTGCTCTTTCACCGTCTCGTAGCTGATTCCGAGTGCCTGGGCGATCTCTTTGTTAGTGAGGCCAAAAGCCAACTGTTTGAGAACCTCATTTTCGCGTTTGGTGAGAGGCACTTCCACATCGGCGCCCAAACGCGGCGTGGCGAGGGCACCCGTCACGCGGCGAAGTTCTTCACGTGTCCAGATGGTCTCACCGCGGGCTGCGGTATGAATGGCATCAATGATCTCTTTCTTCGAGGCGCCTTTGGAGATATAGCCCGCCGCACCGAGCGCCACGGACCGCGCCACATAGGTCGGATTGTCGTAGGAGCTAAACATGACGACCGGCACGTTGGGCAAATCGAGCTTGATGCGCGCGAGGCAGTTCAGGCCGTCGGTCTCTGGCATGCGGACATCGAGCAACACCAAATCTGGCTTGTGCTTAATCGTTAGTTTTAGCGCTGTTGTGCCGTTATCTGCTTCGGCAACGATGCGGATATCTGTTCCTTGAAACAGACTCTTTAAACCCGCACGTACTACTTCGTGGTCGTCCGCGATCAAAAGTGAAATTGTCATTCGAGATTCTCCGAAGATTCTGGCAGCGATAAGGTCCGGTACAGATCCACAAGGAAATGCAGAAGGCCGTGTTAACTTGCACGAAAAAGCTGTGACGGTTACCGCTGGAACAAGATTTACGCTTGGCCTGCCCTGGCATCGAACTGCGAATATCAAACTCGGCCACTGAACTGTGGAGAGACGCAAAGAGGCAGATGAATTCACACGGAAGTTCGACGGTCAGTGCTTCGAGAAAAAACAATCCAACGACTCTCGGCACCCAGGGTGACCGACAGCCATCTGCTCGATTCACTTCAGTTCACTTCAGCGCGATTCTTTCCCAGCCATTTGGTATCCGCTTTCGCGAGTGTCTTCGCTAGCAAATGACACTTGCAAAAGGTTGGGTCGATATGAATGGTTTCTGCCCCAAAACACTCAAAAACGGGGGGTATTACTCCCCAGCACATTAACCAGGGATTTGCATCCCCCACGTCGCCTGTATTACTTTAACCACCTGTGACGCCTTTCGGCAACCGGTAAACAGCTAAACCCTTACAACAAAAGCACTAAAGGATAGCCGCGAGGTGCCGTTTGCCTGTCTTCCCAACAGAATACCGGGGGGCTTAAAGCACCGCGACTCCCACCATGCACCTTCGTGCTGGAGCAAGCCTGCCACCCAAAAGGGACAAATCGCAAGGGCCCCTCACAGGATTATTAGCCAGCCCCCCTGAAAGGTCAATTGGTAATGGCTGCCGAGCAATCCCGGTCATGCTGCGAATAGCGATCGAGCCTCCTAGCAGCCTGGTCAGCCCTGCTGAACATTGGGCCGCCCGGTTCCTATCGAAATATAAATGGTCACGCGAACACGAACTGATGCAAATCGAATATGTCAATTGGCTTTTCCTAACTTCTGATCAACGGAAGCGCGCCTATCCCACTGTCGAGCGCGGGTGCTAGCATCGGGACTGCTATGGCCAGCGGGCAGCGAAACACTAGTGAGAAAGAACTGGAGCGCAAGATGCGATAAAATAGGTGGGTTTGTAACATGCAGGACGAAGTCGAATATAAAACAAGTAGGGTTCGCCCGTTTGTATTCAGCTTTACAGATCGGCGATCATTCCACATACTCACTTCCCCTGTTGCGAACCAACTCGATGCTCCAGCGCGAGCAAACGCAGCTCAGGGCGTACGAACTTCTCGAAAGAGGAACTAGCCACTTATGCTCGAGCTTTCCATGAATGAAGTTACGACCTTTCGCTGGTCGTTTGAGCAAGACGTGGAGAACTATGGCCGAGCCGGTTACCGTTCGATTGGCGTGTGGCGGCACAAAACTTCCGATTACGACGAAGAACAAGCTGTCGATACGCTAGCCGGTAGCGGATTGAGCGTTTCGAATCTGGCCTGCGCGGGTGGCTTCACCGGAGCCAGTGGCGTATCGTTTTGCGACGGGATAGAAGATGCGATCGCGGCGCTTCGGTTTGCTGCCAAAGTGCAGGCTGGTTGCCTGGTGATTCATCCGGGCGGGCGCAACAACCACACTTCCAGGCATGCCTTCCGCTTGTTGAGCGCAGCGTTGAAAGAGCTATTGCCAATCGCGGAGCATTATGAAGTGCCCCTCGCGCTAGAGCCAATGCACATTGCGTGTGCGACCTCTTGGACTTTCCTGACGGATTTTGAACGTGTGTGTGATTTAGTGCGGGAGTATCACACGCCCTATTTGAAAATAGCCTGCGACACGTACCATTTTCCCTGGAGTCAGACCGATCGAGATGTGCTGAGCGAAATCGCCCAGCATGTCGGCATAGTCTATTTGGCAGATCGCCGCGAGCCACCGAGTATTGACCATGACCGCTGCCCGTTGGGTCACGGCCAACTGCCGCTGGCCGACATCGTGGCGACGCTGCTGGAAGCTGGGTACAATGGGCCTTTCGATGTCCGGCTGATGGGGCCGGATATTCAACCGAGTGACTACGGGCAACTGCTTGGGCATTCTCAACAGGCGTTTGCCGCACTCGTCCAATCGGCCAATTCTCACTTGCTCGCATGACATCGCTCGAGGCTTTGCGAATCAATAGCCGGGTCACCATTGCACCTGGCGAACTGCGGTTTGCCTTCGTGCGCAGCTCAGGTCCAGGCGGTCAGAACGTCAATAAAGTCAACAGTAAGGCTCAACTTCGTTGGTCGGTGCGGAGGAGCCAATCGATACCCGAGGATGTCCGCGGCCGGATGCTGGCCCGCTACGCCCGCCGCATCAACGATCGGGGAGAATTGGTGCTGACCAGCCAGCGCTACCGCGACCAAGCTAGAAATGTTGCCGATTGCCTGGAGAAATTGCAGGCCATGGTGGCGTTGGTTTTAACGCCACCCAAGCGTCGTAAGAAAACCGCGCCGCCCCGCTCGGCAAGCGAATCGCGTTTGCGTGACAAGCGAGCGAAAGCAGAGAAGCGGCGGCGGCGCAGCTTGCCATCCGATGATTGAACGGCCTGCAGCGGAAAAGGCGTCTGCCGGCGGGGCACTTTCTCCAAGAGATGACAGATTTTTCCTATGGCTTATAGGAAATAGTGCGGTTTGTAAGAATAATTGCTGGCGGAAGTCATCTAGCCAAGCCAAGTTATGGAGCTGCCGTCAAATTGTCGCGTGATCCCCCCGATTTTTAAGGGTGCAATTTGTTGCGGCCCGCAGTATATTTGAGGTTTGACTTTTCAGGCGGTGCGATATCACTTCGCGGAATTAACTCATCTGCTATTCATTCTGTGAGTCGTACGCGCTGCGAGGGATCGTTCTCCTAAGCAGGAACGCGATTTGCTGCCGCAGATCGCAGTTGCGCGGGTCGCTGAGCTGTATGCTGCGATCGTCCGCGATAGGCAGTCGGAAACGACGCATTGTGAATTAGTAGGGAAAACCATAGCCCGGAAGATAGGGAGACCTTGCAATGACGACCCTGGACGATCTTGCGGTTGCTTCTACGAGTTTGATCGAGCACCAGGTGCTAACTCACGTGAAGCAGGCGTTACGAGTGACTCTCGATTGGAATGCTCCTGTGGTTAGCATGCCACGTAAGTTGTCGAGCCTGCAGTTTACGATGAAGTCGTTTTGCCGCCACTTGGAACGGGTGATGTCGATAGAAGAGGAAGGTGGTTACCTGGAAGAGATTTCCGCCATCAAGCCGAATCTCGAGAGACGCATCGAATTGCTCAATCGCGATCACAATCGCTTCCGCAGCAGAGTGCGAGATCTCATGCGGACGCTTGATTCATGGAGCGAATGGCAAGAAGAGGGGTTTGACAGCACTTGTAAAGCGATTCACTGCCTGCTGAACGACATCGATCGTCATGACGCCATGGAGATCGACCTGCTGCAAGAGGCGCTGCTGACCGATGAGGGGGGCGAGGGGTAATTTGCTCCGCTTCGAGGCTTCCCTGCTTGCCGCTCGCCGACCGCGAGTTGCCAACGTACAATGTTGCTTGCGCGACGTGCAAGCAACATCTTCCGGCAATATCGGTGTGAATTGAATGAGCGATCGGCCACAGCATTTAGACTTTCTCATTGCAGATTGGCCTTATGAGTTCGGGGAGGTTTCCGCGCGATTGGTGCAAGGGGCCGATGGCCGCAAGGTGGTGCAACTGCGCGTCGAAATGGGAGTCCTGCAGATGGAAATTGCCGGACGCCCAGACGGTTCTCGGCCGGGCGGGTATGCCACTTGTTCCGACTGGTTGCATGCGAAGGCCCAGAAAGAAGGCGAGACCTTCGAGCTTGACGAACGGCTGTGCATGGAAATCGATCGTGAGTTTGTTCAGTTCTTTCATCGTCGGGTTGCCTGGTTAGCGCTGCGGGAATTTGAGCAAGCGGTGGCCGATGCAGACCACACTTTGGCCTTGATGGACTTCAGCTCTCTCCATGCCCCGGACATCGACTGGGCGGAGATGCACGAACAATATCGGCCCTTTGTCTTGTTTCATCGAACTCAGGCTGCGGCCATGGGCAAGTTGGAAAGCGGGAATGCCGAAGCGGCAATCGCCGAAATCGACGCGGGTGCTCAGAAGATCTGTAGTTTGCTTCAAGAGCAGGAAGGCGCTGGTGATTTCGACGAGGAAGAAGACGAGCTGATCTCGAAGCTGGCAGAGATGAAGGCAGCGATTGGCGAGCACTACGAAGTACAAACTTCACTAACGCAGCGGTTGGCCGAGGCGATCGCCGCGGAGCAATACGAACTTGCCGCGCAACTGCGCGATCAACTCAGTCGCAACCAGCGGAGTAGCGACTAACCGTCGGGGCTTGCGGCGGATAACAGGCACAGATTTAACTGCTGTCAGCACGCTGCAAGGCGCATGCTGGCAGGCAGAAGTGAGATCGGTGCGAGTTGAATTCGACCAGCTGGCGATCAATTTTTGCAACCACTTTGTAATTGTTCACCACACTAGTGTACAAGCAGTCGTTGCTAGCGCCTTGGCGTAACTGTATGTCGGCTTTCGGTTTGGGGAATCGGCCTAACGGAGGGTCAGATTTCCGAATGATTGGCACGACACGTGCTTACACAAGGGTTGAACTAAGTTGGTCGGTAAGTCGTAACAAAGGCGTGTGGGAAACGGCCTGTTAAGAAATGGGGCAAAGCGACTTGCCGAGTCGGCGCGATGCCGTGACCAAGTGCAATTAGCATCACCAACCAATGGAGTGTACGATGTTGGTACTAACAAGGAAGCAACAAGAAAAGATTCGCATTGGCGATCACATCACAATCACCGTCTTGAAGTCGAAGGGGAAAGCAGTGCGTTTGGGCATCGAAGCGCCCGCGGAAGTACCGGTGATCCGCGGCGAGCTTTCCTTTGCGGGGCAGGCAGTCGAATGGGCGGAGGCCCCGACAGAACAAACCGCCCTCTCGCAGGCGTTGCCGGTTTCGGCAGAGGGGCAGCATTCTGGCCCGGAACGCCTGCGGGATAACTGGCCGACCGAGGCCCGATTCCCTGTTGGCGCCGCGCTGCCTACGGAAAAAGCTGCGCGCAGTATCAGCTTACAGCGAGTGTCGCGTGAGCAGATCAGCCAGGCGTTGCCCAAGCTTGCCGTGGGCGCAGGGCCATTGCGTGTGATGCTCGACCGCCGCTCAGTTTCGGCGTAGGGTGTCGCCCGCAGTGGCGACGGCAGGTGCGCGATCGCCGGGAAAATTCTGCAGTTCTGATAAATGTTCGAGCAGGACGCGTCGGACTTCCAGAATGCTCTGCGGATGCCGATGCACGCTGACGTGGTCGGCCGGCACAACGATTTGCGAGCGCAATTGTTGCAATTTGTCGAGCCGCGCGCTGGAGAGAGAGACCACGCCATCGCCTTGTTCGGTAAACAATTTTCGCCAGCCGAGATCGGGAACTTGGCCAACCACATTGTGGTAGGAAATCCACGGTCCAGACTTGGCGGCGAGCAAGACCGGCAGAAGAGGTGATTCGGGGGCCAGCGAGTCGATGCTGGTAGAGATTTCGATGGGCGAGCCGGGGCGGAAGTAACCACGGTTCGTAGCGAGTAATTGCTGACGTCCTTTGAGCATCTGGTTCGGTAAGGTAATCAGTTTGTGGCCAAGCCAGCGAGTAGTGCTGTTGGCGAATTGACTGCCGCGATGGGGCGTGCCAATCGTCACCACACGGCGGACCGAGGGGCTCGGGTTGAAAAAGTAGGCGTTGGCGAGGGACCGTCTGACCTCCTCGTCGGCCTGCAGCTCTGCGAACTGGCGATCGCTGGCGGTCTTCCAGAATTCTTCGCCGCTATCGACCGTTTGCATCCGCGACACCAGCCCGCCCATGCTGTGACCGACGAGCACCATCTGGTCGAGCGCTGGCTGTCGTCGCTCGGGGTCGAGTGTGCGGCGCATCATGGCGAGGTCTTCGCGCATCTGCGTCCCGCTGAACCAAAAAGGCTGGCCGGTCGGGTAGAGATAGAACCAGAACTGATAGTGTTCGCGCACGAGGGGATCGCTGCGCAGGTCGTTGAACATTTCCATCCAGGTAACCGGGCTCGACCACAAGCCATGCACCATCACGACCGGCATTTTGTGGGGGTCATAGGGCTCGAGCATGTAGAGCCCTTGCAAGTCTTTGGCTTTTGCTGGATTGAGTAGTCCGAGCGTGGAAAGTTCGCTGTCTTGGAATTGTGGCTGGTTGAGAAAGTAGGCCAGTGGTGTAGAGAAGTCGGCTTCGAGCGGCACGCGACGATCGGCGACATCGATGGTTGGCTGGTCGAGCGAATCGTAGAGTTCGAGCGAGAAACGAGGAGCAACTGAGCGCGACGGTGCAGCCATGGCCGCGCCGCTTTGTTTGGCAAGCGGCGGGCCAGCGAAAGCTGCACTCTGCGCGCCGGCTCTCCCTTGCCCTGCTCCGTCCTGAGGTGAAACTCGCAAGAATGCTGTGATCGGGAAACTGAGGTTGGGCGGATAGAATTTCTCGGTGGGATCTTTGGCATCATGCGGCTTGCAAACGGCGATTAGCGGCACACCGAGGCCATAATTGTGGTAGTGATTGCGTAGGCCTAGTACCTGATAGTCGCTGACGAACTCGAGATGGTCGTAATCGTTGGCGTTCCAACCTTTGGAATGCAAAACGACATCGAAGGCACAGTTGTGAGATGATGTGCGAATATTTCGCGTTTCGCCGGGGCGAAGTTCACCATCGGCCCGCACCAAACGCAACAAGCCTTCGAGCGATTGATTGTACAAGTCAGACGCGCCGCGAAACTGTGGATCGTAAGCGTTGAGCGGCAACTCGTCTTTGAAATCGAAGAAGTAGCGATAGGCATGCACCAGCGAGGTGCCATAGAACTCCACCGCACGGCCGCGACGGAACACATCGGGCAGCGATTCTGCTTCTTTCGCCGAGATGTAAGCGAGCTCGGCCATCGCATATTCGTGCTCGCGATCGGGTTCTCGTTGCTGAATTTCTTCGAGTTGCATGATCAGTTCGACGCGGTCGCCGTTCCAGCGATCGGCCAGATTGTAACGCCGGAGGAGCTGTATTGTCCGGCTGGTCGGTTTGGGACCTTTGCGAGAAACCAGGTTGAGTGATTTTGAAAGCGGATTGCGCGGTGTATCGCGCACTTTGACCCACTGCGACGAGGTGCTGCAGCCGACGATTGCCAGCGCGACCAATAGCTGGAGAGCGAGCGCGGCAGCCGGTGGGCGCCGGATTGTGGCTGGCGGAAGTGACGCGCGGAGCGTCTGAGACATGGGCTGATTATTGAAGGACGGCGCTCCGGCGAGCGCAGACGACGAGTGGTGCGATGCACGCCGGGCGGGAAGAGTAGTGCAAGTCGTGGGGGAGCGTCAACTGAGACGCAGGCGAGCTAGCACTGCAGCAAACAGCGGCAACGCCGCGATTCGGGACGAGAATCGCGCAGCAATACGCCAAGTCGCCAACGCGCTGGAAGCAATGTTCCAACGGTTGGCGACTTGGCTTCGCGGAGGTAAGGGAGGCTGCGGAGCGTTGGTAAAATCGGGGTCGGAAGCCGGCGAGTCCGAAGTTGTCGATTCAACCGGCGGCTGGGTGGGCCTGGCCGCACGGCCTGAGTCTGGGGCTTCCGACCCCTGTTGGGGAGCTATCCGTTTTGTCCGGTTTTTTTAGATCACGTAATCCCGGGTTAGCGTTGGGGGCGAAAATCCGGGCACGACACACATTCGACGTTGAATCACCGCATAAGGTTCCGGCCCCGATTTGGTGTCGATGGTGTCGTTCGCTTGAGAATCGCAACACTCGTGAAAGTCCGCAACCTCAAACTCGGCGGTCGCCGGTTTGGTTTCGGAAGACTCTTGAAATTCGCGAGCCGCTTTTTCGAGTTCGCCACGAAGGATTCGCACTTCGCGGGGGGCATCGAGGGCCAGTGTGACTCGGTTGCCCGCCACGCGGCGTATTTCGATCGTAATGTTCTCGCCGATATGAATCCGTTCGCCAATTTTCCTGCTAAGTACGAGCATCGCACCAAACTCCTTGTCCTTGCATTGACGGTCTCCGCCGCCTTGGCGGATGCAGTCGCGTTGTGCAACTGGAATACGAGAAACGCAAGGGGTGTGCCAGGTTCGACTAAAATCGGACAGATTGACGTACCGGCAACGATTTTGGCTGGAAATCAAGCCTTTTTGAGGCAATTCAACGGACGCAGGTGCGATCGTGCTGCCAAAATGGGGTGGCTTTGGGGCGGAAATCATCTCAAATCGGGACGATTGTCTGGAAATGAGACGGCAACCCGCCTTTCGAAACTGTCCCCAAAGCGCAGATCTAACCGAAGGTCGTGTTCTATGAGATGAAGAAAAGGCGGCGCATCCTCTGGTGATTTGTGTTTCAGTTTCACTAGCGGCCCAACGAGGGCACGGAGGGAGGATCTCACGCGAAGGTGCCGCGGCGCAACGGGGGATCGTGGCGAATTTCAAATGACAAAGGACAAATGATCAATTGGTCGCAGATGGTGAACCGCCAAGGGTGCTGAGGGCGCCAAGGGAGCAACTGAGATCGAGCCATTGCTGCTCGCCGAGCCTGCGCAGGCGCATTGCCACATGCGGTCGTCAAATCGGTCCCAGTGCAGAGCTGGCGAGGAAGAAGCTGGGGCGGCGGTACATACAGTCCTACGCATACCAGCACTATTCACTCGCCAATCCTTCGAAAGTCCGCTGAAAGTCCTCTTCCGTCAGTGCCGTGTCAAATAAGCCTACATCCAGCCCCTTGTGACGGCTCACGCCCATGTAACGCAGGCTCGCGTCCTCGTATCGCCGGAACTTCCACACCGCATCATTCATCAGTTGACTGTTAAATACGCCCAGGCTCACCAGCCGCTCAAAGTCCCCCGTTGTCAAGCCGGTGACCCGCTTGAACAGGCCCGGCTCCAGCTTCGTGATGACGTCCTTCAACCGCTGCTCGCGATAGTCCGTCAGGTACATGAATACCGGGATACGGGCCGCGAACTTGATGAGCTTCTCCTGCACCTGCTTGCGCAGGCTCTTGCGCTCTTTCTCGGCCTCGGTCAGTTCCTTCTTCTCCTTCGCGCTCGGCTCCTCGCCCTCTCCGGCTTTTCGCTTGGCGTCCTTGATCTGCTCCGAGCGGTTGATGATCGTTTCGAGGTCTGCGTTCAGGTTTCGGAAACCCTCGATACTCTGGAGTGCGGCCATTGCCGCCTTATCCTTCATCAGCCGGTTGAGCGTGGAGTCGTCCACGTTCACCAGTAGCACGCTCTCCCAGCGCTTGGCGAGCAACGTCGCGCTCGTGCCGCTGGTCGCGATGTCGAGGATCGCCGCCGCATCCAACTGTCGCATCGAGCTGCCGTCGTACGCCAGCACCGGCAAAAACCCGACCAATTCCGCCACCCGCTGCTCTGGGATGGTGACGGAAGCGACAAAGAGGTTGGCGACGAGATTACAAAATGCTATTGCGGCCAAAGCGTCGGTGCGGCAGTCACCTCGACTGGGACGCGACTCCTTCTGGACGGCTTAGCGGTTTCTATGCCGAAAAGTTGGACGAACGTATTGGAAATGCCGAGGCTTTCAGCCAGCGTGTGGATGTTCAATCGCCCCAAAAGATCGACCGTAATCGGGCGTTTGGCGTCCCAGAAAATGAAGGCCTTGTAGAATGTCCGTGCTTCGTCACTTTCCAACAACGATAGCAACAATGTCGCGGCAGCTTCGGAAGGACAAGGAATGAAGTTGGTTGTATCGTCAAACACAACAGGCTGGGCTTGACACGGGTCTACCTTCACAAACCTCAGACTCTTGTACATGCCTGAAATCGCGATCTTCCACGGCGAGAACGTGTAGTCGCCCACCCCGAATATGGAGAACTCGGGCTTGCCGCGATAAATCGAACTTCCCCGTTTGCTAAGAAGCGCGCGGTGACGTTGAAGGTAAGACCACGTCTTGGGTGCTCGCTCGGCAATGCCAACAGTCTGTTCACCGATGCACCGCTGCGTGACGATCATCCGACGGTGGCAGTGATCAACACGGCCTCCCGCAACTTCGGATGTCTTGAACATGGGAAGGAGATAGTCGGGTTCAAGATCGAGCAATTCACCAAGCCCATTTTTGAGCTGCCGATCTGTGAACTCAAGTTCCATCACCTTTGAGCAATCGTGCTTGATACCCGACCGCCAGCGGAGCGGGGAACCACCCGCGAGGTGCTTTGTGGCACGATATGCGTCGAGGTCAGCGACAAGCGTTCCGTCTTCGAGGGCTACCGTTGCGGTAGGTCGAATCGCCCGCGAGAGTTGGTCATAAACTTGGGCGCACTTGGGTTTCGCCGATCTTCCGAACTCGATGACAACAAGCGAAGCATCCACTGCGGCATTGAAATGCGCTGCGGCGTCAATACGGTAGATCGCAGCGTCGATGATTGGTAAACCGGTGGACCAGCAATGTGCCAACAATTTACGGGCCACGACGGTCTTGACGAGCATCGCTAGCGTTCCCACGCGCGACTGGAGTGCTTCCGCCAGTTTAACCAGCATCCATTCAGAGATATCAAAGTTGGCCTTGCCAGTCATTGCATCCAAGCCGCTATGACCCTGGAAATTGGATTTCTCCGGGAGGTTCTTGCCGTTTATGACTCGAATGGCACTTGAACTTTCGTAAGTCCCTACGCTGCATATCGTTTGTACTCGGCACGTGGTTTGAGGAGTAGGGCCTGGGGTTTGGGCCGCCGTTTGACACGTCGGGGCTCGAATCGATTGGGGCGATTTCCGACG
>JBGSUJ010000102.1:0-38851 GCA_041753435.1 Pirellulales bacterium | reverse complement strand
TCGCTTGCCACGTGGCAAAACGAGCCAGCGGGATGATCGCCCTTTCGCTCGTACACCGATAGCATGCAAAATCTCCGAGAATTTCGAGATTGACTGTCCACTTACCGTTTAGGTTATGCGCGACCCGTGAACGGTTACGCCGCCCCGAAAGCTCCCGTATAAATTTAGCTATCGATTCGAGTGTGACGACATCCGCTGCAAAAAGAATCATCGATTGATGATTGAAGACTGGGAAGTGGGTGCGCTTTTCTGGAAACTTGTGGACAACGGCGCATCTAAGAAAGAGGCCGCCGACAAGGTGCGGGAAAAATTCCTTGACGACCTTTGTGACCCAGGCAAAGATACCCATTTCTACGTGGGAACTATCCTGGCGCATCCGAAAAGCTGGGTCGTCATTGGCGTTTTCTATCCAAAGAAGACCTCTCCTCAACGTACTCAAGTACGACCTCGACTAAAACCTGATTCAAATCTCCGGCTGTTTGAGGAGTGATGTTACAGTGACCACTCATTGTCACACTGACGCTCGCCAAGATCCCGCCCGAAGTCTTCGACTACCGTCTCGGCAACCGCAGCGGGCTCGAATGGGTCATCGACCAGTACCAGATCAGCACCGACAAACGCAGCGGCATCACCAGCGACCCCAACAATCCCAACGATGAACAGTACATCGTCCGCCTCGTCGGCCAGGTCGTCCGCGTCAGCGTGGAAACGGTCAAGATGGTGAACTCCCTCCCCGCTGACTACTCCTAGCGTCCCCATCCTCCACCCTGCCTCCACAGCGCGATATCTTGCCTCCCTGCCCCGCCTCCCCCGCGCCCCCCCGCGTGTCAAGAACCCCCCCTGGCCAAAAAGAATGGTTGAAATTGGCCAGCCAGTACTATAGAACATGCGTACAGTAAAAGAGCCTGCAACTGTCAGCCTTTAGCCAGACAGTTCGACGGATGGCTGACGACTGCCTTCCCCGCTCCTCGAAAACTCGACCCCCAGCCTGTGGCCTTTCGGCACTCGTCTGCCCCCTGGGTTCGCGCTGTGAGTCCAGCTACATTTTCCAAATTCCGCCCACCCTATCTCCATGTCCGCCATTCTCAATCACCTGCTCACCTGCTTCACCCCACCCACCCCCTCATTTTTTCGTGACGCCTTCCAAACTTTAACGACTTACGACAATTGCCTGGTGACGCCTTCCAAATTATAAGGACTTACGACGATTCTTCGTGACACCTTCGAGAATATAAGGACTTACGTCAAACCCCACGGCCCGATTTGCCTACCCTGCCCGCTCGACTCCGAGCCGAGGAAGATTATTATGGAAGGTTCCCAGCACCGCATTCAGGATCGATTGGGATCCCTTCATTTATTAGGCCACGCAACCCCGCAAAGTCACTCATGAAAATTGCAGTCATTGGCACCGGCTACGTCGGCCTCGTCACCGGCACTTGTTTTGCCGACAGCGGCAACGATGTCACTTGCGTCGACATCGATCAAACTAAGATTGATCTGCTCAATCGAGGTGAATTGCCGATCTATGAGCCCGGCCTGGCCGAAATGGTCAAGCACAACTCGGGCGCCGAGCGACTCTCCTTCACCACCGACTTGGCGGCCGCTATCAAACCGGCTGAGATTGTTTATCTCGCCGTTGGTACTCCACAAAGCCACGACGGTGCAGCGGACCTATCGGCGCTTTGGTCGGTCGTCGACGGCATCGCGCCCCACCTGCTGGCCGAAGCGATCGTGGTTACCAAAAGCACCGTCCCTGTCGGCACAAATTCCAAAATCTTTGCCCGCCTGCGCGAACACACCGGTCGCGAGGTCGACGTCGCCAGCAACCCGGAATTCCTGAAAGAAGGTTCCGCGATCGAAGATTTCATCAAGCCCGATCGCGTCGTCGTCGGCGTTCGCCGCTACGAGGTCTCGCGCGTGCTCTATGAGCTTTACAAGCCCTTCTTGCGCACCGAGAACCCGTTCCTGGTGATGTCGCCCGAAAGCGCAGAGATGACCAAGTACGTTGCCAACGCCATGCTCTCGGTGAAAATTAGCTTCATTAACGAGATGGCCAATCTCTGCGAGCGGATGGGGGGCAACATCAACG
This sequence comes from Pirellulales bacterium, assembly GCA_041753435.1. Classification (GTDB taxonomy): domain Bacteria; phylum Planctomycetota; class Planctomycetia; order Pirellulales; family Lacipirellulaceae; genus DASYDU01. The sequence goes on along the minus strand of JBGSUJ010000102.1, from coordinate 36,762 downwards.
ATGTCCGTCGCGGAATCGGCCACGACAGCCGCATCGGTTTCGCGTTCCTGTTTCCCGGCGTTGGCTACGGGGGCAGTTGCTTCCCGAAAGACGTGCGAGCGCTCGAGCAAATGGCCCGCGATCATGGCCTCGAGCCGCGAATGCTCACAGCGGTCGACGAAGTGAACGAAGCGCAGAAGCAAGTCATGATCGATAAGATCAACAACCACTTCGACGGCAAACTGGCCGGTCGAACCCTGGCGGTCTGGGGCTTGGCCTTCAAGCCGCGCACCGACGATATTCGCGAAGCCCCGGCGCTGGTGTTGGTCGACTGGTTGCTCGAACAAGGCGCCGCGGTCCGCGTCCACGACCCCGAGGCCATGGAGAACGTCCGCGCCAAATACGGCGACCGGCTGACCTACTGCAAGAAGCAGATGCAAACGCTCGACGGTGCCGACGCGCTAGCCGTAATGACCGAATGGCGCGACTACCAGCGCCCCGAATTTAGCGAGATGGCAACTCGCATGCGATCAGCCATCGTGTTCGACGGCCGCAACCTTTACGAACCCGAGATCATGCAGTCGCACGGCTTCAAATACTACAGCATTGGCCGCCCAACGGTTGGCTAACCCGCGATCAGACTGTAGCCACGTCGCTCGCGACGTGCGTTGGCAGCCAATTTTGTTGACCCCGCCGGTACGGTCACTTACGCTGAAGGGTGGGAGAGCAGGAGACGGGGCAAATGAACAGGCGAATCTGCGTGGCATTACGTTTCATGCTGGCGCTCTGCGCGCTCGCATTCACTTCGCCCGCGTTTCAGCAGTTCGCCTCTGCCGCTCCCGGCGCCTCGATCGGCGGCTTCATTCCCTTCGTCGGCATCGGCCTCACGAACCAGTTCAAGAATGCCAACACCGATCTGACGGGCACGTTCTTCATCGCCGACCCCAGCAATTCCTGGGGCGGTTCGCCACTCGGCCCCGGTTCATCCGCTTACTTCGACATCGCTTTGCTCGACACCGGAGCCGCGACCCACATCCTCACGCAACAAGCCGCCAGTGCCAACGGCTTCGCAATCCAGGCCGAGGGCTTCCGCGGCACCAATTTCCAAACCATCGGCGGCGCCACCGGGCAGATCAGCCTTCGCATTAACGATCCGCTCGGCGTCTACGCCGCTGGCTTAGACGACCGCACGGGCGCCGGCGCGGCGCTCACCATGAACACCGCCGCCTTCCGCGGCCAGACCAGCTTCGCCACGCTCGAAGCGCCCACCCAGTGGGAACTCCCCAATATCATCGGTCTGCCGATGGCTGCCCATCACGCGATCGCCATTCGCAACAGCGAACCGCAAATTTTCCAGCACCAAGGCCGCACCATGCGCACGCCGCAAGTTGATTTCGTCGACCTTGGCACGGGTAACCAACAAGGCATCCTACGGCGGACGAACCTCAAGTTGCGCCCCGGCACTGGTTTCATTGCCGGTCCACTCTATCTCCAGAATCTCGACATCCTCGGCGGAAATTTCAACTTTCACGACAACCCGCTCTCGCCCACCGTCGTCGAAAACGGCGCGATCTTCATCGAAGTTGACATGGCCAACGGCAACCGATCTTTTCAAGACAAGGAACTGCTCTTCGACACCGGCGCCGACTTCACCGTGATCTCGCAACTCACCGCAGCCCGGCTCGGCTTCGACGCGCTCGTCGACACGCCCGATTTCTTCCTCGAAGTCGAAGGTTCCGGCGGCGTTTCGAGCGGCATTCCCGGAATCTATCTCGACGAGCTCAACATCGACACCGTCGGCGGTTCGTTCACGCTCTACCATGTGCCCGTCGCCGTGCTCGACGTGACGAACCCGAACGACCCCGGCAACATCATCGACGGCATCATCGGCATGCATCTGTTCAATGGCCGCGATCTGGTGATCGACGCGAACCCGTCGGTCGGGCAGGGGGGCGTCGGACCGAGTGTTTATATCAGCGACCCCGTCACCACTGGGAAGACCTGGACCACCGCCGCCGCCAGCGGCACTTGGGCAACCAATGGTAACTGGAGTGGCGCGCTGGCGCCAGACTTTATGTCTGACGTCACTGTGGCTCACGTCGCCGGCGGAAATCAAATCGCCGTCGTCGCCGCCAACTCGACGGTTTTCCGGCTCACCGTCCGCGGCACTCCCAACGCGGAGATGAAGGTACAGATCAACAACGGCGTCACGCTCACGACCTTCGGCGAAACCCTCATTGAGCAAGGCGGCCGCGTCGAACTCAACGGCGGCACGCTCGACACCCAGTTCGTCAACATCGACGGCGGCACACTCGCCGGTTCGGGCGCGATCTTTGCCGGCGTGGGGCCGGTTCACAATCCCGTGCGGAACCTCAGCGGCAGGATTGAGCCGGGCGACCCCATCGGCCAACTTGTTATCGACGGCGACCTGTCGAATCAGGCCGCCGGCACGATCGCGTTCGACCTGGGCGGCACCACGGCGATCTCGCAGTACGATCGCCTCGATGTGAGCCGCTCCGCGTTCCTCGCCGGCACACTCGAAGTGTCGCTGACGGACTCGTTCGCACCAGCCGTCGGCAACATGTTCACGCTCGTCACCGCGGGCAGCAGCGTCGTCGGAGAGTTCGACAATTTTCTGCTTCCAGCCGGCTACACTTGGAGCGTCACGTACAACACAACCAACGTGGTGCTCGCTGTCACCGGCCTCAGACTTTCCCTTTCCGGCGACTACAATGGCGACGGCAGCGTCGACGCCGCCGACTACACTCTCTGGCGCGACTCGCTCGGCTCGGTGGGCAGCAACTTACCCGCCGACGGCAACAGCAACGGTTCAATCGACGCCGGCGACTACACGGTCTGGAAGATGAGCTTCGGCCAAGGCGTTGGTGCCGGCAGCGCTGCTTCGTCGGCTGTCCCAGAACCGACCGCGCTCGTTACGCTGTCGCTTGCTGCCTGCTTCACCGTTGCCGTGCGTTCACGTCGACGGCATGCAATCTAGCAATTATTTCGCCCGCTCGGTCCGCAGGGTCGAGGTGCTATGCAGCGTCTTCTTGCCGACGAATTTAGGAATTACCAAGGCGTTATTGGCCAGCGGCACGTCGATTGTGACGGTTACTTTCTCCGTGTTCGAATCAATAGTCGAAGGAATGACCGTCACCTTGGTGTTCCGCGCACCAATGATGTTTAAGATCGAATTTGCCTTCGCTGTCGCCTCGGCAGCCGTCGCACCTGGCACAATCGCGTGCCGCGCGGCTTCATAGGCGGCGTTGTCGGCCGTGTGTCGCACCACGTTCACCCAACCGAATTCAAACGACGCAAAGAGAAACAGAAAGAACAACGGCAGAACTAGCGCAAATTCGACCACCGTCGCCCCGCGCCGCGATCGGCAATGCCAGCTCCGGCCATGTCTCTTGCGCATGCTTACTTTCATTAGTACACCGTGACGTCAACTCAACTGCCGCTTCGCCTACTCGGTCGTTAAGACTGGCAATGTCGCGGCGATCTCGCGAAAGATGGTGCTGAGCTCGCTCTGCGTGGTGGCATGAAAGTGCTTCCCACCGGTCGCCGCAGCAATGGCCTTCATCCGCTTGATATCCGCATTGTCGCTGAACGTGATCGTGTGAATCGTGATGTCGCTCTTGGCGGCAACTTTCGCCGACTCGATCGGCTCCTTCCCCAGATTATGCACGCCGTCGGTCATCAAAACGATTGTCTTCACAGCAAACGGGCGAGTTTTCTTGCCCGTGAGCACTTTGATGCCATTATCCAGACCCGCGGAAATCGCCGTAGCGCCCTTCACAGGCTTGCTGCTAATACGATTCATTTCACTACGCACTACGTCGTAGTCGCTCACCAAATCGGAGTCGATTGTCGAAATCTTATATGTGTTCTTGCACTCCGTCGTATTGCTCGAATAGCTGACCAATGCCACGCGCTCGTCTTGCACTGTCGACGACAACTCGTCCAAGAACGCATCCACAGACGTGGCCAGAGCCCCCCAGCGGCTTTGCGTCGGATGCGGCTCATCGCATGCTTTTGTACCCTTGGGATAGTTGTCGCTGGTGAGCGTCCACATCATGGAACCGGAACGATCCACAACCAAGCAGATGTCGCGGTCGAGTTGCGACGAGGTAGCGACACGCGTGGGCTCAAACTCTTTGACGCCCAAGACTTTCGAGAACAACAAATCGACTGAACCGCTCGTCGAACCGCTCTTCCGATTGCCTGTGACGCGGACCGCATTTGGTTTCTCACCGCCATCAGTAAAGGTAAACCGTCCGGTGCCAATTTGCGTAGATTTTCCGACTTGGATGTCTCCGTTTGCCAGCAACAAGGGATCGCCCGCCACCAGATTCCGCGCGGCCACGGCTTGCGCCTTGGAGCGGGCGGCGCTTACATTCTGCTTAAGACTCAACTCCTTGGCACCGGCGCGGGCGGCCGAGTCGGTGGCCGTCCGCAATTCTGTGCGGGCCAATTGCATCCATGCCACATCGACCGCAATCGCCGCCATGATGACTAACAGCGGCAAGCAAATGGCAATCAGCACCATCATGGCGCCACGCCGATCAGAGGTATTGCGGTTCAAGTGGAGCATTGTGACCCTTCATGAGAAATAAGTAGAGCAACTTCTTTGACTACGTTAGAACTCGATCATCATCGACGCCGTGGCCGAGAGCGTCTTGTTTTTGTAGAACTTGTTCGGCACGATGGAATTGGCATTGCAGGGGGCGCGCACAGATACGTCGACGAAGTCGCCTGGCTTAATCGCGTCGATATCAGTCGGCTTCACGGTAACCGTTCCGCCATCAATGTTTCGATCTTTGAGGACTTGCTCGCACGCTGCTTTGACCTGATCGACAGTGACTCCCGGAATGATCGCCGTTCGCGCTCCTTCGTAGGCCGCCACCGTCAGCGACTGCTTGAGGAATATCATCGAACTGGCTTCAATCGTACCGAGTAACAAAAGCACGATAATGGGCAAGCAAACCGCGAATTCGGTGGCTGCAACGCCCCGGCGCTTGCTGCGCTGGATCAACCCATTAAAAATCTGAGTGTAATGCATGATATCAAGGAGAACTAATGCAGCGATCAATTGGAAATGTGGACGGGAATCTCATGGGCAGCGGGAGGCAGCTCCTCCTTCTGCTGAGTGAGTCGCGTGATCATCGAGTTGTAATCGTCCGCCAGATCACGCCAGAAATCGGTTTTTCGAAACTTTAGCTTGCGCGGTGGCTTGCCGTCAGCCACTTCGCGCATCGAGCGACGCAGGCTGTAAATAGGCCCAACAAAGCGATGACTGATTTTGATCGTGTCGAACACGAATACAGGGAGCAAGAGGATCATCACCACCAAGAACGGGCCGTGGGTGTACCACAAGGCATCTAAGTGATCACCAACTGGCCGAAATGGGTCAGAGAGGGCCTGCAACATGAGTGCCGCGACCGATGCCACAAGAAGAAACACTAGCCAATGGAAGATGATGCGGCGCGTGAGTGCTCCCTGCACCTTCGAATCAATGAACATTCGGCGACGTTGCGGACGGGACATATTTCACCCTCCTATAACAGCTACACGCAAATTGGCTCCCCCCGCTACATCGGCTGCAGAAACACCAGTCGCTTGACCGTGCCAAGGAGCCACACGGCAGGGCACCATTTTAAAAAGTCTAGTTCACGCCAAGCAACCAGCCGCTCAGCAAATTTAGTGCGAGCGCAACCACTACAATCGATTCAGAAGGATTGTAGATTCGGACTAACGTGGTCGGACAGCGACACCAGCTTCGATTTGATCGCTGGGATGAATAACCACCCGATCACCCGGTTTGAGACCCTCAATAACTTCTGCCTCAAGGCCGTTTTGGCGACCGATCTTCACAAGTTGTTCGCGGACGATGTCGTCTATTAACTTAAAGACAGCCGACTCCTTGCCGATGCGAAACAGTGCGCTCGTGGGCACCTTAACCACGTCGTTTGCTTCGTCGATAATGATACGGGCTTCCACGCGAAAGCCATCGCCAAGTGTTGACCGAGCTTGCGGGGGATCGACGAAATCCACAATTACGTTTACCCGCTGCTCCTCGACTCCGAGCGTCGATATTTTCGTAAAGCCAGAGGGCTCGACCAAACGCACGCGCCCTTGCAACACTTTATCTCCCCCCCAGTGCTCAAGTAGCGCTTTCGCACCCGGTTCAATCTTCACTGCATCGCGGGATAGGACGTCGATTTCGGCCTCTAGATCAAGCGGATCGCCGACTTCAAGCAGCGGCGCACCAGCATTCACCACGGCAGCGCTTTCTTGTAGCACACGCAGTACACGGCCATTGATCGGCGAGTAAATCGTGAATGTCCAGTCGCCGTTGCCGTTGAAGGCACCTTCGATCGATTCAACTTCTCGCGGTCGCGTCCGCATTAGCGCCGCTTTCGCTTGCTCCAGTTCGAAGCGAGCGATTTCTTCCTGAATTCGTGTCGAACGCAACTCTTCACTAGACCTTCTGAACGAGTACTCTGCATTCTCAAGTTCCGACTTGGAGACCGCGTTGCCCGCTTGACGTGCCCGGGCTAATTCGGCTTCGTCATAGGCTTGGGCAGCGCGAACCTGTTCCATGGTCGGTTCCATTTTCTTGAGGGTCGCTTCGGCCGCCTTTACGCGCGCCTCCGATTGGGCAACCGTGCGAGCATCGAGCAACTCTGGATCACGCGGTTCGATCGTGGCCAGCATCGTTTTGCCGGCTTCAACAGGATCACCTGCTTTCATATTGATTCTCAAAAGTTGACCAACAAGTGGAGCAGAGACGACATACTTTTCGCGTATCCGAGTCTTACCATCTTCGTCCACCGTCACCTGCAACGAGCCGCGTTCCACTGTGGCTAAATCGACCGCTACCGGCTCGGGCCAGAAAGCATACCCCAGACCTGCAATCACAAGTGCGGCGATCGCCATCACGAACAGTTTGCTGCCGATATTCCGCATATTTAAATTGTTAGCGATGAGCGGTTAGTCGATGGCAACAGGCTAAGAGCTAACGGCTGAGAGTTCTAATTCTATTCGCGTGATTTCAGAACAGCGATCAAGTCGAGGTGGTCTAGCCGGCGTCGAACCAATAACGCAGAACCCATGGATGCCGCCAACACTACACTGGCTGCCAGTCCATAGGTCCAATTTGCAATCACGAACGGAAATCGAAACACTTCTTGATCCAGAAAAAGCGCGAGAATTTTGGCGAACCAATAACCCATGAATAGCCCCAAAGGAACTCCCGCCAGCGTAGTCGCCCCAATTTCCCCCAATAGGATCGTCGAAATCTCGCGCTTTGTGAAGCCGATTACGCGTAACGTCGCCAACTCGCGGCTTCGCTCCGAAAGGGAGATCCGAGCTCCATTATAGACAACCCCCATGGCGATGATGATGGCAAACATCAAGTTGATCGTACGCATTTGGAGCATATTCTTGGCAACGGTATTCTTGAAGCTGTTGATCGATTCCTGTTTGACGGAGACGCTGGCAATCGCCGGCGTCTCTTTGAGTTTGCGATAGATGGCCGGACGGAGCAGAGGGTCGGTGGTGAGCAATGCGCCGCTCGCCCGAGGGCCTTCGCGCATCAACCGATTGAGCGCAGAAATGTTCATATAGGCGTTGAGACCGGAGATGTCGTCCAGCAGCGCTATCACCGGAACGTCAACTTTTGGCTGTTTCTCTTGCAGCGCTTCGACGCGAATGATGTCACCTGCCGCGACATGCAGCACCTCAGCAAGCTTACGCGAAAGCACTAAACCCTCTGCTGGCATAGCCATGGTTTCGCCCGATTTGTCGACCAGACGCCAGAGCCGGCTATCCTTTGGCAAGCCCATAATGCCGATTCGCCGTGAATGATTCCGCGACCGCAAACGGGCGGCAACCGCTCGGCGAGGTTCGACTTCATAAACCCCTGGCATGGTTGCTAGCTCCTGGATTGCATCCATCGAAACCGGTTCGACCATGGCGAGCGATAAATCGAATCGCTGAACATTATAGAAATTGGTTTGAATTACCTGCTCGACGGAATTGCCCACGAAATTTCCCACCACAACGATTGCGACCGACATCGCAATCGCGATCAGCGAAAAAGAAGTCTTGATGGGGTGGCGCTCAAGCTGCCGTAGGATCATGCGGGCGACGTTTGGTACCAAACGACCGAGCCCAATTCGCTCGAGGAGGGTAGGACCATAATGGGCGGGTGGCTCTGGACGCATCGCTTCGGCCGGCGGCAAGCGTACAGCCAGTGCGATCGCGCCGAATGCACCGACAATTGCCGCCCCGCCAGCAACCAAGATGGCGTTTGCAACGACGTTGGGGCGGACGCGAAAGATCAATTCTGGATACTGATATACGCGGAGAAACATTTTTGTGAAATCGTGCGCCAGCCACATGCCGCCAAGCGTTCCAATCGCGCCGCCGGCGAGTGCGATCAGCAAAACGAACTTGAGATAATGCCAACCGATTTGCAGATTCGAGTAGCCAAACGCTTTGAGAGCTGCAATCTGTTCACGTTGCAGGCTGGTAAGCCGCGTCATCACGACATTCAGTAGAAACGCCGCCACGGAGAGGAAGATCGTCGGTGCGAGCAGCCCCACCGTCCTGAGCCCTTGAATATCGCTTTCGAGCAACAGATGCGAGAGCTGGTCTTTTCGCGCGAACGCACCGAGCCCGCCGTAGCGGTCGAGCAGCCGATCAACACGGTAAATTACTTCATTCACTAAGGCGTTTCGTTGCAAACTGAAGGTCACATCGTTGAATGCACCGTCCATATCGTAGGCGTTCGAAAGTGCTTCGTGATTCATCCAAAGGATGCCGAAATGCTTGGGATCGGGCAACAAATCCCCCGGCTTGATCTGAAACACATACTCGGGAGAAAATGCTACACCAGCAATTTGCAGCTTTTTACGCTTGCCGTTGATGATCGCCACGATGGAATCGCCAACATCCATGCCGTTCTTCTCGACAAAGGCCTCGCTGGCCAGCACCTCGTCATCGTGGCCGAGTGTGAGCTGACGACCGCGGCGAATGTAAACTTGATTCAGCAGCGGCTCGCGGGTCACGGGCAGCGAAATTAGCTGACCGACGGCTGGCTCGTCTAAGTCTGGGACATCGAGTGTTACGTTCTGCACGATTCGGGTTTCGAGCTGCGCAACGCCGGGCACCTCTTTGAGCCGATCAATGATCGCATCCGGAGCACGCTTTACCCGGGCAAAGACTTCGGCAAAACGGTAGCGATCATAGAACGTGGAGCGAGTAATTTCCAGAGAATGAAGTATGGTGCGCGAGTTGACAAAAGTAGCCACGCCAGCAGACACAACTAGCGCGATTGCAAATACTTGGCCTTTCATCAGCGACAGATCGCGGAGTAGTTTGCGATCGAGGGCACTAATCATTTGGAATTAAGCCTTCGTGGAGTGAGTGGGTAATTGATGACCAGCGTCGCTGACCGCATGCAGCAATTAGAATAATTGTTTTACCAATTTAGTTCGCAGGCAGGTTTCTTTTGGAGTCGCCGCTCGATGTGTGTGATTCTGCCATCGGAAATCGAAATCACACGGTCGGCCATTTCGGCAATCACCGCATTATGCGTAATGACCGCAGTCGTGGTTTGCAGTTCGGTATTGATCCGCGCGATCGCCTCGAGTACCAGAATACCCGTGTGAACATCGAGTGCGCCCGTCGGTTCGTCGCAAAGTAATACAGATGGTCGTTTCGCCACGGCTCGAGCAATGGCGACGCGTTGCTGTTCGCCTCCGGAAAGCTGCGAAGGGAAATGGTTCTGCCGTGCGGTAAGCCCTACTAACTCGAGCGCGTCCGTGGGATCCATCGGATCACGCGAAATATCGGTGACGAGCGAGACGTTCTCTCGTGCCGTAAGACTGGGGATCAAATTGTAGAACTGAAACACGAACCCGACATGCTCGCGACGGTAACGAGTGAGGCCTATGTCATCGAATTCGGTGAGCTCTTCACCGCGATAGAATACGCGGCCACAGGTGGGCACATCGAGCCCGCCCAAGATGTTGAGCAGCGTACTTTTTCCGCTCCCCGAGGGACCGAGCAACACAACGAACTCGCCGGCGTAAAGCTCCAGATCGACGCCCCGCAAGGCATGGACCTCGACCTCGCCCATGTGATAGGTCTTGGTGAGCGATTGTGCGGAGAAAACAATCTCCGGCTGGCTAGACTGCGGTGATTCGCGATTGTCGTCAACGGATCGGGAACTCATTGTAAACAGACTGCGTAGATACAGACACGTCGCGCTCCGCAGTTGGCCAATTTGCCCGCGTTACGACAGACCGATTATCTCGCAGAAGTCTCTTTGCGGATAGTCGCAGCTATCCCCTAATTTGCAAAGCTCTCACAACACTCCCGTTGCGAAGGTTCCATAGGGAGCATAAAACCAAAGCCCACAGCCCGAATCTTCACGGTGAAAACGATGTTCTATTGTCGACTGTGCTTCTTGTTGCTGATCTGTGTAACCATACCCACGAGTCGCTCCCAGGCAGGGGGCGGGCCGGAGAACCTTCTCTTATTGGTTAACAGCAATAGTATCGATTCGAAAACTGTCGCCAATCATTACATCGCACTCCGGAACATCCCAGCCAACAATGTTGTTTATATTGACTGGCGAAGTGGACTTGAGGCATGCCAAGGCAAGTACTTTTCCGAGCAGATACTGCGACCGGCAATCAAGGCCATCAATGAACGAGGCTTGGGCGCCCAGATCGACTATGTCGTTTACTCTTGCGATTTCCCGTCTAAAGTTGGACTTGAGTCACTCCTGACCGATGCCAAATTCGGTGCTGCCAATCGTCCCTGGGCTTCCATCACGGGCGCAACGTATTTGTGGCAATTCGTGCGCGACAAAAATCCCGCCTTGATGCTGCCGATGGTGAACTTGTATGTCTCGCCGAGCAGCAGCGATAATTATGGGCAGTGCCAAGAAATGGCAAATACGGAGTCACGCGGTTTCCGTGCAACCTATTTCTGGACACCCAACGGCACCAAAACGAACGACGGATCAAAGGGCCAGGCGTACCTGCTATCGACCATGCTCGGCGTCTCGCAAGGACGTGGGAACACTGTGGATGAAATTCTTTCGTACCTTAATCGGTCGGTAAAGGCCGACGGAACCCGCCCTCGAGGCACCTTCTATTACATGAGAAACAACGATGTCCGCTCGAAGACTCGCCACGATTGCTACGACGTCGCGGCGGGACTGCTCAAGCAAATGGGTCAACCGGCGATCGTTGCTCCTGGAGTGATTCCGACTGGTGCAACAGACGTACTGGGAATCATGACGGGCTCTGCCAAATTCGATTTCCCTAAATCTGGCGCGAAGCTGCTTCCCGGGGCAATTTGTGATCATTTGACGAGCTACGGCGGTGACTTAAGTGCAAAAATGGGGCAGACGCCACTCTCTGTGTTCCTCCGCGCTGGTGCGGCCGGTGCCAGTGGAACTGTGTTCGAGCCCCTCGCGCTACAATCGAAATTCCCGTTGCCATCCCTGTTCATTCACTACGCTCGTGGCTGCTCGCTTGCGGAATCTTTTTTTCAGGCGGTGTCCGGACCCTACATGCTGCTGATTGTAGGAGATCCTTTGTGCCAGCCTTTTGCCGTTTTGCCATTGGTCGAGATGGACGGGATCCGACCAGGCCAGGAAGTTAAGGGGACTTTGACGATCAAGGCATCCTCCGCGTCGCGGGCACCCAAGGGAGTCGGGTCGATGGAACTCTTCGTCGATGGCCGTTTAGTAGCGCGGTATGCCCCTGGCGGAAAACCACAACTCGACACCACGAAGTTGTCTGACGGTTATCATGAATTGAGAGTTGTGGCAGTAAATGCTAATTCAATCCAATCCCGCGGCCGACAGATCGTACCGATCGTCGTGAACAATCGGAGCGGAGCAGTTGAATTGACGGCATTTCCCTCGGCGAATGTCGCAGTGACTGACACCGTTCGGATAAGTGCCAAACAGGAGGGTGCCGAGACCCTGGTAATTCGGCAGAATCGTCGCGAGATCGCCCGGATCAAAGGACCGTCGGGGGATGTCGAAGTGCTGGCAGCGACTTTTGGCAGAGGTCCTGTCACTCTGCAAGCGGAAAGTCTTGGCCCCAATCCCGCCCTCTCCTCGCGGATCGAGCTGCAAATCCGCTAAGCTGAATAGGCATTTCGCTCCTTTCGCAGACTTTGGGGGCCTGGATTTGACGGTTATGCAGAGTGTAGACAGCGATGGAATCTGCCAGTTCGTTGACATCGAGCCCCATCTGGATACGATAAAAACAGGCTTGTCGGCGACTTAGTTCGGGTCGTCTTGAGCGGTGCGGTGACGGTATGTAGAACCCAGTGTGGTAGCTTTTCAGTCCGACGACCGACCAAACGGTTTAAGCGAGTTTGCATCGCTACGATGAAAGGCTCCCGTCGCGGCAGGAACCGCGGCGTTCTTGTCCCCAATTCGAATCGAAGCCATAACTTTTGGTTCGGGGCTTAAACGACGGATATCCGAAAACAATGTCGTCGTGTATTATCCAACATTTCAAAATTCTTAGTATCTTCATCTTGAATTTTCAATTGATTCACAAGTTAGACCGTCGCCTTCACTTGAAATCACCACTTACCCCTTTCGTCGTTGGATTGACCAACTGCAGATGGGGCGGGTCAAATAAAAGTATGCCGCTCCCACATACTTTAGTTTGCCGAATCCAATCCACCTGAGTATCGAAATGCAACAGTATCGCGTTAATTACGGGCTCTTGATCGCACTTGTCGCTGGGACACTAGTGGTGTCGGCCGCGACGTACGGTCTTTGGTTATTCCAGATCGACAAAAATGCCGACACGCTAATTGCGGCGGGCGAGCAAGCCCGACAGTCCGGCGATTTGAAGACTGCCGCACGAGAGTACCGCAACTACCTTTCGATTCGCCCAACTGATGATGAGGTTCGGGTCAAACTGGCCAATCTCTGGGTCGACGTTACCGAACAGCCTGTTGTACAGCCCGAAGACTGGGGCGCTTCCATTAATTATTTGGAAGATATTGTTCGGCGAATGCCGGAGGAGAAGGAACTGCAACAACGACTCGTAGACCTGTACGGTCGAATTAATCAGGTCCAGCAATCGCTTGACCACCTGGGTCGGATGCTCGAGAAATATCCGGATGATGGAAACCTGCAAGTGCAGCAGATGGAGTATCTGCTCCGTGCGCGGAAGTTTGAAGGTGCCGACGGGGCAGTTGCTAAATGCAAGAAACTGGTCGGGTACGATGATAAGACCGATACATTTGACTCCGCCAAAGCGACCGCGCCTCACAACGCATCGGTCTACTCCAAATTTGCAGCTTTGATGCGGAGCGTCCAGAATAAGCCGGAACTGGCTGACCGAGTTATGGAGCAATTGGTCAAGGAGAATCCGGAATTGCCGGCCGCTTACTTGCAGCGTGGTCAGTATTACGTGAATGTCGGTGAGCCGAGCCGCGGGCAGCGCGATATTGAAAAAGCCTATAAGCTTGCTCCAGAGGATGCCGACGTTCTTTTGACATTGGCTGCTCGAGCGGAATCCAAAAACCAAATCGATCGCGCCCGCCAATACTTGGAAGACGGCAAGAAGCTTCATCCAGAAGACTCGCGGTTCCACCAAGGCCTTGCCGGCCTTGAAATCAAGGACCAGAAATACGAGGAGGCGCTGGCGATCATCGATGCTGGCCTGAAGGAAGTGCCACCAGACCAAACCCAGAACCTGTTGTTTTACAAGTCCGAGTTGCAGTTTTTAGCCAACGATATTCCCGGTATCCGCCGTACTGCTGAGGACATGAAGAAAGCCGGCTTCCCAGACGTTTTCGTCGAATGGATGGATGCGCGGATTTTGCTGGCGCAGGGCAAATACTATCAGGCCCTCAAAGCGTTGCAGAAACTGCAACCGACGATCGGCGAAGTCGGCACCCACGCCGACACGCTTGGTAATCAGTTGGGCCTAGCCTATGAGAAATCGGGGCAATTAGACAAAGCTTTCGCCGCCTACGATGCCGTCGTCCAGCGCAGTCCAACCAATGAACCGGCCAAAGCGGGCAAACAACGGATTGCCGCGATGCAGGGACGGCGAGAAAAGAATCCGCAGACCGACGACCTGGATCAACGCATCGCTGAGATTCTTCAACAGCCAAAGGATGAACAGGATTGGACAAAAATCGACACCAAATTAAAGGAACTTGCTGAGGAGCGAAAACTGGAAGGAGCCGCACTCGATTTGTTTTGGGCCAAGTTGTTGTTGATGCGCGAAGATTTCGCCGGGGCCCGTAAGCGACTTGTCGCCGGGCGACAGCAGGATCCCGATAATCTTGAAATCCAGCGGACAGCCGTCTTTTTGCTACGCGCTGATCCGAATCAAGGTCCTGACAAGGCCATCAAGCTGCTGGACCAAGTCGTGGACAAATTCGGCGACAAACCAGAGCTGCGGCTTGATCGCGCCGATTGCCTAATCGCCCTAAACGAAAAGACTCCGGACAAAGAGAGTTTGCAGCGAGAATTGGCCCGACTCGATAAAGCGCCTGCCGATTGGACAGAAACCGAAAAAGTGGCTTTGTGGAATGGCATGGCCGGTCGCTACCTGATGGTCGGAATGCGGGACGAGGCCAAGACAAATTTAGAGCGAGTTGCAGCCCTTCGGCCGAATGAACTCCCGACGCGTGTGGCAATTTTCTCGCTCGCTTTGGAAGCAAACGACGACGTTGCGATGCGCGACGCCCAAGACAAGCTATTAAAAGTTGTGGGCAGTAAAGAAGACAGCAATTGGTTGTATAGTGAGGCTCGTCGATTGCTTTCACTCTATCGGCGCGGCCAGATTGGCAAAGAGTCGCTGGTCAATATCCGACTATTGACTGACAAAGCCCTCAAAGAACGACCCAATTGGTTTGAACTCCACCTCGTCAGCGCCGAACTGGATATGCTAGATGGCAAAGAGGCCGATGCACTCAAGCATTTTGAAATGGCCCAGGAATTGGGACGGCCGAATTCAGCTGCCGTGCTACAACACGTGAGGTTGCTGCTCAACGCGGGACGCTTCGCGCCGGCCAAGGACTTGATCGAGCAACTACCGAAGAATGTGCGTGAAGGTGACTTAGGGCAAGTTTATGCTGAGGTCCTGCTCAACACTGGAAACTCGGATGAAGCAATCGCCGTCATCCAAAAGTTTGCAGAGGCCGCTCCCGAAAATGCCGAACGGCAATTAGCGCTCGGTCAAATGTTAACCCGGCAGTTGGGGACGCCCGATCTTTCCGACGCTCGTCGCGAAGAACTGATGAAAAAAGCCGGTACAGCTCTGCAAGCAGCGGCCAAGTTGAATCCGGAAGCCCCACAAATGTGGTTGGCCCTTATCACATTTGAAGTGATGCGCAAGGACTTAGATGCTGCGCGACAAGCCTTACAGCAAGCACAACTGGCTCTCGCTGAAGACCAATCCGTGGCCGTACTAGCCAAAGGCAACGAAATCATGGGTCAGTGGTTCAACGCGGAGAACATCTATCTGACCGCACTAGAAACTCAACCTGACAATCTGCTGCTGGGTCAGGAACTGGCCACATTCTACCTTAGTCCCGCGTATCCTCAATCGGACAAACTCATTAAAGCGGCTCCGCTGGTGAATCGAATTCTCAGCGCAGGCGCAGAAGGTAAGCTACCAGCGAACGACCCCAGTTTGATGTGGGCTCGGCGTGCAGCTGCGCAAATGTTGGCAGCCAGTGGCGGCTATCAGCCGCTACTCAAGGCCGAAAAATTACTGGCGTCCAACGCGCAGGACGGCATTCTGCCCGCAGAAGATCGCGTGAGAATGGCAGAAATTCTTGCTCCCAGGCCAGAGCCGATTTCGCGCATCAAAGCCAAGAATCTGCTGGAACAAGTTCAGAAAGACCAGCGTTTAAACCTCCAAGGCGACTTAATGCTCGGCAGACTTTATTATGCCATCGGCGATTGGGAAAAATGCAAACGGCACATGTTGCAAACGGTCAGCCGCTATCCCAAGTCGGTCGATGCTCGTGCGCAATACGTCAGCATGTTATTGTCGCGCGGTGATGCAAGAGACATCGAGAGGGCGGTCAGGCAGTTGGCGACCCTGCGAGAAATGGCTCCCGACGACGGACGAACGGTTCAGTTGATGGCTGAACTGGGAGCCAAGACAGGTCGTGAGAAGCAGGTCCGTGACTACTTGATCGGACTTTTGCCAAAGGTCAGCAATCCCGAAGCAATTGACGAGAAACAGCTCCCCTTGCTGGAATTCGTAGCATCCCTACTCGTAAAACTGGATGAACTCGACAGTGCTGAGAAATGGTATCGAATGATTGCTGCGCGCGATCCAAGCAAAGTCTATGTCCTGGCCGATTTTTTGGGTACACATCGCGACGTCGAGCAAAGCATAAAACTGCTCAGTGACAATTACAAACCAGAACTCACAGAACCGACAGCCCGTGTCGCCATCGGGGTGGTTCGCACGCAACGTGACAAAGTGGGTGACAAGTACGACAGCCAAATCCAGAGTTGGCTCGATCGTGGATTATTAGAGAATCCAGACTCTGTTCCGCTCATGATGTTGCAAGCTGAGTTCGATGATGTGGCGAAGAACTACGACGGCTCTGCTGCCATCTATCAGAAATTGTTGGCGAGAAACGACGTCACAGGAATTACACGGGCGGTAGTGCTTAACAACCTGGCATTTTTAGTTGCCTTGGCTGGCAATGATTCCGAATTAGGCGTTGACCCGCTGAAATTGGTCGATGAGGCCGCTGACATTATTGGCCCGACAGCCGACATTCTCGACACGCAAGCTGTCATCTATATCACCAAGAACGATTACCAGAAAGCGATTAAAGCTTTGAATTACTCCGTCACTGACAACCCCACGGCAGCCAAATATTTCCATAAGGCGGTTGCTCATCTCGGCGCCGGTGAGAACACCAAGACGATTGAGGCCTGGGATAAAGCTCATGATCTCTCAGAAGACGTGCGCTCGACCTTGAATAGAATGGAATACACTTTGTACGATCAAACAAAAACCAAAATCGAGCAGTTGCGGAATCAAAACCAGTCGCTGACCCGTGCAGCCGGTTGACAAGTGCTCGCAGAGCTAACAAAGGTGCTTTATCGCTTGCCGGCCAGAGGCAATTGTTACGGTTGAGATCCAACTATTCCAGAATGCACGACTGGACGGGTAAGCTATCAAATCAGCCAATTTTGAGAACCCTTTAGCAATGCGGATGCCCCCACTTAGTGCCAGCCAAATGGTGCCAGCGGATTAATGAATTTAATTGGTACATTGCGAGCCGCACGACAGGCGCCTCGGTGGGGACGTTAGTTAAGGGATTCTTGCCTTGGACTTTTTCCGTTCCAGTGAAATATATATGATTCGATACCATCAATATATGCTGCTCTGCTTGATCTCTGTAACGACGCTTTTGGCTTGTATCGGTTGTGAGCCTGACCAGGCATCTCAAATCGAGGCTGTCTCTTCTCGACCAACTCCGGAGCAGAGCTTCAGTGAAATTGCGCAAATGGTGAAAGACGGTATAGAACTGCGTGGCAGTGGCAAGGTGAGTGGCTTTGTCAAGCAAAGCACCGGAACGAGTACGCGATTTCAGGTCCACAACACTGTTGAGTCGGAAGTTATTCCACCGACCAATGCCAACGGTTCGTATTTTGGCAAGATTACCGTGACAAGTAAGTCAATCTACTCGGTGCGTCGTTCAGCAGACGCTGAAGAAGAGAAAGATGTGGATGAAAGTAAGGCAGGGGGTTTCAGCCCAATGGACAACCTAGATGGAAGCGCGACAGGATTTGAAGTCCTGGACAACGAATTGATATCCGGGTCTGCAGTCGGAAAGAAAGCAAATACAGCGTTAGATGAAAAGGAAAGCGTACAACGGCATGCCGACGAAGAGGTGCGCACCTACGATTTTTCTTACGAAAACAACCGCTGGGTACTTAAATCGACACTCGATCCAGATACCGAGAAGTCGATCGCAAGCGCCTTTGAACGAGCCTTACGCCTGCAACCTTGACGACCTGATTGAGAAGTTATTCGCATAGGGGGGAAGTTCAGGATCGCTGTGGCGACAGAATTTTCCCCGTTTATTTACCGCGCGATTGCCGGTATCTTGTGGTAGCTCGCTGGTGGATTGTCGATCCTGCGAGTGTTTCGCTCTTGATCTTTGGCAGGTCTCTGATGGTCCGCATCTCGTTTCATGGCGCTGCTCAAACCGTCACCGGCTCCAAGTTTCTCTTGGAAGTTGGCCCAGCGCAGGTGCTGGTCGATTGCGGCTTATTTCAGGGATTGAAACCGCTGCGTTTGCGGAACTGGGAACCAACACCCTTTGACGTCAAGACTCTGCAAGCGGTGGTCCTGACACATGCACACCTTGATCACGCCGGCTATTTGCCAAGAATTGTCCGCGAAGGCTTTGACGGTCCGATCTATGGGACAGGGGCCACGAATGAGTTGGCAGAACTGATTCTCTACGATTCGGCAAAATGCCAAGAACAGGATGCCGAATACGCCAATCGCAAGGGTTATTCAAAACACAAGCCGGCGCTACCACTTTATGAGGCACGCGATGTCGCACGAACAGTGCGGATGTTTCGCGCCGTTGATCGCGGATTCTGGTTCTCTCCAGCCGAGCCGATCTGGATGCGCTATCATGATGCCGGACACCTCCTCGGCTCAAACATGATCGAGGTTGAACTTCGTGATCGCACTCCACCGCTGCGTATCTTGTTCTCCGGCGACGTCGGACGATACGGCGGGCCGCTCTATCACGACCCAGCGCCTCCGACGCCATGCGATTACCTTGTATGTGAGAGCACTTACGGAGATCGCAACCATCCCGACACTTCAATCCTAGATGGACTTGCCCGAGTAGTCGAAAGCTCGATGCGGCGCGGCGGCATGATGTTGATGGCCTCGTTCGCCGTAGGCCGTGCCCAACAGCTCATCTACTTATTACAAGTTCTCAAGCGCGACGGCCGCATACCCGATCTGCCGATTTACCTCGATAGCCCGATGGCCTGCGACGCGACCTCCATCTACCGTCATCATCGCGAAGACCACGACTTAAGCGAAGGCGAACTTGACGAAGCCACTCCTGTGCTCGCTGGGGCAAGCGTCCACCTTTGCCGATCGGCGGACGAATCAAAAGCGCTGAATCATCTGACCGGCCCGGCCGTAATTATTTCCAGTAGTGGAATGATGGACGCCGGGCGGATCGTCCACCATTTGAAGTATCGCTTGCCGCACCGCTCGAACACTATTGTGATCGGTGGATTCATGGCCGAAGGAACTCGCGGTCGCTTGCTACAGAATGGCGTGAAAACGCTACGGATGCACGGGCAAGAAGTGCCCGTACGGGCCGCCATCGAGACCGTTCCTGGTCTCAGCGGTCATGCCGACCGCACTGGCCTCTTGCGGTGGCTCGAACCACTACCACAGCCGAAACAAGTGTTTCTCGTGCATGGCGAACAGCGCGCTAGCAAGGCGCTGGCGTCGGCACTATGCGAAGAACGTGGCTGGCAGGTCACGTTACCTGCCCTCGGTGAATCGTACGAGTGGATTTGAAAGCACACGGGACCATTGAGTATGGATCAGCAAGGCAATGTAGAGGCAAACCGGCAGGCGATTCTCACATCTCCCAGCTATCGCCTAGCGGAATATGACTTCGATTTCTTAAAGCGAGACGACATTCGCCATGTGCGGATGACCCTCGAGTTATTGAAGACAGAAACGCTACTCCGCGACAACAACGTCAAGGCCACTGTCGTTGTATTTGGCAGCGCTCGTATTGTGTCACAGGATGTAGCCCAAGAGCGGCTGCAGGCAGCGATTCAAGCCACTGAAACGAATCCTGGTGATCGAGATGCGAACCGGGCCATTCAGCGAGCCGAACGCGTGCTAGCCAAGAGTCGTTTTTATGACGAAGCTCGTCACTTCGGCCAAATGGTCTCCACGATTTGCCAGATCGAGGGGCGAAATGATTTTGTCATTGCGACCGGCGGTGGTCCGGGGATTATGGAGGCGGCGAATCGCGGCGCCTTCGATGTCGGCGCAAAAAATGTCGGTTTCAACATCGACCTGCCGCATGAGCAGGAACCAAATCCCTACATCACGCCCGATCTATGTTTCCGTTTTCACTATTTTGCAATCCGCAAGTTTCACTTTATCCTGCGTGCCAAAGCACTGGTTGTTTTCCCGGGTGGTTTCGGGACGCTCGACGAATTGTTCGATACACTTTGCTTGCGGCAAACTCGCCGCATGCAGGCAATTCCCATTATTCTTTACGGCCGAGACTATTGGGAATCTATCATTGATTTTTCACAAATGGCAGATGAGGGTGTAATTGACGACGAGGACTTGAAGCTAATCTCTTGGGCTGAGTCGCCGGAAGAAGCATGGAAGTTCATCGCCGACTTTCATGGCGTGAAGTGAAGCAATTATTAACGACATACGAAGGCCGATGAAGACTGATAGGTGACTAAAGTGCGCGAACAACCCGTGGCCTTGGTGACTGGTGGAGCGGCTCGTGTGGGTGCGGTTATCGTCCGCACCTTAGCGGCCCAAGGCTATCGTGTCGGCATTCATGCGAATACGTCGCTCGATCGAGCAGTGCAACTTGTCGATGAGCTCGCCGCCGTCGGCCAGAAAGCGGCTGCTTTCGGTGCCGAATTGCGCGACGAAGATGCGACACGCTCGATGATCGACCGGGTGCGTCGCCACTTCGGTCAACTCGACTTGCTCGTTAACAATGCAGCCACCTGGACTCGAACTCCTATCGACACGGTCGCAGCCGACGATGTACGACGATGTTTTGAGATTAACACGTTAAGCACATTCGTATGTTGCCAACAAGCGGGCCTGCACATGGCTGAGCAACCAAGCGGTGGTACGATTGTGAACATTGGCGATTGGGCAACTTCCCGGCCCTACCACGATTACAGCGCCTACTTTGTCTCCAAGGGTGCGATTCCGACATTGACCCGGATGTTTGCCGTGGAACTAGCACCGCGAGTTCGAGTGAATGCAATCCTCCCCGGCCCGGTACTGATGCCGGAGGATTTACCAATGCCGGTTCGGGAACGGGCAATCGAGGGCACACTCGTCCAGCGCGCAGGACGACCCGATAACATTGCCCACGCGGTGCTGTTCCTCGCTAAGAATGATTTTGTTACCGGTATTTGCCTGCCGGTCGACGGGGGACGGACGATCGGTGATACCGGATGAACCTGCCACCCGAATGGAATGATAACAAGCTGTCCGATGACAATTAACCGTTCTACGACGGAAAATACGGCGTATTCCGAAGTATCCATGCTACAAGTTGCTTGATTCACCAGGATCGAATGTCATAATACCGAGGATCCAGAACTCGAAAGCGGTAGTCCCGACGGTGGCGGATTCGCTCTTAGGCGAGACTCTAACCACTCTGATATTTCCAAGCAATGTGTTGCCGAACTGGGCAACGGCTTAGGTGTTGTGTGGCACTGCCGCCGAAACAAACTACAAAGGAATTGGCGATGAGTGTATTGCGTTTGCGCATCGGCTTGCTGACGTTTTCCTTGGCATTCGCAATTTTCGCGACCGGATTGCACTCGGCGTATGCGGCAGCCGAGGAAGGCACCGAGACAGCCGACGTGATCGTTTCCGACACCACGGACTTTACCGTCCCCACAGGAGATGCCGCCACATTGCTGGCATTCATCGAAAAGCTAGCCAACCCCGAGCAGCAATTCACGTCCGATGAGGAACTGCAGAAGTATCTCGAGAATGTTTCGATAGCCATCGGCGCAGCCTCCGACAAAATTCTTACCGCTGACGCCAACGACAAGCAACTGATCGACGCGATCGAGTGGAAAATCGAATCTCTGCGGATTCGCGAAAAGCTTGGCGATGACAATGCCGACAAACAGACCGATGAATTTCTTGCCGACCTGAAGTTCGATTCGCGGCCAGCAGTGGAACAGGCCGTCCAAGAAATTCGCCAAAACCGGGCGGCGATGATGCAGCAAATGGAGCTAATGATCAAGATGCGCCAATGGTCGCGACTCGCCGCGGCGCAGCGTACAGAGACTACCGACTGGTTGATCAATGCGATCAAGTCGGGCCCTGCGACCGGTAGTCACGTTAGCATGCTGACGATGTTTGTCGATTCACTGTCCGACACTCCCGATAGCGGGCTCGCTCGAAGGGCACTCGATGAATTGCTACCGGTGCTCCGCAAGAGCGACAACCCCAGTGTCGAGCAGCGGCTGCCCATGCTGGAAGGCATCAATCGTCGGCTGAATCTGCCCGGGAATAAAATGAAGCTTTCTGGAACATTTCTGGATGGCACCGAACTCGATTGGAACTCCTATCGCGGCAAAGTGGTACTAGTTGATTACTGGGCAACCTGGTGTGGCCCGTGCCGTGCCGAGGTTCCTAACATTCTTGAGAACTATCTTAAGTATCACGACAAAGGCTTCGAAGTAATCGGTATCTCGCTGGACGAAAAACGGAGCGACGCCGAACAATACGTCGCACAAACCAACATTCCCTGGCCATCGCTGTTCCACGAATCGTCGGATGAATCGGGCTGGCAGAATCCGATGGCGGTCAAGTACGGCATTACGGGCATTCCCACCGCGATTCTCATCGATCAGGAAGGCAACGTTGTGAGCATGCAAGCTCGAGGTCCGCGGCTTGCTGCAGCGCTCGAACAGTTGCTCGGCAAGCCGACTGAGGAGGCGTCTTCCTCGGTGGAAGTATCTGATCAGCCCGATCAAACTGCACAAAGTGGCTCGCACTAGCGCTCCTTCATCAGAATTTCACTGCGCATCAATCGGCTTCGCTCCCGAAGGCGGGGTTCCCTTTCCAGAACGAACGTAGTCGCTCCGCTCGCGGGCGTATTCTTCCAGCGTTGGCAATCGGGGAGCTGATTGGTCGGGCTTCTGGGTGGCGTCGAACAACGCCTGCAGAAACGGCCGGCACCAACCGCAACCGGTTCCTGCGCCTTGGCAATCTGCGAGTTGGCCGATGCGTTGCGGCCTTTCGATCCGCAGATAATTGATTACTTTTCCCTTGGTAACGTGAAAGCACAGACAAAGCTCGTCGTCGAGTTCCATAACAATCGACCTCAACCACAGCCTCATCAGGCGGGGATTAATTTTTGTTTGCGATACTCAAGTCGCGCCAGGCCAGCAGTGCCGATGTAACCAGCGTCGCCACCAAGCGAAGCGAACTCAATCTGCACCGTATTGCGCAAAGGCTCTAGTAGCCGGGGTCGCACTTCGTCGCGAATTCTCTGCAGAAACTCGCGTCCGAGCGGTCGCGCGGCTCCGCCAAAGGTCATCGCTCCGCCGAGCACCACGGCGTCGGGGTCGATCGTGTGGATGAAGGTCACTATGCCGATCGCCAGCCAAGAGGCCGTTTCCATAATCACGTTGCGAGCAAGCGAGTCACCGCGCTCGGCCTCTTCGGCCACCATGCGAGGAGTAATCACTTCGCCTGCGCGGTGCCGGCGGGCCAACGTGCTGGCTTCGCTCGAACCAAGCGTGTCGGTTGTGCGGCGGATCACGGCCCCGGCACAGGTGTAGGCTTCGAGCGACCCGCTGTTGCCGAGCGAATCCCGCCAAGCATCCTTGGCAGGATTCACCAGAATGTGGCCACATTCGCCTCCGCAACTATGGGCACCTGCGACCAATGTGTCGCCGATGATGATGCCGCCGCCGATGCCCGTACCAAGTGTGAGCAGCACTAAACTGTCGTACTGTGCTCCCGCGCCGCGCCAAAATTCGCCGTAGGCCGCTGCGTTGGCATCGTTGGCAAACGTGACCGGCATTCCCAGATGGAAATGGAACCGCTCGCGAATTGGGAAGTCCCACCAGCCCGGGATATTGCCGGGCCGGAGAATTTTTCCGGCCTGGATATCCATCGGCCCGGGAGTGGCGATGCCACAGCGAACCACATCTTCACGAGTCACCCCCGCCTGCTCGATGACTTGCGACACCACACGGGCCATTCGCCCGCAGGCATCTTCAGCACCCTTGTCTTGCTCGGTAGGAATCGAGTGGTAGGCGAGCGTCTGGCCGGCATCGTCGACCAGACCAATCTTGATATTCGTACCGCCAACATCGACGCCGACAAAGAGCGGTTTTTTGGCAGCAGAGACAGGGATCGGGGTAGCAGATGGCGACATAACAAGCGGAAACTTCATGGGTGGCAAAAACTGCCCGAGATCGGATATCGGTAAAGTGGTGAACCTCTGAATATAAATCCCGACTGAACTGGGAACAATTGTCGGCAGGAAAACTTCGCCAACGAGCGGGGGCCCATCGCTGAAGTCGGGCCTCAAGTTTTGGTCCGCAAATCGGAGGAGCTGATGTCGTAGCGAAACTCACTTTCAGACACTTCATCGCAGAGATCGCGCAATTGCGAGGGCAGGTTCAGATCGGAAGGCAACATAAACCGACCTTGGACGACTCGGCCAAAGACCAGAAATCGGCAACCTCGGGAGGCAATGCTGGCGAGGGCAGAATCACGTTTTTCGAGATTGCCGCCGTAGTATTTTTCATCGGCGATGCGCGCGATCGTATCGGCCCCGACGACAAAGATCGCTCCGGGCAGGAGGGCTGCTTTTTCGACAAAAGTCGGCGCGCGGGTCAGTAGTACGGGATATTCGTCTAGTCTTGAGAGTCGCGCGTCGATCTCCAGAAAATCGAGCACTGGCTTGTCGACATTGACGATCGATAACTCCATAGCGACAGGCTGGCCGCAGCGCGACGCAGCAATCTCGGCGATCCGTCGATGAGCTTCGTGCAGCGGATTAAAGGCGCCGGACAATAGCACGCACGGCGAGCCATCAAGCCGATAGGCGATGCTTTGCCGCTGGCCAAGTAACAGCTCGGTCCATTCCTGCGGAGCGCGCTGCTGACGTCGAACAATCGGCTCGTCGATCGCCGGCGTACTAGCCGGAATGTTAGCCACATGGCACGCTTCGGCAACCGCGCGCAGCACCAACTGCGAGGCAACCTGCTCTTCGTCTGCCCGAGTGCGTCGGCCTGTTACCAGTTCGCAAGAATACGAAACAGTCATGTCGACCGACTGCCAAGCGACATGGATCCGGTGCGGTCCGCGTTTAGGCCTGGTCGTGGCCAGACTGGCGGTCGCACCGATTCCGCGAACCATTGTGGGATTGGTGGTCGAGAGTTGGCGGGCGCGATCGAAGGCCGCCATCGCCATCGCTCGGGCTGTCGATTCACTGCAGGCCTGATCGAACTTGCCGCCCAACCAGGCGGCGAGCGATTCGGCCGAGTAGGGCACTACCGCTTCGAGCACGGTTGCCGACGCGCCGGGAACTTGCAGCAAGTCGGACAGGGCCTGACTACCGCCCGTGAGTGCAATCACGCATTTGCTGCCAGACGCGTGAATGCTATCAATCAACTGCTGAGGATTGGTCGGGGACATGTTCACGTCCTCCCTACTATTCTACCGCGGTACGGTACTCTGGGTGGGGGTGCTGAGCGGGATTTGAGGCTGCGCGATCACCGAAAGATGCGCCGTTGCTGCCGACGCCCCTTGTTCCCTCGTGGGCGGGGCGCCTAAAAGACCGCTCACGCGATCTTTCAGGCGCCCGCCACGCAGGGCGCCGTCCCCCCCAACGCCGTCGGCTGGTACGGCCACGGGTCAGGCGCAGTTTCGCTGCGCTCGTCCGCGGTCTGACCGCAAGTAGCCGGCGGCCGGCATGAACCCATTGTGCGCGTTGCTCACGGAGACCGTGACTGGGTATTTGTGCGCAGCTTCGCTCCGGGGGAGAAACTGAGTGAACTGATGGAGGAGGGTTGGACTGGGCAGTGGTCAGAATTCGCTCTGCGCATCGGAGATTTCGGCCGCGGCCTGTTCCTTCATTGCCGCCGCTTCGCGGGCCAGCTTGAAGCCCGGCCCCGGCGCGTAGTATTGCACGTCGTCGGTGAGGTAGTACGGACTGGGCAGAGTCTGGCCGGCCACGTCGATTTGGCAACCGGTGAGCAGCAGTGCCGCAGGCACCACCAGAGAGGCACTGAGCCAGCCCCAGCGGGCCGTGTTGGATTCCGTTTGGTTCATGACTTCGGTCACTCCGTCGAGCGAGGAGAGCCAGCCGGTGCTGGCACGACCCGCCATCTAGCGGATCCACGCAGGAGACAATCGCCCCATGCCGTAGAATCGTTATCGTCCACCCAACCCAAAAAGCTTTGCAGAAAATGGGCCGGCAGGCGGGATAATTAAAGACCGTGACAGGCACCTGCGTAGGTTGGTGAATTCGGGATGATAAGCTGGGCAAGATTTGTTGTAAGTCCTTCAAGTATGGAAGGCGTCTCGTGACATCTTCGAAGAGGACAGGGGTTTTTTGGGGGTGGGTCTGCCAGCTTCGGTCTGGAGATTTGTGTCGCTGAGGGGGCTTGTTCGCTACTTCTAGCTTCATGATGGGCAGGGCACCGAATGAGCGAGCGGGTGCCCTCCGCGCAGCGCTAGTGCGGCCGAGGGGGGAGGGTGCTCGGGCGAAAGCAACTCGGGGTGGTTTGGTATTTCAAAGAACAGTCTTGCAAAGACTAGTCGACCGTGCGAGCGGGCCGGTGGCGGAGGAAATTGCCTCACACGCCGATCGCGGAGGATAGGCCTCGACGCGAAGTGGGACCGGGGGGATACTGTACGGATGTTTCTACCCGAAGAGCTGGCCAATTACAACCATTATTTTTGGCCACGCCGGCGGAGAGGGCCCACGAGTTTTGGACAGGATGACAGGATCTTGGGGAAGGATCGACGGGAGGCAGGTGTCGGGATTTCCGCTTAGGATCGCTGCCGAAGTGGCGGATACCGTGATCCTGTCGCTCCTGTCAAATCTTTTGCGAGCCACGACGTTTTGCGAGCCAGGACGGTGCCTCCCGACGGCCAGTTTTTCCGGAGAACACCCGGCTACGGGAGATTGTACTGATAAACAGTACCGTGTCGGGCATCGCGGGAAAAATTTCCCGTCATTCCGTCCGGCCGTAGAGAAAGCTGGCTGTCCCCCGGGTTCCCCCGTGTCGGTGTCCCGGTCCTTGAATTCGGCCCAGTGTTCCCAGGGCGTGCTGCGCGACCCTGGGCTGTGGGGTGGAACCCCTGCGGGGTTGTGTGCAAGCCGTGATTATGCCTGCCTAAAAGGGGCTGGCAATTGCGGGAAGCGTTGAGAGTTGAGAGCGCGTTAGGGAAGGCAAATCGTCTGATTTTGGCAGACCTGCTACAATAGGAGTTGGAACTGTCATCCAATCGTTCGAGAGGCCAGGGGCGATGAGAGAGCCGTCAGACGTTAGCCCGCAGTCGTTCGCCAGCTTTGGCACGGTGGGAGCCTCGCCCTGCTGGTGGAAAATGTTGGCTGGGCTGCTGCTTGGCGTGCTCGTGGTTGGAACGGCATCGGCGCAGGTCGATGAGATGCCGGATGCTGGATATTATGTGGCGGTGAATCAGTTTTATGCGGGGCAATACCGTGATGCGGAGCGGGCCTTTCGGCGGCTCGGGCGGACCGGGTTGCAGGCGGGGTCGGCACGGTGGATCGATTCGATCTGCTACCATGCGATGCTGGGCGAGGTGCTGTACCAGCAGGGTCGTAATGCCGAGGCGCTCGAGTCTTTCGATCAGGCTTGTTTGCTGTTGCTGACTTATCCGAACTTCATGACGCAGGCGAGGTTCGAAGACCCTCGTCCGGATGCGAATGCGGCACGGCAGGAGGTGCCTTGGGGACCGGGCAGTCGGCGGTCGACGGTGGGAAGTTATCCACGAGCATTGCAAGTGTTGGTGGGCAGCGCAGGCGGTGCCCAGCAGGCATTGCAACAGGGTGGCACGTTCCTGCAGCCGCAGTTTTGGCGGGTGAATGTGGCCGAGGTGATCCGCACGAGTGCGCTGGCGATGCGGCGGCGAAACGAGTTGCTAGGCCCGTTGGGGAAGCGCGATCGCATCTCGAAGGAATTGGCGACGACGATGTCGGGTCGGAATCTGACGGTCTCGAATCACTGGTCGGTGGTGTGGACGGAACTGCTGGCGGGGATCGCCAAGGCAGGCATCGGCAACGCGGACGAAGCGAAGACGCATCTGGGGCGGGCGCTGGTTGTTGGCGGGCAATATGACCATCCGCTGACGGGGGTGGCCCTGTTGGAGCTGGGCACGCTGGCGCTGGGAGCTGGCGACCCACGGACGGCGGGACAACTGTTCGTCGACGCGAGTATCGCAGGCTACTACTACAACGATCAGGATGTGGTGACGGAATCGCTGCGGCTGGGCTGGGTGAATTTTTTGGCGGGCGGCGGGTCGGGAATCTATGGGCCGCTGGAGCCGGCGGCCAATTGGGCCCAAGCGAACCGTTTGTGGCACGTGGCGGTGACGCTGCGACTGGCAGAGGGCGAGAATTTGCTGCGGGTCGGTCAACTGGCGAACGCGGCGGCATTGGTCGATGAGGTTGGTCGAAGATTGGGCGAGATGCGAAACTCGCGGATCGGGATGCGGCAATTGTTCCTGCAGGCGCAGGTGCAAGTGGGCAAGGGGCAGTACGAGCCGGCAAAAGTTTTCTTGAATCGAGCACTCGCGGGGCAGCGGGTGGGTTCGCTACGGAATTTTCAGATCGTGCGGGCGGCGGAACTATTTGATACGGGCGAGTTGACACCGCGATTTGCGCTCGGGATGTTCCAGACGCTGCTAGAGGATCCGAACGCGGCGGATTGGACTCAGCGAACATTTGAGACGTTAGCGGTGATTTCAACGCCGCATGGACCGGCATTTGACCGCTGGTTTCTGGCGGCGCTCGACCGCCAGGATGTGGCGGAAGCGCTGGAGGTGGCCGAGCGGGCGAAGCGAGAGCGATTTCTGACGTCGCTCCCGTTGGGCGGCAGGACGCTCGCGTTGCGAGCGGTGTTAGAGTCGCCCACGAGTGAGCTGTCGCCAGGAGCAGCGCTAGAGCGACAGCAACTGCTCACACGTTTTCCGGCTTACAGCGGTTTGTCGCGCTCGGCAGCGGGGTTGTATCAGCAGCTTCGTGGTGGCTCGCTGAAACCAGCGTCCGGGGCGGCGGGCCAAAAGCTGGTGGGGCAGCTCGACCAATGGAGCAAAAACGCGGCGGCCCGCGAGGAGTTGCTGCTGGTGATGGCGCTCAGCCCCGTGCCTGCCGTAACACTATTTCCGCCGCTGCGTACGACGGAAGAATTACAGCGATCGCTTGCGCCGGGTCAGGGGCTGGTGGTGTTTCATACGGCGGGCGGGAACTTGTTTGGCTTCCAGGTGAATCGACAAACCGCGCACCTGTGGCAGCTGGGCGAAGCAGCCCTAGTGCAACGGGCGCTAGCAGATTGGTTGCGGTTGCTGGGCAATTACAGCGCCAATCGCGAAATTGCCGGCGAGGAGCTGGCGAGCGATAAGTGGCGCGAGGCGGCCGAGCGGATGTATCAGGCGGTGTTCGGCACCGCACGGCTCGATCTGGCCAAAACGACCGACTTGGTCATCGTGCCTGATAGCTGGCTGTGGTATTTGCCATTCGAAGCGCTGATGCCGGCGGGCGGGGCGAAGGATCCGCAGCCTGGCGCGATGCTAATTGAGCGCATGCCGATGCACTATGGTCCGACGGCGGCGCTGGCCGTGGGGGATCGGCGGACATTTCGCCCGACGCGTCATACCGGGATCGTGGCCAACACTTTGGCGGCAGCCGAGGCGAAGGCGGGGAGCGAGGCGGCGCAACTGAAGGGATTGGAAGATACGGTGAAAGGGCCGGTGCGATTGGTGCCACCACTGGTGCAGCCGGGGTTTGTGTTGGTTCCGCTGCTGGATCAATTGGTGGTGATCGACGATGTCGAGGCGAGTCGCAACGACGCCTATGCCTGGTCGCCGCTGCCCAAAGCGCGCGGGCGAAGTACCGATTCGCTCGGGGCCTGGATGGGGCTGCCTTACGAAGGGCCGGAGCGGATCGTCATGACCGGATGGCCCACGGCGGCGGAAACAGGGCTGAAGGGTTCGCGGCGCGGCGACGCGGCAGCAGCTAGCGCACCGGGGAGCGAGATTTTCCAATCGGTGTGCGCGCTGATGGCGAGCGGGGCGCGGACGGTGCTCGTTTCGCGGTGGCGGACGGGCGGGCAGATGAATTTGCAGTTGGTGCGCGAGTTCGTGCAGGAGCTGGAGCACAGCCCGGCGGATGTGGCCTGGCAACGAAGCGTGATGCTGGCGCGCGAGACGCCGCTGGACGCAACGCAAGAACCACGATTGAAGCGGCTGGCCGAAGGCCTGGAGCCGCCGGGGGCCGATCATCCGTTTTTCTGGGCGGGGTACATGCTCGTCGACACCGGGACGCGGGTCGGGGAAGAAGTGGAAGCCGAAGTGGAGGGCAAGGAAACTGCCGGCGAGGCGATGAAGGAAAAACCGGCGGGAACGGGGCAGCGACCGGCCAGTGAACCACGGCTTGTGCAACCGCCGGCAAGCGAGTTGAAGCCACCAACTGATAAACCGGGGAAACCTCCGGCTCCTGGCGACAAGTACGATTGACGAATAGCAGGACGCCAACGAATGCGGAGCGACCTCTGCAGAGGCCCTTGCGTAGCAGGACGAGGCCAGGTCAGTAAGCTTTGCGAAGATTGCGCTGGTGTGAAGGAAACCAGGGGCCCTGGAAGATCATCAGCACCCATGCTGCACTGAGAGCGCAGTGGTCAATGGCAGGGATTTTACTGAAAGGTCCGAGCCAGTTCAATGCTTCATCGGTGTCCGCCAGAGGCTCGCCAGCAGCAGGTCGCGAATCGAAGGGAACTCGCGCGGCAGCCGGTTGTAGAGCTTGAAAAACAGTTCGTCGTGCGAGGCCAGTTCGGCGATCCAATCGTTGCGGTCTGCGTTCATCACTTCGAGGAACTGTTCACGACTGAAGTCGAGGCCGCGCCAGTCGAGATCGTCGTAGCGCGGGGTCCAGCCCAGCGGTCCTTCGGCGGCCGTTGCGCGGCCGTGAGCGCGATCGACGATCCACTTCAAAATGCGGAAATTGTCACCGAAGCCGGGCCACTGGAATTTGCCGTCCTGGTCGCGACGGAACCAATTGACGTTGAAGATGCGCGGCGGGTTCTTCAGGCCGCGGCCGAATTCGAGCCAGTGGCCGAAGTAGTCTCCCATGTTGTAGCCGCAGAAGGGGAGCATGGCGAACGGGTCGCGGCGGACCTGACCAAGCTGGCCGAAGGCGGCAGCCGTCATTTCGGAGCCCATCGTGGCGGCCGAGTAAACACCAAACGCCCAGTTGAAGGCCTGCGACACGAGCGGCACGGTCGTGCTGCGGCGGCCGCCGAAGATGAAGGCCGCAATCGGCACACCCTGCGGGTCGTTGTAGGCCGGGTCGGCCGACGGGCACTGCGACATCGGCGCGGTGAAGCGGCTGTTGGCGTGGGCGGCGGGCTTTTCGCTGGCTGGGGTCCAATCGTTGCCTTGCCAATCGATAGCATGCTTGGGCGGATCGCCGTCCATGCCTTCCCACCAGATGTCTCCGTCGTCGGTGAGCGCGACATTGGTGAAGATGGTGTTCTTCGTGATCGAGGCCATCGCGTTGGGGTTGGTCGTTTCGTTCGTGCCGGGTGCGACGCCAAAGAAGCCCGCCTCGGGGTTGATGGCATAGATCTGGCCATCGTCGCCGGGCTTGATCCAGGCGATATCGTCGCCGACGGTGGTCACCTCCCAGCCCTCTTTGGCGAATTCTGTGGGCGGGATGAGCATCGCGAAATTCGTCTTGCCGCAGGCGCTGGGGAAGGCGGCGGCGACGTAGGTCTTCTCGCCGTTGGGGGCTTTGACACCGGTGATTAGCATGTGCTCGGCAAGCCAGCCTTCATCTTTGGCCATGACCGAGGCGATCCGCAGCGCCAAGCACTTCTTTCCCAGCAGGGCGTTGCCTCCGTAGCCCGAGCCGTAGCTCCAGATCATTCTCTCCTCAGGGAAGTGAACGATGTACTTGTCCTTGGGATCGGGGCTGCATGGCCAGGCGACGTCTTCTTGCCCCGGCTTGAGCGGCATGCCGACCGAGTGGAGACATTTCACAAAGTGGTCATTGCCGAGGGCCTTGAGCACCGCGTCGCCCATACGGGTCATGATCCTCATGTTCACCACGACATACGGCGAGTCGGTAAGCTGCACGCCGATATGGGCGATCGGCGAACCAACGGGGCCCATGCTGAAGGGGATCACGTACATGGTGCGGCCCTTCATCGCGCCGTCGAACTTTGGCTTGAGTTGGGTCTTCATCCGCTCGGGATCCATCCAATTGTTGGTTGGCCCGGCGTCGGCTTCTTCTTTGCAGCAGATATAGGTGCGATCCTCCACACGAGCCACGTCGCTGGGATGGCTACGGGCCAGGAACGATTCGGGGCGCAGCTTCGGGTTGAGCTTGATGAACGTGCCGGCGTCAACCATCTCCTGGCAAAGGCGGTCGTATTCTTCCTGCGAGCCGGTGCACCAGTAGACCTGGTCCGGCTTCATCAGGGCCGCCATCTCGTTGACCCAGGCAACGAGATCTTTGTTCTTGACAGAGGAGGGAGCTTCGAGGGTGGTACTAGCTGGCACGGGACACTCTCCTGAGCGGCTGGGGTGACGCCTATGAATACACTGCGCGAGCTGTAATTCTGGCATGAAATGGGCGGCATTCCAAGGGGTGAATATCAGGGCTGCCATCGAATCTCCGAAGCAGAATGCCGTTACATTCGCTCGACTGTTTCGATGCCCAGTAGATTCATGCCACGCTGAAGTGTGCGGGCCGTAAGGTCGCAGAGCAGCAAGCGACTGGTGCGGAGTTCGTCGGATTCCGCTTTGATGACCGGACAGTGTTCGAAGAATTCGCTGTAGCGGCTGGCCAGTTCGAAGAGGTATGCAGTGAGATGATTCGGGCGATAGTCGGCAACGACGCGATCGAGGGCCTCGGAGAATTGGAGCAGAGCCAGCGCGAGAGCGCGTTCGTGGGGCGTGTCAATGGAAAGCGAAGCAACCGGGGTCGTAGACGACCCGGCTCGCAGGAGCTTGCTTGCGTCGATGCCCGCCTTACCAAAGATACTCTTCACCCGCGCGTAGCTGTATTGCATGTAGGCGGCCGTGTTACCGGTCATGGCGAGCATTTTGTCGTAACTAAAGACGTAGTCGCTGGTGCGGTTGTGGGCGAGGTCGGCGTACTTGATCGCGCCGATGCCGATGCGCTCGGCCACGGTGCGGCGATCGGCGCCCGAGAGCAGTGGCACGGGGCGGGCGTCGTCGTTTTCGCAAACGATCTTGTAGGCCCGTTCGACAGCTTCATCCAAGAGGCTCACCAACCCCACGGCAGTCCCCTCGCGGGTTTTGAACGGCCGGCCGTCTTCGCCGAGCACAGTGCCGAAGGCGATGTGCTGAAGCTCGATGCCCTGGTAGCCCCAAAGCCGTGCGACGGCGAAGAGTTGATCGAAGTGAAACGATTGACGGTGGTCGACGACATAGAGGATGGCGTCTGGTCGCCACTCGCTCATGCGGTATTGGATTGTGGCCAGGTCGGTCGTCGCGTAAAGGAAGGCACCGTCCTGTTTCTGGATAATCATCGGCGCCGACTGGCCTGCAACGAAGACGCAGATTGCTCCTTCGCTCTCACACGCGAGGCCCTTGTCGACGAGATCCTTGACCACGCCACGCAAACGATCCTGATAGAAACTTTCGCCCAAGGTATGATCGAACGATACGCCTAGCCGCTTGTAAGTCGCATTGATCTCGGCGAGGCAGGGGGGCAGGAACCGCCGCCACAGCTCGACGTTGGTCGGGTCGCCGCCGTGCAGGGCAGCCGTCTCCAGCAGTACGTCGCGGGCGATATCGGCATGCCGTGCAAGGAGCGGGCCCAGCTGGGGATCGGCCTCGGTAGCCGCGAGCTTGGTCTCAAGGCCTGTTAGTTCGGTCTGGAGTTCGGCAAGTTGTTGCTTGGCCTGCGCGAGTTGCTTGGCCGCTTGCTTGAGTTCCTTGGGGTCCTCGGGCGCGGCCTGGGCATCGAGCCCTGCGACCCGCGTTTCGGCCTCGCCAATGCGATACTTGAGGGTAGGAATCTTATCGTGCTGCGTCTCGCGATATTCCACCAACGCATGGACCAGCCGGTAAAGCCGGCTGAGCTCGTCGACAGGCCTGGCCGCTAAGGCTACCTCGTCGCGGAAGTGCTTGTAGCCGTAAATAATCATCCCGAACTGGGTGCCCCAATCGCCCAGGTGGTTGTCGCTGATCGTGTGGTGGCCGAGGAATTTTAGGATGCGGTCGAGGGCATCGCCGATGACGGTCGAGCGGATGTGGCCGACGTGCATCGGCTTGGCGACGTTGGGCGAAGAATAGTCGAGAAGGATCGTGCGCGGCTCGGTCGATTGCGCCACGCCGAGGCGCTGGCTATCGTCCGAGGCAGCCGACAATTGCTGAATCAGCCAAACGTTCTTGAGCCGTAGATTGATGAAACCGGGACCGGCCACCTCGGGCGGCTCGCAAAAGTCGGCCACCTCGGCCAGCGCGAGCAGTTGTTGGGCGATCTCGCGCGGCGGCTTGCCCAAGCGTTTGCCGAGTGACATCGCAAAATTTGCCTGATAATCGCCGAACTTGGCATCCTGGCTGGGCAGCAGCATGCCGACAATTTGGGGAATTTCCGCAGCTTCGAGGCCGAGCCCGGCGAGGGCTGAGGCGAATCGTTCTCGTAGGAGGGCCAAGACATTCATGGGACGTAATCGGTTGCTCCTTCAACGACTAAGGTGAAGGGGAGACAAGGAGATTCGCTCGACAATACATTCGCCTCGTCTCCTTGTCTTCCAATCTCCTGATCTAGACTTGTTCCCACGGCAGAGGCACCCGCTCGGCCGTGTCCCACAGGTCTTCCAACGCGTAGAATCGGCGCGTCTCGTCGTCGAACAGATGGATCACCACTGAGCCGTAGTCGAGTAAAATCCAGCGGCTCTCGTGGTAGCCTTCGGTCCCCAAGCGGTGGTCGCCGAGTTCGTCTTCGAGAGTGTGATCGATTTCGTCGCCGATGGCGTGGAGCTGACGGCGGCTATTGCCCGTGGCGAGTACAAAGTAGTCGAACTCTGGTGTGAGGGATCGCATGTCGAGCACCACGACATTCTCACCACGATTGTCAGCGGCGGTCCGTGCGGCGGCCAGCGCGAGCTGCAGGCTCCGAGCACGGCGGGTTTCAAGATTTGGCAAAGCTTCGGCGATGGGAAGTTCCTCGGTGGAAGGAGCAGTTCGGACGAAATAATTTCGGGAAAATGGCGAGCCCTGATTTTACTCGGCCCGGCTCCGGCCGACGAGTGGCGTAGTGTGCAAACGGCGGGCCAGTGAAAAAGTAGCGTTATTTCGAACATTTGAGCGCCAGGTAGCGTCCTTCTACAATCGAGGCCTTCACCCCCAAAAAGGAACTTTTCGCATGGGCAATTGGATTGAACCGGGCCAACGAGCCCCCGCATTCACTTTGACCGACGACGACGGCAGCCCGGTTCGCCTGGCCGATCTCCAAGGCCAGCCGGTGGTCGTGTACTTCTATCCTCGCGACGACACGCCTGGCTGCACCCGCGAGGCTTGTGCGTTTCGCGATTCTCTGGCCCCGCTCAAAAAGCTGGGGGCCCAGGTGCTGGGCATCAGCGCCGATAGCATCGAAAGTCATGGCAAGTTTCGCGACAAGTACAAGCTGAATTTTCCGCTGCTCTCCGATACCGATCACGCGATCGCCGAGAAATACGGGGCTTGGCGCGAGAAAAACATGTACGGCAAGAAATCGATGGGCATCCAGCGGAGCACTTACCTAATCGACGCCGAAGGCAAGGTGGCCAAGGTATGGAAGGCAGTGAAGGTAGATGGTCATGCGGAGCAGGTGGTGGCTGCGCTTAAGGAAATGGCCCCGTGAGCTGTTTGGACCAAGACCAGGAGCCCGAGAGGAGTGGAGACAGGGAGAGATGCTAGCCAGCCGATTCTCCTTGGTGCCCTGTCTCCCTACGGTCCCCTTCTCCCTGACTCCAGATCATTTCTCACCGCGCGCTCTGGCTTTCTCAACTGCGACGGGTGTATAACCGATAGACAGATTCGTTTGCAGCGAGGCGTGCCGCACAACGACCTCGAATCGGTTTGGCTCGGGAACCGATTTCTTGTTCGAGTTTTCTCGTTGTGGCGCTCGCCAGGCTATCGATTCGTCGGAGGGATATCGATGGATTGCGATCAAGTATTCATGATTCTGACGCGGGGTCCGTTCCCCACCGGCGATCTTTCTGACGAGGATGTCGAAACCCATCTCGAGACATGCGGCGACTGCTGGCGTCTGGCTGAAGCCTTGCGACCGGCGCTCGAGGTTTTTCAAGAAGCGGTGCCACCCGCCGAAAGTCGCGATCTACCCGGCTACTGGGGCGACGCCCGGCCCGCGGGAGCAGTGCTCTCGGAGTTGAGCCGATCGTCAACGAGGCTGGCCACGATAGCCGGCGTCCGTCGGACCGCGTACACCTATCCGGTTCCCCGGGTTTATCCGCTTGCCAATCGCTTCTCGCCGGAGATGCTGCGGGCCGTGCTGCTGGCTTCGTCGCTCACGGCCACGGCAATCGGCCTGGGCGTGCTGTGGTTTGCCTGGTAATCCCGCTGGCTGCTCCACTCTAGTGCTCTGTCACAGCTTGATTTTCGGGTAGAGAGACTTGAGTTTACCGCGGGCGTCGCGGACTTTCATTTGCCAGTCGACGCCGCGTTGGGTGGCGTTGGCGTCGGTTGACCAGGCAGCCAGTTCCGACTGTAAGGT
>JBGSUJ010000101.1:0-72763 GCA_041753435.1 Pirellulales bacterium | reverse complement strand
TAGCACGATTGGAGCGGCTGGTAGCGCTACTGAACTTCCCAACGCCCCTCCAACGCCGTCTGCTGAGTCGGTAATCGACAGGAGCATGTCGACGGAATTTACCCCGACTCAGCCGAAAGAGGATTTATCAGGGACGACTATTTAGAACGATCCTCATTCTGGCTCGCTCCGTGCGCAAACAAAAGACTTACGGCGAAAGCCTGGCAGAGGATCACAGCCCATTGTGAAAAAGTGATTGGCCCTGGCAATTCGGTGGGGCTCGTTCCTCAATCCACCTTACGCCGCTAAGCTAACCTTGTTGGCGACGAAAGCATTCCGTTGATCAACCAGGCGATCACCCAGTACAAGAGACTGCTGAAGAGTACGGCGGCGGTCAAAATTACGCCGAAGTAGTCGCGCGTTAAGACCAGTGCCGGCGGCTCAGCGCTCTTGGGTACGCGGCGTTGGACCGGCACGGGACGATCTTGGTCTGCACGCACGTCTTCTCTCCAGGCTTCCCAGGCGGCGGTCGATGCAGGCTTGGCCAGTTCCGCCAGCGCCCAATCCCGCGTCGAAAATAGCCACCCTACGACGGCCGCCATCAGCGCGATGTAGCCCGCTCCCCAGAGCCACCACCAGCGGCCGAAATGTCTGTCAGCGGCCATCGGCATTACTCCCCGCTCGCCGCAGAATCCCTCGGCGGCAACAGGTCGATAGCGACGGCTACCATCGCCGGCACGCTCACGCGGAGCGACGCTTCCGCATTTGGATAATACAGCGACGAATGGAGCGGCGGCGGGACATCTTTCTCCTTGAATGCGTCGAGCCGTTGCTGGTCAACCGTGCCCAGCCGGAACATGCAAATTGGCACACCCGCGAGTCCATACTCACTAAAGTCTTCACCCCCCATCGAGAGCTTCGACTCGGCGAAGTTCTCGTCACCCGCGATGCGCCGCAGCGTGGTGGCAACTCGCTCGGTAAGCTCTGGATCGTTGAATAGCGACGGCGTGCCTTCGGACAATTCGATCACCGGTTCTGGCGCGCCGGCACTTGCTGCGGCCGCGAGCGTTTTGCGACGGATCGCTGACAGCAATTTTTCACGCACTTCTGGTGCGTAACTGCGCACGGTGAGTTGCAGTTTGCAATCGTCGCCGATGATATTGTGTTTGCTGCCGCCGTGGATCGACCCCACCGTGATGACCGCCGGATCGATGGGCTTGATCTCGCGGCTGACGATGGTTTGCAAATCGAGCACAAGCCGGGCCGCAATGACAATCGGGTCGATCGTTGTGTCGGGTGCCGAGCCATGCCCACCACGGCCTTTGATCGTGATGTCGACACTGTCGACGTTGGCCGCCGAATAGCCAGGGCGGTATTCCAGCTTGCCGACCGCTAAATCGGCGCCCACATGCAAGGCCACCGCATAGTCGGGCCGTGGGAAACGGCTAAACAACCCGTCTTCGAGCATCCCCCTAGCCCCTTGCCCGCGCTCTTCTGCCGGTTGACCGATCACCACGAGCGTGCCAGACCACTCGTCGCGGTGGCTGGCCAGATACCGCGCAACACCAACGATGTTGGTCATGTGGAGATCGTGGCCGCAGGCGTGCATCACGCCGACGGTCGCGCCGCGCTCGTCCTTCGTCCGCACTTTGGAAGCGTAAGGCAGACCCGTTTCTTCCACGACGGGCAGCGCGTCGAGATCGGTCCGCAGGAGCAGCGTCTTGCCCGGGCCGTTCTTCATTACCGCAACCACGCCATGCCCGCCGACGCCGGTTGTCACTGTGTACCCGGCGACTTTGAGTTCTTTGGCCAGCCTTGCCGCCGTTTGTTCTTCTTGATGAGACAACTCAGGGGCTTGATGAAGCGTTTGATACAGCTCGACGAGCGATTCGACGTTGGCCGCCATCCAAGCCGGTGCCGCTGCCGGCCCCTTGGCAGCGACGGGACAACAACATGCCGCAGCGGCAAATATTGCCAACACTGCGAACTTTGTCTGGTTGAACATGTCCGACTTGGGCCACTTGCAAATCCATTCAGGCTGCATTATCTTTCGCATATACATCTCGCATTCTCTTATTGAGCCCGACCGGCATTCATCTCTGCTGGCCGGGCTCTTTAATGATTGTAGCAGGTACACTCCGTGTGCCGTCAGCGGGGTATCGTCAAGGTTGCCAATCAATCAGTACGTCGCGGTAAGTATCTTGCAAATGCTAGGGCAGGTGGAGTGTGCCTGCTACTTTAAGGCCAACAGTTGCGGCAGCATCGCCCGCAGGGCCCGCGAGCGGTGGCTCAGCATTCGCTTGACGGTTGGCCCCAGTTCGCCGAACGTGCGGTGGTACTCGACCACTTCGAAATACGGATCGTAACCGAAACCGTTGGTGCCAGCCGACGCAAAGCGGATGCGCCCGCGGCATGTATCGTGGCTTTCCGCCCGCACCGTACCCGCCGGATCGGCGAGCGTCACATGGCACACGTAGCAGGCCGTGCGGTGTTCCAGCGGCAGATCGCCGAGCTTTTCGAGCAGGTAACGATTGTTTTCGGTGTCGGTCGCGTTTGGCCCAGCAAACCGCGCCGAATAGATGCCCGGTGCTCCGCCGAGCGCATCGACTTCCAGACCGCTGTCGTCCGCCAGCACCCACCGGCCTAAATGCTTGGCTTGCTGAGATGCCTTGAGCGCCGCATTGGCGGCAAACGAATCGCCATCCTCGACGATCTCGATCGCATCCTTCACTTCATTGAGTGTCACCACGCGAAAGCCCCACGGTGCAAGCATCTCTGCCAATTCGAGGCCCTTCTTGCGATTGTGTGTGCCGATGACGAGGTCGTGAACGTTCGAGGTCGAATTCATTCAGAACAAGATACAGAATGCAGGCCTCCCCATGGAGGGGGCAGGGAAACGCAGGAGCATGTTATGAATAATTCTGCCCCCACTGGGGCATTTAATCTGAAGTTGCAGCCGTGCGATGAAGCAGCCCGTCGATGCTTTTATCAGGCTGATAGCAGTCAAAATCAACCGGGTGAGCTGTAAGGAAATGCACAGGGAGAGCGTCCTCATAAGTATCGCCTAACACAAACAGACTTTTTCCGCTGGAGCAGGCAGCGCGCTTGCGCTGTCCCCCTGAGTCTGACAGAAGGCAAACAAGTCCGATGATCGAACAAACTGATATTCCCACTTGGGGTGCGCTAGGGGCTAAAACTATTCGCCCGACCGAGATCAGTGCCTGCCAATCCAAACATCATTTCCGAATTTCCGCTCCGGGCTGAGAGTTTTCCAGTTGAGTGGTGCATGCCAATCGCATGTGATATCGAAAGGATTCAGTAGCCTGTAGTCGTAATGGATCAAACGCTCCCGATTATGTTGGGCGCAGCGAGGGCAGGCTCGAAACAACAACGCGGCGGGGAAGTTTCTCGCGGCGAACCACAGCAAGGAGGATTTAACCATGCTCATAAACCTTCACGGTCTTTTATTTCGCCGCGCTGCATCCGTGTGCGATTGTCGATGGAGCCGCCGCCTGGCATTGCTTGGTACCATCGTCTCGCTGGGGAACTACGCTGTCTTCAGTGGGCAATTTTCCGGTGAGCCACCAACTCGCCTGATCGGTGCTACGGCCCTTGTCACCGAGATGAGCTCAGGGCTGCCGCTGGCAGCTCGCGTCGACACCGGTGCCGCCGTGAGCTCGATTCATTGCGAAGCCATCGAAATTGAGATGGCCGCTGCGAATCCGACGGACAACATCGGCAAGCCGATACATTTCTTAGTCAGAAATAAAGCGGGCGCCGCCAAGTGGATTGCCACCAAGATCGTCGATTACGTCATGGTCCGAACCTCGAAGCACGACGACTGGCGGTACGTAGTGCGGCTTGGCCTAAAGTGGAATGACGTGCAGAAAGAGGTCTCGGTCACGCTCAACGATCGCGCAAAGATGAGGTTTCCCATCTTGCTCGGCCGGAATTTTTTGAGCGACGAGTTCCTTGTCGACGTCCGCCTCGATCGTTCGGATAATTCGGGCCGAGCCGAGGAGTTACAACTCAGCACCCCCTTCGAAACCCACGCCGGTTGGAATTTGACGAGTCGGAAGCCAGTGCCTGAGCACTTTCAAATCACTAAGAACACCTATCGCCCGCAATCAGCCGCGGGTCTAAACCTTCGACTTAACTATTAACCAGGGCCGACAGGCATACGCGGCGATCGTTCGTTGGCCGATTATGGTCGAACCCCAAGTTACGACCGGCTCTGTAAAAAACCCACTTGCAGGAGGACTCTCGGAGGCCGAAGCTGCTTTCCATTTTTCCATTTGCGAACGTTGTCGGCGTCAGGGACGCCTCCCCCAGCAAATGGCAATGGTTTTCTACAGAGCCGGTCCGTCCCCTTTTTTCTACCCGGCGTACGTGCGAGAGACGCTGCGCCGCGGTACTTCAATGGCGTGGGGATAGACGTCGATGGGGATGATGCGTTCAACCTTGCGGCCGCGCAGGAGCTTGACGTGCTTGGGGTTCATGCCCGGTGCGATCTGGCCGTTCTGGCCGGAGAGCACTTGGTTGAACTGGTTCTTCATATCTTCCACCTGCCGCTGCGTGCGGAGGTCGTTGCCCACATTGGTAAGCGGATCGGCAGGTGTGTTGTAAGAAGCACCAAATGTTTCGATGATTTTCTGCACATCGGCTGCAGCGGCGATCTGGCCATTGGCCATCCGCTCACCGACATGTTCGAACGAGCCGATGGTCACGATGCTCTCGGTGCGGTCGTGAAATTCGTAAGCTTCGTAGCCATGTTTGCGCAGTTCCTCGGTAAGCAGGTGGGCATTTTCGGCCGCTTCCACCAACGGATTACTTTTCTCCTTGCCCCACTTCCAACCCTTTTCAGCCACCTCGGGCTGGGAACTGCTGGATTGCAGCACCGTTTTGCCGCGGAACGTGGCGATTTGCACGGTGTAGCGGCCAGGACAATCGAGCAGGCTATGATCGATACCTTGGTTCATCTTGATGACGAAATTGTCGACGCCCTGGGGCACAAAATACTCGCGTGGCAAGAGCGGGTTGCGGGTGAAGAACGCCCGGCCCATCGGCCCCCGCCCGCGGCGGCCACTCAGTTTGCTCACCATGTCGGCCGAAAATTGCCGCACTTCATCCATGGGCGTATCGGGCGTATCGCCTTCAAGCACGGCCGAGGGTAGCGTTTTGATGCGGTCGAGAGTGCGCTGTGCATTGGGATCATCGAGCGACTCGAAATCGCCCGCCAGCACTGCGTACTCGTGTGCTTTTTCTTGTTGATATCGGGTCCGCAGTGGCGCGCCATAGTTGTCGATGCCGCGACCGGGGTTTTTGCTCTCAGCATGGTTGAAGGTGCGATCGTGAACGTAGGCCGCGAGGCGGTGTCGTGTGCGGAGTTCAGCGGCAAGTTCCTTCGCTTGTTCGGCGGCACCTTCGCCATCAAACGAGGCGACCATGATCATCCACGGGCCGTTCTCTTGCGTCAGGTCGGAACTGCCTTGGGGCGCCTCCTCGACATAAGAGGCAGGCACAAGATGCTTCCAGATTTGTGCCGCGGCGGGCTCAACCGCCAGCCACCCGACGGTTCCCAGCAGGACAACACTCCAGCAAGCATTCTTCGGTGGCATGGTTCACTCCGCAAGCGAATTTCGGGGTGATCGGACAAAGCGGCACTAGCTGGGCCAGTTTACCGCAATATTTCGGACGATGAGGGCGGAATCGTAGCGACTACACGGCTCTAGGGCCAGAGAGAATCGCGACAACTCGCTCTACGTAAGCAGCAAAATTACACTAGAATGGTGAGGTGGCCGCGCGAGGCGACCGGAGCCGCTCGGCATGGGCCGGGTGCTCGCCGGCAAGATTCGTGGCTCGACGCCGAATGACAGTATGCAGCGGTAGCCGCATGAACTTTTTGGAGAGATTCACTATGTCCGTCAGATCGTTCGCCTGCTTTTTCTGCTTGAGCGCCAGCGTTGCCGTCACTGCTTTCTTTTCGACGGCTATATTCGAGGTTGCCGCGGCCGATGCGATACCCGCGGTCGCGGAAGCAAAACCCCAACCCCAGGCAGACAAGCAGGAAACTCCGGCCGCCGCAGATCTGCCCAAACCAGCCGCGGAAGCAAAGCCCGCTGCGGCGAAGCAACCCACCGAAACACCCACCAAACCTGCCGAGCCCGCGAACGCAGCCGAGCCTGTGGCAGCCAAGCCGACCCAAGCCTCCGAGAAGACGCCCGAACCAAAACGCAATCGCATTCGCCTCGCACAGTTTGTGTTGAAAGACGCGCTCCCCGAGTCGCTCGGCCAGTCGGGCCTGTTTGGCGAAGTGCAGCTCGATTTGCGTGAGACGATCGCCCGGATCGATCGCGCAGCCAACGATCGCTCGATCGCCGGCGCCGTGCTCGATATTCGCAGCCCGGAGATAGGCCGCGGAAAGATTTACGAACTGCGGGCCGCGATCCAGCGGTTCCGCGCCAAGGGCAAAAAGATGCATGCCCAACTAGAAGCGGCGATGCCGACCGATTATCTGATTGCCTGCGCGTGCGACGAGATCGTGATGCCCGAATGCGGCGTGATCATGCTGCCGGGCGTCCATGCCGAAGCCACGTTCTATAAGAATCTGTTCGAGAAGGTGGGCATTCGCGCCGACTTTCTGCACGTCGGCGATTTCAAAGGCGCCGCCGAGCCAATGACTCGCGAACAGTACAGCAAGCCAGTCCGCGAGAACATGACAGCGCTCGTCGACAGTCTGTACGACGACATGGTGACTACCGTGGTCAAAGACCGGCCTCTCTCTGTCGCCCAGGTGAAGGAGATCATCGACACTGGTTTGCTAACTGCGAACCGCGCCAAGGAACTAGGCCTGATCGATCGGATCGCCTACCCCGATACGCTCCGCAAGGATCTGGCCGAGTCTTACGATGCCGCGCCGCTCGTCTATGTCCGAAACTATGGCCAGAAAAAGGTCGATACCGATTTTTCGGGTCCGATGGGCTTCATCAAACTGGTGCAAGCGATGATGGGCGGCAACTCGGGCTCGCAGCGCGACCAAGGCAAGAAAATCGCCGTCGTTTACGCAGTGGGCCCGATCAACACAGGCAAGAGCAAGTCGGACCCCTTCGGCAGCGAAGTGATGGGCTCGACGACCATCGTCGAAGCGCTGCGCAAAGCGAGCGACGATAAGCAAGTGGCCGCAATCGTGCTCCGCATCGACAGTCCCGGCGGCTCGG
This sequence comes from Pirellulales bacterium, assembly GCA_041753435.1. Lineage (GTDB taxonomy): Bacteria > Planctomycetota > Planctomycetia > Pirellulales > Lacipirellulaceae > DASYDU01. The sequence continues at coordinate 65,567 of JBGSUJ010000101.1, read as the reverse complement.
CCCTGGCGAGCGATCTTATCTGGCACGAAACACAAGTCATCGACAAGCCGATTGTGGCCAGCATGGGCGATGTGGCTGCCAGCGGCGGATACTATATCGCCATGGGTGCCGACAAGATCATCGCCACGCCGGGTACTGTCACCGGTTCGATCGGTGTGGTGGGTGGCAAGCTGGCCATCCGCGGGCTGTACAAGAAAATCGGCATCACCACGGAAACGATTGAACGCGGTCGCAACAGCGGCTTGTTTTCGTCAAGTGGCCCATTCACCGACTCGCAACGTGAAGTCGTGCGTTCGATGATGGAAGATGTTTACGATCAGTTCACGTCGAAGGCTGCCGAGGGTCGCAAGATGCCGGTCGACGAACTCCGCAAGCTGGCCGGTGGCCGCGTTTACACCGGCCGCCAAGCACTGGCCAACGGCCTGGTTGACGAGCTTGGCACGCTGCACGAAGCTATTCAACAGGCCAAGGAGCTCGCCGGCATCGACCGCGGCACAAAGGTGCGAATTGAGCGGTTACCTGAGCCGACCAACTTCTTCGAATCGCTATTCGGCGATCTGGGTGCGGAAGAGGAAGTCAGCCTCGGCCGGGCGCTAGAGCCAATGGCGCCGGAAATGATCGACATCGCCCGCAAGGCGTATCAATTCCGCGCCATATTCCACCATCCAGCGGCACTAGTGATGCCGTTTGAGCTGGACATTCGCTAGGCTGTTACCAATCGGCGCGATGGGCGTAATGTTGCTTTTTCGTCTAAATTGTTGGGCGCTTGAACGCTTTGCCCCACAGACCTAAAATCGGGGCGTAAGTGATTCATGCCGTCTCCGATGTAATCCCCGCTGGGGCATCCGCTCTCGCCCCACCAGGAGGTCCTTGCTGTGTCTGGAACTTGCGTTATCGGTCTGCAATGGGGCGACGAAGCCAAGGGAAAGATCGTCGACCGACTGACGAAGGAACACGATTTCGTCGTCCGCTATCAGGGCGGCGCAAACGCCGGGCATACCGTAGTGGTCGGCGATCAAACCTACAAGCTCTCGCTGTTGCCGAGCGGCATCCTCACCCCCGGCGTCACCTGCGTGATTGCCGGCGGTGTGGTCCTCAATCCGGCGCGCGTGATTGAGGAACTCGACGAGCTCACGGCCCGCGGCATGGGCGAAGTGGCGCACGACAACTTGCGGATCAGCGATCGGGCCCACGTGATTTTTCCTTGGCACTTCGCCGAAGACAAGGCGCTCGACAAGAGCACTTCCGACGGCGAGAACATCGGCACTACGGGCCGAGGCATCGGGCCTTGCTATCGCGACAAGGTTGGCCGCTCGCATGCGATTCGGTTGGGCGACTTGTACCGGCCCGATTTCCGAGCGACGGTCGAGCATATTGTGGCCGCCAAGAACCCACTGCTCGCGGTGCTGTATCCTGCCAAAGACTTTCAACCACTGGACGCTTCGGCAATTTACAACCAATACGCTAAGTTTGCCGAGCGGTTGCGGCCATATGTTTGCGATACAACTGAGTTGCTGCTCACGGCTGCCGAAGCCGGCAAGCGGCTGCTCTTCGAAGGGGCCCAAGGCGCGCTGCTGGACGTCGATCACGGCACGTACCCGTTTGTGACCAGCAGCAACAGCTCCGGCGTGGGCATTGCCAGCGGCTCGGGTGTGCCGATGAAGCACGTCGACCGCATGATTGGTGTGGTGAAGGCGTATTCGACGCGAGTGGGTGGCGGACCTTTTCCCACCGAGCTCGACAACGAGCTGGGCCAATACTTGCGCGACCGCGGCAATGAGTACGGCACCGTCACCCGCCGCCCGCGTCGTTGCGGCTGGCTGGATGCAGTTGCCTTGCGCTACACCGCTCGGTTGAGTGGGGTCGACACTCTCGCGGTGATGCTGCTCGACGTGCTCAGTGGCCTCAAAGAGCTATCTATTTGTATTGCGTACGAAATCGACGGTAAGCACATCAAACATTTTCCCAGCCATGTCGACGACATCCGCCGTGTGCAGCCGATTTACGAAACGGTGCCTGGCTGGACGGAAGAAGTCACCGCCTGCCGCACCGTCGACGAGTTGCCCCCCCACGCGCAGGCCTACCTCCGCCGGATCAGCGAGTTGGTTGGTCGGCCGATTGAGATGGTCTCTGTCGGCCCCGAACGAGATCAGACGATCGTCGTCAATAAGTTGTGAGTTTTGATGGCAGGCGATGGATCAGCGCCGATCTTGGATGTGCCGCAGGAGCGTCGGCCGCGACATATTGCGATCATCATGGATGGCAATGGCCGCTGGGCCCGCCGGCAAGAGCTACCTCGCATCGCAGGCCATCAGCGCGGTGTCGACTCGGTCCGCCGGACCACCGAGGAATGTGCCCGACTTAAGATCGATCAGCTGACGCTCTACTGCCTCTCGAGCGAAAACTGGAAGCGTCCGCCAACCGAGATCAGCTTTTTGATGACGCTGCTTGAAGAGTACATGATCGCCGAGCGGGCGACGATCATGGAAAACAATATCCGCGTCCGCATGCTGGGCCGGCGCGACGACATGCCGCAACCTGTGTTGGCTGAACTCGACAAGACCGTCGCCATGAGCCAAGCCAATACGGGTACCTGGCTCAATCTGGCAATCAACTACGGCGGCCGGGCAGAACTGGTCGATGCGATGCGCAGTGTTGCGCGTCGTGTGGCAACTGGCAGGCTGGCTCCCGAGGGGATCGACGAGGCCACGATCGCCGCCGAGCTCTATACGGCCGGTGCCCCAGACCCCGACCTATTAATTCGTACCGCGGGCGAAATGCGGATCAGCAATTTTTTACTGTGGCAAATCAGCTACTCGGAAATCTGGGTCACCGAGAAATGCTGGCCGGAGTTTGACGAACGCACGCTGCACGAAGCAATTCGTTCCTATGCCAGCCGCGAAAGGCGCTTTGGCGGACTGAATCAGTAGCTGCGCAGCGCACCCACTGCCAGCAGTAGCCAGCCGATGATCAGCGATACTCCGCCGATAGGCACGATCGCGCCGAGCCAACGCCAAGTGGGGCCGGCCAAGACCAGGGCGTAGAGCAGGCCGGAGAAGATGAGTACGCCCGCGAGAAATGCCCAGCCGGCGGCCTGCCACCACGGCGTCGGGCGGCCCGTCAGCGCAACGCCCACCAGCACGATCGCCAACGCGTGCCACAACTGGTAACGCACCGCCGTTTCGTGGTTCGCCAACCGCTTGACCAGTTCATCGCCCTGGTATCCCCAGGCTGCAAGTTGCTTCTCCAAACCATGCGCACCGTAGGCGCCCAGTGCAACCCCGATAGCTCCGAGTAGGGCTCCGACGGCAATCCAACGGGCAAGTTGCATACTGTTTTTTGTCGAATCGTTGTGAATGGTGAGCTTCGATGGCTAGTAAGTTCCCTGGTCGGCAGACGTAATGCCGAGGCGTTCTTCTTCCTCTTCCTGAATGATGATTCGTGGCGTGACCATCATCATCAAGCTTTCGGTCTCGCGGCCGATGCCTACGTTGCGGAACAGGCGATTGACGTAGGGCACCTTCGAGAGCAGCGGCACGCCGATTTCATTACGCCCTTCGCTCAGTCGCTTGATTCCGCCCAGTAACACCGTACCACCATCGGGTACGCTCACGGTCGTTACCACAGATACAAAACTGAACGATGGCAACTGCACCGTTACGCCACTACGCGACTGTGCTTGCGACTCGCTCTCCTGCTGGTCTTCGTCGTTATCGACGGTCGAACTGGAGGTCGTGGTAGACGAGGTACCTTCGAATGTGAACTCTTGTACGTCGCCCACTTGGGTGAAAAACGGTACCACAGTCAAGCGGACATAGCGCCGGTCGTTCGATACCACCGCCTGGATGGTCATCAACGTGCCTTCGTTGAGCACGACAATGACTGGCTGCTGGGCTGCCGCAAATTCGCCGACGACAGGAATCACACCCACCACGAAGGGCCGTGAAATGGCGTCTGCCACAAAGGCCTGTTGGCCGTTGAAAAGCGTCACTTTGGGCGCGTTGAGCACGTTGGTGCGTCGATCGCCTTGAGCGGCCTCGATCAAGAAATAGGCCTCGATTTCGCTTAAAATGGCGAAGCCAAAGTTTGCCACTTGTTGGGGCGAACCGAAGGGAGCCGTGGCGATTGAGAAACTCTCTTGCCGAAATGGCACTTCGAGATCGCTGGTAAACACCGGCAAGTCGCCGACCACAGCGGGCCGCGCACCGACGATCGCACTGGGCGCATTCTGATTAACGGTTCCGTCTGGGTTCACCGTAGTGGCGCTGGCTGGTGGGCCGATATTCAAGTCGAAATCCATGCCGATCCGCTCAAAGAAGCTGTCGTTGAGGCGGATGAAACGGACTTCAATCGTCACTTGCAGATCTTGCAGGCGGCGTAATTGCTGAAGCAAGTCGGCAATCTCTTCGTGGACGGCTTGCGTCTGGCTAATGACGAGGCTGAGATTAGTGAAGAACGGGCGAATTTCTGCCTCGCCGCCGCCATTCTCAGCCCAAGTTTCCTGGGCCACGGTCGACACGATCAGGTCAATTAGTGTGTCGAAGTCGGCGTTGGCGCCACCGCCCATGCCGCCCGGCCCGCTGCCAATCGGCACCGCGGTGCCTCCGCCGCCGATCCCGCCGCCCGCCATGCCGCCGCCGAATTGCTGCGCCAGCACGTTCTTGTTCGATCTTTTTGTGCCGTTCGGACCAGCGTCGTTCACGAGCACGGTCGGACCAGGCGTACCAATGCCACCGGCTCCATAGCCGATCGTGGCGTGGGCGTCGTTGATTAAACCCTGCAAACCGATGTTGTTGTTGGGCACAAAATTCGGAATCGGAATTACCAAGTCGGCTACGTTGTAGACCTTGGTTTCCACTTCGCCGTTGCTGAGTGCTTCGCTAGTGATCTTGAGCACTTCGTCTTTGATGACGTAGCTCAAGTGGAGCGGTTCGAGAATCAAATTGAGCGCACTCTTGAGCGTGATTTCTTTGCTGAGATTGATCGTAATCGAGGTGCTGCTCTCGACCCCTTCCTGGCTCAGGCCGCGTTGGTCGAGATGAATATTCACGCCGGCGAGTTCCGAGAGACCCTGGACGACTTCGCTCAACGGTGCATCCTCGTATCGCAATAGTACCGGTGTTTTCAGCCGGCGCTCGATCTCCAACTCGCGTTCTGTGCGACGGGTCTCCCGGTCACTGCCTTTGCGGCCCTTGACCAGCGCTTCCCACCGCTTCTGATCGTAGATCAGCGGATTGGCATCGTCGACGTTGGCGTAACTCGAAGTTTCGACGTCGTGCAGCATCTGCCAGTTCGCTTGTTCACGCGCTTCGTCCACCTGTTGGTTCATCATCGTGCGGCGGATAAATTTCGCATTCTGCCAAACTTGTTTAGCAACTTCTTCTTCTGGCGCAATCTCGATTAGCCGGCGAGCGACGATTTCCATCTCGGCATAACGTTGCTCGTCGCGGAGTCGATTGAACTCGTCCACTAGCTCGGCAACTTTTTCCTGCACCTTCACACGGACTTCGCGGTGCCGCTCGATCTCGTCGAGCACGGCCTTGTTTTGTTGGTCGAGTTCGATTTCCGCGTGATGGTCCTTGATGTATTTTTCGGTTTCATCGAGCGTGATGTCGATGCGACGCAGCAGTTGGGTGCGATATTCTTCGGAGAGTTGCGAATCGGCCACTTGCCTGCGCGTTTCTTGCAGCAATGTAATCGCTTCTTTAGGCTTCGTCTCGCGCATCCGGCGCGCTTCGGATTGTTTTTTGCCAACCTCGGCCGACATTTGATGGGCGCGGGCCTGTTGATCTTTTGCCGCGGCGTCAAGCAAGGTGGATGCCGATGTGCGTCCGGACGTTTGTGGCGGAGTGGGCAGCTCTGCCGGCGGGTTCACCGCGGCCAGTTTCTGCAGGTAGCTCTGTAAGCGAATCTGCTGAGCCGGATCGAGCGACTCGCGTAAGACGTAGGCCTGGCCGAACAAAGCGGCTGCCGACTTCGGATCGTTGCGCTCGAGTGCTACTTCGCCTGCTTTGAAAAGCTGAACAGCCTCGTTCTCTGCCGGCATGACCTGCGGCTCCGACTGGGGCTGCGCAGGCCAGGGCGATGGAGCCTTCTTCCCCGTGTCAGCCGTGATTGGTACCGTGGCTGACTGCAAGGGCAACGGCGCTGGCGCAGGCAACTGACCCTGCGTTGCTTCGTAGCCCTCGGGCGGCAAATCGAGCGGCTCGGGCATTTGGGCAAATCGCAATTCCGACTGGGTCGAAGCGGAAATGGTTCGGGTCAGGTCCCCTTCAGCCGGCAGTCCGGCTTGAGCAGCGTAACGATCTTCGTTCGTGCTTGCGGCACTCGATCCAGACTGACCGCTGGGCTGGTTGCTGCGGGCACGCTGGAGATCCCAAACTAACAGCGACGGTCGGTCTTCGTGCGGCAGGAAGGCTGATTCGGGCACTCCCAGGCTAGTGGCCATGCGTGTGGCTTCCTCGGCCTGTTCCAAGTCGCCTGCTGCCATGGCCTGACGAGCTTCGCTGAGCAGCTTGAGTGCCTGGCCCTTCTGATCGACAGACGCATCGCCGCCGGTCGCCGGTCGCAGCGCGGCCAGTGCCGGCTGAGTGGCCACCGGTCCATTTTGCAACGGGGGCAACATGGCAGGCAGCAAATCGTATCGCTCACCGGAGGAGACACCGGCCGAGGCAGGGCTGACTGCGTTGCCTCGTTCGCCAATTTGTTGATTGTGCAGTGCGGGCGTTACCGGAGGCGACATTTCATCGCGCGTTGTCGGCGGAATCGGCTCTCCAAGAGGTCCGGCTGGCAGCTTCGCCATGCGTTGGGCAAACGGGTCGACCAGATGCTGAGAAGGTGCTCTCTGGTAACCCTGCTCCGGCATGCCGGTCGCAACAGTGGATTGGTTCGACTGCGGATTGTTTTGGTTTTCCCGTCGGGCCCGCTCCAATTCGCGCCGCACCAAGGCCGGCGTCGGGCCCAGGTGAAACAACGTGTAACGCGGAGCGGCTGTCTCGGCTTGTTCGACGAGTGCAGCCGCACGATCCAAGTTGCCCGCTTGAATAGCGGAGCGCGCGTCCGCCAATAGCTTGTCAACGTCGCTGCGGGATAATTGTCCCACTTCTGCGCGAACCGTTGAAACCAGGCAGGCCGAGGTCAAGCAGACTGCGGCGGCCACACTGAAGACTGGCATCCATTTCGCGTTCAACTCGCTACTCCTTTTGGCGTTTTGCCGCTGCTGGCAATTTAATGCGTCGCCCCGTGGCAACGCTTCGCGCTCGGCGGCAGTTCCCAGACTTCCTGGTCTGGGGCACCATGGGCTATCTCTTGCTGGCTCAAGTCAGACAATTCTTGCTGAAACACATCGCGCTGGAAAAGTCAGAGCACAGCGGCAATCGCAGGTCGATTGGTTCAACCCAACGGGGCTAAAATCCGCGCTCTCTTTTGGCGTAGCGAACGGTTCCTGGCAGATGAGGAGGCGGAAAATATCGAGGCCCGCAAGACCGGTCAAGCCCACTTTCTAATGTTTCACCGAGATCTTGGGCCAGATTGCTGCGCTCCTGGCAGGGGCCATGGCTCATCCTGCGGTCACGGTTTGCACGTTGCCGTTACGACTCCACAGATTGACTAGACGCAGCGTCGCGGCTTTCCCCATGAAGCGGCGCAGCAAAAGTCGTGGTGCGAATTTGAATAGGGCACTAGCTTGTAACTTGCTTTAGCCTGCGCTGCTGGCAATCAATGGAGCGCATAAGCAGCGCTTCCACTGAGGGCGATTATTAGCGTACACCCGGTGGTCCGCCCGGACCACCCGGTCCTCCGGGCATCTCGCGCCCCATAAACCCGCCTGCCCCGCCGGTAGCTTCTTTCGCAAATGTCGTACGATGGGCTTCGACCGTGAGCAAGTCGTCGACTTCCTCCTGCACAAACAGTTGGCCGGCTGGACCTAACAGGAGAATTCGCGCCGGTCTCGTTTCACTACGCGTTAAGCGTTCGCCGCCGTGAATGTCGGCAACGGTGATGTCGGTTTGAAACTTGAACGCCTTGAGTGGGTCGATGGCGCGGCCTTGATCCGCCAGCACTTCTGTGTCCTCCGTCATGTTTGCCACGCTACCGCGCTGGAAGTCTTTCTCCTTGGCAGCCTGAATCGCCTTGCCTCGTTCATTACCGAACGAACTCACAAGTAAGGTTGTCTTGGGTTCGTCGTTGAAGCGATCCGAGGCAGGCTTAGCCGCTGCCACATAAACCGTACCGGCGAGCGGAATGCTGACCGTGCGACTCGGTTTGCTCCATTCGGTTAAGCGAAACGGAGTGATACGCGACTTATTGGCCGCTTTCGCTTGCTTGACGCGGGCCATGGCATCTTTGTCGAGAACGTCCAAATCCACTCTTCGCCCGCCAAAGCTCTGGTTCGGATCGAGTACCGCTAGTCGCACGCGGTACTTGTACTTCTTGCCAGGCTCGACGCTGAAATCAAAGAAGCGGAGCAGCCAATGGGGCGCTTGCGGATTGCCGGTTTGGCCCATGCCGCCGCGACCGCCGCCATACCCTCCGCCACCGTAGCTTTCTTCGCCGCCATAACCGCCTCTGCCACCCATCATGCCCGGCTCGGCACCATAGCCACCAGGCCCACCGCCATAACCGCCGCGACCGCCACCATAGTCCCCGGGACCGCCGCCATAGCCACCGCGACCGCCAGCATAACCCGGCGGTTGCGCCCCCATGCCAGCCACGCCTGGCGCACTACCGCCAAACAAATCCGTTGGCTCTTCAGTTGTAGCCGGTTTGGCTTCTTCGGTTTCCGCCTTATCTTCCTCCAACTCGACGGCATCGATGGCCAGCGGCACATCAGAATGCGTAACCTCACGACCCCACTCGCGCCCCACCAACGGAGGCAACGGAAATGCCAGCAAGTTGCCATCCAAAAAACGAGGATCGACGATTTCGGGCATTTGTGCCACCCACTTGGTGACCACGCCCTCGGTCCCGTCCTTCTTGCCGGTCCGGCCTTGTACTACTGGCTTGCCAAACAGCGCATCGGCAGTCACCACCGGACTAATCCGCTGGCCTCGGCCGTTGTAGACGGCTACGGGTTCCCATTGGAGATTCTTTTCGGCTTCGTTACTGCGAACTTCTGCTCGTTCGACAAAGTAACCCAAATATTGCGGGATGTCAGCCATTTCATTGTAACCGCGGGCGTTCTCAAAGGCGTCGCGGTAAAGCTTCAATTGCTCTTTGATGGGAACTTTGGCGTTCACAATTGCCCAATAGGCAACGCGAACTTCTTCGTAGTCCTGGAGCGGCACACCAGCCGGTCGCACAACACCGAAGACCGCGCGGCGTTTAGGATGCGCCGGATCGTAGGCACCCGCGCCATAAGGATCGGCCTCACCGCCTCGAGAACGACTAGTACCACCCCGATCTGCTTCCGATTGTTGCTTTTCGAGTTCCTTCTGCTGATCCTTGACCGCCTTTGCTGCCTGTTGCTGTTCTTCGAGGATTTTGCGACGGCGCACTTCAGGATCAACAAACGCCAGCAAGCCAGAGCCACCGTGAGCCTCCAGGTTGAGGGGATCTAACAGCAACGGATCGCTACGCAGCACGACCGGCGGCACCACCGGGGGATCCCAGCCAAGCTTCTGGTTGGGTGACTGGTAAGCGCTCGGAGGCACGCGGTTATCTGCTTTTTGTTCGAGCGGCTTGGGGAGTCGAATCTCCGCGGGAAACTCCTGTTTCATCTTGTTCCAGGAGAAATCATTCATGCGTTGCCGCGCAAGCGTAATCTGCTCATTCAGCTTGTTGGCCTGTTTTTCGGCCGGCAGTTTGTCGCGCTGCAGCGCCTTCATCATCATCATCATCGCGACAATGCCCACGATCAGGATGACGAGTTTTTCGCCATGTCCCAGGAGCAAATGCTTGATCCCGCCCAAACCTTTAAGATTGGCCTTCATTACTTCATCTCGCTTCACAAAATCCAGAGCGACTCTTGTCCTTGTCGCGGCCCATCGCCGCCTCATTGGATTCGCACTACCCGGCAATAGATATTGCCAACCGGCCCGAATAACCTAATTGGCCACCACCGACTCCGCCGAAGTTTCGGCTTCGCTGGGCGGGTTAAATATGGTCACAGTGCCCTGCAGCACCACAGTTTTAATGTTCGGTTCGGCTTCGGGCATCATTTCTTCGCTACCGGCACTGCTCGTGCCGTACTCACCGCCGCCGCCGGGTCTGCCGCCGCCGCCGCGCCCGGCGTAACCACCGCCACCCATCGCACCAGAATCGCTCGGGTTGATGCGAACCTCCTGAATCTCGACTTGCAGCGGTGCGTTGGCGCATTCGGTAATCAGTTGCGGCAACCACCGCTGATCCATCAACAATTGCATCCGTACCGGCAATCGCTTGAATTCTTTGCCAAACTCATCCGGGCCGCCTTCGCCAGTGGATGCAATCGGTGCGCCATCGGCACCGACATAGCGGCTGTTGAACAGCTCGGCATCGCCGGCTGCACCACCCATTTCGCCGCCGCGGCCCAGACCCTCGCCGTGCATTTCCCCGGGGTATCCACCGCCTTCGGGCCCCCCCGCGCCGCCATCGAATTCCATGCCGCGGCCGCTCATTTCGGCACCCATCCCGTCAGCCGCCCCCGCAGACTCCACGATGTCGATTCGGCCCTTGCCCCGACTGGCCTGGGCTGCCGTGCGGCCGACTTCGAGCGACTCGATCACTCGGACCGCCGCATTCGAAAAGCGATCGGCCCCGGCCTCAGCGTTGGTGTTGGCGATGATTCTCAGTAGTGCTTCGTACACCCAGAGGTCTTCCTGAGTCTTCCAAATGCGTTTTACTGAGGGCGTGGTCCGGGGGTACAGTTCGTCCCGCACCGTCTGCTGATCGGCCCAGATGACAATAAAATCTTGCTCCTCGACCATCGGCTCTGTGCCACCCTCCCGCATGCCGCCAGGACCACCTCCACTGCTACGCATATTCTCGAGAAGGTTTTGATAGTTCATACTGCCGCCAGACCCGCGGCCCATACCTCCCATGCCCCCCGATCCGCCTTCCCCCATCTCGAGTGCGCCGACGATTTTCGGAAGCTTGGGGAAATGGTCGAGTATGTAGTTGTTGTATTGAGCCCGCAAATTCCGCGGAATATTTTCTCCAAATTTCAGCTTATTGACGTAGCTGCGGAACTCCTCGCTGAGGTTTTCCGGCCACTTCAGCACCGAGGCTGTCTGCCGCTCATACAGGTCCTTCCACAATTGGTGGACACTCTTTTGCTGATTGACGATCTGTTCGGTTTGCCCCGCTCGGACGTCGGCATTCGGATGGAACGGCTTCGAGCGGACAGAATTCGCCGCGTTGAACTCGCTTTCGATCTTGCTCTTGTTGGTCTTGAACTCTGCGTAGAGTGCGTTCGCCCCCCGCCACCAGCAGAAGAGGGCCACCAACACGGCGATCACGGTCAGCACCCAAAAATGATGCCGCTTCAACCAGTCCCCTGCTTTGCGCAATTGATCCATGTTCTGGTCCTGTTCTGACTCCGTTGGTCAATATTCTGCGGTGAGTTGTGCTGGCGGTGATGCGAGACTGCAATCAATTAACCTGTGGCACCGGACGAACCATCGACCGACACCGTGTCGAGCGACTCTTCGCTGGCGGCGCCCGCTGGCGGCTCTTGGCGTGCCGAGCGGGGTGTTGGCTTCCACAGCATTTGAATGGTGAAATCATACCGGCGGAGTTTCCATTTTTGGGGCCCAGCTGGCTCAGCGGCACCGTGCAGCCGACCGACGCCGCGTTCAACGGGGCCGCCGCCCATTCGCTGTGCGCCACTTTCGCTACCGACGGCTTCTGGATAGTAGGTGACATTGACAATCGGGTTCTCCGTCGTCACTACCGGGAACAGCAGGCCTAGCTTCGAGATGGGCACTTCGATCTTCGTCCCATCCGGACCGTCAGGCAGCTCTACCGAGCCCTCTTCAATCGATTTGACGAACGTATTTTCGATGAACTCTTTGCCTTCGTTGTTGGTAAAATCGAGCTCCGGTTTGCCAAGATAGGTGTTGTGGAAGTGATAGCCTTTGAGCTGGATAATCCAGCCGGGCCCCGCCGCTCCGGCTACTTCGCCGCCCTCACCTGCCATACCGCTGCCATCAGCCATCATGTTCGGATCGCCACCCGCGGCGGGATCGATCGCGGGATCGACGGCCGAGATTTCGCCTTCTTCACCCTCGGCTGGCACTTCACCCGCAGCCCCTCCTTCAGCCGCAGGCTGATCCACTTCCTCTTGTTGGAGGAAGGAGGCGGCGCGCGCGTCAGCAATCATCGGAGCCACGCTCGCGTACCACGTCGAGACATCGTCCATATATTCACAATCCATCGACTTGATGTGCAACTCGGTACGGGCAGTGACATCTTCAGCAGTTTCCTGACGTTCTTTCACCGGCCGAGTGTCTTTCGGAATGGCCACATCCAGCGCCTTGAGCACTTCGAGCCACAGCAGCCGCCCTTCGACATTGCTCACCAGATTCTTAGCTGTTTCGAGGATGGTGTCGAACTGAGCCGTTAGTCCTTCGTAGGCCGAGGTCATTTGGCTGGCCTCGCCCGATAGCTGACTCGACTGTTGCAACGCGGTGGCCATTTCTCGGTTGTAATCTGGCGAGACTGCCGCGCTCCTCCACGCCGAGTAGTGGCTGGCGTAGTCGACCGCCATCCCGGTGAGTAGGAGTGCGGCGGCGGCCACGGCCCAGGGCTTCTTGGCTTTGACAAGCCGCTTGGTGATGATCTCGCCAGGCAGCAGGTTGGTATGAATCTGCGCCATGTTCAGCGCCTGGACACACAGACCATACGCAACACCAAACGTCGGCACGTTCTCTTTGAAATTCGGCACCGCCGTCACGCTGCCACCGACCAGCGCCTTAAAATCGTCGATTTGCGCGACTTCTTGATCGAGATTTTGCGCCAGAAACCGCTGCAGACCGGGTAGCTTCATCGGATTGCCAAGGGCAACCACGCTGCCGAGCTTGGCGTTTCGGTTGTTGCTGGTGAAGAAGCCGATCGAACGCTGTATTTCCGCCACTAGATCGCTGAATACCGGCCGCATCGCCTGGAACACCGCCTTGGGGTTCTCAGCCTTCATCGCATTCCGTTTCAGGTGTTCCGCCTTTGCAAATGTCAGCTTGAGTTCCTTGGTGAGCGCCTTGGTGAAATGGTTGCCGCCGATCGGAATGCTACGCTGCCAAACGCGGAAGCCATCAGTAATCACCAAATCGGTCGTATCCGTGCCCAGCGACAGCACCACCTTCGAGGGCGGTGGATTATTTCGTTCGTAGTTCTCCAAATTGTCGAGCTGGTCGAAGCAGACAAAGTTGTAAATCGCCAGCGGTGCGAGTTGAATGATATCGATTTCGATGCCGGCATCTTCCAAGGGCTTCAGCGCCCGTGCCACCTGATCACGCTTCATCGCAAACAGGCCGACTTCTGTCTCCAACGCATAGCCTTCTTCGACGCTTCCCCCGGCAAGCGGCTGGTAATCCCACACCACGTCTTCGAGCGCGAACGGTATCTGCTGCCGGGCCTCGTATTTTACAATATCCGGAATCTTTTTCGCTTCGACGGGCGGCAACTTGATAAACCGCGCCAGGCCGCTCTGGCCGGGAACTGAAATCGCCACGCGATCGCCCGTCAGCACATTCCGCGAGACAAATTGTTCAAGTGCCTCGCGCACCAATTCTTCGCGATTGGCTTCGGGCTGCGTGAGAATCTTCGGGTATTCGATGTAGTCGAATGCCTCGACGACGATTCGGTTTTCATCCTTTTCGTGCGCACGGCAGCGCAGCGCTTTGAGCGCGCACTGCCCAACGTCGATACCCCATACGGCGCCACTCTTCGCCATGGTCGAAAACCTCTATTCCGTAATCCGTGCTGCCAGCCGCTTCGCCCGATTGTCTCGCGGCGCAACAACCCGATTGGGCCGCTAACTATTGCGCCGGTTGCGCGACCGAACAATCCATGCCACAAGCGCTTACGCACTTGCGCCCCAGGGCTGCTCGGTTCGCAGCGACTCGCTTCATTTTTCATTCTACTCGTAGATTTCGACTTGGGTAGCATCTGGGCCGGCTTCGTCGGGTTGCGTCACGCGTCGAGCCAGCCCAATCCGCAGCTTTTTTGGTAAGTCTTGCTAACTACAACCCAGAAAAAGGGTTACAGCTTACTCTCTGGCGAGCTTTTCGCGATCAGCTTACCGGTGGCGCGAATCGCCCCACGGTGGTAAGATTGGTCCCAAGCCAGATCTCACTTCTTTTCGTGACGGCCAAATTCACCCCTTCGCAGCCAGTTTCGCCTTGGTAGGCAGCCCATGATCGTAACCATTGACGGCCCCGCCGGAGCGGGCAAGAGCAGTGCGGCCCGGGAATTGGCCCGCCGGCTCGGCTTCCGCTTCCTTGATACAGGAGCGATGTACCGCGCCGTCACGCTGGCTGCCAAACAGCGGGGTCTCGACCTCGCCAACGGCGATCGACTCGCAGCAATGGTCGACGAGATCTGCGTCGAGCTCGACGGCGACCGCGTGCTGCTCGATGGCCTCGATGTCACCAAAGAAATCCGCTCCTTCGACATTACCACCTCGATCCAGTACGCCGCTGACAATCCCACGGTCCGGGCTCAGTTAGTTGCCTGGCAGCGCGCCGCAGCGGCAGGTTTCGACGTTGTCACCGAAGGGCGCGATCAAGGTTCGGTCGTTTTTCCCGACGCCGAGTGCAAAATATTTCTCACCGCCGAAGAACGCGAACGCGCCGAGCGGCGCTACCGCGATCTCATTGGCCGAGGGGAGCATGTCACTTTCAACCAGGTGCTCGAAGCTCAGCACAACCGGGACGAACGGGACCGCACACGTTCCGTCGGCGCACTGGTGATTGCCGAAGACGCGATCGAAGTCTCGACCAGTGGCCTCTCGCCTGCGGAGGTTGTCGCCCGGCTCGAAGACATTGTGCGTTCGAGGCAATCATATTAAATGGATCAACCTGTAGGAGGCGTCTCCGACGCCGATCGAGGCATGAATCGCGATGCGAACTCAGCGACCTCAGCGCCACCGATAGCTGCTCGGGACAAACCCCGTGGGAAAAGCAAGCTGGCTCGCTGGTGGTACTCGCTGAGCAGGTTTGTCTGTTGGGCGGTGTGCAAAGCACTCTTTCGCTTCCGCTCCAGCGGCGGCGAAAATGTCCCCGCTAGCGGTCCGGTGCTCGTGGTCAGCAATCACCAAAGTCACCTCGACCCCGTGCTGATTGCCATCGCCAGTCCGCGGCAACTCGGTGCGCTGGCCCGGGCGTCGCTCTTCGTCGGCCCGTTCGGTTGGTTGATTCGCTCCTTCGGCGCCGTGCCCGTCGAACGCGGCAGCGCCACTGCCGGCATCCGCGCCCTGTTAGGCATGCTCAAAGCCGGCGAGGCCGCGATCGTTTTCCCCGAAGGCACCCGCACCGAAGACGGCAACCTGCGGCCATTCCAATCCGGTTTTTGCGCGATCGCCCGCCGCAGCAGCGCTGCGATCGTCCCCACGACCATCAACGGCGCCTACGACGCCCTGCCCCGCGGCGCGAAGTTCCCGCGCAGGAAACCAATCACCCTCACCTTCAACCAGGTGATCCTACCCGACGAAATCGCCACGCTCAGCGACGACGAACTCCTCGCGCTGACTGCCGCGCGGATCGCACCCGAGAAAGGCCCCGCATGCACTTCCGCCTGCTGAGCTACAACATTCACAAAGGCATCGGCGGAGTGGACCGGCGATACGACTTAGGGCGTATTACCGCCACGATCCGGCATTACCAGCCCGACGTCGCCTTTCTGCAGGAGGTCGACAGCGGCGTCCCCCGCTCCCGCGGGCATGACCAGACCGAGCTACTCGCCGAGGCAACGGGGCTTCAACACTTCACTTATCAGCGAAATGTTCGCTTACGCGTCGGGCATTACGGCAATGCGATCCTCAGCCGATATCCGCTCGAAGATCCAACCCACATCGACCTCACTTTCCGCCCCAAAAAGCGGCGCGGCGCACTCCTGGCCCGCTGGCGTGTTCCGGTCGGCAAGCATAGCAAGACCATGACCTTGGTCAATCTCCATATCGGACTCTCTGGCATCGAACGCCAATGGCAACTCCGCCGGTTATTCCGAATTAGTCACTTTGCCGAGCTCCGCAATCGGGTGCCGCTGGTCATCGGAGGCGACTTCAACGATTTTTGGAACTCGCTTGGTTGGCGCGTGATGCAGCCGGCCGGCTTCGAACCAGCGGGGCCAGCCGTTCGCACCTTTCCCGCCCGCTTGCCACTCCGGCCACTGGATAAGGTATTCTTTCGAGGCGACCTCCGACCCCTCCACACCTATGTCGGCCACACCGACGTCGCCCGCCAGGCCTCCGACCATTTGCCACTGATCGTCGACTTCGAATTCACACGAAAGTAGCACACCGATGCAGCTTGCCGCTTTCGCTACTGTTGACCTCACCGCCTGGCTGCCTCAAACAACGGGCTCCGTGGTCTTCTTCATCGATTTTTTAGTGAAGCTCGCCATTGGCATCCGCGTGATCATGCAGCGCCGGCCCACCGGCGAGACGCTGGCTTGGGTCATGGTCGTCTTCTCGACACCACTTCTCGGCCCCCTGCTCTACCTGATGTTTGGCGAACTGCGGCTTGGGCGACGGCGTGCCGGGCGGTTCACCGAACTGGCCAAACCGCTCGTAGAATGGCTCCACGATATCCGCAAGCGGAGCCTCGTCGATTGGAACGCCCTCGAAGCCGACTACAAACCGCTCGCCGAGTTGTGCGAGCGGACCATCGGTGTCCCCGCGCTCGCTGGCAATCGCATCGCTTTGCTCAGCGATTGGGAACACATCTTTCACCGGCTGCTCGCCGACATCGAAGCCGCCACGAGCACCATTCACATCGAATTCTACATTTGGAGCGATGGCGGCAAGGCCAATGAAGTCGCCGAAGCACTCATCCATGCCCAGCGACGCGGCGTCACCTGCCGTGTCCTGGTCGACGCACTCGGCAGCCACCGCTTCCTACGCGGCAAAGTCGGCCGGCGCATGCGCGAGGGAGGCGTACACGTGGTCGCCGCGCTGCCGGGTGGCCTGTTCCGCTTGCCGTTCGTGCGATTCGATCTGCGGCTGCACCGAAAAATTGTCGTCATCGACGGCCGGATCGGCTACACAGGCAGCCTCAACCTCGTCGACCCGCGATATTTTAAAAAGGGCGCCGGCTTTGGGGAGTGGGTCGATGCGATGGTCCGCATCGAAGGCCCGGCAGTCGAGGCAATGCAAATCATCTTCCTTGCCGATTGGTTCGTCGAGTCGCAAGCCGACCTCGATCACCTGCTCGAAACCGCTGATGCCATACCGCAGCCCGTTCGGGGCGACGTCGAAACGCAAGTCATGCCCTCCGGCCCCGATCTGCCGGCGAATGCCATCGAACAAGTGCTGCTCACCGCGATCTACTCCGCTCGCCAGGAGCTGCTCATCACGACGCCTTACTTCGTGCCCAGCGAGCCCCTGATGCTAGCCCTGGTGGCTGCTGCCCGCCGCGGTGTGAAGGTCATACTGGTCCTGCCTCGAAGGGTCGATTCGAAACTGGTCCGCTATGCTTCGAGCGCGTTTAAGGGCGAGCTTTTAGAGGCCGGAGTGAGAATCGCACTCTTCAACGGTGGTCTCCTGCATACCAAGAGCGTCACCGTCGATCGCACGCACAGCCTGTTCGGCTCGGTGAATCTCGACCCCCGTAGCTTTCGCCTCAACTTCGAAATCCTGCTGGCTATGTACGACAGCCGGTTCACTGCCAAGCTGGCCGATCTGCAGCAAACCTATATCGACTGCTCGGAACTAATGGACCTCGAAACCTACCGCCAGCGCCCCTTGCGCCACAAAGTCCTCGAAAGCTTCGCCCGGCTGCTGGGGCCGCTGCTTTGAGGTGGAAAGTCGGCAGTCATCGCTGCGATTGGGCTTAGGCCTGTGAGCGCCGCCGCATCCAGAACGATATCATCCCCATGGCCGCCAGCGCGAACGTGGTCGGCTCAGGAATATTCTTGCGACTGGGCACACCAGCAAGCTCAAAGCTATCACCATTCGGGCCGCCTTGGATTTTGAGAGCAAAGTTCGACAAATCGAGCACGCTCAAAAAGTTGCCGTTCACCGAGAGCGTGAATGCTTCGCTGCCGCCTGCTGGAACGCCACCGCTGCCGCCACCCGCGCAGTTGTTGCCAGAAGCTCCACAAGCGTCGATCGTAAAACCGGGAAAGTTCGAGTCGTCAGCGAGCGTTAAATAGGTACCACCCGTCGCGGCACTCGCTAGTGATGAGAACGCATCAATTGCCAATCCGAGCGAAGTCACTCGCGGATCCGCACCGCTAATCGGCGTACTCAAATTATCAAACATCACGCGGATGTCGGCGGCTGTATTACTAAGAGAGTCGATGATCACCATACCGCTGACACTCAGTCCGCTCACACCGCCCCAAGAAACGTTGAACGCATCGCCTTGCACCAAGCCAGTGACTTCATACAGCGGCTGTCCGCCCGGATTACCACCGGAATTACCACCGGTAAGCGAAATGGTGTAACCGTGTGCTGCAGCCGACCAACACAGGACCATACCGAACAGCCAGCCAGCTCGAATCGGCTTGCACGAATACAAAGTGCGAATCATTAGCGTAAACTCCTCCCCAGCGTTGTCAATTGAAATTGCCTGATTGCGTCCCAACAAACAACAATTACCCGTTGAAGCATTGACTGCCAGATTCCCTGCAGTGGTCGCTACGACACATTGACACCATTATGCCATGGCCCCCCATTTGAGAAAGCAAATTGTGGAAAAAAATTCCGCTATTGCTTGGCGAATTTGCGACATACTCCTCCCTCAGATATTTCCATCACCAAGGGCGTTTCGACCCAAATAGCAGGATATTTTGAGCAATCCGCACAGCCGATTCGTTCTTCGGCTCGATTTCCTGCCGGCAAATTGTAGCCCCTCGTGTGGCCAAAAGCTGGCCCTGACTAACCAACGAAGTGGCCGCTATCCTGGTTACTATACGGATGAACATACATCCGTCAACGAATCGAATTCTCAGCCTGCTCCCAGTCCTGCTCCCGGTCGAAGCTCGGCCTGCTCAGTTGTACCGGCCAAGATGGAGTTTCGCTTATCGGAATCGAAGAGAATTACAGTGAATTTCTGTTTTTCACCCGCTCAGCGCAACCCTCCTACACCACCAATTCAAACCCGCAGCCGCCCCCAAATTTCGGTGACGCCTTCCAAACTGTAAACACTTACGACAACGCGCCGTGACATCTTCGGAAAAACACGTGTATTTCTGCAAAAGGAGGCTGACGCCTTCAGTAATTCTCGATGAATGATGCCGATTTTGTTTTTTCTGCGCGCTTTACCAACCGCGATGAAGCCAGCCCCTTTCTTGCGCCCCCGGTTGTAAATAGCCACGTTTTCCGCTACATTGGCGGGTTTCCCCGCGGGCTTGAAAGTCGGCTATGTTGGCCGCCTGGCGCGTGGGTTTCCACCGTTTTCGTTTTGGTTGGCAGGCGTAAGCTCGAAGTCGTTTGTTGTAAGTGACTTGCGTCATGTGCGCAGCCTTACGATCTATTCTCAACGCCTTGCGACTCCCCGGCCGAAGAAAGTCCATTTCCTTTCCCCATGGTTAACCGCAATCTAATTCGTGAGTTCGACGTTTCAGAAGAAGAAGAAAATGCCGCGATCGGCACCGCAACCATTGAAGACATGGAGTGGCTTGGTGGCACCGATGTGACCGCCAATCAGATCGTCGAGGGCAAGGTCCTCCGCATCGACGACGATTTCATCCTGGTTGACGTCGGCTACAAGAGCGAGGGCATCATCCCCCGCAACGAATGGGAAGAGGGCGACGAGTTGCCGGCCATCGGCGACACACTTCGTGTGCTGGTCGAAGATCTCGAAGACATCTCGCCGCAGCAGCAAGATGATCGCGGCATGATTGTGCTCTCGAAGCGCAAAGCCGAGAAGATCGAAAAGTGGATGAAGGTCATGGAGACCGTCAAGGAAGGTGACGTTGTCACCGGGACGGTCACGCGGAAGATTAAGGGCGGCTTGCTCGTCGACATTGGCGTAAACGTGTTCTTGCCTGCCAGCCAGGTCGACATTCGCCGCCCGCACGACATCGGCGAATACATCGGCAAACCGATCAATTGCCTGGTCCTCAAGATTGACGAAGCCCGCCGCAACATCGTCGTCAGCCGTCGCAGCCTGATCGAAAACGAACGGGCTCAAAAGAAGGCCGATCTGCTCAAGACCCTCGAAATCGGTCAACTTCGCACCGGCGTCGTAAAGAATATCGCCGACTTTGGGGCGTTCGTCGATCTGGGCGGCATCGATGGTCTGCTGCACATCACCGACATGAGTTGGGGCCGCATTGCCCATCCCTCGGAGATGGTCAAAATCGACGACGAGATCGAGGTCAAGATCCTCCATATCGACTACGAAAAGGAAAAGATCGCCTTAGGTTTGAAGCAAAAGAGTGCTAGCCCCTGGGACAACGTGCCAGCCAAATATCCAGTGAATACCACGCACAAGGGCACGGTGGTGAACGTGATGAGCTACGGTGCGTTCGTCAAGCTTGAAGACGGCATCGAGGGCTTAGTGCATATTAGCGAAATGTCTTGGACTAAGCGGATCAGTCATCCTAGCGAGATGGTGCAAATTGATCAGCCGGTCGAAGTCATGGTCCTCGACATCAATCAAGACAAGCAAGAAATTTCGCTGGGCATGAAGCAGACTCAGTCGAACCCGTGGGACAAGGTCGCCGACCGCTACCCACCGGGACAGCTCGTCACCGGCAAGGTTCGCAACCTGACCAACTACGGCGCGTTTATCGAGATCGAGGAAGGCATCGACGGCCTGTTGCACGTCAGCGACATGTCCTGGACCCGCAAGATCGGCCACCCCAGCGAGGTCGTCGAAAAGGGTCAGGAAGTCACTTGCAAGGTGGTTTCGGTGGATCAAGAGCGCCGCCGCATTGCGCTGGGCCTCAAGCAAATGGACGACGATCCCTGGGCGACAGACATTCCCGATCGTTACCAGCCCGGCCAACTCGTCACCGGCACGATCACCAAGATCACCAACTTTGGCGTATTCGTCGGTCTGGAGGATGGTCTCGAAGGCCTGCTGCATATCTCGGAGCTTGCCGACCATAAAGTCGAGAATCCAGAAGAGCTCGTCAAAGTTGGCGAACAGATCGAAGTCAAAATCCTGCGCGTCGATTCGGATGAGCGCAAGATCGGCCTTTCGCGTAAGCGCGTCGATTGGGCCGAGGAAGAAGGCGGCGAAGAAGGTGTCGGCGCGGAAGAAAATGGCTCCAGCAGCTCGACCGCCGAACTCAAAGGCGGCGTCGGCTCCGGCTCCGGCCCGCTCTTCAAAGCCGCGACGGCGCAAGAAGAGTAAACCAAACGAAGTACGACAATAAGTGCTTGCGGCACTGGCGCGCCAACTGGCCAGGCCGATCGATCGTTATAATCAACACACAGCGGCGTTTTGGGCCCTTTGGACCCGAGACGCCGCTTTTTTTGTTACGTCCCGAATCGGACGCACAATCTGTGCATGATGTCAAAATTTGCCGGCCATCCAGTGGCAGACTTTACCGCGACGATAGTCTTTGCGGGCGCTGCTAGCAGAGAGCTAGGAGCCCGGAGCTGGAATTCCATTCCTGGACTCCGTGTTCCTCGCTCCCTGCTCCTCGCTCCTTTCCTGAATCATCCTCCCCCGGACCGCCCGATCATGCCCTCGCCAGCCACCTATGCTAAAAAGCGCAAAACCTCGGCGGTCGTTCAATCGCCGCTGGAAACCTATCTCCGCGAGATCAACGAAACCGCGCTGCTCAACGCTGCCGAAGAACGCGAGCTGGCCACCAAAATCGGCAACGGCGACACTGCCGCCCGCGACCGCATGGTCCGCGCCAACTTGCGGCTGGTGGTGAACATCGCCCGCGGCTACTCGGGCAAAGGCCTCGGCCTGCAAGATCTGATCGAAGAAGGAAACTTGGGATTGCTCCGCGCCGTCGAAGGTTTCGACCCTGCGATGGGCACCCGCTTCAGCACCTACGCCAGCTATTGGATCAAGCAGTCGATCAAGCGGGCTTTGATCAATTCCGGCAAGACGATCCGCATCCCGGCCTACATGGTCGAACTGCTCTCGAAGTGGCGGCGTGCCAATTCGCGGCTCACCGAAGAACTTGGCCGCTCCCCCACGCCAGAAGAAATCGCCCGCGTGCTGGGCCTTCCCAAAAAAAAGCTGCCGATCATCAAGAAGGCGATCAAGATTTACAATGCCACGCCGCAGACCGACCAGAGCGAAGCCGGCTGGACGCTCAGCGACATGGTAATGGACGAACGGCAAGTCACGCCCGAAGACGCGCTCGTTGAAAGCGATAGCCTACACCATGTCATGGCCATGCTCGAAACGATGGACCAACGTGAAGCCACTGTTTTGAGAATGCGATTCGGGCTGGATAATCAAGAGCCGCGGACACTCAAGGAAATCGGCGAACAGCTAGGCCTCACCCGCGAACGCGTCCGCCAGATCGAGACCGAGGCCCTCAACCGCATGGCGGACAGCATGGAAGACCGCGTGGACGGCGACGGGGACCTGGAATAGCTGTCGCGTGGTTCTGCTGAATCGGTCGACCCAGGGTGGCCGCGACTGATCTGAGCAATTTTGGTATCACCGGAGCTAGGGAGAGTCCTTCGAGGATACTAACGATTGAGCTGATTCAGGATCCGGAACTGGGTGGATTCACCGCCCGTTTACCCAACATACCGGCCTACGGCGAAGGCGAGACCGAGCAAGAGGCAAACGACGATCTCAAGGGAGCCATTCATGGCTATATCGAGATTTTTGGGCTAGCGGATGCGTTGACGCAAGATTCCCATCCGGCCCTTCGCACGATCGAACTCGATCTCGTTGAGTTGGCAGGCGAATCGTTTTTTGGCTCTGAAGCCAGATGGCCACATGTCGCCCAGCGAATTCGTAGCCCGCTATAATCCCTAAAACCAGACTCCAAATTGCGGCGGCAACCATCGAACTCCAGGGTCGACCGCACACCCCAGCCAGCCACAGCCCCCTATTTCCTTGACGTCGCAAAGTTTCGCTGCCTACGATGAAAGTATGGCAGAGAATCGGTCGAGAACATCGTTGGACGGCTGGCGGCACCACTGGTCGGCGAGCGTTGCTAGCACAGTTCGCACCCTGTTCATAGTTGTCCTTATAATGCCAGTCAACGTTCTGGCTCAGCAGGGCACTGGCAATGAGTCACCTGCGAGCCTCACTTATCAACGCAAAGGTCATCACGCAGATTACGGACACCGCTATCCCGGGAACTTTCGCCACCGCGGATTTCCACAATACCAATCGCAAGTGAATGCTGGTTCGTTCCAGCGACCCTATCCTTATCATCTCGACTACTATCGAGCGAAATGGGGCGGCAGCTATGCCCCTTACTTCGGCAATCTGTATGGACCACCCAACTACTTCAATTACGGACAGCCTTACTATGGCGACTACTCGCCGTACTATGGTTCCGGTGGCTATCCGTCGGGAGGCTATGGAAATGGATTTGGCGGATCCGGCTACGGCAGCTCCGGTGCGCCGGGATACGGTGGCGGGCCGAATTGGGGCGGTGTGCCCTATGGACCAGGGGCGGGTCAGTATGAAGTACCTGACGGCCCCGCCATGGAAGACAGAGCGGTCGAAGCCTCACAACCTAATTTCTAATTGCTACTAGTCTGCATAAACTCTTAATCTGGCAAGGAAGCCGACCATGAGAACTTTGACTTTTGCGCTGAGTGTTTCGGCGTTCTTGGTACTGACTTGCAGCAATTGTGACACGGCCCAGGCACAAGCGTTTGGCCAGGCACCAGTCTCGGCAGAGCCGACGCTTCACGAGCCGCAAGTCGATGTCCGTAATGGCGGAGTCCTTGAAGAATCCTATGCTTACCACCATCAAGCGACGCCTCAGCAATCGCAACGGCCGGGGCCCTATCCGCCGAAGGGCGGCTGGTACGGCTACGGATTTCCGGTGAGCACCTACCGCTGGGGCTGGTTTGGCGCCGAGCGATACTATCCGCGTGTCGGATGGCGGAGCGACTATCATGGCGACTGCGTCCGTTGGGCTTACCGCTATGGGTATTAGCCCATCGCCTGCGAGACGCTCCCACCTTACCGTGTAAAGCCAATATTGAAGGTAAAGACCTGTTTGTCATCAGTATCGGCTTCGGCGACAGGAAATGCGAAGTTTAGCGCGATCGGCGCCGGGCCCATCGCCGGAATGGTGATCCGCAACCCAAAGCCAGGCGCCACGCGGAAGCGATCCCAATCGATCGTGATATTCTCTTCCACGGTGCCGAAGCCAATGAAAGCCGCCCCGTGTAACATATCGTCGGCCGTTAGCGGGAAGAGATACTCGAGCGAATTAATCCACATGAATTGTCCACCAATTTGCACACCATCTTTAATTGGTGTCACTGAGTGAAATTCAAATCCTGGAAACTGAATACCGCCGGAATAGAACGTATCGTAGATCGGCGTGTTGTTGCCGGTGAACCCGAGTTGGGTCGAGTAACTCAACACATGGCGGCCGGAATGGTCGGGCCGCTCTCGGACGAGCCCGTATTGCCGCAGGTCGAGCGTCGCCCGTGGATAGTCGAACGTGCCGATCACTTGCTCGACCCCTACTTCCGCATAATGGCCCGAAGTGGGGAAGAACGCACTGTCGCGCGTGTCGTTGGCGACCGTGAGCTTGAATCCGTGCAACGCATTGGTGCCAACTGCTTCTTCAAGTTCGGGCGGGAACAGCCCATTGTTTGCCGGATCGTAAATCTTGACGCTCTCACCTCGATACGAAAGGGCTGCCGAGACGTCATCTGCCGTCCACTGATATCCAAATGAGAGCCGACCCCCCAAGCGCTGCTCAGACCAATCCTCGAATCGCCTGTCAAAAAAGGAGCCAGACAGCCCGAAACTCACAGGTGTATCAAACAGGTAAGGCTCTTGGAAGCTCGCGACGTATCGCTGCACTTCCGTACCTGGCGCGGCCTCCAGGCGGAACCGCTGCCCTGCACCGCGCCAGGCCCGGCCATTGACCACATCGTCCATGCTTCTCGGCCAACGTCGCCAATCGAAATTTTGTTCGTCGAGCAAGATCTGACCGAACAGGCCGGCGTCGGAGTTGACTGCGACACCCAGCATCAGGCGACCGGTTTGTGCCTCGGCAGCATCGACAAAGACGTCGACGGATCGATCTTCAAACGGCCGGGCCCAAGGCTCCACCGCTCCGCTAGGAAATAATTGTGGATTCGCAGGCACAATGGGTGTGATATTAGGGTCCGGTGTGGCCCCCGGTGGAGCGGTTCCATAAGCAGGCGGTGGCGCGACCGGCGGCGGAGAAAACACGGGAGCGGGCGGCAAGGGCTCCACAAACTGAACCGGCTGAACTGCTGGTGCGTTGTAACCAACCGGTGTCGATTCTGGCCCTGTAGCGCGTACCGCCTGACCGCCATAGGGATTGGCCGAGTAAGCACCCGCGGCATAAGGACTGGGCGCAACGGGTGTGGCTGCGACACTACCGGCTTGTGCGACGGGGTAGGCAGATTGGTTCGCGGGATAGGCAGGTGCCACAAACTGCGCCGGAGATGTTGGCGGTTGATAAGGACTCTGTGTGCGAACAACGAGCCGTTCGTAAGGATTGTTCGAAGAGTGCGTGGCCGGGTGAACTGCAGGGGCTGATGGAGGAGCGGCTGGGATGCCAACTTCTAAATGGACGTCCATCCCGTCTTCTGCAGGCACGAAACCGGCGGGACGAATCTCGTAAACGTTGTTGGCTGTGCCGCCAGTTTGAACGGGGACGGTTTGGGTGGCATCGGGACTTTGGCCACGAAAGCCGCTCTCCGTTTCTTTTGCCAACTGTTCCGCATCCAGGTCGCGGATGCGGTAGGTGATTTTTGGCGCCGAGCCCCGCGCTGGATCAGCAAGGAACAAGGCACTGGCCTGTAGCCGGCGCTCGCTGGCATGTATCTCGCGAATATCGACGATCTGTCCTGGACGGAAGGAAAGCCGATTGAGCGCGGTTTGAATTCGGGTATGAGGATTGTCGCCGTCGATATGCACGAAGATGCGACCGACCTTCCATTGCTTACCTTCGTCGATGTGATAGACCAAGTCGATTTTGCCTGGCTCTTCGAGGAAGATCGGCTCGGCCTTGATGTCGGCAAACACATAGCCTTGACTGCCGTACAGGTTTTTGAGCCAGCTCAGGTCGTTATTCATTTTGGCCTGCTCGAACATTTGGCCTGCCGGCAGCGTCATGCCCCCTTCGAGCGACGAGTTGGCGAAGATTTGATTGCCGACGTGCAGCACGTTGCGGACCTCATAGCGAGGCCCTTCATTGACTACAAACCGCAGCGTGACCCATTTGCCATTGTCGTCGTATTCGAGCTTACGGCCCACTTTTGCTTGAAAGTAGCCAAACGCTCGGTAGTAAGCGGTAATCCGGTCGACATCACCGTCGATTTGTTCGCGGTCGACAAAGCCTTTGAACATGTACATCAGCGGCTTCTTTGATTCGATTTTTGTCCGCAGCTGGCCATCGCTGGCAAACTGATTGCCTTCGAATTCGACTTTCCAAATCCGCTGCGATTCGCCTTGATTGATTACGAATACGACACCCTTATCGGTCGCCTTGTTGCCTTCCAGGATCGACACTTGCGTGTTGTTGAAGCCATTTCGCCGATAGAGGTCGACAAGTTTGCGTCGAGCTTCTTCGACGGCGTACGGGTCGATGGATCCACCGACTTTTAATCCCGTTTCCTTAGCCAACGACTTATCACGGATGCCACCACGGCCCCAGAAGCCGACGTCGTTGCCCAAGTATTCGATATAGCGGATGGTCGGCCGCTCGACGACTTTAATGCTGACGATTCGGCCTTCAGGTGTCTTGGAAATGTCGGTTTCGACGGCGACAAACCACGAGCGGCTGGTCAGTTTACGGACGTCGCGTTGGATGAGTGCTGGATCGTAAGGCCTGCCCACGCGGGTCTGCATTTCGTTGAGAATCTGCTGAGTAGGAATGAGCTTGTTGCCGATGACGCGAACCTCAATCACCGGTTCATCAGTGGCCGCCAGCGAGAGCCCAATGATTTCGCGTTCCTTTTTATCTGCGAATGTCGCGCCCGGGTCCGACGTTCTGCTACCACTGCCACCCATGCCTTGCGCGAGTACTTCGACAGCGCTCACCACGCTCACAACCAGCATCGTTGTGGCGAGAATCCGTCGGCGATTCAGCGAGATGCGCATCGGGAAAATCTGGGGGGCGTAGGACGGGGTTTAGATTCGGGGCGACGAGACAAGCGGGTTAACGCGAACTTCCTGGAACTTGGCCGGCGCCAAATTTCAGTCCAGTTTATTTTGCGCAGTCTATCCGCGCTAGGTTTCCAAAAGCCGCGTAGAATTAGCGAAAATCGGCAACACCGACAAGGCGGATTCGCAGGAGCGGTGATTGAATCCGCCCCTTTCCAGCAGTTTTATTTGAATGCTCTCACCGATAAGTTCAAAATCTGACAATGCTAGCAATGACTTGACCATTCGCCCCGGTTGGCGAATGTTGCGATCGACCGGCATCCCGAGAGATACACCTGTCGTCCAAGAATACAAAAACGCGGTGATTCCCACGGCTGAAAACAATTGGTGAAATACCTTGAAAACTTGAGAACCAGTCCCATATGATTCGGCAAGCATCCAAAGGAGAGCAGCGAGTCTTCTGCAATGTGTTCCTCGCCGTCCACTGCACTTTCGCCTCTCACGGACGATCGGCGTACTTGCGCGCTTGCGCAACGACATCGTAACCAACCAAATCGCACCAAGCGGCGATCAGCCGTTGAAAAGTCGGGCCGGGCAGTCCCGTGCCGACAGTTTGCCCATTGCACGCGACCACAGGCAGCAGACAGACCGACGTGCTGGCCAGCATTAGTTCATCGGCCGAGCGCAGCTCATCGGGTGCGATACGCCGCCGCATCAGCGGTATGCCGAGCCGCCCGGCCAGTTCGTGGATGACACCCAACGTGATGCCGACCAGGATATTGTCGTCGGGCGGCGATGAAAGACCTTCCATTTCACGGTAGACAAGCACGTTGGCGTTGGTCGACTCAGCGACATCGCCGGCTTGGTCGAGCAGGATCGCCCGCGCGCCTGGCATGCGAACTGTTGCCCCAGTGTCGGCAAGATAGTAATGCATCCGGCTACGGCATTTCAGTTCCGACGGCCAGCAATTGTCGGGAACCTGACGCACGTCGCTGACAAAGACGGATATGCCGAGTTCGTAATCGGCAGCCCACTGACAAAACTGCAGTGGCCAGCCATGGACGCAAATTGTCGGAACATTTCTTCCGGCAACTCCGGGCGTAACAAATGCGATGATTGTCCAGTCGTCGTCCGGTGCAATCTGAGCGGCGTTTTGAGAAACGAATTCGGGGATCACGTGCGCCAGCTTGGCGGTGATCGCCTCTGCGCCGAGACCGATGATTTCTAGTGACCGATGCATCCGGCGCAGGTGCTCGGCCAGTCGAAATACCTGGCCGCCGAAGGTGCGGAGCCGTTCCGTAACGGTCGCCCCCAACAGAAAGCCAACATCGTCGACATCGATTTTGAGATCCGATGCAGGTAGCCAATCGCCGTTCAAATAGGCCAGCAGCGTCTTCATCCGCTCTATTATGTCGGCGCAGCTTCGCTGCCGAAAGGCGTATGCTTGCCGAGGCCAGTTATTCGTGTGCGCTGGCGTAAGCCCAGGTTTTAGAAGTCACGCCCGGTGCCGAAAGATAGCAGAACACGTCGTGCTCCTGGCCGACGTACCGGCTTACATTGAGAGTAGCAATCTTCGCCGCGTTGTTGGCATCCAGGCAGCACGCTGGGCCGTGCAGGCCCAGGGCTTGCGGGCGGCCGTTCGTGGCTGAGAAATGGTAGAACTTCATGGCCCGGTCGGCACAATTGTTGACTAGCAGCATTTGGTTGACCATGGTCATCGCCTGGCCGTGGTAGCGGCCAGGGCACAACCAATCGGAGTTCAAAGCCGCGGCCAATAGTACAGCATTCACCGGCCGGCGATGAGGGTGCTGCACTTCCGAAAGTCCCAAGCCACCGAGAGTACTGCCGCCGAGCACATGCAGCGAGCCGGTAATAATGCGTGCGCCAAAGCTGAAGCCGACCATCGTAATTGGAGTCTCCGCCGGCAGTTGATCGACAAGCCATGCCAATTGGCAACCAGCTGGGCGCGTGCGAGCCGCCTTAACGCGAACGTCGTTGAGCGGACCGCCAATTTGCGACGATGGCCAGGAGAAAACCACGAACCGAATGGGTGTATCGTCTGCGCTGCGGCGAACGATGCGGCGATAGACGGCGAGGCCTTCGCACTTCGCGTCCCAGGCGGTCAGCCGATTGCCATGCACGAAGATGACTGTCGAAACGCCCGGATCGACGGCCAGCACACTGCCCAGATCCGTCGACTGCCATCGGCGGACACCCGCTTCACTGACGATTTGATACGACTCAACTCGCACTCGCTCGGCGAGGGTAACCGGATCGCAACAACTGCCTGCTGGCCGCACGTTGACGACGACGATTTCGTCTTGCAGACGAATACCGTTGACAAACGCACTCGTTGCGGCGGGTGCTCCACCTGCCGTTGCTAAGGCCAGCGCCGCAGCAAGCCATGCGAATCGAAAGTGAACTGTGGCACGAAACTTCCCGCCGCGCGAGTGAATAATCGAACTCATCGTTGTACGCCCTACCATCCGTCTGAGTGAACCTCTGAAAACCGCGTGCGCAGCGGTACTTCTATCCATCGACCGTACCGGTTGTGGAATTTGTGGAAAGTGTACCACGTTTTCAACATTGGTACGAACCGGAGGTTGAAAAAAATCAACAGTTTCATTTGCACATCTTTCTCCGTGGTGTAGAGTTCTTTGACCCGCCGCTCGACCACCCGGTGCGAGTACCCCAATAGGCCGATTTTGCTGCGAAAAACGGTGCCCATCAGCGTTTGCTCGCCCACTGGGAACTCAGTGGTGCAAAATCGCCTCCCGCCTCTGGATGCCAGGACAGGGCATCCGACGGAGCGACCCCAAGCAGTAATTCCCCTACTGCTTACCAGAGGAGACAGAGAACATGAAGAAAGCATTGATTTTGCTGGCCGTCGCGACGGTGACGGCCTCGTCGGTGGGCTGCGGCCGTTGCCGCTCGCTGTGCCCCTGCTGTTTGTTTGGCCGAAACAACTCGTTTGCGGCACCCGTCGCTAGTGCGGCTTGCCCGGCTTGCTCGCCGCAGCCCGTTTTTGCGCCGGCACAACAGCCGGTGTTTGCCGCCGCTCCGCAACAATTCACCGTGCCCCAGTACGCTCAGCCGCAATTCATGGCGCCGGCCGCTCAGCCGGTGTACAGTGAGGCAGGCTGCAGTGGTTCCTTTGCAGCCGAAACGAGTTGCGGCATACCGTACAGCGTAGCCGACCCGGGTTGCGGCTACACGGAAGCAGGCTTTGGCGGATTTCCTCAAGAGCAGCATATGATGATCGACCCATCGCCCGCCCAATAGTTGGCTGCCCATGGTCGAGCCAGCCAAGCTGGCTGAAAAAGTAAATCCTCGAATGCAGCAGGCCAACTGGCCTGACCTTCGAGAAAAAAACCAACTGGCAGCTCCCAGCGGACCACGGTATCCCACCCTCCCAGGCCGGCGGTCCACGGAGCCTGCCGCGTGGGTTGATGTCGTCCGGGACATGCAACCCGCATAAATGCCCTGCTCGGCCACGCCATCCTGAAGGTGGCCGAGCAGGGTTGATTTTTTGTTCTTCTCCAGCCGGCAAAGTACAATGGAGGTATGAAAACCAGCTCTCGGCTCTTGGCTTTCGGCTTTCGACGAGCGATTGGGCTCCCCGCTTTAAGCGTCGCACTGGCCTCGTGCTTTTCTTACGCGGCCGTCGCTCAAGTCCTCGATGAAGCACCGGCAACGGAACGCATCAAGTTCGGCCCTCCCGATACTATCACCATGCGCGTCGGTGCAGAAATCACCGCTAGTCGCGGTGCCTGCCGCAATGTCACCGCTTTGGTCGCGGTGCCGCTCGCTTGCCCCGAGCAGCAAGTCAAAATCATCGCCGAAGACATCTCCTCGGGAGTGGGCTCGGTAGAATATCGCCCGCTCACCGGCGGCGAAGTGAACCAAATGGTGATCTCTGTTCCGCAGCTTGCGGCCGGGGCCACCGCCCGCGCAATTGTCGATTTCGAAGTCACCACCCGGCCCATCTTACCGCCGGAAAAAACCGACGATCTCGTAATCCCCGCCCGTCCGCCGCGCGACGTGCGGCACTACCTCGGCGGCAGCCCGTACATCGAGACGAAGCACCAAAAAATCCGTTCCTTGGCGAAAGACGTGTGGGCCGACCTGGAAACTTCCGCCACCGACTGGCAGCGGGTCGAAGCGATCTACGATTTCGTGCTCGATAAGGTCGAGTATGTCGAAGGCCCCGACAAAGGCGCCCTCGATGCCTTCCGCGACGAGAAAGCCGACTGCCAGGGTCGCAGCATGTTGTTCATAGCGCTCTGCCGGGCGAACAAGATTCCGGCCCGCATGGTCTGGGTCGAGGGCCACGCCTACCCCGAGTTCTACCTCGAAGACGCCGCGGGCCAAGGCTATTGGTTCCCCTGCGAATCGGCCGGCACCCACGCCTTTGGCGAAATGCCACTCCCTCGTACCATTCTGCAGAAAGGCGACAACTTTCGCGTGCCCGAGCGGCCCAAAGATCGGCTCCGCTACGCCTCGGACTACATGATTGGCCTGCCGATCGGCAACAGCGGCCGGCCAAAAGTCAAGTTTATCCGCCAACCTGTGGTGGAGTGAGTGAGGGCTCAGGGTTCAGAAGATGCTGCTCCCTGCTAACTAATTCGCCAACGCCTGCACCACGGCAGCTTCCAACCCACCAAAACCGTGACCCCACCACACACTTTTTCCCGACTTATCGAACAGAATCAACGTCGGAAAGGCGGTCACGCCCATCAAGTCGATGGGCAGGTTCGCGCCGAAACCAATTGGCCAGTCCAGACCGTCGACGCTGTTCACATACGTTTCCACTTCGCCCAACTCGCGGCGGTCTTCCGGCGTCAGACCGATGACCACCAAACCTTGATTGCGGAACTTGTGCTCGAATTCCACCAGGCTGGGCATCTTCGCCCGGCAAGGCCCACACCAACTGGCCCAGTTGTCGACAAGCACCACCTTGCCCCGCAGGGCATCGTCGCGGACTGGGCCATCCACATTCAGCCAGCCTTCCACGTGGAGCGGCGGCAAGGCTTTGCCGAGCATGCCGTCGCCCCCGTCGGCTGGCCCGCGAGATCGCATCACGTAGAAGGCCAGCACCGCCAGGGCGATCAAGAGCCACGTGAAGTTGAGTGACCAACCTTGACCCGGCGCCGGGCTTGCCGTGTTTGTTTCTGCCATGGGGTTGTTGGGAGTCGTTAGTCGTTAGGTTGTGGGAGGAGCTTTCAGTCAGCATACAGCGTCTGGCGCCTGCCAACTAGCACCTGCTACTACTCAATTCTCCGCCTGACGCGGATCATCCGCTCGACGTTCAGTTCTTCACCCGGCTTGAAGCCTACCGGTTCGGTGCGGTCGATGATGTAAAACGCCCGTTGCCGACGGGTGTTGCCCGTATCGGTACCCATTTCCTCGCCCAGCATGTAACCCTCAGGATAGACGCGGTCGTACATGGCTCGGCCCGCTAGGGTCGCGGCGTCGGTGTCGTTGTTCGTGGCGCCGAAGCGGGCACGAACCGCCGTCTTAACCGCGTTGTTGGAATCATTCCAATCGGGCGCTCGCTCGACTTCAAAATAGCCGACCGTGACCCAAATGGCGTATACATTCGACCGTGTGGTGACCAGGTTGCCGAGCCGGGTCATCGGCTGATACATCATGCCGGGGTTCCGCTCGCCATCGATCGCGGGTTCGGGCATTTGCTCGCTGAAGAGCGGAATACCGCTGGAAGCGAGGGCCTGATTCATCGTTGAATCAACCACGCGAAGTGCATCACCGTCAGGGGGATTCTGCCCACCAAAGATGCCGAAACCAGCCTCGCGAACATCGTCGACAATGCCATTGCCGTCGTCATCAACACCGGCGATTCCCCAAGCAATGCCATTGGGGAATTTAACTGTGCTTTGCGCGAACGGGTTGGTCAGCAATGTTGCGTCGTCTGCCCGTAACCAGTGATGCCCGCGGAGATAGGTTGCCTCGACGCCCGGCCGCACCATATTCGCCAGCGGGACCAAGTCGCCCGCATCGGCCGAACGGAACGGATTCGAGAACATCGAGGGGAACTGGCGATTAAGCCCGTTGGCGAACGTATCGGGCACGATCGCCGTTTTCTCGACCGGATCCACACCGCCGTCCGCGTTGTACTGGGCATAGCCTCGGCGGCTCAGCGCGACATCGCGCCAAGCGGGGCCGAAGTGGCTGAGTTGCAAAGCAACCGGATTCGCCACCGACGGATTGACCAGCAGGTTGTTGTCGCCGTAGCGATGCATGATGCCGTCGTAGACTTCGGACCAAATTTTCCGGCGTCCCGTCACCGGGTCGACATCGACACGCCGACCGGTGACCGTGTTGAGGTTCACCCGTCCCGGATCACGTTCGCGAGAAATCTTGTTGAAGGGTGGCCGAAAGGCATTTCGCGGATCGTTGAAGCCGAGTGTCTCTCTGAACACCGTGGGCGAGAGCAGCGTTTCGGTCCCCACATAGCGAGAGGGAACTTCGACGAAGTCGAAGATGCGATACCAGTTTGGCGCGCCGATCGGTTGTTCTTGATTGTCGGGAGTCAAGATCGGCTGGCCCGTCGCAGGATCGCGCAACACATCGGCCGGCCGATCGGCAGCCAGGAAGAAATTCAGCAAATGACCGAAATTGCCGCTTTGCCGCTGGATGCGGTCTGGAACACTTTCAGCAGCCCCTGGATTCGCGCTGTCGAGGCCATCGCCATCGTAGGGGTTCGCCGTGAAGCGATTGGTAACGGCATATTCTCGTAACATCAGAGACGAAGAAGAAGCAGGCACCTGCATAATCTCTTCGGCACTGACAAACGGACGATCATTCCACGGGAACCAGGGATACGTCGATTGCAACAACCGTTGCCTGCGTTGCAGTTCCTGTGCTGTTGTCGTTACTACCGTTTGCGCCGGTATCGTATTCCATCGATTGAGATCACCTGCTTCCGGGTTGCTTAGGTTGTTGGGAGAAGTAATCTCTGGCGCTCCAGGACGTGGTGCACCGGTTCCCTGCAGCATCGCGTGTCGCGCCTGAGGGCTGGTAGTTCGATCCACATTGGGCGCGTAGGCTTCGTTGGAAAATCCGAGCGTTTGCTCCACGACAAAGTCGATCACATGCTCGGGAGGTGTACTTCCAGTTGATGTGAAATAATTGTGAATCTGTAGATCCTTGTCCGTGTAGTGATCGATGTCTTGGAGTCGATTTTCCACTGGATTCAAGTTCGTGCCGTCGCTCATCAGCACGCGGCGGCTACGCACGTTCTTTAAGTCGCTTAAGATTTGGGTAAGAGATATTGAGAGCGAAATATTCGGCCGCTCTTGTTTCCAAAGAACACGAGGCTGCCACCCGTCGGCTATCTGCCATTGAAGGGTATCATTCAGACCCATGAAATGCGCACCACGCTCCAACGACTTCAAATGGAATCGTTTCATCAGCAAGGTCTCGTTATAACTCCCAGATAAGCCGGAAATAGCTTGATCATCGGGCAAGATACGAGGAATCTGGTGCCAGCGCCAGACACCGAGAGCGTCGAATTGGGCGCGTTTCGGGTTACCTTGCTTTGCCGTCTCAAGTGCTGTCAGATCGTTGCGAATCGCATCTTCCCCTCGGCCCCGGTATTGCTCGACGGTGATCCACGAAGCACCACGTGGCGACAGAATACCCCAGCGAACCAGTTCCCGAATTAATCCGGCGAGCACGTGGTCAGGTCCGTCGAAGTAGTCGCCAGCCGAAAGCGGTGCGAGATAATTCGATTGGAACAGGTCTTCATTCGGTGTCGCAGAATTGCCTGGTTGCGGAGCGGGAGGCGGTAAAGCGGCGACCGGCAAATTCGTGCGTTCCAGTTCGGTAGCACCATTGTAGGCCGTCAAATCGACGCTCTGTGAATCAATCGTGAGGTAAGGATTGATTGGCAACTCGGGGTGGTGCATCCCGTTCAGGTTGCCATCTTCGTCATATTGCGGTGGATTCCAAGGAAACATCGGATTGGCGAGGCGCTGCAGATGCACGCTGCGATAGTTTTGCGTCGTGCCATTCATCGTCGTTTCGGGCTCGAGGTCAAGCGGACGATTGTAGGGCGTTTGGTACTCGTATTCGCCGTATGCGTTGAGTTGTGGCTTTTGATTGAGCGGCACAAGAGTGCCCGACGGATTGATGTTTGGATCCTGATACATCGTCGCGTAGCGCTGGGTGGGGTAGCCTTCCACCGGTTCACTAATGTTCAGGTCTTCTACCGGAATGGCAATGCAGGGGTCAAGGATCATGCTGTCCGGTACACCATCACGATTGGCGTCGGTCACATTCACTAAATTGGTGCCATCGCTTACCAGTTCCGGCCCACCGTTCTCACCGATTAGCAACTGTTGCTGATTCGGATCGGTCGAAGGAACGAGTTCGAATCGCCTTGTTTGGAGCAGGGCGGTTCGATTGAGGTGCTGGGAATCGGGTTGGTACGAATTCCCAGCCGATGAATTGACCATCGACCACCGACTCAGCGGGAGCACAAACCGGGTCGTAGGCAAAACACTTGTCGTGCCAGCGGCACCGGTCGAGTCGATCTGCACACCGGATGCACCCACGACGGCATACCTGCCGGGGAGAATCGGCGCGATCGGCACGTCCTGATCATTTGCCGGCGAGCCAGGTTGCCTGAGTTGAGTACGGGCAATGAAATAGCGCCGCGCTGCGGGATCGCGCGGAAATGGTTTTGAAACGGGAACTGGGTTCACTGGCATCGGCGGCACTCGAACACGCAAATTCGGGTTGTCGAGTTTCGGGGTGATAGTGCCATTGGCGGTGTTAACCTGATATTCGGCTGCAAGCTCGTTGTCATCTTCGCGATTGGTGTCGCCGCCAGTGGTAAAGTAAACGAGCCGCTCCGACATTTCGTCGGAATCGAACCCGTAGCCGTCGACATCGCTCGTGAGCACTTGTGCCATCAGCGAGTCACGGTTTGCGGAGGTCAACATTTCATTCATCAGCTTGCCGTCGACTAAATCGCGTACGACGGCGACCCGCCACACCGGCGACCGCTTGTATTCACCGGTCGAAGGCTCCAGCGAGCCAAAATTGCTAAGCCGATTCAGCATCACACCCTCGGCGCGCGTCGGAGCGACTACCGACTTACCAGGCGTGGGGGCCACTTCGCTAAACAACTCGGCAGGTTTGTTTCCGTCAGCCGTCCAGGGATTGTAGAATTCAAGATACAGTGCCCCACGTGGCTTAAGTTTTTGATCTAAGTCGAAGTCAGGATTACTCGTCGAAGAGGGTTGCAAGATCGACTCGTTTTGCGTCCCGGTATCAATCTCATCGGTGCAGCGACGGTCGTGGATGGCCAGCGTTTCGGTGATCAGTAGTTCGGGCCGCTCGGCACCCCAAACCACACCCCGGGAAGCGTTTTCGGCCCGTGGGTCGTCGTAAGGATTGTTGCCGCTGGCAGCCGTCGCGGCGACGTCGGGGTTGAACTTGGTGGGATACGGCAAGCCGCTGCCCCAATTTTCGTTGGTAGCCAGGTCGCCATCGATCGGAACAAATACCGGTGGAGTGGTGGTGTTGGTCGGATTGGCGGGATCTCGCGCGAACACGCCCCAACCATCGAACGGGTTTTCGTCGTACTCAAACGGCGTCATGATCGAGTCGGCATCGCGGAAATCGACAACGTTGATGGCCCATTGGGCAATCCGCTTGGCCGTCAGTTTGCGGAGGGCAAGCTTGGTGGCGATCGGCTTGGCTTCATCGAAGTCGGCCTGAATCGGAGTTGGGATCAGGCTCGGCGCGATGGGACTCCTGCCATTTCGTTCCGCAATTTCCTGAGCAACCTGAAACCACAGGTCGTTGAAGAAGCCTTCCAAATTAATATTGCCCTCAGAGTTAGCGGCCACGTTTTGCGTGGCGAGATAATTCTCGTCGACCAACAGCATCATCAGGCTGTAAAGATGACGGGCGTAGGTTTGCCGTAGGATAATCCCGTTTTGGCGGAGCCGACCGTCGGGGACTCCATCCGGCGAGCCTTTTGGGAACACATCCATGAGCCGGCCATCCGTCACCACTCCCGCATGGTTGTAGCTGAAGCCGACGGAGATATTCAGCAAGCCTTGCCAGAGCTGATCGCGCGGGGGCGTATACGCTCCATTCTTATCAAGGTCGTAATATTCTTCGCCCGGATCCCATCGGCCGTTTTGATTCGGTCCGCTCAGGCTATCGACAAATGGCTCACCTGCCTCGAACGGGTCGTCGACGACTCCATCCGCAAAACTGAATGGATCACCCGCTTCGCCCGGCTCGTCAATCAGGTCATTACCATTATCGTCCAGTCCGTTGCCGGCATTGTCCTGCCCATCGCCAAACGGGCGGTTGAGGTCCATGCGTTGTCCGGCAATCACCTCCGGAGCTAACAATTGCTCGACGACTAAGTTCAATTCAGCTTCTGTGAAATTCGGCAACGAGGGCGTGCGACGACGACGTTCGAACTGCACACGATACTTCAACAGATCGACGATTGTTGGATTTCTGGGCGTCAGAATCGGTGCCGTTGGCGCGGCGTCGGCCGGTGCGGCACCGGTCAGGACGGGGTGATAGTCGTCGGAGTCCATCCAGCCGAGTTCGCCGGGTTCGGCGGCGTCGTCGATGATGCCATTGCCATCGTCATCTTCGCCCGCCACGCCCGGCTGACCATCCGCGCCGTAGACGAGCCGCTTGAGGAAGCTGCTGCCGGGCACCGGCAGGTCGTAGCTTTCGGTGGTCACCAGGTGGCGGTTTTCGCTGGCCAGTTGCTGGGCAGCGGCGAGCCGCTGCGTGGCATTGCCGGTGCTGCCGAACATCGCCAATGTTTTCGCATCCACGGCGGCAGGCTGGTTGGCGATCAGCTTGATCGGATCGAAGGCATCGACCAGGTTCCATAAGCGATCGGGGAGGACGCCCGCGTCGGCATCGTACGCCCGCAGGATTCGCTCCAGTTCGGCCGTGGCGAAGGGGGCATCGTCGTTGATCGGGGCGTTGGGCGTGGCGTTGATCGTTGCCGCCACCGCTGGTGCCGGCTTGCCGCGCCGCGCGGGGTCGGAGAGATTCAACTCGTAGGGCGAATCGACCAGTAAAGGCCGGTTTCCGTAGGCAAAGGTGTCTGCCGCCTGCTCGACGACCGGTTGTCCGACGTGATCGAGACCCAGTGCATAGCGGCCCATCAGATCGGGCGGGTTGCTAAAAGCGCTGTAAAAATTGGCGAGCGGAATGGCCAGCAAGCTGCCGTAATAGTCAGACAGCCAAACTGGATAGCCGAAGAACTTAAACTGTGCCAATCGATCGGCAAAGATTGGATCGACCGTGCCAGGAAACACCGCGCCGAGATAGGGGACCCCGGGCCGGACGTTGGTCATCCCGCCGCGAATTTCGAGCGAGCCATGCCGCCCCCACGCGCTCGCCGCAGCCGACGCGCTGGTGTTTTGCGGGCGGCCGAGAAGTAACCGGGCGTAGTCGTCGGCGTTGCTCAAGTTGGCAAGCCCTGGGTTGCCCACATTGGCGGCTAAAACGCTGCCCGGCAGGTTGGGTGAAAGGATCGGCCGCAAGCTAATCTCAGCAGGACCGTAGCCGATGCCGTGTGGCAAAACGTTCGAGACCTCCATGTTGGCCAAGTTTGGCCCGGGAATCATCAGTGGTTGCGATGAACTTGGATTGGGATTGCGAATCATCGCAAAGTCCGGCGCCTGCAGATGATCGACCAGCCCATGCGCGTTCACATTCAGCCGGCTGTCGAGGTCGATGATGAGGAAGGCGTAGAGGGGTTTGTAGAGGGTGCCATCGGCGGCTTGGGCGACGGGGTCACCGAGGTCGACCCAGACGCTATCGGGCACGCCGTCGTTGTCGTTGTCGACGTCCCAGGGCCCGACCGCTTCCCAATAGGGCACGGCGATCTGGTTGTTGCGGACCAGATTATTGGACAGCGGGTAGCCGCGCGAGGCGGGGTTGCTGCCGTCGAAATTGGGGTGGTCTTCACGAATCGGGCGGAGGCTGATCTTACGCTTGAGGGCCACGATTTGGTCGCGGACGTCGAGCGGGACGTTGGTTGGCTCCGAAGGATCGACAGCCGCGTTGTCGCGAATACCGTCCTCGCCGTAGGGGTGCAGAATCGCGCGGACATGAAAATCTAAAGGTCTCCCGGAACTGATCAGGAGAAGCAGCCGGTGAAACCAGTAGTTGAGGAGATCCGGCCGATGGTACGAGGGGATCGGCAGGTCTTCGAGGTCGAGCCGGAGAAAGTTGTTGCCTTGATTGAAGACCCCGTTGTTGCCCAAAACGGCAGGATCGTTGATCTCAAATGTGCCGGCCGACGTAACAACACGACCGGTCGCGCGCGGCGAGACGGTTTGCATGGCCAGGGCCATGTTTTGAAAGTCGGGCGCGTCGTACGATTCGTCGGCATCGCCCGGGCCGACGAATGTTTGGTACTTCCAACGGAGCGGGCGATTCGGACCGGTAATATTTGTCGGGTTAAGCGACGTCCACGAAAGTGGGTTGCCTGGAACAGCGAAATAGCCGACGCCGCGAGTGTCGTCGCCTGTTCCGGCAGGGTCGGTACCTGGTTCGGCAGGGTCGGAGAGTAGCGTGTGGACCGCGTTGGGGGTGAGAGCAACTTCGGCAAAGATCGGCGCGGCTGTGCCAACCTGGACGCGCTCAACCGCCGAAAGCCGCGGCTGGCCGGCGACGGCAAGCTCGTTGTAGCCAGCCCCGGTGCCATTGAAGGGCCGGCCATTGACGATGAAGGTGGCGCCGGCAAGGTCGCCGATTTCTGGTGCGCGGCTGGCATTGATTTGCAGCGGCAGGCCATCGCTGCGTGGGAAGGCCATCACGCGGAAGCGAAGGAGAAGTGTGGCGGGCGTAAGCTGTGCGGTTTCGTAATCGAGGACCCGTGTCGATTGGCCTGCGGCGGGGCCGCTGGTCACGGTGAGCAAGCAGCCGTTGTAGTAACCCTTGGTGAGCGGAAACTGATGGGGCTGCCGCTGGCCGTTGACATTGAGTTCCAGCATAAGTCCATGCCGCGTATCGGGCACGACGAGCAGAGCTTCGTTGTTGCCAGCGCCCGTGGTGGCAGGGTCGTCTTGCCCGAACGTCAGCACTTTGGCGTAGATGTCGACGAACTGGCCCTGGGTGGTGAGACCCAGCATTTGAGCCAACGTACCGGCCGTTGCACCGGCAAAGCGGGCGACTTGCCCGACGGGAGTCATCAGATTCACGGCGGTCGGCGAGTAAACATGTGCTTCGAAGCCATCGCTGCCGTACAAATCGCGGAGCAGGCTGTGGTAGCGGATGACGGAGCGGGGGTTGCCGGTATCGCAGAGGACTTGCATCAAAGCCCGGTCGAGAAGGCGGGTGGGCGGGGTACCAAAGGCGTTGAGCGTGGCGGTGGCTTTGGCACCTTTGCGATACTGGTTGCTCGACATCAGGAACGCTGTGCCGATGAGCATGAACAGCACCAGCAAGCTGAGCACGACGAGCAAGAGCACGCCGCGGCGCGAGGCGCCGCGATGGCGCGCGATATGCCGCCTGGCCTGCAACCTTCGACTATCGACTATCGACTCTCTGACTTTGTTCCGGGGGGACATGCTGTGTCTCCTGAGCGGCTGGGGTTGCTGATTGCAGCGCGACACGCGATCCGCCGATGCCTCTTCTGCGAATCAATTGCCGACGTCAAATAGCCGCTCTTGTAATGGTGATTGCCCTGGCGTATTGCTGGTTCTGGCTCGTGGGGTTAGGCGTGTGTTTCTGAGTTAAAGGTGATTAATTGGAGTTGGTCAAATCGATCGCATTAGGGTGTGTAGAGCGGCCCGACGGGCGCCGCTGTGCCGAACCCACTTTCGCCGCCACTCCAGACGGAATTGCCACCTAAGTGAATGGTCTTCGAATGCACCGCGACGGCGCCGGCGGGGATGCAAGCGTAGAGCGAGTTGGAGAGGTGCACGTTGTTAGCTAAGTCGGTATTTCCCGATGCGTCGGTCGCGGGTAACCAGGGCCACTCGGGGCCGCGCAGCGAAACGAGGCGACGCTCGGGATCCGTGGTGTTGAACGTAGGATTGCCGCTGGCATCGAGCTTGATGTCTTTGCCTTCGATGGCCAGCACGCGATACCAGCGAGCGGTCATCATTGGCTGCGTATCGGTGCTGTTGGGATGCGGACCGCAGAGCATGATCCACTGACCAGTTTTAAGAATGTCGAAGGGGCTGCTGTCGGGTTCGTAGGGTGCAGTCGAACCAGATTCTGTTCCGGGCTTAAATCGCGTCAACAAAACTTCGCCGCCGTTGAGCCCGGTGGAAACTATACTAGCGCGAGCCCCCCGCTCGTTTTGCTGAAGCAATTCAGCATTTGATTTCAAGTCTGCTTGCGATGTGGGGTTGGCTCCACCCAAGGGGCGTTTGTGGAATACGACCGTCGACACCTCGTAGGAATAATTCGAAGGATTTGTCGCCAAGGCATCGCGGGCCGCGGTCGTCGTAGGCGAAACGGCAATCATCCATGAATAGTCGCCACGCGATTGACGAGTAAGAACATCGTTTTTATTGTTGCCATCGCCGTTCAGATCAGTGCCAGCAATGCCCCAACGCAGTATTGAAGGTTTATCTTGCGTCGGGGGAAGATCGATTGATAGATCATCAATTGAGGCAAACTGCCGCTGAGCAAGTTCCGCATCGAGTGGCTTCGAGATGCCGAGGGCAAACGGTTGTTTGAGAGACACTCGACGAATCGGCCATCTGGAATTTATTGTGCCAGTTTCTACCCACGGCCACCACGCGCTGGAGTAGGGAGAAGGCAATGCTAATGAAAGTAAACTCGATGCCGGAAATACTCCGCCAGACCGCATATCGATTCTTGCCCAAGCGGGGGTTCCGCCAACGTGTTGACGTGTCGAGTCATCAAGCATCGCCACGCTGGCAACACCGAGCGGATCGATGATGAAAACGGAGCCAAACTCTCCGGCAGTCTCTCCGGCAGTTTTCTTTTGGAGGTCGCTTGCTGGACCTATAGCGTTCGCAGCAGAAGCATGATACGCCTTCTGTTGACGGAGCATCTGGGCGAACGGGCGAGTAAATGTAT
The DNA here is from genome assembly GCA_041753435.1 of Pirellulales bacterium. Taxonomy (GTDB): domain Bacteria; phylum Planctomycetota; class Planctomycetia; order Pirellulales; family Lacipirellulaceae; genus DASYDU01. The sequence continues at coordinate 23,145 of JBGSUJ010000101.1, read as the reverse complement.
TGTTACTTACGCCCGGCGGTGTTGCGACACCCACCACACCAGTGTCTTGCCAGATCAGCCAATTCTCAGGATTGAGCGCCCCGCGGGCCAGAGCGTCGTTGAAGGCCGCCTGGCCGATGGCAGAGCCGCGCTCGGCGATGTCGCCTTGCTGCATGTAGTAGCTGCCGACCGGGAAGACCGAGGCCACGCCCAACAGGCCCACCGTGAGGATGCCCATGGCGATCAGCACTTCGGTCAGCGAGATGCCTCCACGTGGTCGCGTCTCTTCGAGACGCATATACGCGGTGTGCGCTCGTGGTGAAGCAGCACAGATCGGCAGGGCGCGAGTCTCGGAGAGACTCGTCCACGCGCGCTCGACTCCGCAGTCCTGCCCCTGGTTTTTGCCCACGGATGCATGTGTGTTGCGGAACATCGTTCGTACCTCTTCTCTGTAATCAAAATTGCCCCTGGCCCGGACTACTCGACAACCGTCAGCCGTCAGCAGGAGGCATGTTTCGCTGAGGGCTGAGGGCTGAAAACTGATGGCGATTCTCACTACCTACCACCCACTTGCGTCATCTCGCGGGCGAACTCGCGGGAGGCCTCGATCTGGCGGGCACGGCGGACGTCGTCCGGTTCGCCGATTACCATCGTCCGCGGATCGACGAAGGCGTTTTCTACTGTTACTACGCGGCCTGACTGCGAACCGATCGCGATCCAGCGGCTTTCGCCCCGCAACCAGTTGAGGGTTTCCTTGATGTCTTGCATTTGCTGGTCGTTGAGTCCGGCAAGGCTGCCGAGTGTTTTGTCGTTGGCTAGGGCCGGTGGAGGGGCATTTTCTCGGCGGCCGATGAGCAAGTAGAGATTCGAAACCGTGCGGCCGTCGAAAATGTTGTCGGGCGCGTTGGTGATGGCGGCGTTTTTTTGGTTGAACCGCACCCGCTCGACAGCCCCTTCGGGCGTGAACATGATGATGATGTTCTCGGCGTTGTCGAGGCGGACATTCACATTGGCTGGGTCGGAGTTATAGAAAAATCCGGCAGCGGTGGCCGCGGCCCCGCTGCCTTGAAACGTGATCGCCTGCCCCGAGGCCCGCAAGTCGATCGCTGTGCCTTCCGGCATTTGGAAGGGTTCGGCGTTGGCGGGCATCGGCTGGCGGAGAATTTTGTACGGAGCGGGGTTCGTCCAGAAGGGCGGTAGGGGCGTCGAGCCGGCTGGAAGATCGCGCATCCGGCGCCCAATGCGGTCGAACTCCACGTTGAGCATCTGCCCCGTGTCGTTGAGCGGTTGGGCTTCGAGTCGGACAATAACGGTATTGCTAACGGCCTGGAAGAAGCCTTGGCTGTCCACCGTGGCCTGTGAGGTCACCACATTGTCGTTGGTCGCGACCAGGCGATATTGAGTGCCATCGATTTCGATGACATCGCCGGGGCGAATCAAATTGGGCGGGAATAGATCCGCATCCCATCCCGGGGGCAAGCCATCCGTATTCGAGGCGTTGCCCCGTGCCATGAACTGAATCAAGACACTGCCCGTCTTAACCGGGTTGGTGTGCCGCGCCACCATCGCCGACGAGGTGCGGTCGAAACCGCGGTAGGGGGCTGGCTGCTCGACGTAAAACAGCTCGATGCAAACGGCATTGTCTTCCGCTTTTGCCGTGTCGAGCGACAGCCGCTTGAGCGCGACGCCGTAGGGGCGTTGCAATTGGACCGCTTTCATTTGGGCGGCCGAGATGAACGAATTCACCCCGCGACTGGCTTCGCGGAGGCGGCGGTCGTCGTTGGTGGGGGCCAAAAGGGGAATGGCCGCCGAGACGAGCGTGGTGAGGATGATGATCACGACCAACAGCTCGATCAGGGTGAGGCCGCGGGGGCGAGGGGCGAAGATTGAGGGTTGAGGGTTGAGTGAGCGAGCGCGGAGCGCTAGCCGCGACCGAACCGGTTGCCGGCTCCGGCTCTCCACTCTCAACTCTAGACTTTCAACTCTCATGCTATCGTGTGCCGATCAAATGGTTGTGGATGTTGTCAGTGGCGGTGCTGCGATCGACTGCGGTGCCAAAGTATTGTGAAGGAAAAGTCGCCCCGCCTTGACCGTAGGGATTCAGCGAGGGAGATACATTGCCACCTGTGATCGCCGCGTTGGCGACATTCGGATTTTTCCAGGTCACGAAGCTGGGATCGTTGACGAGCCCTGATTCCTCATCGCGGCCGGCCGAATAAATCAGTGGCACCAATCGGAACGCAACCGGATGGGCACGGTACAAGTCGAACGGGTCGTGATCGGCCGAACCTGCGTTGATCCAAGCGGTGGCGAGGGTGCCTGTTGCTGGGTTATCGAGTTCGTTGGAATTGGATTGAATGTCGGACACGAACCCCGGTGCCCAGCGGACGAATTCGATGGGGCGCCCCCAGCCGTCGAGGAATTCCGGTGCCCCGTCGCCATCGGTATCGCCGATGCTGCTAGCAGGAAAGAGCGTGCGGGCTTCGCCATCGCCAGTCGCGTTCATGATTACCATGTAGAGGCACTCGGCACCTTGGTTTTCGAGAAGATCGGCAACTGTGTTAGTACCAGGATGAAGCTTGTTGTTGGCATTTCGGATGCGATTGAAGATGCGCAAATAGACGTTAGCCAGTTCGGTACGGCCGTTCGACGAATTGGTCACGTCGAGATAAATCGGCGACAAAACGGCACCATTAGCGACACTGTTGAGCAGCACGTCGCTCCAGCGATCGGGCACCTCCATCAGCATCATTTCCCGCAGGGCGTAGAGCCGAGCCTCGGCTTTGAGCTTGCCTTTTGCGGCCGTCGTACCTCCCACGCTATTGATTGCCGTGAGCACCTGCGGCCGCAGCTTCACGCGGCGATTGGCGTACGTGTCGTAGTGTTCCATTAACAGCGTGTGGAGCCGGAAGATGATGGTGCGAGTTTTCGCCTCGCGGGCCGTTTCGCCCGCGACAGCCGCCACGCCCAGCACCGCCGCGGCCAGGATGCTGATGATCATGATCGTGATCAACAGCTCGATCAGCGTGACGCCGCGGGGGGAGGGGCGAGAGTTGAGGGTTGAGGGCTGAGGGCTGGAGTGTGAGCGCAGGCCAAACCTCTGGTTCGGACTCTCAACACTCAACACTCGACTCTCAACATTCATCACGGTTGACTCGCTTCCAGCGTCCCTTCGGCAAAGTTAGTGAGCGTATCGGCGATGTCGCCGGTGAAGGGACCGTCGGGGTAGAGCAGATAGCTGTTGGGATCAACAGAATTCACGTCGTGAACCGACATCTGCTCGAAGGCTTCTTCGCCCCACTCCTCGTCGATGCCACAGTGTAGAATTTGAAACTTATCTTGATTGGCAAATTGAACAGGCGAGTTGGCGGCTGCCGATTCGCTCCGCACTTTGACCGCGTGGACATGCAACGGGTTGGGGCTTAAATCGGAGGCAGCTGGCGGATCGAACCGGCCATCGACGTTGCCCGAAACAACAACCGCCGCCGGGTGGCGCGACACGTCGAAGTAAAGGTATGGCTGCTCGGATTTCGACGGCGTGTACTGCCAGAAGTTGATCCGGCGTAGCTGGTCCACCCCGTCGACTCGGACCGTGTACTCGAGAAAGCGTGCGCCGGCGGCGGGAGAGCCATCGAAGTAGTTATCCCCGCCGCGTGGCCGCAAGCGAGCAACTTCGAAGGGAAAAATCCAGTTGCGGCTTTCGATGGGGTCGAGCTTGTAGTTTTGAGCCTGGCCGAGTGATGGAATCTGGTACGACGGCCCGCCTTCGCCGGAAATCGGGTACTTTGGATCGGTACTGAAACCGCCCAGCCAGAACACGACCGACTCGCCTGCCGTCATGCCGCCTTGAAGGCCTTGGCCGGAGGGAAGTAGAGCGCCGGTTGTCGTCATGCCGGCAAGCGCTGCGATGAGCGAGTCCGGTTCGCGATGCCACGGAAAAGCCTGCTTCAGATGCCGCTTTATATCAGTCAGCACTTGGGCTTCGTCGATGGGGTCGCCCGTTCCATCGACCTGACAATTCGGCGGAAAGGCGCCGTATTTGTCCTTGAACGACTGGTAAGCCATTGTGATTTGGTCGAGTTCGGTCTTGATCTGTGCCTGCCGCGCTCGCTTGAGCGCCCCGGCGCCGGCGGCGGTGATCAGCGCCGCGAGGATGCCGATGATGGTGATCACTACGAGGAGCTCCACGAGGGTGAAGGCCCTTCGTTGCGATGCCGACTGTGACGGATGGTTCAGTTTTCGTTCCATATCACGGTCCTTGGATTGAGTGTTTTGATTATTTCGTTTTCGATTTGGTCTGACTGATTGGGGTTGCCCGCGCACTGAAGCCCGCTCGCCTACCCGCTGAGGCCTTCGATCAGTTTGACCAGCGGAATGAACAACGCGATCACAATAAACCCGACCATGCCGCCGAGGAACAAGATCAACAACGGCTCCATCAGCTTGGTGAGGCCCTCAGTGAGCACGGCGACTTCTTCGTCGTAGGTGTCGGCCACTTTGTAGAGCATCGTATCGAGCTCGCCCGTTTCCTCGCCGACGTCGACCATGTTGACCACGATGTCGTCGACGATGCGCTGTTTGAACTTCAGGAGGTAGAGCAATAGCCCAATTGGGCCACCGATAAAGCAGAACCAAAAAAAGGCCGCCATCGGGTGGAAGCCGGGGATCGAGTTTTCCTTCATCGGCTTGGCAATCGCTTCGCCCTCGCGGATCGCCTCGCTGACTTTCTGATACATCCGCTCGAACGTGGCGTTGCCGGCCGTATCGCGCGTGATCGTGAGCGCTTCGAGAATCGGCACACCGCTGGCGACCAGGGTGCCGAGTGTGCGGGTCGTGCGAGCCAAGATGTTCTTTTCAATCAGTGATCCGAAGATTGGCACCTTAATGATGAACTGATCCCAACCAATGCGGCCGTGCCGAAATTTGCGGATCAGCTTGATCAACAGCCAGATGGTAATCGGGATGCCGGGAATCAGATACCAGTAGTTGACGGTCCAATCGGAGATGCCCACGAGCAACTCGGTCATGGCCGGTAGTTCGAGGTCGAACTCGACGAAGATTTTGCGGAATTCGGGGACAATTTTGATCATGATGAAGGTCAAGATGCCGACCGCGACCGACATCACGACGATCGGGTAGATCATTGCGCCTTTGACTTTGCGTTTGAGCGATTCGCTGCGTTCCTGGAAATCGGCCAGGCGCTGCAGAATGAGCTCGAGCGCGCCGCCCGCCTCGCCGGCCTTGATCATGTTGACATACAGGCGGTTGAAACACTTGGGGCTTTTGGCCATGGCTTCGGAGAGCGTGGACCCGGCTTCGATTTCGTCGCAGGTATCTTCGAGGGAGAACTTGAGCCGGCCCGCCTTGGCCTGACCAGCGAGAATCCGTAGGCTACGCAAAATCGGCAGGCCAGCGTCTTGCAGGATGGAAAGCTGCCGGGTGAAGGCGGTGAGATCTTTCGAACGCACACCGCCGAAGACGAAGCCGCGTTTCTTCTTGGCACCAGCCGTCGCATCCGCCTTTTTGCGACTCTTCTTCACGGTGATCTTCGTGACGAAGTAGCCCATCTGGCGGATGGTCGCTTGCGCATCTTCTTCGGTGGCGGCTTCGATCACGTCTTTGATCTCAGCGCCGGTCGAATCCATCGCTTCGAATTGAAAAGTAGGCATGGAAACTGTCCGTGGTCAGTTGTTAATCGTTAGTTGTCAGTCCAATGTGGCACCAATTGCAACTGACAATGGACCACTGACAACTAACCTCTGTTACGCTTCCATAATTGTTTCGCGGACGACTTCGTCCGGTGTGGTGGTCCCATCGAAGCAGGCCTTAATCCCTGCGTCGCGGAGCGAGACCATTCCCTGTTTCCGGGCGAGCTCGCGGAGCTCGTCGGTTTGCATGTTGGCCATGACCCCGTCGCGGAGCTCGTTGGACATGATCATCAACTCGAACAGCCCGACGCGGCCCTTGTAGCCGGTGTTGTTGCAAAGTTCGCAGCCCGCGCCGCGGTAGAATCGCTTGCCGCGGGCCATGTCGCTAGTGATATCGAGGTCTTCGAGCACTTCGCGTGGCGGCGTGTACTCTTCGCGGCACTGCATGCAAACGCGCCGCACCAAGCGCTGGGCGAGGATCGCTTCGACGGTGGCTGAAATCAAGAAAGTCGGCACGCCCATGTCTTTCATCCGCACGATCGTGCTCGGTGCGTCATTGGTATGAAGCGTGCTGAACACCAAGTGGCCGGTGAGCGAGGCCTGCACGGCGATTTCGGCGGTTTCGAGATCGCGAATCTCGCCGACCAGGATTTTATCGGGGTCTTGCCGCAGGATGGCCCGCAGAATCTGCGCGAAGGTGTTGCCGATGGAAGCGTCGATCGGCACTTGGATGATGCCCTCCATGTCGTACTCAACGGGGTCTTCGGTAGTAATCAGCTTGTCTTCAATGCTGTTAAGTTCGTTCAGCGCCGAGTAGAGTGTCGTCGTTTTGCCAGAGCCGGTGGGGCCGGTCACGAGTACGATGCCGTTTGGTTTGTGGATCGCATCGCGGAATTTCTCGAGCGTCTCCTTGTTCAAGCCGACCTTGTTCAAGTCGAGCGACACGACCGAGCGATCGAGCACCCGCATCACCACGCTCTCGCCGAACATGGTGGGGAGCACGCTGACGCGCAAGTCGACGGGATGTCCGCCGACGGTGAGTTCGATGCGGCCGTCCTGCGGAAGTCGCCGTTCGGCGATGTCGAGATTGGCCATGACTTTGATGCGGGTGGTGATGGCAAAGGCGAGATGCCGGGGCGGGGGCACCATTTCGTAGAGTACGCCGTCGGCCTTGATGCGGATGCGGAATTCGTCTTCGAAGGGCTCGAAGTGCAAGTCACTGGCGTGTTCTTTGATCGCCATCAGCAGCACCATATTGAGTAGCTTGCGGACGGGGGCGCTATCGGCCAGTGCGGTGACGTCGTCGAGATTGATGGGGCCATCGGCATTGATGCCAGCGGCGGCCGCCGCGAGATCGGCGTCATCCTCGAGCGCCGTAACAATGCTCTCGACGCTCTCAGTGCTTTCGCCGTAGTAACGCTCGAGCTGCGAGGTCATGGCTGGTTCGGTCGCTACGACCACGCGAATGTTGAAGCCCAGAAAGGTCCGCAATTCGTCTTGCACGCTCAAATTTTGCGGATCGCAAGTGGCCACTGTGAGGGTATCATTTTCGAATTCGATGGGCACAACCCGGTACATTTGTGCCATCGGCGCGGCAACCATCGCCAAGATGTTACTGGGGACTTTGATGTCACCCAGCGATACGGCATGCAGCGACAACTGTTCGGCCAGCGCCTGGGCGAGTTGATCGTCGTTGATCAGGCCCATGTCGATAGCGACTTTGCCCAGCAACTGGCCAGGATGTTCGTGCTGTTCATCGACCAGCAGTTCTTGCTGCTCGTCGGTGATGAAACCCATGTCCACCAGGACTTGTCCGATGCGTCGATGAGCCATTGAAAGGGAGTACTATTCTGAGGTTGTCGTTCGAAAAAACTATGCTGCGCTTTCGCCGCCTTCGCCCGGTTGATCGTCGAAGACACCTCGCTCGGCTTGCTCGAACCGCCGCGAAAGCTCCTCGGCATTGTTACACTTCGCCAGGCAGTCTTCTTTGGTGACAAGTCCATCGCGCCACAATTTGTAAATGTAATCGTCGAGCAGCATCATGCCATGCCGCGAACCGGTTTGAATCGAGGAAGTAATGCGAAAGATTTTGTTCTCGCGGATCAGGTTGGCGATGCCAGGCGTGACGACCAGGGTTTCGAATGCGGCAACGCGTCCGCCACCGATTTTCTTAAGCAGCTGCTGGCAGAGGATGCCAATTACCGCGGTAGCCAGTTGGGTGCGAATTTGTTCCTGCTGATTGGTTGGGAAGACGTCGATAATGCGGTTGATCGTGCCGGCGGCACTCGAGGTATGAAGAGTACCAAATACGATGTGGCCGGTTTCGGCCGCAGTGATTGCCGCTTCGATCGTTTCCAGGTCGCGCATTTCACCGACGAGAATTACGTCGGGATCTTGCCGCAGCGCGCGGCGAATTGCTTCGGAGAATGAGGTGACGTCGACACCTACCTCGCGCTGGTTAATTGTCGACTTTTTGTGTTGATGTTGAAACTCGATCGGGTCTTCGATGGTAATAATGTGATGATCGACGTTGTCGTTGAGGTAGTCGACCATCGCGGCGAGCGAAGTCGTCTTTCCCGAGCCGGTGGGGCCCGTCACAATGACCAAACCGCGCGGCCGCATGATTAAGCTCTTGAACACCTGCGGCACATTAAGCTCGTCCATGCTCCACATTTTGATGGGAATCTGCCGCAACACCATTGCCAGGGAGCCGCGTTGCCGGAAAACGGAAACGCGGAAACGGGCTTGGTCGCCGAACGAGAAACCAAAGTCGGTGCTGCCAGTTTCTTGGAGTTCCTGTTGGCAACGTTCGGGCGTGATGCTCTTCATCAGGGCCGTGGTGTCGGCCGGTTCGAGCACCTTGGTCTTAAGTCGTTGCAAACGGCCATGGAGCCGCAACACCGGCGGTTGGCCGACCGTAATGTGAAGGTCGCTCGCTCCTTGCTTCACAGCAGCGGAGAGCAGCTTGTCGATAAGAAGTGTTCCCATGGATCGAAATTCCCTAGCTACGTACCCGGACCCTCTGCCACCCGCTCTTCAGCGTGTGACATTGTGACAGATCGACAGGCGCCATTGCCAAGGAAGCCCCTTCTCGGCATGCCGATGGAGCCGTTGCCCCGGCGCCACGAAGGTGGTTAGCCGACGACCCTCATCAACCCTCTGTTCCCGTTTGCTTCGGAGCCGTTTGGCGTCAGATGAGTTCCGCCACGATCCGCAGCAAATTGCACCCGGCTGCTAGCGCCGCGTGTCCAATGGATTATTCGCCCGCCATTCTGTCGACACAAGGTTTTCTGGAAGACTAATGTGTGGTTTTTATTCAATCTGTATGCGATCGAAGAGCGTGCTTCGCGGGCATTTAAGCCAACCAAATTCGACTAGCTTGAGTCTCGCCAAAACCTGCGCGACCGACCAATCGACCACTCTTCCAAAAAACTATTCTAGTTACCACCAGGATGTCTGCTGCGCAAAAAAGTGGTTTTGAATTCGACAATCAGCCACTCTTTTTAGCTACCCGGAAAACCTCTTCGATCGTCGTAATGCCTTCAAGAACTTTGCGGATGCCATCGTCATAAAGCGTTGACATGCCGCCTTTTATTGCCTCTTTGCGGATGTCTTGGGTCGAAGCGCCTTGAAAGGCGAGTTCGCGAATTTTGGAGCTCATCGTCATCAGCTCGAAGATTCCCAAACGGCCTCGATAGCCGCCATTGCCGCAATGGTTGCAGCCTTTGCCTTTCATGAAATTGGCCGAGGCGGCCTGTTCTGGAGTAATGCCCGCGGCTTGCAATTCGCGCTCGGTGGGCTGGTGAGGCTGCTTGCACTTAGAGCAAATCACGCGCACCAACCGTTGGGCAAGAATTCCGATAACGCTACCAGACACTAGGTATGCCGGCACACCCATATCCACCATACGTGTAACAGCCCCGGGCGCATCGTTCGTATGCAGAGTACTGAAAACCAAGTGTCCAGTCAGTGAGGCCTGAATTCCCATGGAGGCAGTCTCATAATCGCGCATTTCGCCGACAAGGATAACGTTCGGTGCCTGGCGGAGCATCGCTCGGATAATCTTTGCAAAGTCTAGTCCTATACTGTGCTTTACCTCGACTTGGTTAATCCCCGGCAGGTAATACTCGACGGGATCTTCGGCGGTGATGATCTTTCGGTCAGGCCGGTTAAGCTCGTTCAGTGCTGCATAAAGCGTCGTCGTCTTCCCAGAACCCGTAGGCCCCGTAACGAGTACGATGCCGTTCGGCCGGCGTATCAGGCCTCGAAAGACCTTGAAGTCGCGTTCGCTCAGCCCTAGTTGTCGAACACCAACCTTGATGTTGTCTTTATCCAGGAGCCGCATCACGCAAGACTGGCCGTGGGTCGTCGGGAGCATGCTGACGCGGAGGTCAAGTTCCTTACCGCCAGCGGTGATTTTGATCCGCCCGTCCTGACAGCGGCGTCGTTCGGCAATGTCCATCCTGGCCAAAATTTTGATGCGGGAGAGCAGGGCGCCCAGGAGCCGCCGAGGAGGGCTGTCCCGTTCCACCAGCACACCATCGATTCGATAGCGAATCCGAACTTTCTCCTCAAATGGTTCGACATGAATGTCGGACGCCCGCAATTGTACTGCCTCGCCAATCATCAATTGCACGAGCCGCACGATCGGAGCACTTAGCTCGTCGACTTCTTCTCCGCCACCTCCATCCTGGCCTTCTTCGGTTTCGGTGAAGTCGATGGCCGTGTCGGTGAATTCTTGCAACATCGAGTCTGCCGATTCGTCGCCCATCTGGCCGTAATTACGGTTGATGGCTTCGAGAATGCTCTCGCGCGTGGCCAGCGCGATGTCAACCTTGCGATTGAGAATAAACTGGAGTTTTTCGAAAGTTTCGTAGTCAAAGGGATCGCTCACCAAGACTTTAAGGGCACCCTCCTCTTCGGATAGAGGGATGACTGCGTTTTCACGGGCAACCGATTCGGGTACGAGTTCGACCACGTGCGGAGGTATTGGTACATCGCGGAGGTCGAAGAATTCGTAGCCGTGCAGATCGGCCATCGCCTGCATGACTTGCTCGCTGGTGGCGTAGCCCTGCTTCACCAGGACTTCATGCACCTTGCCGCCATTGTTCTTGGCAAGCGATTTTGCTTCGGCAAGTTGGTCCTTGCCGATGATACGACGCTCGATGAGAAAATCGCCCAGGTCTTTCTTTGCCATATCAGTGCCGCGGTAGTGGACTGTTCCGTAAGACTGAAAGCAGACTGCCATTTATCGCACAACAGTGGAGCGAATTCCACCGCGAGCTCAATCGACATGTCCTCCGCACGATTGGCGGCCAAGCCTTTTGATGCCCTATAGGCAACCCAACGAAAAGCTTTAATAAAGCGGTAACTCGTTGCAATTATTAGACTAACGTCGATATCGGCCAGTGTCAATAAATCGAATGGTCTGCGGGATGGCAAGCGTCTGCTACACGCCAACTGGCCGTCAATTCGCATCTGGTCAGCTCCCTGTAGATGAGTGCTTCCTCGTCGCGGTGATTGAACCCGGTATCGACGATCGCTGGATGAGCAAGAAACTCCGCCCTCCGCGGTTCTTTCTCGGCAAACATGTGGCCCAGATCAACTCCGAATCGGCGCCAAACATATCGAGCATGTTCATCTCCGATTCGATGCTGGCAACAATTGGTCGCTTCTTGATGACGGGCAGTCCGAGGACGCATTCTGCCGATATACAGTTCCTCAGGCACGATGAATTTCGCTCAAAAAGTCTAATCCGCCGCAATTGGCGGTAGCCATGTCGAATCAATTGCTTGACGGGACGAGTCGACGGTGGTTGGCCACCGCGATGATTGACCACCCCCGTCAGCCTCCTCTATATTCGATCCGTTCTGATCGATCGGCTGGCGATGGAACGCCCGCGCAGTGATTAACCGCGGCACACACCATTGCAGTTGAGACTCTCGATGTCGATTATCAAGGAAACTGAAGTTCCCCAACAACTCGCGCTCCGACAGCGAACACCAGTTCGTCGCAGAGTTGGCCTACAAGGTGCCCCTGGAGTGCCGGAGGAGTTGTTCCCATCGGGGGCGCTAGAGCGACCCATTCCGCGGCCTCCCCAGGTCGACGCCCAAAGCCGTATTATCTGGCCGTACATCGCGGGAGTGGGTGCGTTTCATCTAATGCTGCCGATGGCCTTTTTCACTTATTTCTTCAGTTGGTGGGGCGTGTTGTGGTTGCCAGTGGGCAACTATATTTTCTGCTCGCTAGGCATTGGGGCCGGCTTCCATCGGCTGCTGACACATCGTGGTTTTAAGTGCCCTCTTTGGCTTGAGCACTCGCTCGCAATCCTAGGGGTGTGCAACCTCCAGCAGTCTCCCGCAAGGTGGGTTCTCGTCCATCGGATCCATCATCAGCATTCCGACCACGAATCCGACCCACACACCCCGATGGTCGATTGGTTCTGGGGCCACGTCGGTTGGCTGTTCGTCGAGAACCGCTCACTCACCGCCGCTGAAACCTATCACAAATATGCCCGCGACATTTTGAGCGACCCGTTCTACATGCGGTTGGAGCGAAACCTGATGTACGTGTGGGTGTTTGTGCTGCAGGCGGTGTTGTTCTTTGCCACCGGACTGGGTGTTGGTTATTGGATGCGGGGCACCTGGGCCGGCAGCTATCAAGTCGGTTTGCAGTGGCTGTTGTGGGGCGTGGTGCTGCGGACGCTGGTGACGTGGCATGTTACCTGGGGTGTCAATTCGTTCGCCCACTTGTGGGGATACCGCAATTACGAGACCCGCGAAAACAGCCGTAACAACTGGCTGTTCGCGCTGTTCACCAACGGGGACGGCTGGCACAATAATCATCACGCCGACCCCCGCGCTGCAGCACACGGCCATCGTTGGTGGGAAGTCGACATCACTTACCTGACAATTTGCCTGTGGGAGAAGCTCGGCTTAGCTTGGGATGTCGTACGACCGAACGAGTCGCTGCTGGAGCGCCGAAAGCACTCGAAGTGATGGAAGTTGCAGTTCCACGTTCGGGTGGAAGTCGGGCTGGTGACGAAAGAGCTACGGCACGATAGTCGCCACCGATGCGCCGGCCCCCTGGTCCGCTATCGGGCCAGCTTGATTCGCCATAGAATTGCCGGCATGCGACAACAATGGGCCGATTATCGGGTATTCTTGCGTGAGTTTCGCCGCACCTTCGAGAGCACAGGGGCGGTGCTGCCGAGCGGAGCGGCGTTGTCGGCGGCCTTGGCACATTACGTTCGGGACGAAGGACATATTGGAAGTCGCCGGATTCTGGAAGTCGGCCCGGGCACCGGGGCAGTGACAGGACACATCGTACAAGCGATGCGCGACGGCGATCGGCTCGATCTAGTTGAACGCAATGACGATTTCGTGGCCCGCCTCCGCGACCGGCTGCAGAGCGATGCGACGTTGCAGCCGTGGGCGAAGCGGATCACGCTGCATCATGCGGGCGTCGAAGAGTTGCCCGAAGATCCGCCGTACGACGTGATCGTGTCGGGACTGCCACTGAATAATTTTTCGGTGCCATTTGTCGAGCAGCTCGTCGACAAGCTGAGCCGGTTACTCGCGCCGGGCGGAACCCTGAGTTTTTTTGAGTACATTGCGATCCGCCACGTGAAGGCGACATTGAGTCGGCGAGTGGAACGCGCGCGGTTGCGCGGCATCGGGCGACTGCTGCATCAATTTCTTGCAGCCTACGAAATTCGCCGCGATCGAGTGCTGACGAACGTGCCGCCGGCGTGGGTGCATCATGTGCAATTGACGAAGACCAGGGTCGCGAGCGACCCGGCTCGCATGGTAGACGCATGAAGATACTCACCATTGAAACTACGTGTGACGAAACTGCAGCGGCGGTTGTAACCGACTCGCTCGAAGTGCTATCGTCGGTTGTTGCTTCTCAGGATGCGTTGCACCAGCGGTTTGGCGGCGTCGTGCCGGAAATCGCGTCGCGGGCGCATGTCGAACGGATTTTGCCGGTCATCGACGAAGCGCTGCAGAAAGCGCAGTTGACACTCAACGACCTCGACGCTGTGGCAGTCGCTAATACACCGGGGCTTTCTGGCTCGCTGTTAGTAGGCCTCATCGCGGCGAAGACTCTCAGTTTGGCGAAAGGACTGCCATTGGTGGCGGTGAACCATCTCCAGGCCCACATCTATGCCTGCCGGATGGCCACCGGCCGTAACGTTTTTCCCTGCATCGGGCTGATTGTTAGTGGTGGGCATTCCAACCTGTACTGCTGCGCTGGGCCGACCGATTTCACTCCGCTGGGCGGCACGATCGACGATGCGGCGGGCGAGGCGTTCGACAAAGTGGCCAGCCTGCTGGGCTTGCCTTACCCAGGCGGTCCGGCGATCCAAATGACGGCCGAAGCTGGGAACCGTAACGCAATCCGCTTTCCCCGACCTCTGTTGGATGACACCTCAAGGCTTTATTTCAGCTTCAGTGGGCTCAAAACGGCGGTGCGCTACGCGGTGATTGGCCCAGGAAAGCTTTCTGAAAAAGGACATCGTTTGACAAAGACGGAAGTCGCCGATGTCGCGGCCAGTTTCCAAGAGGCAATCATCGACTGTTTGTTGGGCAAGGCGGAGTTGGCGCTCAAGCAGACTGGCTACCGTGTGCTGTGCGTAGGCGGCGGAGTCGCGGCAAACACGCGATTCCGCGAACGACTTGAAGCCTCGGCGGCTGATCTCGGCTACGAACTTCACGTACCACCACTAACGTTATGCACCGATAATGCCGTGATGGGCGCGATTGCCATCGAACGGCTGCGGGCCGGGAAAATTGAGGATCTGTCGCTCGACATATTTCCGGGGCTGGAGCGAGCCTCGCCAAAACAACCAGTCAAATAACAGAAAAGCGGCCCGAAGAGCATGCTTCGGGCCGCTTTGGGTTGCTACCAATGATGCAAACAGCCCTTACCAAACTAAAAACTATTACGCTGGCAGCTGGGGCAGTAGCTATTATTGCGGTAAGCCGGGGTCGTCCCCTCTGCAGCATCACCATTCAGCTTGTAGCTGATGCGGCGAGCAGCGCGACGGTCGCCGTTGCGATAAGAAGCCAGCGTGGTCGTCCACTCTGACTTGCTCATTTTGCCGCTGTTCTTGAAGATCACCACCGAACCGCTCTTGTCGATGATGGCCACGTGCGGAAAGCTGGTCGCCTTGAATACACTGGCCAGCTTCTTGCCGTACTTTGTCGAAACATCGACGTGGCACAGGTTGTAGCCCTTCAATTGTTCAGTAGCTTCGGGATCGCCGAGACCTTCACTCAACAGGGCCGGTTCGATGCGGGCGTCTGCCGACTGAGGCATGTCAAGCACCACCAGCAAAGGCTCGACATTGGATCTAGTTTCCGCCAGCGCGTCGCCGTAATCCGACTGCCACTCAATACCCTGTGGCGCCGAGGCGAGCACACTGATGGCCAACATCACTGTCGCTAGATAACTAACCATTCCTAATCTCCCTTTTCCTGAGTTTGGCTTCCAAGGGGCTGCACTCTCGCGGCGAAAACGCCTCCTCCGCCAACGGTCGAACAATGCGAAGTGCGCAGTCGTGGAAACAACACTGGATCGAAATACTGGACGGAACAGCAATCAGTGCTGTTCCGCAACAAGGTAGGGTTACCGTTGGCGGGATTGGGGATTACCTGCTCGCCGCGCGTGTCACCGGCGGCTAGCAGGTAATTAGCAGGTTACGGATTTGGAAGTCATGTTCAAGGGGCGTTGGATGAGGGGCCCTTTCTCTACAGGCAAAAAAGGCGGTTAACGTGATCTAGGTAGAGTGCGACACGTCGAGAGATTTTAAACCCTATGTCTCAAGCGAATAGGCACTTAGAGACCACGGAAATGCATGGCCTAGGCCCCATACTGGGTGGATTCTCCACGGAATTAAACCCAGAAAAAATGTCGTCTTGTGGAGCAAGCTTGGGCTGTTTGCGGGGTTCGCTGAGCAACGAGCAAGGCTTTTCGGCAAGGCTTGCCGGCAAGCGATTGTTAGGTCGAGCCCAGTGTTACCGTCACAAGCTGACGTTTACCTTCACGCAAAATGGTCAGCACGATTCGGTCGCCCGGCTTGTGTCCCTCGATCGCTTCGATCAGTGAGTTCCCTGTTTCAACCGGCAAGCCATCGACCGCAATTATTCGATCGGCGTATTCACGGTCTTGTTTTTGCTGGGTTTGTACGAAGGGGCCGCGGCGAACTTGCTGTTTGACGATTCGCCAGCCACGGAGACCCGATTTGGCGGCAGGCCCATCTTGGTTTGTGCCGACGATCTGCAGGCCCTTGTCGGTTTCCATCACCGCGATGATGCCAATGTCGGGCCGGGTAATCTTACCGGTAGCGATCAATTCGGGAATAAAGCGAGCGATGCGGTTAATCGGGATGGCGAAGCCGAGCCCCGCGTTTTGGCCCGATTTGGTAGCAATTGCCACATTCATCCCGATGATTCGACCGCTCGTGTCAAGCAGGGGTCCGCCAGAATTGCCCGGGTTCAGCGCGGCGTCGGTTTGGATGATCGACTGCAATTCTCGATTCGGCACACGGCTGGGCAGGGTGCGGTTTAGTGCCGAAATGATCCCCGTGGTAATGCTCCCTTCGAGCCCGAACGGGTTGCCAAGGGCGTACACTCGCTGACCGACGCGAAGATTGTCGGAAGTGCCAAATGCAATGGGGTAAAGCTCGTCGGGAGAAGCGTCGACCTTGAGGATCGCAATGTCGTGCTCGGCGTCGTGACCGATCAACTTCGCCGGTCGCTGCTTGCCACCGCCGAGTGTCACCTCGATTTCCTCCGCATTTTCGACGACGTGAAAATTGGTGAGAATATGGCCTTGGCGGTCGATGACAGCACCGGAGCCAGAGCCCTGGCCGGGGGTCGGGATCATCATGGCAAAAAACCGCTCGTAACTTTCGAACTTAGTGTTAATGTTCACCACGCCACGATTCGCCGCCTCGTAAACGCGGATATTGGTCAACTCCTCGGGGGTGTATTGTGTGGTAGGCACAATACCCATCGGCGAGGCTTGTGGATGTGCGATGAAGGTGTGATCGCCGCTAGAATCCGGGGGTGCCATCTGGGCGTGAGCAGGCAGTTCTCCAAACCAGCGAGGTTGCGAATCGAGGAGCGAACTGGCCACAATCCCGCCTA
Organism: Pirellulales bacterium; assembly: GCA_041753435.1. Taxonomy (GTDB): domain Bacteria; phylum Planctomycetota; class Planctomycetia; order Pirellulales; family Lacipirellulaceae; genus DASYDU01. The sequence goes on along the minus strand of JBGSUJ010000101.1, from coordinate 6,365 downwards.
GGATGGCGCTCAAGAAACAAGCAGTGAAAGTGCGTTTCATGTCTGATTGATGTCGGAGGCTTGAAAAATCATTGGATATTCGGGCGAAACATTAGTCGTGCTCACTCGAAGGCCCCGGTCAGCAGGCAGAAATGCCACTCGTAATGGCCGTGAATCTGATGATTCTCGGACTGCCGAGTGCGATGGCTGGCTAGTCCGTTTCTACGGTTGTAACGACTAGTCCGTTCGTTCGTCGACCGGAGTCCGTTTTATCCAACAGGACGAATTTGGATAGACCAGTTAGGTGTTCTGGGATGGTAGCCAGAATCCTCCACCCCCGCGAGGCTGGTGCCGATTAGAGCGGCAGCGACAGGCTCTCAGAGTGGCACAGAGGGCGAGAATTCGCCACAGCACGCAACATTACCTGGGAATATTGGGCGCAATGTGGGCCGAGCTATAATCTAGCGGCCGGAAGACGGAAAACATGCGAATCTGGTAGCGTTTGCTGGTCGGTCGGAATAAAATAAGGGTAATCGGTCAGTCTGCGCAAATTAGGGGAAAGAGTTCTCTCGTCAGGACTTACCCTCCGTATGCAGCATTATTATGCAGGACGACCGGCTTATAGTTTCTGTGGTGTCGTTCAGCCGGAGCAGGGCGATTGCCACGGCAGGTCTGCAAGCGCGGGGTGTTCACAATGTCGATTCTTCGTCAGGTAAGAGGCATGCAACTTTTCAAGCAATCGAAAATTGGTTTTGTCGTAGCCCTGTGGGCTTTTGTAGCGCCGTACGCGGGCGCTGACGACGGCGCCGAGTTGTTGACTTATCGGCCTGACGGCGGAGCGACTTACTACGCGCTTAGCTTGAAGCCAAAAGCCGACGAAGCGTCGGCTCGTCCGAGCGATGTCGTCATTCTATTCGATACTTCGGCAAGCCAGACCGGTGCCTATCGAGAAACTTCTTTTGCAGCGCTCGAAGCGGTACTGGCAAAATTGCTGCCGGAGGATCGCGTGCAGATCGTGGCCGCCGATTTGGACGCACGCCCGTTAGTCGATACTTTTCAGCCAGTCGGCAGTGTCGCTTTGAAATCAGCAGTTGAGCAATTGCACCGCGAGTTGCCGCTTGGCTCGACCGACTTGGAGTCAGTGCTGAATGCAGTAGCGGCGCGATTCGAAAAAGACGCCAAGACGAATCGTGTCGTGCTCTATCTTGGTGACGGCATGAGCACGGCAAACTTGCTCGGTACCGACGCCTTCCGAGTATTGATCGAAAACTTACGCGCTGAGCAGGTGTCTGTAAGCAGCTATGCCATCGGCCCACGCCGTGACAGCGTGCTGTTGGCCGCGATCGCTAATCAAACGGGCGGGAACCTGTATATTGATGAACCTATGGAGCTAGCTGATGACTCAGCAGGCGTAACAGTTGATCGAGCGAATGCAGAGAATCTGCGCCGCGGATCCCGCGTTGGAGAATTGTTGGCCAAGTGGGCTAAAGTGGCGGTATTCTGGCCTGCAGAGATTTCTTTACCGGCTGAATTGGGCGATCCATTGCCGAGCCAATTGCCCCCCCTGCGAAGCGATCGCGAAACCGTGGTTTTCGGGATAGCCGACGAACGACTCTCCGCCACCCCATTGGCGATTAAGGTTGCGAGCCAAATTAATGGGGCGACGATGGAATTGGCTTGGAGTGCCTCCCCCACCCCTAGCAATGATAGTTATGCGTATTTGCCGCAAGTCGTTGATAACGCCCGCGCCGATGGCGGTCTAACGACGTCGGCGATCGGCCTGGCAGGCCTGGCCGAAACAGGGCGTATGCTCGAGAGCAGACTAGAAAAGGTGAACGAAATTGCCAATCGTGCTGTAGCGATCGGTGATATGACCTCAGCAAATCTGATGTCGCAGGCGGTGCTGCGGCGCGACCCGGGTAATCTGCAAGCTCAGACGGTGCAACGTGTGGTCCAACGACAGTCAGCACAGGCGGCGGTGGCCCAAGCTGCACCCGCCGCAAGCAGCGATCTGAATCTAGTGCGAACTGCACAAGTGCCGCTTCCACTGCCGCCGCAAGAGATGACAGAAGTAGTTGTTGTTCCGGAGCAATTCCCAAGTGACGGAGCATTGGTCGATCAATTTGACGAAGGCGGTGCCTTGATGGACCTCGTGGAGCAGCAAAAACGGGTGTTCGGACAAATGCTGCGCCGCGAAGTTGAGAACACCGTAATCGATGCCCGCCGCTCGATGGCGAACAATCCACAAGCGGCTGGGCAGCAACTCAAACTCGCCTTGCAAAACGTCGAGCGGGCTCCGGAGCTCAATCCGGAGGTCCGCCTGCAACTCATCGATAAGTTGCGGATTGCTTTGCGCGAAGTGCAGCGCCAGGCGTCGATGAAGGACGAACTCGACGCCGCACGTGAGGAGGAAATCGCTGCGGAGCGCGAAATACAACTGATTAACGAACGCTTGGCTCGCGATGTCGAACGTCAGAAGCAACTCATTGGCCGGTTCTCGGCGCTGATTGACGAACAACGGTTTGACGAGGCGCTGGAAGTCGCCGACATCGCGTTGGATCTTGATCCAGAGGGTGTGGCTCCCACAGTAGCAAGCGTGTGGGGGCAACTCAAGCGCGATGAGTACTTGGCGCAGGTTACGCGCGAGGCTCGCTGGCGCGGTTACTTCGACACGCTTCAAACCGTCGAAGTCGCCTCCATTCCCTTTCCAGATGAGCCGCCCATTGTTTATCCCGATGCTCCTTTCTGGGAAGAGCTCACGATTCGACGCAAGAAGTTCGCGTCGGTCGACTATAAAGCGGCCGGAGGTGCTGAAGAGCGGATCAACAATGCACTCGCCAATTCGCTCAAACCAACCGGTTTAGAATTTACGGAAGAGCCGCTCGAGAACGTCGTCAACTTTCTCCAAGACGAATACGACATTCCGATCCAACTCGACACACTAGCGTTGGAAGATGCCGGCCTGACGACTGATGAGCCGGTGACCGTGAATTTGCAGAACATCACGCTGCGTTCGGCATTGCGCTTGATGCTCAAGAACAAGCAGTTGACCTATATTATTCGCGACGAGGTTTTGATTATCACCACGCCGGAAGAAGCCGAAACCGATTTAGTTGCCAAAGTTTATCCCGTGGCCGACTTGGTACTGCCGATCGAAATACCCGGTGGCGGCGGCTTGGGCGGCGGTGGTGGTGGCGGTGGCTTAGGCGGTGGTGGTGGCGGTTTTGGCGGTGGTGGTGGCGGAGGTGCGTTCAGCGTTCCCGATGCCGATTCGCCTGACTCGGCCGACCTGCAGCTCAATAAGCGGCCGGCCACAGACCAGCCACAGCAATTCCAACACGCGAGCACTATCACAAGTATTGCTGTCGACAGGACTGTGAGCCCCGAGGAGTTTTGGAATGGGTATTTCGCTCAACAGCGTGATGCGGCTACTATCCGTCAGACTGCTCGCGAACTCATGAAAGCGAAGCAATTCGACCAAGCCATTGCCATGATCGAAGCTGCGCTGCGTCAGGGCCAGCCTCAGCCATGGATGTATGAATCCTTGGGGATCGCCATGGAACTCGATGGCTGCTCGCAAACAGAGATCGAGCGCGTCGTCATGTCTGCGGCCGACTTCGCCACCACGCCCGACGAAATCATGTATATCGCCAGTTATCTTTCGCGCAATGGACTCGACAAACGGGCCTTGCAGCTCTGCCAGCAAGTGGTGAAGGTTCAGCCATTGCGACGCGAGGCGTATGCCCTAGGGCTGCGGTCGGCTCAACGCTGCGACGATTTGGCCGGCATTCAGTGGGCCACGGTTGGCATCCTCAATCAGGCTTGGCCTAAGAACGAGGCTGAAATCGAAAAAACGGCGACCCGTGTGGCTCACGCTACGTTGGCGCGGCTTGAGAAGGATGGTCGCCAGGATGAGATCGAGGCGTATCGCGAGCGGCTTAATGCGGCTATCGTACGCGATTGCCTGGTGCGTGTCTCTTGGACCGGCGAGGCTGACGTCGACTTGGAGGTCGAGGAGCCGACCGGCACAACTTGCTCTCTCAGCGCTCCCCGTACTAGCGCGGGCGGTGTTAATCTGGGCGATGCCTATGCAGTGGAACAGAACGATTCGTCGCCAGTGTTGAGTGAAGCCTACGTGTGTCCTCAAGGTTTTGCCGGCAACTACCACATTCGTATTCGCCGCGTCTGGGGCGAGGTTGCCGCTGGCAAAGTGACGGTCGATGTCTACCGTCATCTCGGTACGGACAAAGCCCAGCACGAGCGGCAGCAGCTCGATCTGACCGGCAGCGAGACCACAGCCGTGTTTGAACTCGATCACGGTCGGCGGGCTGAACCGCTCGAAACTGCGCAACTAGCTGGGGCAGTCGAGCGTCAACAACAAGTGAGCCGAGCAGTGCTTGCGCAGCAGATCGAAAGTTCGTCGGATCCTCGCATCCTCTCCGGCCAATCTGCTGAAATGCGTCGTCGACAAGCCCTGGGAGCCCTGGGCTTTGGCGGTGCGGTTGGTTATCAGCCGATCATCGAGACTATTCCGGAAGGCACGCAGTTGAGCATCTCGGGTGTGATCTCGGCTGACCGCCGCTACGTGCGGATATCCATTTCCCCGTCATTCTCGAATGTCGTTTCCTCGCCAAGCTTCACGTTTGCCGGTGCGGCCCAGCCAGTCGACGATGGTGCCGATGGTGCCGGCGGGGTGGCACCGTTCTAGCCCACGTGGCAGTGGCAGTGACTGCCTTGCATGATTGTGCCGTTTGATTGAAAGCCAAGTGAACGCAGCGGAGAAGTGCTCTTTCGCAACAGAGAGAAACTTCTTCCAACGAAGTAGAGTGCGGCATAGCAAAAAAGTGCTCCCTGTTGGACTCGAACCAACAACCTACTGATTAAGAGTCCGACTGAGTCGTTCATCGCATTGTGGTTGGCATTCAGTCGCCTGCAATTTGCGATGCCCGCTCCTCTCTCGTAGGTCGCAAAACATTGTCGCAAGTCAGATTTGGGTGACCAATTTGGTGACCCTCTCATGTTAGCGTGACACACTAAAATTCTAGTTGACTAAACGCGATTGCAAGTATATTGTTTTCGGTGTACTTCACCTCTTTCTGATTGGAGGCAACATGGCAAAGGAAACCGAAACCGTGCGATTCCAGGTGCCGGTCCCGGAAGACCTGGCCAGGGCGATCGAAACGCTGGCTGGCGATATCGACCGGCCGAGCTCGTGGCTGGCCGTCGAACTTCTCAAAGCGTCGTTGGAAGATCGAAAATCGTTCTGCGACTGGATGGGCCTTACATTTCTCGGTACTGCGTACGACACAATCAAGAAGCTGGCCGGACGCCGCTCGCGAAAGCTTTCGGATCAAGCGGAAATACGTTTGCAACTCAACGCGCCTCAGGAGCTCGTGGATTCGATTACAAAACTCGCCGAGCAATGGCAACAGAGTGCCGTCAAAACGGCAGGGACGCTGCTTGCCTCTGGTGTTCACAACCACGAGCTATTTCTTGATGCGATTGCGTTGGGCAAACGTTGGAACAAAAAACGTGTTGCGGGTAGCTCGCATGTGGCGGCGGCTGCCGGCAAAGAAGCACGATGAACGCGCAAATTTATACGTGTGGTTTGGAACGAGTGCTTGTGGTCGTCGACGGCCTCAAGGTATTCCGCTGTGTCTTGCCAACGCCGGTGCCCGAGGAAGACGTGCTGGATTTTCATCGCCAAACGCGAAAGCTCCGGAATTCACCTCGTAGGCTTTCGGCGTACATCGGCGATTGGATGCGTCGTGACGAGCTGGGCCGGCATATTGAGTAGTTTTGGTGGTCCGTGAGAAGGTCGCTGATCGTTCGCACATCCGAGGGGGCAGCCGGTCAGCAATGTGAATCGGACGGGTATGTGTCATAGCGTGTCCGCACGGAACTAATGTTCGTTTGGATCGCAATCCCGTCCGGTTCGCATATCGGGGCAGTGCTGGCCGGCTGCTGGGCCCCCTCGGATTGTGCAACGATCAGCGACCGCCGTTGCAAACCCACACGGCACGATGAAATGAGTAACGGTTAGTTAACAAAAAAACCTCGGCGGTCCCGGTCCAGTTTTGCAGGCCGGTCGGGACCGTCGAGGCAGCGTTGACCTTGCACGAATTACCCCTTGCGCGGAGGTTTTCCATGCGCAGTCAGTCTTCGTCTCATCATAACTTGCGCTCCGGTACATCGAAAGCGAGTAATTCCGCCACGCCGGTCTTCGCACCACGGAAGTGGTGTCGGACTCGAATGGCACTTGAACTTTCGTAAGTCCCTACGCTGCATATCGTTTGTACTCGGCACGTGGTTTGAGGAGTAGGGCCTGGGGTTTGGGCCGCCGTTTGACACGTCGGGGCTCGAATCGATTGGGGCGATTTCCGACG
>JBGSUJ010000100.1:0-28261 GCA_041753435.1 Pirellulales bacterium | reverse complement strand
GGTCGCCGTCGCGGTCGTAGTCGAACTTCAATAGCCCGCGTCCCTGCGACGTATCGGTCATCCCCGCGCTACTGGCTACGTTGGTGAAGGTAGTCTGCAGAGGGCCCTGACCATTATTCTGCCACAGCCGGACGGCATCGGTGTCGAAGCCGGTAGGTACAGTGGGCCCGCTGTAATAGCCGTTCGTCACGACGAGGTCGAGGTCCTGGTCGTTATCGAAGTCGAACAGCTCGGTGCCCCAGCCCCAACCGGCGTCGCGCACGCCAGCGAAATTCGACGATTCGAGAAACACCCGATTTCCAAAATTACGGAACAATCGGTTTCCGGAAGTCGTACCGCAGTCGCTTGGATGACAAACATCGCTAGTGAAGAAGTCGACTAACCCGTCGCCGTCGTAGTCGCCGATGGCCAGGCCCATGTCACTCAGCCCACGGTTGCTGGCGATCGCGGCCGTTCCGTCGGTGAATGTGCCATCTCCATTGTTCCAAAACAGCTTCGTCGTGCCAAAATCGCTGGTGACAACAATGTCTTGAAGCCCATCGAGATCAAAATCGACGAACCGTGGCGTAAATGAATTGCTCTGAAATATGGCCTGCCCGCTCAATGGTCCCATGGCAGCGCCGGAAGCTGCCGTGACGTCCTCAAAATGCCCCGGCTGAACGGCACCGAGATTCCGCAGCAAGCGAGCCTGCGGTGGATTGGAAGTATAACCGCCCAACCCGCGCCACTCGGCAACGTACATGTCGAGATAGCCATCATTGTCGTAGTCGCCGAACGATGCGCTAGTCGATGCGACGTTCACTCCGCCAAGGTTCGCCCCGCGTGTCGTTGCCTGATCTGTGAAGCTTCCGAAGCCATCATTGATATAGAGTTTGTTTCCCGTACCGTTGAACACGGTCGTGACATAGAGGTCTAAATCGCCGTCGTTATCGATGTCGCCCCAACTGGCGCCGCCAGTGTTCGCCCCTGGTAGCCCGGCTGAGAATGCGCTGGATGTGACATCGGAAAATGTGCCGTCTCGATTGTTACGGTACAACAGAGGCGTGTCCCAATACCGCGTCACAAACAGATCGGGCCAACCGTCTTTGTCGAAGTCGCCGGCCGCGGCACCGCCCGTTTGAGAAATCGAGTCGTCTCCCAGGTTCGGCAGTGGTAGCGGAAGCGGGTAGGCAATGCCGGCAGCCATGGTGACGTCAGTGAACACGACCCCTTCGGCAACGCGCGCCGCAAACCACGCCGGCAGAACGAACATCCCCAGCCACACGAATCGCCGACAAACTCCGCCCATGTTCCAGCCTAACTCCAGCCGCTGCCTTATCTTCATGGATTATAGACACGAAATTCATAATAGGCACAAAACCATGCGATAGATACTCTCATCGCGCGGCTGATTCGCCTTAGCGCGGCTCGAGCCCTAGCCGCTCAACTGCCCGCTGGGCGACTTCGTGCTGCATGAACAGCCGCCAGATGAGGCCAGTGCGGACATTCTCGATCGCCAACAATAGCGGGCCTTGGTCGATGCCCAGATTCACCTTGTGCCCGTGCGGCGGATCAAGGCTGAACGAATCCATAAAGCCATAGCCGCCTTGCTCGGGATCGACCCAAACCAGCGGCTGGCCGTCCGGCCCCTGGAGCGACCGGTATTCTTTCAGTGCGGCGAGGCTTTCGGCAGGCGTGAACATGATCGCCGACCCCGCGCCATACGGCGGCAGGATGGCACCACGCCATTCGTCGGTATCACTCACATTCGGCTTTACCTGCGCGACAAGATAGTCGGTGCGGAACTCGCAGGGCGCCAACCCCCAGCGGTTCTCGCTTAAGTTGGGAAACTCGTCGCTCGCCTCGATACAGCGGGCCCGATGGGTGAGCACCGCCCGCCGCGAATTCTCGAACCAGTCCACCGCCGGTCCCGGTTCGCCAAACTTCGCCGGGTCGTCTGCCGCCAGCTGGCGATAGTTGATCCAGCAATGGCTAAAAAAATAGGTAAACAGCGAACCATTCCACGAGACCACGAACGGCAGCCCCGCGCCGTGCTGCTTCACAATTCGTTGCAGCTGATAGTAAACTTCCGGCGCCACGGCGTGTTCGCCCGGCGCGCCAACCGCCAGGAAATTCACCAGTCGCTCCTCGTCGCTGGCAAACCGCCAGGTCGCGGATATCAGTTGGCCCGGCCCCGCCACGCCTTGATCGGTCGATGCCTTCCAGCCCATCGTCATGGTGCCAGTCTGGTCGTCGACCATCTCCCGCCAATTGGCGTTGTTGATGATGGGCGCCGCCGCGGCCGCCACGTCGCCGCCGAAATAAACTGCGGCCGTCATCGCCCCCGCCTGCAACAGTGCGTGGTCGACCGTGCTGGCCGTCAGTTCGTAAGGATACTTGGTGCGCGAATAGTCGGGCTGACCGCCGTTTCGCTCATCGACGAAGTGCAGATAGATGCCGAATTGCTTGTTGTCGTCGCGGCCGGTGAGTGTCCGCAGAATCGTGAGCGCCCGCTGGCGGCCCTCGTCGCGGGTGATCCAGCCGCGTTCCACCCCGATGGTGAGCGACGCGAGTTGAAACCCAACCGCTGCGGTGCTGCACACGGTATCGGTTGTCTTGTCTTTCGCCAGGCAGCCCGGATCGCCGACTTCGTTCCAGAAGAAATTGAAGCACCCCAGCTGAATTTCGTCCAGCAGCGCTTCGTCCTCCTCGGTGAACGCAACCTGCCAGGCAGCCATGCTCTCGGGCGAGGCGACGATGCTCCCCGGCTGGACGGCGGCTGGTTCTTGGCCCTTGGCGACCGGCGCCAAAATGAGGACCGCCAGCAACCAGAGAAAGCCGCAGATCAGAGTGGATATTCCTCGGTTCATCGGCCGCATCTAATATTCTCCAAGACGGGTCTCGCGCGGCTTGTCTTGCTTGATTCGTCTCCGACAAAACGGGCCGTGATCGCCGAGAGGAAGGGATTTCCTGTGACCTCTGCGCCTCCGCGTGACATTTCTCCCGAACGTTCCTAGGTGTCAAAAGAACGGGGCACCGGACCCGCAAGCGGCCGGTGCCCCGTGTTACAGACGGAGCAACACTGCCCATCCGAGGCCAGCAGTCGGTGGATCCGCCAGCCCCAGTTCAAACTTACTTGCTCCGTCGGCGGATTCCAACCAAACCAAGGGCTGCCAAACCAATCAGCGAGAGGCTGGCTGGCTCGGGGACTTTGACCAACGTCCAGAAGTCGGTGACAAACGCCTGGCCTGGGTCTTGGAAAAAGGCGCCGTCGAGCATGGTTGCCCGAGCCCGCACGGTGGTCGTGCCAAGCGGCGCGGTCGCCGTGATCCAAAACTCGCCATAGTTCACGGGATTGCCGTTACCGATATTGGCGGCTAGCCCCGGCTCCAGATCGAGCTCAGTGCCACCGATCACAGCATTGCCCGCGTCGAGGAAGTCGATGGCGAACAGCGACTGGGCGCCCGGCGTGTTCAGGCCTGAATAATTCGCCTCGGCACCAAACCAGCCATGGAGTTTATAGGTCATGCCCGCAGCATCTGGAGCTGCCACATCTTGGAAAAAGTCGACGTCCACAGCGCCGGCTTCTGGGTTCCACGGGGGATTTCCCACGAATGCCTTGAAGAACAGGCCGAAACCGCCGCCATCGACGTCGGCAAAGCCTTCCGACGCGGCACCGTCATTGAAGCCAGCTACGCCACCCTGACTAGCAGCCAACTGCCACGGCGGATTCGGCGTATTGCCGAGCTGGCCGTTTGCGCCGACAGAATTCATACCGCCATCGACGAGCAAATTTTGGGCACTCGCGACGCCTGCCACACAGGCCACGAGGCCCAGGACCACAAACAAGGTTAACAATCGTTTCATTAGAACTTCTCCCAAGGTGTCTCAGAGTAGCAACCAAAGACTCGCGAAACGCTCGCGTGTCTCCACATTCCCTTCTTCTTGTTTCCTATCTTACTTATCAAACACTAACAAACTCGATCACCAACACATGTCAGCTCACGTACGAATCCTCCTGGGTCCGGGGTCACGATAACAGGACATCCGCCACGTTGTTGTCCTCGAGCCGCTCCCTGCGCAACCAATCCCCCTCCCCCCTCGATTTTGCCTTAGCTCTTGCGTCGCCCGGCGCCGATCATCCCCAGCGCGATCCCCAACAGCCAGACCGTGCCTGGCTCGGGCACCGCCGTGAGCGAGCCCGCGCCCGGCAAGGTTTCAATCAGCGAAAAGTCATCAAAAAAGGCCGACTGCGGATTGATGAGCGAATTGGCCATCCCGGTCGCCCCGACAGAAATCCGCACAAACGCGGTGTTCGCCGGGGCGGTGCCGCCGTCTAAAGTCAGTTCTCGCCAGAGGCCGTCGTTGAGCTGCACGGTCCGCAGATCGAGCGACTGCATTCCCAGCACGGCATTCACCGCGTTAAGATACTCGATCGTCATGAACGTCTGTGTCGACGAAAGCGGATCGGCTCCATTGTAACCCGTCTCCCATTTCGAAAAGGCCGAGAAATCGTAATCGGCACCGGCCACAGCCGGCAGGGTTTGCAAAAGTTTCGCATCGCCGCCGTTGAACGAACGCAGCCACATGCCCACGCTGCCCGAGTTAGCCGCAAACGCAGCAGCCCCCGAAAACGACAGATTGTCTTCGGACGTCTTTTCGATGACCCAAGCATCGGGCGCACCCAGGGTATTCAAGTTGCCGTTGACCAGCTTTTCGCCAGCAAACGGAATCGAGGTTTGATTCAGCGAGAAGTTGTCGAAAGAGAGATCCTGGCCAGCGCCAGGAGTCGCGCTATCGACCATGTTGGTAATGACGGCAGAAACCCGGGCTTTCGTGGTACCGACCGGCGAGACGAAGCCCGCCTGGGTGTGTGTCCGCCAGGCTTCCGTAGTCGGATCACTGCGGAGATCAATGTTCACCGGAGTGCCCAGCACCACGTCGTTCGCATTGAGGAACTCCACCTTGAGAAACGACTGCGTAGGCGACGGTTGGCCGGCAAGGCGTCCCACATCGCCGAAACGATCCTTCCAAAACTCGAAATCGGCCTGATCGATGACATCAAGGCTCGCACCTTCGTTGGTGCCATTGGCGCGGAAATCGGTCGTCGAACCGAGCGTGTCGCGCCAGATCGTGTAGTCGGCGGCATTCACCACGGCGTCCAGGTTGTAATCGCCCAAGGGCGTAATCGCGCCCAAGGTGTCGAGAATCGCCGACGACGAAGCCTGAATCAAGGAATGCCCTGTAAACGTGAACGTCCGGCTAGCACCGACGGCGACGGTTTGCGAAAGGGTCACATTGACTGCCTGGTTTTGTCCGGCAAAGGCTCCCTGATTGCCTGTCGGCCCCTTGAGCAAGATGCCGAGCTCGCCTGGAAGCGGTTCCGGTTCATTGGATCCGTCCAAATGTTCCACGGCGCTGACCGGCGTGCCCGGCTGGCCGGTGATCGACTGCACTAAATTCCATCCCGAAGGTCCGGCCGAAAGCTCCAGGCCTGGATTGGCAAGGATCTCGGCGGCTTGCACCAGCCCGCCACCAATCGCTGGGGTCACCAGTGCCACAACTCCCCACACGATCGCAAATTTCCAAAAGCTTCTCATAGTAAAATCGCCCTCAACTAGAAGTCAGATTCAATCCCCCTGAAATACCGGCCCCCTGAAAATACCGGCTTGCCCCCCAGCAGCCAACCAACCTCCAAGCCAGAACCGCCCCGCGCCCGCACATGGAAAAGTTTGCGCTGCCACGAATGCGAAAGCGCTTTCACTGCCATTGCTTAGTATAACCAAGGATTTCAAAAGTTGGCAACAATTCTGGCTGAAAAAACCAACTCGATTTTCTCCCCGACTCAACAAGCCTTGCCGCTGCATCCGCGAGCAGGCCGGCTGAAAGCAAAAACTATCAATAATCCTGCGAGATCGTTTCGCCGTCCAGACGATTGCCCAGCCGATTGAGCGTTTCCAGGTCGATGTCGAAATTCAGCCCCCTCACCGATCCATCGGCAAAGAGTGCATTCACGCCCCCTGGATGGGCGGAACCCAATGGATAGTTGTCCGTGTCCGTCGACTGGCCCAGGGGCGGATCGCCTTCACTATCCGAACGCGGCTTGATGAGGGTATAGCGCAAGGCATCGAAGTCCCAGCCATCAGCCCAGCCCCGGTCGTCGGCTTGGCCGCCGCTCCCTTCGTAGCGACTATTGTGAATGTACTTCTCGGAAGCCAACAGCGTCTTGCTCGATCCATCCTGAATCTTGGCGAACGTCATCTTCGGCATGTAGCCCACGTGCTTGCCTCCTGGCGGTGTCACTCCAGCCGCATGATGTATCCAATCGCCGCGCTGAATGATCCCACGGAACACCACCCGACCTTGCCTATGGGGAGTTTCCAAGCCCAAGGCACCGCGCGCGGAGTCCGAGGCGCAACTGAGGCAACCCCAAAAATCTTCCTGCTTGCTTTGGAAAAATGGGAACGGAGAGGGATCGTTGAGATACCTGTTGAATTCGGTGTCGCCAATTTCCGAACGGGTTGGCCCAGCCACCGTGGCCGCGTAATCCACTAACGATATCCCACTGACGTTATGGAACGTAGGGCCCCGTCGCGAAGGGCAGTTATAGAGCGGAATCGGTATTTTTGTCAGTAGATTCGTACGGATCAAACCCTGGACGGCCCCTTCTTCCATGTAGGGGAGAATCTGGAACATCCAGCCCAAGCCTTGTTCGAGCGCTCCATTGGCGGGTCCCTTGCGAAGGAACGTGTTCGGTTGAGAGTAGGTGTCCCGCAAATAATTCTCCAGGGTCGGATTTGGTTCGACACCGCCTGTCGGGAACATCTTGAACGAGTCGGTGAAATTGTGAACCGACAAGCCGATGTTCTTGAGATTGTTGCGGCACTGCGTGCGGCGGGCGGCTTCGCGGGCCGCCTGGATAGCCGGCAGCAACAGTGCCACCAAAATGCCGATGATGGCGATCACCACCAGGAGTTCGACGAGGGTGAAAGCCGGCCTGCGATTGGATGCTTGAACCTGCATAACTTCAACTCCGTTACTACGATGGATACGTGTGGGCTGCGCGCCTAATGACCTGCACACCTTACGACTCAGTCCATACGAACGAGGACCTCGACAATCGAGCGCGCCGAGAAAAAACCGACCAACCCTAGTACGCATACACTCCGCCTTTCGTCGCCCTGCATTCGAAAAGACCCGCCACGGTAAAACCGCTGCGTGATGGGAGACGTTGCTTCCGCACCAAAGAGCCATGCTGCAAACCCGTATCCGCTAACAAGGCTCACAAACCGCAATATAACAATAAGAAACACGAACTGCAAGCGCTTTCACCGCAATTTTTCTGATTTGCGAAAGTTGTCCTCGGAAGTCCTTTCCCTGCATCGTTATTCTGCACCTTCGGCTACGTTGCAGGGCTAAGTTTGCCGACGTTCTGAACGCAAGAACCTCACAACTTGATTCGCGACGAGGCTCATCATGGCCAATTGCCCGAGCAACAGCGCTGCCACCGGTTCGGGTACGCTCAAGGCCTGCCCGGCCCCGCCGCTAGAAAAACTGTCTCGCCAAATGGAAAAGTCGCCGCTGTCGACGATGCCGTTGCCGTTGCCGTCGGCCGCCAGGTGGGTCGTTGAACCGAAGCGTGACTTCCACAGGTTGAAGTCCGCGAGATCAACGGAACCATCCGCATTGTAGTCGCCCGGTGCCAAGGGAGCAAACACGCGGTCGGCGAAGAAATCTGGATCGAGGCTTTCGACCAGGCCGAAGAGCAAGAACAGGTGGTCCACCAGTCCGGCGTCGAAGGGAATCCAACTCGGTTGCGTCTGCGAGACACGGGTCAGGCCATACTTGAAGCTGGGGTTCGAGTTGGGATCTTGGGCCGCGAAGAACTGGAGCAAGGTATCCATGTCGCCCCAGGCCGCCACGGCCTCCGGCGAAAACACATTATTGGGATGATTGGAAATCGAATCAGCGTGATAGCCCTGGGGGCTGACGCCCGCCGTCAAACCGTAGCGAAAGGGCTCGCCCAGACCGAAGGGGGGAAAGTTCCGGGAGAAGATCTGATCGACTTGTTGCTGATTGGTGAAGAAAGTCTGGAACGCGGGATCGTGTCGAAAGTCGCCGTTAAAAAATTGCATCTGCTGGACCCAAAAAGCCGGGGCAAATGCGTTGGGGTTGTCGGTCAACGTGGGGATGCCTGCCAGCGAACGTTTGGGTAGGAAGTCGGTATCGAGCCATTTATGCTTCACGGCAAGTGCGCGGGAGTTGTTTTCTTCGCGGAGCGCGAGGCTCTCCACGAGCATGAATTCGTTCCACGATGCAACCGTGCCACCGCTGCCGCCGCCAGACTTGCCCATATCGAGAAAGATGCCACCGTTCAGGCTGGGGTGGATGGCGTTGTTGAAATTGACGCTGTTGGTCAATTGATCGGTCAGCGTCGCGATCGTGGTATTCTCGGGAAAATGGTTGCGTGCAAACTGCGCCCCGGCCACCAACAGCGCGGTGCCGATCGGCGTGTAGGAAGCATCCCAGCCGCCGCCGGCTGGCGCACCGGTGTTGATATTCATGAAATGGATGAAGTGACCGTCGGCCGAGCGATCGGGCACCACGCCAGGTTTTTGGCCTGCATGGGCGGTGAGGATTTGCTCGACACGCTGTTCGGCATCGGGAAGTTTGCCAAGATGATCCAGCGCGCTGAGGCCCAATAAGGCGAATCCGGCCGCATCGGGCGTGGCGGGATGAAAACTGGCACCGTTGAGGACGAGCGAATCACGGACCAGCCCCGACGGCAAAATTGCATCGACCACATAATTTTTGAGCCGATTGATTTGGTCGTCGCGCATCGCATTCAGGTCCTGCGCAACCGCCAGGGGTGCGAGCGACAGAACGATTACCAAGGCGGTGAAAAATTTGGTGCGCATCATTTTAGCAGCCTGTCGTTCTCGAGCTGGGAGCCGTTGGTGCGGATCACGTGCGAATAGTATCCCGCCGACGCCTTGGGAATCCGCCGCTGACTGTCGTAGTCCACGCGGACAACGCCGAACCGCTTCGAATAACCCTGTTGCCACTCGAAGTTGTCGAAGAGCGACCAGACATAGTAGCCGCGCAGCTTGACGCCTGCCCGCAGAGCCTGCCCCGCCGCCTGCAAATGTTCCTGGAAGTAGTTTATACGCTCTTTGTCTTCTACGCTGCCATTTGGCAAGGGGTTGTCGTCGAAGGCAGCGCCATTTTCGGTGATGTAGAGCGGAATGTTACCGTAACGCACTGCCACCCAGGCGAGGGTGTCTGTCAAGCCGGTGGGGAAGATTTCCCAACCCAGCGCGGTCCGCCGGCGATCGGGTGGCGAGACAATCGCAGCCCGCGGCACGCTGGCAGTCGCGTCGTCGCGCACCAGCAGCCGCAAATAATAGTTGATCCCGATAAAATCGATCGGCACGCAGAGCTGAGTCACTTCGTTGGCCCCCATCGCCGGCCAGGCCGCGCCGAACATCTCCGGTAGTTCCGGCGGAAAGGTGCCCAACAGCGCCGGATCGAGAAAGTGCCGGTTGAGGTAGGCATCCATTCGCGCCGCGGCCGCCACGTCGGCGGGTGCATCTGTCGCGGGATGGACAGGCACCAAGTTCACGACAAGGCCGATTTGCTGCTGCCACTCGCTGCGATAGACATTCACCGCCGCCGCATGCGCCCGCAGCAGATTCTGCGACACGGCCGCCGCTTCGGCCCAATCGCGCCGCCCCGGCGCGTGGCCGCCGGTGACGTAGCCATTGTCCATCGCGACCCACGGCTCGTTGAGCGTCGCCCACATCGGCACCCGATCGCCGAGTGTGCGAAACATCAGCGCGGCATAATCGGCAAACCATTTCGGTGCGTCGGCATGCGCCCATCCGCCGCGATCTTCGAGCGCCTGCGGCAGATCCCAATGATAGAGCGTAACGTTCGGCGCGATACCGTGCTGCAGCAGTCCGTCGACCAGCCGCGAATAGAAATCGAGGCCCGCACGGTTTACCCGGCCAGTTCCCTCCGGCAACACGCGGCCCCATGCCGTGCTGAAGCGGTACGATTGCAAGCCCAACTCGCGCATCAGTGCCACATCGTCGGCCCAGCGGCGATAGTGGTCGCAGGCGAGATCACCGTGATCACCACCTTCGATCTTGCCCGGAGTGTGCGAGAACTTCTGCCAGATGCTCGCCCCCGCTCCATCCGCGAGCGGCGAACCTTCGACCTGGTAAGCCGAGGTGGCTGCACCCCAGAGGAAATCAGCGGGAAACGCAGAACCAGACAAAAGGCAGCCTTTTCATGTGGGGTGGGTCGAGTAGCACAAGACCCACCAACCCGATTGATCACCACGGTGAATCTCGTGCTTACCAGACCCACCCTACGTCGCACAGCCTTCCTACAGTCGCACCACGACACGATGCGACTTACCATCGCACTGGAGCGCGATCCGCGCGGTGCCAGCCTCGACAATCGCGGGCGCATCATCCAGCGTCGCCACAGTCACGCCGGTTTCTTTGCCGCTCGGATTCTCGATCGTAATTTCGTACCGAGTCCGGCCGTCGGGCAACCGATAGTTGATGCGGCAACTCGGCCAGGAGGCAGAAATTGCCGGCCGTAACACCAGAGTCTTGCCCTCTTCAAGCGAAAGTCCCAAGATCGATTCCAGCGCGACGCGCAACATCCAACCGGCCGACCCCGTATACCACGTCCAGCCACCTCGGCCAACGTGGGGCGGCTCGGCATAAACATCGGCGGCCACCACGTAGGGTTCCGTTTGATAAACCGCGGCCTGGGCAGCGGTGGCACTGTGCGAAACGGGGCTGAGCATCCGCAGCAGTTCGACAGCCCGAGTCCCTCGGCCCATCTCGGCTGTCGCGGCGATAAACCACAGCACACCATGGGTATACTGTCCGCCGTTCTCGCGCACGCCGGGCACGTAGCCCTTAATGTAGCCGGGGTCGTTCGGCGTTTTGTCGAAGGCCGGTGTGAGTAGTCGAATCAAACCAGCCTCGTCGTCAACGAGCCGCTCTTCCACGGCAGCAATCGCCAGCGCAGCCCGCTCACGGGTCGCCACACCGGAGAGCACCGCCCACGCCTGAGCCAGCGCGTCGATTTGGCACTCGTCGCTTGCCGCCGAGCCAATCACCTTGCCATTATCGTAGAACGCGCGACGATACCAGCCGCCATCCCAACCGATATCGTTGAGCACCTTGGCCAATCGATCCCGCTGAGCAGCATAATTCTGCAGTCGGGGCTGATCATCTCGTCGTGCACAAATCGGCAACATCTGCCCCAACACTTGATAGAGGAAGAAGCCGAGCCAGACGCTTTCCCCCTGCCCATGCTGGCCGACCCGATTCATGCCGTCGTTCCAATCGCCGCAGCCAATCAAGGGCAGGCCGTGAGTTCCGGCGGTGAGCGCGCGATCCAGTGCCCGGCAGCAATGCTCGTAAACTGTTGCCGAAGCGCCAGCGGGCTGGCAACGATAACCAATTTCGGCGTGTCCCTCCGGCACCGGCTCGCCGGCGATAAATGGTGTCACCTCCTCGAGCACCGCCTCGTCGCCGGTGGCGCGCACATAGGAGGATGTCACGTACGGCAGCCACACCAGATCGTCGGAGAATCGCGTGCGCAGTCCAAAACCGCTGTCGACATGCCACCAGTGCATCACGTCGCCATCGACGAACTGCCGACTGGCATGCCGTAGGATTTGCCGTCGAGTGATCTCCGGCGAATAGTGCAACAGCGCGGAGGAGTCTTGCAATTGATCGCGGAAACCAAACGCCCCGCCGGGCTGATAATACGCCGACCGCGCCCACATCCGGCAAGCCAAATTCTGATACGCGAGCCAACCATTGACCATCAGGTCGATCGCGCGATCTGGTGTTTCGATCTCAATCGCCGAGAGCGTGTCGCGCCAGAATGCAGTCGACTCGTCGAAGGCCTGCTGGACGTTATCCGCTGCACGATACTTGCGGACAAGCTCTAGGGCCTGTTCGCGATCCGCCGCTTCACCCAACAGAATGGTGACTTCTACGGTTTCGCCAACGGCAATCTCGCAGGGCAACTGCCATGCGGCACAAGCATCGAGTCCGTGGCCGGTGCGACCGTCGAGCCGATCCTGCGTAGCCAACGCCTGCGGAGCCGAGAGATCGCCAAATTTGCCAAGGAAGGTCGCTCGATCTCCGGTGTGCGCAAGTTCCGCCAGCGCCGCTTCACGAGCAACTACAGCCGAGAACGCTACGCAATCCCCGTAGATCTCTCGTGAGGGGTTGCGAGCCAGTATCACTCGCGCGGGTTCATTAAATTCGGTCGTCACCGCATCGGCCTTGGTCAAACAGCCCAGCGCCCAGCGTTGGAAAGCAAACAACGTCAGCCGACGCAATTCGTGACCGGTGTTCTCGATCCGCAAACGCACCAGCTTGACAGGGTCTTGCGGCGCGACAAACACCGTGACCTCCTGCCCGAGCCCCAAACTATTGTGGCGGAACGTCGTGTAACCAAAGCCATGCCGCACTTCGTAGGGAGCGTCAGCCGGCGTCGGCCCAGGCAGAGGTGACCAAAATACTTCGGCTTCTTCGTCGCGAATCCAGAGTGCCTCAGCGTGCGGATCGCTCACGGGGTCGTTGTACCAGGTGGTGAGCCGATTCTCGCGGCTGTTGCCGGCCCAGGTGTACCCTGCCCCGCGCTCTGTGACGATGCACCCCGCGTGTTCGTTGGCGATGACATTTACCCACGGTTGCGGGGGCAAGCGAAGTTGGCCGTTCTCGTCCGGCTCGATCCGAATCACATATTCGCGGCCGTCGGCCGAAAAACCGCCGTAGGAATTGTCGAACTGCAACGCCTCTCGCGGTGGCCGCGCGGCCAGATCATTTTCCGTGACCACTTCGCAAGCCGCTACATAGCGACATCCACTGGCGGCTGCGCCGAGCCGAGCATCGATCCCTTCGTGAGACGCGTGGGCAATCCAGCGAGCGGCTTTGCCATTGCCATTGGAAGGAAGCTCTTCGCTGGCCGCGAAAATATCCTGGGCCGCATCAAAATCGGGGATTTTATTCAGTAAATTAGCGATCTCTGCGCTGCCTATCGCAGCCCCCAGCAGAAACACGACCTCGCGACTCTCGCCCGGCGCGAGCGAAACCACCGTCCGCAGGCTGCCGATCGGATCGAGCACCGGGCCTTGGTCACCCAATAGGGGCACCCCTTTTGCCAGCGCCCGCGGGTTCGCCAACGTCCGCCCCCGGCCAATAAACTGTTTGCGATTCGTCTCAAACAGCACGTCGCCCGGTGAACCGTCGGCATCCAACAGTGCCCGATGAAAGCCAAACCGTTCTGCGTCATCGGCACCGCGCGGTCGTCGCCGAGCGATTATCGCATTCTCATCCGGCCGAAACTCTGTTTCGACAAACAACTTCGAAAACGTGGGGTGCCCCTCATCGGCCTCGCGGCTGGAGAGCACAAACTCGACATAGCTGGTCAATTCAATCCGCCGCGGCCGATTGCCGCGATTCGTCAGCCGGCAGCGGCGTAGTTCCATGTCTGCCGCAGCAGCGACACACAGTGTCTGCCGGCACTCGATCTCGCGGTCCAATCGCAATATCTCAGCCGAGGCAGTCGAAAATTGGAACTCGTACGAATCCGGCGCCACACGTGTCGGCTGGTAAGCGGCCGACCACAAGGCCCCATCGTCGAGATCGCGCAAATAGATAAAGAAACCGTCCTGATCGCACGTGGGATCAGGCACCCACCGCGAGATTGCCATGCCGCCGAGTTCCGACGCACCACCCCCTACTGCGGTCAGCGACACGCTGTAACAACCGTTTGTCAGCCGTACTCCCTGGGATGGGAAAGCCAGATTCGGATCGCTCACGCGATGCACCCGTTCGGTCGTTGGACGCTCAAATTGCACACGTTCCATAGGATCGGTGCCCCGCCTCGGAGAAAAAATTAAGAAACCTCGCGCAGCAAGCGCTTTCATTTGCCCATTTCAGTGTAATCTAAGGCTACGGAAAAAGGGAGGCCTTAGCGGAAAATTTCGATGAGCGGCCAACCTGCTTGCTTTATAGGCCAACCGGTAACTTGCCTGAAGGAAGTTTGGTCCGCTCACCACTTCTGAGTATAGAAGGACCGACCGCCAATGTCGACGATTCAGCGGCATCAAACCGCACCCGAAGACCGTGTCCCTTGGAATCTACTCATTGCCTTCGGCATGGGCGGTCTGCTTCCGATCGCGCTGTTCAACATCGCCGGGCAGTTGATGGGCCTGTTGGGCAACATTTCGCTCGGTCTCAGTGCGTTTTGGCTAGGCACCATCATGATCGTGCCGCGACTGTGGGACGCAATTTCCGACCCCATCATTGGCTACGTCTCCGATCAAACGCGAACCCGCTGGGGACGCCGCCGACCTTATATCCTCGTCGGCGGCCTCCTGGTGGCGATCAGCTTCGTCGCCATGTGGTGGGTGCCGCGTGGCGAATGGATCCGCGGAATCTTTCCCAGCGATGCGGCCTACAACTGGTTTCAACTAGCTTACATTCTGCTTGGCCTGCTCGTCTTTTTTACCTCCTGTACGGTGTTTGAGATTCCGCACGGCGCGCTCGGCATGGAATTGTCCAACGACTATCACGAGCGGACCCGGCTGTTCAGCGCCAAAAGTTTTCTGGGAAATTTATTCGCGATGGGCACTCCCTGGCTGATCTTCCTTTCTGGGCTGGAATTCTTCCGCGGCCCCACGGGCGATCTGACCGACGGCATGCGCTATGTCTCGATCGTCATCGCGGTGCTGCTAATTCCCATGACGTTTTGGTGGTTCACCGTCCTGCGTGAGCCTGGTTTCGCCGCCGCCCAAAAGCGTGAGAAAGCTCACTTCTGGACCGACATGCGGACCACCATTAGTAACAAAACCTTTGTCAGCCTCGTGGTCATTATTTTTACCTTGGCGATGGGCTTTAATTTTGTCGCGCTCTTTAATTACTACATCACGATCTTCTATCTTTACGGGGGCGACGCGGTGGCCGCAGGTAAGTTGCTCGGCATCAACGGGACTGCTTGGGCGGTGACGGGATTGATCGCCGTCTTCCCGCTCAACTGGCTTAGCCGGCGGCTCGGCAAAAATAAAACACTGCTGATCGCCATCTTGTTAATGTGTGCCGCACAGCTTTCCAAGATCGAATGCTACAATCCTGACCTGCCTTACCTGGCACTGATTCCAACCGTCCTGCTCTCGATGGGCATGTTGATGTTCTTCACGCTCGGTGCCTCGATGGTCGCCGACATCTGCGATGAGGACGAACTCAACACAGGGAAACGCTCCGAGGGTACCTACTACTCTGTCTTCTGGTGGTTTATCAAAATGGGCAGCGCGTTCGCCAGTTTTGTCACCGGCGCGTTGCTGGTCTTCACCCACTTCGACGAAATGCAAAACGTCAAGGCGGACGCGCTCACGACCAATGTCGCCGTGCTGAGAGCCGAGGCAGACCGCTGGCTCTTGGAACAAGTCGATAGTGCCGAACGGATTGCCAAATTCGATGCAATGCTGGGCAAACTCGTCGCTGAAGCCGATACTCTCACTACCCACTTCCAGAGGCGGATCGAACGACAAACCGGCGAGATGGAACACACACAGACTTTGGCAGGCGAATTGGCCGCAATCCGTGTGCGGACCGACTCGCTCCAAGCGGATCGGGACCGTCTCACGTCGGACCCGCAAGCCCTCGTCGACGCCACCGACGAACTCTCGAGACAAATCGCAACGCTTAAAAAGCAATCGCCGGTGACCCTGTTCCGCCTGCGGCTCGTCGAGATCGGCCTGCCGCTCGCGCTGAGTATCGTTTCGATCTTCCTCACGCTTCGCTATCCGCTCACCGAAGCCCGCTGCTACGAGATTAAAGAAGAACTGAAAAAGCGACGCGTTGCGTTGGCAACTTAAAACTCGTTTCGAGAGCTGTCTATCATTCTGTGGTGCCGCTCGAATCGCGCACCACGAGCGTCGCAGGTAGCGAAACGGTGGTCGCCGCGCGTTCGGGCTCGGCGATTCGCTGGCAGAGCAACTCAATAGCGGCTGCGCCCATGTTCGACATTGGCACCCTTACTGTGGTGAGCAACGGTCTGGTTAGCTGCGCAACACGCGTGTCGTCGAATCCAACAACGCCCAGGTCTTCAGGCACAGCGATATCTTTGGCGACCGCGCCAGCGATGATGCCAGCCGCCATCTCGTCGTTGGCAGCAAACACACAAGTCTTCGGGCCGACCCAATCGCCGACCTTGCTCACCGCCAGGCGGTAGGCTGACTCATAGGTGTAGTCCAAGTAATACACGTCATCCTTGTCGACTTTATGCCCGGCTTCGCGGAGCGTACCGCAATACGCCTTGTAGCGAGCCTGCGTGTCGATGTTTGTTTTTAGGCCGCCCACGAAAATAATCCGCTGCTTGCCGCGTTCGTCCAGCAGGTGCCGCATCATCGCTGCGGCCCCTTGCCGCTGGTCGATCACCACCGTGTCGTGCTCCACGCCATGGATCTCGCCATCGAGCACCACGATCGGCAAGCCCAACTCAGCGAGCGCCGGACCGATGCCCGAGGCCATCGTATCGGAAACCATCACCGCCAGCCCGTCCAATAGCGCCCGCTGACCTAGCGCCGCGAGCCACCGCTGCGCATCGTCACTTGGCAACGCCGAAGAGAGCAGCAGGTTAGTGTCCATCTCGCGGGCCTGCAAATTCGCACCACGAATGATCTCAGAATAGAACTCACCGTGCAGGTCAGGCAGCACCAAACCCACGATGCCGCTCTTACGTAGCATCAATCCGCGGGCAAACGCGTTCGGCCGGTAGCGCAACTCGCGGATTGCTTCTTCCACGCGCTCGCGGGTTCTCACATTGACTAACTCGCGGCGGTTGATTACGCGCGACACCGTGCTGATGGATACTTTCGCGCGTTTGGCGACATCTTCGATAGAAGCAGGCATACCGACTCCGTCACATCCTCATCCCAACTATGGGCCATCCGCATCACGCCCCCGCGCGGCAACATCCCTGTAATTGCAGAGTAATCGCTCCACTAGGCGGTTGTCAATTGTCAGGCGGCTTAGACAGACCTACACCCTGCGCGGATTAAGTAACATTTTCCACTGCAATTCGCTCTCAGCCGCCTCGCAGCTTGCTCGCCAAAGAATCGCTCTTGTCGAGCGCCTCTACTATCTTCAATACTGATTCACCCTCTCTGCGGCTCGAGGCAAGGTGACTCCCATGGATCTCGACTTATCCAAAGAAGAACGCTCAGTATTCTTGCTCTTGTTCGCGACCTTGCTCTTATTGCTGTTCGTGCAGCCACTTGTCGACGAATGGCCGCAGGGCGAGTTCGCGTTGAGCCTGCTGTCGTCCGCCGTGCAGATTCCGGCAATCATTGTACTGGCCGAAAATCGCCGACTGCGGCATTTTGCTTGGGCCTTCGGGTTGCCGACGATCGCCGTCATCTGGACACGGCATTGGTTTACCGGCGCTGCCGAAGAGCACGCGCTCGTTGCTGCACACGGTTTGATGGCGGTGCTGCTGGCGTGTACGGCCTTTCTGATTCTGCGATACGTGGTCACCCATGCAGCGACGGTCGACAATATGATCGGAGCCGTGTGCGCGTATCTCTTAATTGGGATCGTCGCTGGGCAGTTGTGCTTCATCGTCGAAACGCTCCATCCCGGCGCCTATCGCATCACCGAGCACGGCAACCTCAACTTTGCCAACGTCAATACGCGCGCATCACTGATGATCTACTACAGCTTCAGCACACTCACTTGTTCCGGCTACGGCGACATCATCCCCGACATGCCGCTTACTCGCACCATGGCCTGGATGGAAGCCGTCGCCGGCCAGTTCTATCTGGTGGTGCTCGTGGCCGGCATGGTCTCGGTCCGCGTGAGCCAGAAAGTAGCTCGTGGCGGACCAGGGAAGAAGACGCCGGGTTGAAAACGCAAGCTTCGTAGAACTGTCTTAAAGCTTTGCAACGAATCCTTACATGCCAGACATGGCTCACACAGCGAACCGACTCACTCGACGGCATTTTCCGTGAGTGTTCCTTTTTCCAGGTTGGCGTCGCGATCCATGGCTGCATCATTGTCGGCCACTGAAGCTCCCAGCATCTTCACGAGCCGGTGCAGTAGCCAAGCGATCATTTGCAGGTCTTCAAGCGAGTGGCTAATCGCGCTGCGCTGCGGACCACACAGATGTTGCGATGCTACGAGGCACGCTTGTTGCAGTTCGCACATGGATGCGCCTTGCTGCCTGGTGGTCTCCTGCAGCGCGGCGCTGCCCGCGGGATCGCGATTGGCCAGGGCCGTGGCCCCGGCAGTCAGCAGGTGGCTGGCCGCACCAACCAACCGGTCGATCAGCGGTCGCGGCACAACATCGACCATCAGCGGCCGAATCGTGTGGCGGACTGAGTGTTGCAAGCGGAAGCGAGAAAGTTTGTGTGGGATACCCAACGAGATGGGCTCAAAAGAAACACTTGCAGAACCAGTGGCAACCTGTCTTAGAGCGCTTCGATAGAGATTTCGCCGCCCCTAGGTGTTGCATGGGCTTGCCAGGCAACAAGATCGATGCTGTCTGCGACGAAGCGGACACTAGTGTCAGCCATCATTACATTGACGCCACCGGCGTGGTTGCTGCGCGCGAGGTGGGTCCAAGCGCCTTTCCACTGATCGTTAGTGGGTTTGCAGGGCGCGATATCGTTTTCGACGCAGTAGCGGGTTTGGTCCTTCAACACATCATTGTTGTCGATAAAATTTGGCACCTGATCGTGCATGTACATCGAGCCGGCGCCGAAGTGGAGTACACCACGGGTATCGCCGTTGGTCGTGTTACCGACGGTGCCAGGGATGGTAAGTACTTCGCTGACGGCGATGGTCTTGGACGTGCCGTCTTCGAATTCGCTCATTTTGCGGCCTTTGTTGACCATGAAAGTGCCGAAGCGTGAAAGCGACGAATTTGGCGCTTCAGGATTTGCCCGAGGGGCGGTTGGCCAATAGCGTCGTCCGGAGTTGCTAGAACCGGGGCAGCCATACTGGGTGCTGAGGGTGCAGTCCTGTGTGGGTGAGGGGTCGTCCATCCAAATCCGGCCGATACCGGCATTGCCAGCGTAATTACCGCGAGCTCCGTACCAGGAGTTCACGATTTCGACCGGCTCGGCAGAAGGACAAATGTACGAATCGAACCGGATGTGATGGGCTGTCTTGTTAGGGTCGGTATCAGGGGCATCGTTGCGCGCGCCAAGCGGTAACGACCAATCGACTTGGGCGTAGAGCGAGGCTTCTTCTAGGTAAGGCATCATGACGGAGATCCAACTGAACATGGTGGGATCGCCGGTGTAAGCTTTGCCAGTATTGGGATCGCTCCCGTAGCGTTGGGTGGCACCGATGGGGAGACGTTTTTTGGACGACTCAAAATTCATCATAGCGATGCCAATTTGGCGGATATTGTTAACGCATTGGGTGCGGCGAGCTGCTTCGCGGGCAGCTTGAATAGCGGGTAGCAAAAGTGCGACCAGGATGCCAATGATGGCAATCACAACCAGGAGTTCGACGAGCGTGAAAGCACGCAAAGCGGTTCCGCGGAGCCGAGTGAGTGAGCACTTCATAGCGAATTACCTTCTCAAAGGCAGGCGCAATAGACGAGCGCCGAAGGCTAAATAAGTTCGCCTGCAGACGGCTATTCTCACCGTCTGAGGTGAAAAAAGCAACCTCTTTTTTCACAAATCATATTTTATGGTCACATTTTCTTGGTTTTTCTGCGGCAAAAAGAATTCGCTGTGGCTGGCGGCAGATAACCGAAGCGAGATGACCTGATGGAGTGAATCCGCCAGCGATTGCCAGCGCGACGTTCATGCTGGAGTCCGGAGGGGAGTCTCTGCGCAGGCAAATGGCGTCTGTGGGAAGACTGCGTTGGTTTGATTCGCAGAAAGCTGTGCAACGAGTGGTGCAGCAAAAAGGCACCCGTATGGGCTGATAGTTCGATTGCGGTACGAGAATGTCATCGGAGGATGGCAAGAAAATTGTGTTTCTGGACGGTTTTTACGTGACAACTGGACTGGATTTTACTTAGAATTAGAAGCGCTGCACGAATTTGGCATGACTCGCGCAAACCTAGCGGAGGGCTGGGGGGGGTGTGTGTCTCTGGTGGTATCGCGCGACAATCAACTGGCTTTTCAGATAAGAAATCGAAACTTTATCTAGCGACCTTAAACCCAAGCGAGTGAGACTAATGAAAAGCACAATGCTGGTTTGTCTGACGATGGCGAGCGTACTTGTGACATCGAGCGCAGCTCGTGCCGGAATCATCGAGGACTTAGCGAACGCAACCATTGTTGAAGAGTTCCTGTTCGATGACGTCGAGGGAACGGGTTATGCCGCAGCCGCAAACAACGCTGGCACTGGTCACTTACTGACACCCGTGGGCAGCGACTTTCTCAATGGCGTGGCGACCAATGGAGCGGGAGCTCTAGACGGTTCGCTGAAGAGCAACGTTTCGTTTGGGACTGCCACTGTCGACAACGCGGACATCCTCAGCGGGCGGGTGCTGGGTGTAATGGAGTTGACGTGGAACTTTACTTCTGCGCTCGACACTGCGGAGAACGAGGAAATTCGTCTGTCGATCCTGAACGCGGGCACTTCCACCGTGACGGCGGAGTTCGAAATTGAGCGCAACGATTTCGACCAACTGGAGATTTTCGGAACAGCGGTCAATGGCTCGTCGATACCGGCGGTGATTCTCAACGGCGGTAGCCTCTTGCAGAGCCAGAAGTTTATCGCCGTGGTCGATGTGAATCTGGACACCGACCGATATTTTGTGCATTTCTCGTCGGATGGCGGCGGTTCGTTCACGACGATTGGGCCTGGGAACATCGATCCGGTGCGAATTGGAGAAAAACTTCGATTTGGTCTGAACAACGATCTGTCAGACGACAACGTCTTGATCGATCGGATTTACCTGGCGACCATACCAGAACCGAGTTCGTTGGGATTGGGGATACTTGGTATGATCAGCCTGTTGGCCATTGGCCAACGAAGGACGCAGTAGTTTTTTTGGTCGGCAAACGCCTTTTCTAAATGGCGGGACTTCACCTGTGTGGAGTCCCGCCGCCGATTTCAACACGAGCGACAATGGGCAAGACAATTTTGTGCCAGAGGTTTGCTCGATGCGTCGTGGGTGGGATGGCCCTGGGACTGCTTCTGTCTGCAGATTCAGAACAACAAGTCTCGGCGCAGCAGTCGGTGTTGGCCGAGAAATATGTGGTCGTGACAGGTCACCCCGCAGCGACGGCCGCTGCGCTGAAGGTGCTCGAAGAGGGCGGCAACGTGATGGATGCCGCAGTCACCGCGTCTTTGTGTGTGGGGGTGGCCGAGCCGTATGGATCAGGCTTGGGCGGCAAATTAATGCTGCTTTACCGCGACGGCAAGTCGGGCGAGGTATCGTCGGTGGAGGCGATGTGCGTCGCCTCCGCTTCGCTCGATGCGAGCAAGTTTACCAGTTTGCGCGCGCGAGATCGCTATTTTGGCTATATGGCGGTGGCCGTGCCGGGCTTGGTGGCCGGGCTCGCCGAGGCGCACCATCAGTGGGGCTCGCGGCCTTGGCCGGACTTGGTGCTGCCGGCCGCCGAGTTGGCTGAGCAGGGCGTGGCGATCGATGAGAAAGCGCGGCGATTCTATCGGGCGAAGGTCACGCAACTGAAGAACGACCCAGAGACGGCGCGGTTGTATTTGGTCGAAGGTGCGGCGCCGGCGGTGGGCGACGTGATGCGAAACGCCGACTTAGGACGCAGCTTGCGGTTGGTGGCAGAAGGTGGGGCTCGGGCGTTTTACGATGGCGAGATTGCCCAGCGGATTGTGGCGGCTGCCGAAGCAGCTGGTGCACCGCTCACGCTGGAGGATTTTCGGAGTTTCGAACCGCGATGGAGCAAGCCGCTGGTGATCCATTACGCCGGCTGCGAGCTCTATTCCTGCCCGCCGCCGCTCACTGGTGGAGTGACTGTTCTCACGTCGCTCCGCGCGCTCGAGCACCTTGAAACCCTCGATACTCGTGCTGTGCGGAGCGGTCAATACATTGACCAGGTGGGGCGGTTGCTGCTGTCCGTGTATCCGCGGGTGACGGCGAAAATTGCCGATGCGCCGCTGTCGCTCGCGGCGGCGCACAAGCTACTGGGTGCGAAGTCGGCCCGACAGATTGCGGCCGAGGCCCAAGTTGTGGACCCGACCGATCCGTATGGAGAGCAAGTGCCTGCTGGTGTGGGCGAAGCGACGGCCGACGATCGGCCAGATGCCAGTACTACACATCTGACGATTGCTGACCGCGAAGGGAACATCGTGTGCCTGACGCAGTCGCTGAGCTATCACTTTGGTGCCTGTACGATCGCGCCGGGGACCGGGTTTTTGCTGAACGACAGTATGAGCAATTTCAGTACGCGGGACCCACAAGGTGTGAACTACGCCCTGCCAGGCAAGCGGGAGCGAAGCACGATCGCGCCGGTGATTGCGGTGCGCGAAGGGAAACCGGTGTTGGCGTTGGGAATCCCCGGTGGTCAGCGGATTCCGACGACGACGCTGCAGTTGCTGGTGGATATTTTAGGCAGTGATGTACCGCTGGCAGAGGCTTTCGATCGGCCCAGGTTCCATGTGCGGCGGCCCATTGGGGCGGAAGAACTTCCAAACCTAGTCGATTTAGAGGAGGGCGCGACGGAGGGTCTCGAGGAGGAATTGGCCGAGCGGGGTTGGCGGGCGGTATGGAAGAAGCGGAACGGCGCGTACTTTGGTGGCGGCAGTGCGGTGAAGTATCACGCGGATGGCAGCCTGGAAGGTGTGGCCGATTCGCGACGGACAAATTTTGCGGCTGGCAAATAAACTGGAAAACCGGAGCGGATGGCGAGTTGATGACGGTCAGCAAGCAACCTACGACAGAGCATGGGTGGCGACTCGCAGCGCTGGTTGCGGTGACATCACTGGTGTTGCTGGAGTCGCCCCTGTGGGCGGCGATTACGCTCGATGCCAACTTTGATAGCGGTTCGTTATGTTTGCCCGGCGCGCCGGTAGGGGCTTGCGACGATACTGGTGTGTTTAGTTCGGTGAGTGGTAACACGGTGACATTGACAGGGCGTGACAATTTCAACAATGGGCAGTGGAAGTGGGTTTACTTTCGGGCCTCGGGAGTGCATGGGCAGGTCTTGAATTTCGAGATCGGCAACGACTTCAACACCGGCGCGTCGAATTTGTCGCAGCACAAGATGGTCTACAGTTACGATCAAGAAAACTGGCACTTCTTCGACAACAACCAGCTCAACAACGGGGAGGGAAAGTTCCTGTTTTCAAACAATGCGGCATTCGTACAGGATGAGGTTTATGTGGCTTATGGGTTGCCATATCCTTATCAGCGGACGGTCGATCATACAGCGGGGTTGGTGGGCAGCCCGTGGGTGACACCGACGGCGACAGGCAACTCGCAACTAGTTATTGGCCAGTCGCCCGGCGGAGTGGACGATATTGGGCGGGCGATTGGGCCGCGAGACATCTATGCTTACAAGATCACCGACCCTGCAGCGACAGGTTCAAAGAAAAAAATTGTGCTTGGCGGCGGCGTGCATGCCAACGAGACGGTGGGCAACTGGACGCTCGAAGGGCTCGTTAATTTTTTGGTGAGCGACGACTTGACGGCAGCACAGTTGCGGCGATATGCGGAGTTCTATGTGTACCCCCTGGCCAACCCTGATGGGCGGTTTGCGGGCAACAATCGCACCACCGTGCAGGTGGGCGATATCGACCCGAACCGGGCTTGGAATCCGCCCAGCTACACCGAGCCGGGCGATACGAGCACACTACTCGATATTGCCAGGGTGGGGCAGTCAATGCGGCTCGATACGCAGCAGGACATCGACTATCTGATCGACTTCCATTCGACGGTCAATCATTCAATACCCAATCACTTCGGATTCATTCTGCCGGAGTGGCAATCGGATCTGTTCTGGCAGTTCGTCCTTGCGCGGGAACAAACGTTGATTACTGCGGACGCCTCACTGATCGATTTTACGTTGGCAAAGTTTGGCCGCGATGTGCTCAACGCGGAATTTTCGGCGACCTTTGAGACGCTGTTCATTGCGGACGAAAATACCGACCGCTATTTGAACTTGGGCGAAAACTTTGGCCGGACTTGGCACGATGTGTTTTTTGTGCCGGGCGATTTGAACTTTGATGGTGAACTCGGGCCGGCAGATTGGCTATCGTTTATCAGTGGCGCGGAACAGGATTTGAGCGAGTTCTCGGAGATCGAGCGGTATACGCTAGGCGATTTAGATAGCGACGGCGAGAACAGCATTCTTGATTTTGTGAAGTTCAAACAGTTGTATGTGCAGGCGAACGGCACGGCCGCGTTCGCAGCGTTGTTTCGGCCAGTGCCGGAGGCGACAGCTTTGACACTCACGCTCGCAGGCTTGGTGATGCTCGCCTTGGTACACGGCCGGCCCGCGAGGCGGCAAATTCGAGAAAAGACGATTGATTACCCCTACGGAGTTATAAAATGATGCTACGCAAACTATTTCGAGTGCTGTTGACGATCGCCTGCGCGATTGCCTGTTGGGGAGTCGCAGCGGTAGCACCGGCAGTGGACTTTGAGTCATTCGAGTTTAACGATTCGAACGGAACAGCCTTAGCCAATACGGTGAATACGGCGAATCCTGGCAATGCGTGGTTTGAAGATCCACAGATGACTCCCTCGCAAACGCAACAGAGCCTGGGCGGGCGTCCGGGTTCGTACTACATCATCAAGAGCGCCTCATCGAGTGACAACAACTTCTTGCAGATTGATGATATTAATAGTGGTGTGCGGTATTTGACGGCCAAGATTTCTGGTTGGAATTTTCAGGAAACTTCGAACGAGCAGTTTCGACTCGGATTTCTCAATAGCGACACAGAGCCGAACTTTGGCAACTTAATTACGGCGCAAATGTCGCTGGTGCGCGTGGCCAGCGGCGAGGTGGAACTTACGGGCGGTGCACTCGGTGTAGGCGCAACGGCGGTAGTGAGCGACGTAACATTTGCCTCGGAGAGAACGACTCCCTTCGAGATGACGCTGGCACTCGATAAAACGGCGAACACTTACAAAGTGTTTTACCGCGACGGTACGGCACCGACGCAGGTGCTCGGTTCTGGGCTGGTCGATCCGACGCGTGATGGCAAGGCAATTCGGATGCAGGCGAGTGGAGTTTTTGGCGACTTTGCCCAGTTTTTTCCTAGTGAAGTGCTTGACTTCCTGGCGGTAGATCGGATCGCGCTCACGGATGTGAACCCGCATACCGATTTGATCACGCTGGAGATCGACCGCATCAATGGCGCGATGACACTGCGGAATACCTCGGGTGCGGCGATCAATGGGATTGAGTCGTACTCGATTACTTCGGTGGCAGGCGGGTTGAACCCTGAGAACTGGACGCCGATCGCCGGAGGCTCGAATACCTCGTCGAACGCAGAGTTGACGCAGTCGTTCGCGGGCGGCATCAATTTAACCAATGGTCAGGTGATCGCACTAAGCAATGCTTCAGGGGCTTGGCTGAAGAGTCCCTTGGAAGATGTGTCGATGGTGCTGAATCTCACGGGCGGCCTGACGCGGACCGTGAATGTGAATTACATCGATAATGGTGGGTTGCGGTTTGCGACGGGTGATTTGAATTTCGATAATGTGATCACAGTAGCAGATTATTTGATTTTGGCTGGCGAGGCAGAAAAGGACCTGCTCGGGTTATCGACCGCCGAGGCCTATCGCCAAGGCGACCTGAATGGCGACGGCTTCAACTCCATCGCCGATTTCGCGCAGTTCAAGGCGATATTCGAACTCAACAATGGTGGTGCCGGTTCGTTCTCGCGGATGTTGGCCGGGATACCCGAACCAAGTGGGCTGGCACTACTGGGGATTGCCGCCATTTGTGTAAGCTGTGGCGGTCATCGGTGGCGAACCATCGTCAACCGTCTTCAATGCTCAAACCATTTGTTTGAAGCGAAAGCTCTGCCGGTGGCGATCGTTACTTTAGGGGGGCGTTTTTGTGTAGCCCTGGCGATCTTAGCGATGGCAGCCTCCGTGTCGCGGGCTGCAATCCTTGAAGACTTCATGTTTAATGACGCGAACGGGACGGTTCTTTCCGATGCCGATAACTCTGCCAATCCAGGCAATGGTTGGGTATTGACGAGTTCGGGATCGGGAGATTTGGACAATTCCGCAGTATTGAATGGCTCGTTTCGTCTTCAAAAGACCACGACGAATCTTTCTTCCAGTTTTCTGGATGTCGACAATATCACCAGCGGCAAAGCGTGGTTAGTTGCGGAAATGAGTGGCTGGTCGTTTACGCCGACCGCAAGTTCTCCAACTGAGGAGGTGCGGTTCACATTCATCGATAACGACGGCCCCACTTTTGGCAGTTCGATCACAGCTCAAATGCGGATCGTGCGGGCTGGAGATGCTCTTT
The DNA here is from genome assembly GCA_041753435.1 of Pirellulales bacterium. Classification (GTDB taxonomy): domain Bacteria; phylum Planctomycetota; class Planctomycetia; order Pirellulales; family Lacipirellulaceae; genus DASYDU01. The sequence goes on along the minus strand of JBGSUJ010000100.1, from coordinate 1,803 downwards.
CACTGGTCGGCACCGGTGCTCTCGGCACCGGAGCAACGAATGTTGCGGGCTCCTTTGCATTGCCGTTGGTCAGAAGCACACCGTTCACCATGGTGCTGGAACTCGATAAAGACCTTGACCAGTACTCCGTGTTCTACAAAGACGACACGAATCCATTCCAAGCATTGGGTGGAGCCGCCAACTTGGGGGCCAGTACGCTGAATGACGGAGCGCGCGACGGAAATTCAATTCGGTTCGGTCCGACAGGCACTTTCAATGATACGGGAGAGTTTTTCGACATCAATCGCATTTATCTCACTGACACGAATCCGCTCGGCGGACCGGTAGATCCAGTGACTCTTAGTTTGGAGGTTCGTTCGAACGGTCAAGTGTTTATCAAGAACGAAACTGCGGACCCGATTTCGTTCGATTTCTATCGCATCGCCAGTGCGTCGAATTCGCTGAACTTTGCTGGTTGGAACAGTCTGGCGAACCAAGGCGTCGATCCGTTTCTGGGCGGAGACGACCCCGGTGAGCTCTGGGCCGTTTCCGGCGGGTCAAATGATGCGGTGCTTGCAGAATCGTTTTTGCTCAGCGCCAGTACACTCGACCCAGGTGAAGAATTCTCGCTAGGTGCTGCATTTAAAGTTGAAGGCATTCAAGATTTGACGTTCCAGTATCGCGATTCAGTTTCACTGGCGCAGCCCAGCGTGGCACCAACTTATGTGACGGTCGCTGGCGTGGAAGGTGACTTCAACAACAACGGCGTGGTGGATGCGGCAGATTACACCATTTGGCGTGACAAGTTGGGTACTTCGTTTCAACTGCAAAATGAAGGTGGCATCACGCCTGGCACAGTGGATGCGGCCGACTTTGCGTTTTGGAAATCGCGATTTGGAGCCACCTCGGTCGCTGGGGCCGGCAGTTTGGCTTCGGTGCCCGAGCCGGGGGCGTTGGTGCTGATCGTTGCGATTGGTTTGCTGATTGTGCCGGGGCGTTGGAGGTAGGCAGGGAGAACCACCTGCACCATTGCCTGCCAATGAGCCAATTGTCTATGAGACGTGATTGCCGGCACTCGTCGAGATCGAGATGAACTATAATTGACATCGGCCTGACGATCCCTTTGTTCGCGGCACGTGGAACCATGACGTATCACGGAACAGTCCATAACGGTGTCATCTTGGTAGACGGGGGTGCGACAATTCCCGACGGGGTCGTCGTACGCATCGAGGTCGTGGACAAGTTCGAAGCCTCGACATCCCCGCCTCATGGCCCGGAGCCAACGATCAGGGGGAACCCGGGGACACCCAGCTTTCTCGAAGGGGCGGAGAACCCCGGGCACAGCCCGCTTTCTCCGGAGAGGAGATAAAATCTCTCGGCAGCCCTTGACAAGGATATATCCATCCGTACAGTCACTCTCGTTGGCCAGCTAGCCGTCGAGAGGCGCCGTCCTGGCCCGCAAAATGTCGTGGCTCGCAAAACTTTGACTGGAGCGACAGGATCACGGTATCCGTCACTTCGGCAGCGATCCAAAGTGGCAATCCCGACGCCTGCCTCCCGTCGATCCTTCCCCAAGATCCTGTCATCCCGTCCAAAACTCGTGGGCCCTCTCCGCCGGCGTGGCCAAAAATAATGGTTGAATTCGGCCACCAGGCAGGATAAGAAAGGGGGAGGGTTGAGTGTCGAGAGCCCCCGAGCCCTTGCCGCGGAACCCTGAACCCTCCCCACTGCGTGTGAGGCCCCAAAATCCTCCGTCAATGCGTGAGGCAATTTCCTCCGCAGCTCAAATCTTTGAGAAAACGACGTGCGAGGCCACCCCCCATT
>JBGSUJ010000099.1:0-6317 GCA_041753435.1 Pirellulales bacterium | reverse complement strand
CATCGTCGGAAATCGCCCCAATCGATTCGAGCCCCGACGTGTCAAACGGCGGCCCAAACCCCAGGCCCTACTCCTCAAACCACGTGCCGAGTACAAACGATATGCAGCGTAGGGACTTACGAAAGTTCAAGTGCCATTCCTATCAGGGACCCGTAGGACTCTGTAGAAACCCCACAGCATGAGAACTCTCTGAGACGATGCCGCTCTCCAGTGGCGAACATGATCGGCATCGGAGACGCCTCCCACAGCAAATGGCGATGGTTTTCGACAGTGCCGGTCAGAACTATTGCGGAACATCGAGCTGGACATGCGCATCTAGGACCGCGTGGCGGGGTCGAAGTTCTTCCAAGTCCCCAGCTCGACAAGTTCCCTGGGGGCTCGCGGGCACCGAGCAGGATGCTTGAACGGCTCGACCCCAGGCACCTGGAAAACGCCCCCATTCTGCTCCAGCCTAACAGATTTGTACACACAGTCATCCAATATCTGCCGCTTTTTAGAGCTGATTCCAAAATGTGTCAGAAGGCCGGCGGCCCCGGGCTTGGGGAGATTCCGTCTACGCCGTAGAGCAGGAGCGAGGGGTGTGGTGGTGGCGTGAACGTTGGGAAAGCTGTAGACATTGCGAGCGAGGGCTCCTCGTGGCCGACGGCGATAACGTGCTACTTGATGCCCGGACTGTTGGAGAATGCGCCGCCGACTAGGCGTCCGGGTTCGCGGGCGATTTTGTCGGTGAAGACGCGGGCGTCGTCGAGAATTGGGCGCAAGCGCAGGGTGAGGTCGTTGATCCGCAGCACGACCTGGTTCGAGTTGCACAACAGGCGATTGAGGTTGTCGTAGACGGCGGGGTCGTGGATCAAGCGGCCGATGGTGCCGTTGCGGCTGTTGAGGCTATCCACCAGCACCGTGACCTCTTCGACGATCCGAGCCAGGCCGTTGAGGCCGTCGATCAGCGAGTTGGCAACGCGTTCGCCGTTGCGACCGAGCGGCTCGGTGAGGCCTTCGAGGTTGCGGAGATTGCGGTCGATCGATTCGATGGGGGCCTGGACGGTTTTAGCCACGTCGCGGACATCGTTCATGGTCATCCGGGCTTCGCGGACGGTGCTCATAAGTTCCGGATCGCCGAAAAACTTGTCGAAGGTTTGAGCAGCGCGGGAGAGATCGGCCATTGATCGCTCCGCGGTGTCGAGCAGTTTTGGGACGCGGCCGGCCTGGGGATCATCGCCGATAGCGTAGTTGACACTTTCGGCCAGTTTGCTGACTTCGTCGCCGGCGCGGCGAAGCGAGGTGATCATCAGTTGCAAATCGTCTTGCAGGCCAGCAATCGCGTCGAGGGGACTCGGGGCCACGGAACCTTGGAAGACGGCCCCCGGGCCAACAGGCTGCTCGTTCGGTGGGACGGGCACGCTAATGAACTCGATGGTTGCATCGCCGAGAATGGTCGAGCGGACTTGCACCTGGTAGTTTGCATAGAGCAGTCGGCCGGCGTCGATATTGGCCTTCACGGCAACGTGGTCTTGCATGTCGTCCACCGTGGCGACCCGGCCGATGAGCAAGCCGTTCTTGCGAATCGGTGTGTTGGGCCCGATGCCGGGTGCTTCGCGCAGTTCGATCGTCACCTGATAGTTCTTGCTCAGCCCCGGGATCCAATCGGTGGAAGTCGGGCCATTGAGGGTGATTAAGATCGCACCGATGATCGACGTGGCCAGCACGACGACGCCGACACGGAATTGCATGATGCGGTCATTCATCTTTATGGGCGTAAGGTGTCCGTCGTTAATCGTTAGGGAAAACCCTGAGCGACGAGCGACTGATGCCTAACGACTTACTCCTTCTCTCAATTCCATCAGGCGATCGCCGGCTTCGCCCAGGATAAACTGGGACACGCGTTTGTCGGTGCAATTGCGAATTTGGTCGGGTGTACCGTCGAAGATGATCTGCGGTTCGTCTGCTCCAAGGCGTGGGAGTGGGTAGAGCATGACAATGCGATCGGAAGTTTTGTAAGCATTTTGCATATCGTGGGTGACAAGAATGCTGGTGACATCGTGCTTTTCGCGGGTGCGAACAATCAGTTCGCTAATAACATCGCTCATGATTGGATCGAGACCGGTCGTCGGTTCGTCGTAGAGTAAGATTTCGGGATTCATGGCGAGCGCACGGGCGAGGCCAACCCGTTTACGCATGCCCCCCGAAAGTTGGGCCGGCTTTTTATTCATCACGCTATCGGGCAGGCCCACTTCGGCCAGGAAATTAACCACCTCGTCGCGGACCTGATCGACCCGCAGCTTCTGCTTCTGTTCGAGTGGAAAAGCGACGTTTTGGGCAACCGTCATACTGTCGAATAGGGCCGCATTCTGGAAGACGTAGCCGAAGCGGGTACGCTCGGCGGTGAGCTCTCGGTCGTTGAGTTGGTCGAGCCGTTTGCCGTCGAACACGACTAATCCTTCGGTGGGCTGCACCAATCCGATGATCGACTTGAGAAGCACCGTCTTGCCGCAGCCGCTTTCGCCGATCACCGCGATCGTTTGGCCGCGTGGAATCGTGAGGTCGATGTGGCGGAGCACCGGCTGCGATCCGAACTGGACGCTCAGGTCGTTGAGTTCGATCAAAGGCTCGGCGGTTTTTGTGGTGGCGGCGACCATGCTGAACAGGGTACTCGTGGGTTGGTTACTTAAGCGAAAGAAACTGGCGGAGTAGTGGGCGCAGCGATGTGGCCGACGCTGCGCACTCCCCCGGCGTGCAGCAGAGTGAGGTCGGTGTGATGGATGCAGTTGCTTGCAGCATGCGTTAGCCTTTCAACAATTCTGGCCAGAGAAAATTATAGATACTATTGAGCTGGATGCTGAGCACGAAGTCTAAGATCAAGATCACGACGAACGACATCACAAAGGCCGACGTGGCCGCCCGACCAACGCCTTCGGCGCCGGGGTCGCAGTGGAAGCCGCGGTAGCAACTGACGATAGCGATGGTCGCACCAAAGAACACACTTTTGAAGATGCCATAGAACAGGTCCCAGGTGCTGACATACTCACGCGAATTGCTCCAATAGTGATAAGAATCGATGCCAAGCACATTAATGGAGTAGAACCCACCTCCCACGACGCCCATGAAGACGGCCATCAGGGTGAGCGAAGGAATCATCATCAGGCAGCCGAGGAATCGTGGCACGACAAGATAATGCACGGGGTTGGCGCCCATACTCTCGAGTGCGTCGATCTGCTCGGTAATCCGCATCGTGCCAAGTTCGGCGGCGATGGCACTGCCAATACGTCCGGCGAGCATCGTGGCGGCCAAGACCGGTCCCAGCTCGCGATACATCGAGGCGTTGATGAGCGCGCCAAGCCGCGTCTCGAATCCGAACTGTTTGAATTGAGTGTAGGCTTGCACCGCCAGCACCATGCCAATGAAGGTGCCCGTGAGGGCGACGACCGGCAGACTCAGCACGCCAATGTTGTAGAGGCTGGCGAGCAGCGTGCCGCGGCGCGGCAAGCGGGTGAGTAACCAGGAGACGGTACTCGCTCCGAAGAGCGAGATGTCGCCGAGTGTCTCGACCCAGCGAATGGTGACCGCGCCCAGATCAGCCACCGAGTCGGCCATCGCCAAGATTGCGCCGCGGCGGGAACCGTTGGCATTCGAGTTGGCGGGCACGGTCGACATCGGGAGAGCCTCGTCCGCCGCGCCGGCGCAAACCGGATCGCGGCGCGTAACATCCCCCTTACGCACAGGTCTTACTTTCGGTGCCCAGGGTGGGATAACTTCAGCAAAGTTTGCCGGGTAAAGATGCTGGGAAGGCCGCACAGGCTAGGCTGTTTTTCTTGACCTTTGCCAGCGGTGCACGATTGCTAGCGTGGCTATCAGGCTGTGGTATTGCGAGGACTCGCACACGAGGGAGCACCGCGGACGATGGCGATAACGTCCGGCTCATTCATGCTATCGAAACAATCGAGGGACCACGCATGCGAGAAGCGCAGAAAAAAGCCGGCGAGTTATGGCTCGCCGGCTGATGAGCGACTTCGTTGGCGGGCGACGGAAATTAAGCGCCTTCGCTTGAGGGGGATAGCCCCGGTGCGTCGCCTTCGCCGCCGCCGCTGGGGGCGCCGGCGCCGACGGGTTCTTCCATCGAGACTGGTTTGCCTTCGGCGCGGCCGTTGAAGACCAGTTGCTTCTTGTCGCCGACCTTCTTGACCTCGACCTTGACCACACTCTTGCCGGCGAACTCGCCCTTGAGCAGTTCCTCGGCCAGCGGATCTTCGATGAACGACTCGATCGCCCGCCGCAGCGGTCGGGCGCCGAAATCGAGGTTCGAGCCTTTCTTGACGAGAAACTCTTTGGCTTCGTCGGTCAATTCGAGCGTAATGCCTTTTTCCTCGAGCCGCTCGCGGACCTTACTCAGCTCGAGATCGATCACGTGCTTCATGTCGTCGTCGTTCAAATGGCGGAAGACGATGATGTCGTTCACGCGGTTGATGAACTCGGGCCGGAAGACTTTTTCGATCTCGTCGGTGACGCGCGTTTTCATGCTGTCGTAGGTCGCATCCTGATCCGGCTTCTGGAAGCCGAACGCGGCTTCGTTCTTGATCGCTTCGGCACCGGCATTGGTGGTCATGATCAGGATCGTGTTGCGGAAGTCGATGTTGCGGCCGAAGCTGTCGGTGAGCCGGCCTTCTTCCATCACTTGCAGCAGCATGTTGAACACTTCGGGATGTGCCTTTTCGATTTCGTCCAAGAGCACGACTGCGTAGGGGCGGCGGCGGATTTGCTCGGTGAGCTGGCCACCTTCCTCGTAGCCGACGTATCCCGGGGGAGCGCCGATCAAGCGGCTGACATTGTGCTTCTCCATGTACTCGCTCATGTCGATCTGAATGAGCGCATCGGCATCGCCGAACATAAACTCGGCCAGCGCTTTGGCGAGCAAGGTCTTGCCGACGCCGGTGGGACCGGCGAACACAAACGTGCCGGTCGGGCGCTTCGGGTCCTGCAGACCGCTGCGGCTGCGGCGGACGGCGCGGGCTACGGCTTTGATCGCTTCGTCCTGACTGATGACGCGTTTGTGGAGGTCGTCTTCCATGTGCATCAGGCGCAAGGAATCTTCGGTGCTCATTCGCGTGAGCGGGATGCCGGTCATCTTGGAGACCACTTCGGCGATGACTTCTTCGTCGACGACGCCGCCGTTCTCGCGCGACTTCTCGCGCCATTCCTTGGTGATCTGTTGCTTCTTCTTCTTGAGCTTGTCGGCCTGATCGCGGAGTGCGGCGGCCTGCTCGAAGTCTTGGTTGGCCACCGCCTCTTCTTTTTGGCGGTTGAGCGTTTCGACTTCTTCGTCGATCTCTTTCAAATTGGGCGGCTTGCTCATGGCCTTGAGCCGCACGCGGGCCCCCGCTTCGTCGATCACGTCGATCGCTTTGTCGGGCAGGCAGCGGCCGGTGATGTAGCGGTCGGAAAACTCAACGGCGGATTGAATCGCATCGTCGGTGATTTGCACGCGGTGATGCTCTTCGTAACGATCGCGGAGGCCCTTAAGGATCTGCACGGTATCTTCGGGCGAAGTGGGCTCGACCATCACTTCCTGAAAACGACGGGCCAGGGCAGAATCCTTCTCGATGTACTTGCGATACTCGTCGAGAGTGGTGGCACCGATGCACTGAATTTCGCCGCGCGCTAGAGCCGGCTTGAGCACGTTCGAAGCGTCGATCGCCCCTTCCGCGCCGCCCGCACCCACCAGCGTATGGAGCTCGTCGATGAATAGGATGGTATTCTTCGCTCGGCGGACTTCGTTCATGACCGCCTTGATGCGCTCTTCGAACTGGCCGCGGTACTTGGTACCGGCAACCATCATGGCGAGGTCCAGCACCACAATGCGGCGATCCATCAGCAGCTCGGGCACATTGCCCTCGATCACCCGTTGGGCAAAACCTTCGACGATGGCCGTCTTGCCGACGCCCGCTTCTCCGAGGAGCACAGGATTGTTCTTGGTGCGACGGCTGAGGATTTGAATCGCCCGTTCGATTTCGTTTTCGCGGCCGATGACGGGGTCGAGCTTCTTTTGACGGGCGAGCTCGGTGAGATCGCGGCCGAAGCTATCGAGGGCCGGCGTCTTGCTGCGGCTCTTGCGTCCGCTACTTTCTTCGCCGCTCTCTTCGCCTCCGCCGCTGCCACCACGTCCGCCGCGACCCTCTTCGGCCCCTTCCAGTCCGTGGCCGAGCAGGTTGAGCACTTCCTCGCGGACTTCTTCGAGCTTGAGTCCGAGGTTCATCAGCACCTGGGCCGCCACGCCTTCTTGCTCACGCAATAGACCGAGCAGGATGTGCTCGGTGCCGACGTAG
>JBGSUJ010000098.1:0-63888 GCA_041753435.1 Pirellulales bacterium | reverse complement strand
GATGCGAAACGAATCGAACATCCTGGCCTCCTTGCCGTGAGTGGGTGCGTGTCACAACACCCTCATGCCAAGTGAGGCCGATTTCGTCCATATCAATCATCAAGACAACGACTTACGAAAGTTCAAGTGCCATTCGTATCTGAATCGTCTTCGTGAAATTGATGGTTCAACCCGATTGAGTACGATCTTGGAAAGCATCTTCGATTCGCCGTTTGCTCAAATCACGGACACGGCCCGCAAGCTAGGTGTGCACTATCAGACGGCGCAAGCTGACTTGGAAAAGCTGCGACAGGCAAAAATTCTCGTCGAACTCCCGAACTTCCGACCAAAGACTTATTACGCGCGCGAGGTATTCAATGTCGCCTACGAGAAATTGTTGTAGATGCGGAGCACTGTCCAACAAAAAACCACCCGCGAGCAAACTCTCGCCCGCGGGGGATACGGAGGGTGGCTAAAGGGACTCGAACCCTTGACCTCCAGAGCCACAATCTGGCGCTCTAACCAACTGAGCTATAGCCACCATGTATCTATTTCAATTTGCGGACCAACAGCACGGCATACGTCGTCGCTAAGCCGGCTACGAAACCAACCAGCCCAACCAGCCAGAAGCTGGGTACTTCGTTCGGCGTCACATGAGCTAGCAGGTCGATCATGGGAGAGTCCTCTCCGTTTTGGGCAGCAGACAACCGTGGTTGATTGACTTCTTTACTAAGTTACCGCTCGCGGCTAGCTACGGCAAGCTCTCCAAGTAGCGACGATAGGCCGCGTCGACCTCGGAGTTGCTCCCTCCCACGGCCTTAGAAAGCGAATGCTCGTCATCGCGGCCCGCGTAGACTGCCGCCAAGTATTCGACCAGAAGCTCGCGATAGCGGCCCGCTTCGCCGTCCATCAAAAATGCCGCCAACCCCGCCGACTGACTGTAGACCTTGGCGAGCGGCTGGTAGGCTTGCAGGTCGTCCTTGCCCAGGCGGGTTAGCTCGTCGAGTGGCACATAAAATTCCTCTTCCAACAAACGCCGACGGGCCGAGGGAAGCCTCCCCGCAGACGATTCTCCAATCGTGAAGTAAAGACCCGCCTCGGGATCGTCGTGTTCGCGGAGCGTCTCGAAGTACGTGGCTATTCCCTCGATGACCCAGAAATTTGCCGCGCCACCCACGCGCCGCGCAGCGGGGCGCGTCTCCTGGAATAATTGGTGCACCGCCTCGTGCTGCAGTGTGCCGGCATCCTGGTCGTCGCCAGCGAAAAAATGGGACTCACGGTCGGTGTCGAAATAAATTCCCAGCGTTTCGCCAATCCGCGGCTGCCGACGCTTGAGTGTCGCCACATAGTCGTCCTTGTTGCCGTGGTGGATCACGCGAAACGGCCGATGTCGCTCCCGCGCCGGCCGCTCACCGGCAAACAGCTCGCGCACCTCGCGCTCGGTGAAGTAAAAACCTGCAAATAGCTGCCGCCAGATTTGGTGGAGCCGCTCAAGTCGTGCAGCCAACTCTGCTGCCGCTCGCTGGCTGTGGTTCGATGTCACCAAAAAATGATCGGTGCGAACCTGCCAACTGCCGCGACCCAGCTTACGTCCTTTCGATGCCTCGTCGGCAGTAAACCAACCAACCTGCGGATACCATTGCTTGCCCGCATCGACCATCCGTCGGGCGAACGGTGTCAACCACTGGCCGTCGTGCTGTTCGTAACCCAGCACGCGCCGCGCCGCGGCATGGTCTGGATTCTCGCGCGCCGCTTCAGTCGACCACTCCAACGCCAGCGACAACTGCCCCGCCTCGGCAGCTCGCTTCGCCAGTTCAAACAGCGCATCCGCGTACTCACTCCGCTGAGCCTGATATCGCTCGCCATTTAATTCTGTGCCCGTGTACTTGTCCGGCGCGACAAACAGCAGCGATCCCGACTTCGGACGCTCCGGCCGCCACCCCGGCACGTTCGCCGCATAAGCGGAACTCAACCGCTCATACTCCCCGCGCAACCCGCCCACCGCTTGCGGTTTCGCTTCACCCGCTCGGGAAAGCAGGATCGCGGCGACGCAAGATGCCACGGCACAGCGACATAGAGATTTTATGGGGAATATCACTGAGACACTGCCGGAGTCGAAGGTTCCGCTCGTTCGACCGAGAATATCTCTAGTGTACCACATGCGAAAAATGCGCTGCTGACGCTTACTTCTCCGCAAACGCCGCATCGAACGCCACGCGACTCGGTTCAAAGTCGAGCTTCTGCACGAACTCGCAGGCCTCGCGGGCGCCGTGCTCGCGGTCCATGCCGATATCTTCCCACTCGACCGAGAGCGGCCCTTCGTAGCCCACTTGGTTGAGCGCCCGGATGATTTCCTCGAAGTTGACGCCGCCCCGGCCGGGCGAGCGGAAATCCCAGCCGCGGCGCGGGTCGCCGAAGTTGAGATGGCTGCCCAAGATGCCAGTCCGGCCGTTGAGGTTCACGATCGCGTCCTTAACGTGGACGTGGTAAATGCGATCCGGGAACTCACGAATGAACTCAACCGGATCGATGCCCTGCCACAGCAGATGGCTCGGGTCGAAGTTGAAGCCGAACTCCTCGCGGTTGCCCACCGCTTCGAGCGCCCGCTTGGCCGAATAAATATCGAACGCGATTTCGGTCGGATGCACTTCGAGCGCAAACCGCACGCCACACTCGCCAAACACGTCGAGAATCGGGTTCCACCGCCCGGCAAACTGCTCGTAGCCGGCGGCGATCATCGAATCGGGCACCGGCGGAAACGAATAAAGCAAATGCCAAATGCTCGAACCCGTAAAGCCATTCACTACGCCGACACCCAATTGCTGCGCCGCGCGGGCGGCATTCTTCATGTCATCGGCCGCGCGGCGATTCACGCCCGCCGGGTCACCATCGCCCCACACATGCGGCGGCAGAATCGCTTGATGCCGAGCGTCGATTCGATCGCATACCGCCTGGCCCACCAGGTGCGAGCTGATCGCCTGGCATTGCAAGTCAAACCGGTCGAGAAGATCGCGCTTGGTCGCGGCATAATTAGGGTCGTTCACTGCCTTATTGATTTCAAAATGGTCGCCCCAACAAGCCAACTCCAGCCCTTGATAGCCAAAATCACTCGCCTTGCGGCACATTTCTTCAATTGGCAAATCAGCCCACTGACCCGTAAAGAGCGTAACAAGTCGCGACATGGAATCTCCTTTTGTACGTCCTATTGTTAGCGTCGGCGGCCACGCCGAATTTCGCTGAGTTGAGACCAAACCAGACAAGATTCGGCATAGCCGTCGACGCCAAACTTCACACTCTCTCCCAGTGCTATAGTTAAGGTATGCGAACCGCTCTGTCGGCTACTTTACTGCTCGCCTCCGCGCTGGCTGTCACGGCCCAAGCTGCGCCGCCAATCTCTCTAGAACTCGCCACCGAGCCGGGAATGCAAATTACCGCGCCTCACCGGTGGCTGCAACTCATGGCAGAAATCGGCATCACGAATCTGCGAATCCGAGCTGCCAGCCCTGCCGACCAACCAACTGCCGTAAACCTGGGCAGTGCAGATCGCCCCCATTTTCAGGTCCTGGGCATTCTCACTTCGCGTAATGAATTGCGTCTGCCTGGCGGCACCTTCCGCGTCAGCGATCGACAAAGAATCAGCGACTACTTCGCGCGACTTGCTGCCGACGGCCCTGAATCGCTCACTTCTCCTCGCGGCCGCTTCGGCCTGACAGAAAAAGACTTTGCCGCCGCCCATGCCGATCTTGCCCAACCGATCGACTTTATAACCCAAGGCCAGTCGCTCCGCGTCGTGCTCGACCGCCTGCAGGATAAATTCACCCATCGACTTTCACCCGACGCCGCTGCCAATCAAATCATTCGCACGGCCACACCGGTCGCTATGGACGTCGGCAACCTCACCGCTGGCACCGGCTTGGCGATTGTTCTCCGCCACTACGGCCTCGCGCTACGACCCGCTAAGCAAACCGGTGAAGCCATCGCGCTTCGCATCGTGCCCATCGAATCGACCCACGACAGTTGGCCCATCGGATGGGACCCACCCAAGTCGCCGCGTGAAACAGCACCGATCCTATTCGAATCGCTCAATGTCGAGATCGACGGCTACACGCTCGCCGAGGCGTTGGACGCCCTCGCCCCGCGGCTCAAGCTGCCACTTTACTGGGACCAAACCACACTCTCCAAACACAGCATCGACCCGGCCAAAGTCCAAGTCCATCTGCCGCGCACGCGCACCTACTACAAGCGCATCCTCGATCGCCTGCTCGCCCAGGCGCGACTCCATGGAGACTTGCGCGTCGATGAAGCCGGCACGGAGTTTCTTTGGATTTCACGCTGAGTCGACAGCCTCGCCGTCAATTACAGCAACTCGTCCAGATCTCCCACCAGCCGCTCGAAATAGCTGAGCGCGGTTTCGACGGGCTTGGGGCTGGTCATGTCCACGCCGGCATCCTTCAAGAGTTCCAGTGGCCACTTCGAGCAGCCGCCTTTGAGGAACGAGAGATAGTCGTTGAGCTCCGCTTTGCCGCCGCATACCACGCGTTCGCTCAGCGCGATGGCGGCCGACAGGCCGGTCGCGTATTTGTAGACGTAGAACGCGCTATAGAAGTGCGGGATCCGCAAACATTCGAGCTTCAACTCTTCGTCGATCACGAAGTCGGGTCCAAAGTACGCCGCGAGCAGATTGCCATATTCGGTCTTGAGGCAGTCGACCGTGAGCGGTTCGCCCGCTTCCGCCAAGGCGTGCGTGATCTTCTCGAACTCGGCAAACATCGTCTGGCGGATGATCGTGCCGCGAATGGCATCGATTTCGCGGTTGATTAGATACGCCCGCTCGTCGTCCGTACGGGCCTTTTCCATCATGTAGCGGCTCAACAACTGCTCGTTGAACGTGCTCGCGACCTCGGCCACGAAGATCGTGTAGTTGTAGTACTCGTACGGCTGATGCTTGGCCGAGTAGAAGCTGTGCATCGAGTGGCCGGCCTCGTGGGCCAGTGTGAACACGTGGTCGAGCACGTCCGGCTGATAGTTCATGAGGATGTACGGCCAGCCGTCGTACGAGCCACTGCTGAACGCCCCGCTCCGTTTGCCCTGGTTCGGATAGCGATCGCACCACCGCCCCGCGAGCCCCGCTTCCAGCACACGGCAATAGTCGTCGCCGAGCGTCGCAAGCGACGTCACCACCGCTTCCACCGCCTGGTTCCAAGTGTGCCGCGAATCGAGCTCGCTCAGAATCGGCACATAGCTATCGTAATGGTGAATATACTTGAGCCGCATCTTTCGTCGTCGCAGCTCGAAGTAGTCGTAAAGCGCAGGCAACTTGGCCCGTACCGCCGCGATCAGGTTGTCGTATACACTGACCGGCACGTTGTCGTGAAACAGCGAGGCCTCGAGCGCACTGGGGTAATTGCGGGCCTTGGCGTAATACACGTCTTTCTGCACCGAGCTGGAAAGCGCCGCGGTAAGCGAATTTTCGTGGCCCTTGTATTGTTCGTAGAACTGATGAAACGCCTGGCGGCGGACAGCGCGGTCCGACGAGTGCATAAACAGTGAGAAAGTCGAGTTCGACAATTCAACTTCCTGTCCCTTGTCGTCGCGGATCATGCCAAATCGTAAATCGGCATCGGTGAGCTGACGGAACATTTTGTCCGCCGCGTGGGCCATCTCGCTCTGCATGGCCAGTAACTTCTCTTCGCCGCGCGAGAGCGTATGTGGCTTGTAGCGCACCAGTCGCTCCAGTTGCAAGCGATACGGTGCGAGCACCTTGGCGGTGAGAAACTTCTTGAGACGTGCGGCAGAGATGTCAAGCACTTCCGGCCGGATGAAACTCGAGGCTTCAGCCGCATTCGTGGCCGCATGCATGTACCGGCCCTGCATTCGCTGGTAACCGCTCTCGGCCACATCTTCGGCGGTCTTCAAAAATGCATAGTTGCCAAGCCGCTCGCCGACGCGGTCGAACTGGCTATCGAACTTGAGGCACTTGGCCAAAGCGGCCGGCGAGTCGCCCAGCGTGCCGCGGAACTTCGCGTACTTGCCGATCTGACGCTCCCATTTTCCGAATGCGGTCTCCCATGCTTCGTCATCGGGATAAAGACTCGCAAGGTCCCACGAGTCTTCCGATTTAACTTGCTTGCGAGTAGGGATTTTCTTCGTCTTCGACATCGATAGAAGTTAGTTGTTGGGTGATAGTTGTCAGTTGCCAGAAAATCGCCAAAGGAAAGTGTGGTCTGGGTTTAACAACTGACAACAAACCACAGTCCAGCAACATTTCCTACCACCGCATCAGTGTTGTGCCCCACGAAAGCCCGCCGCCGAAGCCGCACAAGACCAGCAAGTCGTTGCCCGCGATGCGACCAGCCCGCAGCGCTTCGTCGAGTGCAATCGGTACGCTACCGCTCGAAGTGTTGCCGTAGCGATCAAGATTACTAACCACGCGGCTGCGGTCGATCATCATCGAATCGGTTGCGGCGTCGAGTATCCGGATGTTCGCTTGGTGCAAAACCCACAGGTTCACATCGTCGATCGTGACACCGGCTGCTTGCAGCACTTGCAGCGAAGAGTCTTCAATCAGCCGGACTGCCCATTTGAAAACCGGCCGACCTTCCATCTTCACAAACCAGCCTGAACTCAGATCACTTTCTGGCGTGTATGGCGAGCGCGAGCCGCCATCGGGTCGCACCAGCAAAGTATCGCCCGAGCCATCGGCCCCCAACGTATAAGCTAGCAGTCCCTGCTCCGCACTGCCCTTGGTGATAATCACTGCACCGGCTCCATCGCCGAACAGCGGATAGGTTTTCTTGTCCGCCGGATTCATCACGCGGCTATTCGTGTCGGCACCAATCACCAGCGCGTACTTGCTGGCCCCCGTAGCGACAAACTGCATACCGGTGATCATCGCGTACAGGAAGCCGGCGCAGGCGGCCCCCACATCCATCGCGGCACAATTCAGCCCCAGCCGATGTTGCACCGTCGGCGCGGTAGCCGGCAGCAGGTAGTCGGGCGAGAGTGTGCCGAGCACCAACAGATCGATCTCATTGCGTGGCACATCACACGATGCCAAGCATCGCTCGGCTGCCGCCACGGCCATGTCGCTGGTCGACATTTCCGGCGGGGCGTGCCGCCGCTCGCGGATGCCGGACCGCTGAATAATCCATTCGGCGTCGCAGCCGAGTGAGGCGAGTGCCTCGTTCGTGATCACGTTGTCCGGCAGAAAACTGCCCGTGCCAATTATCTGCACGCCGGTCAGTCGCCGCAGAGGCGAGCGTCGGATGCCAATCTGTACGTCGTCGCCCATGATTAAAGAGGTTACGGGCTAACGGCAAATTGGGCAAGAGCGAAGGATGGGTTGAGAGCGGAAGGTCCAGAGTCGAGGGCCAGATAACTCATGGAATGCTAGGCTGCAGCTCGCTTCCTGGAGGCCCGTTTGTAGAGCCAGGCACCCCGTTCTTTGCCCACCGTTTTGATTGCCCCCGTTTCACGCAAACAATAGGCCATTCGCTGGGCAATCCAACGCTGCACTTTTAAGCCCGCGGCAAGGTGTCCGGTGTGAAAGAGAGTCGGCAGTTGAGGTGGCAACAGCCGGCAGAGGTCAGCCGCCGTGCGAAACGTCTCAACGCCCACGACGGAGAGCAGCCGCTGATCTTCCACCTCGTGATCGTTCCGCCGCCACCGCCGCCGGCGGCCATGTCCCGGGTAGCGCAACTCCTCGACCTCGACCAGCGCTACTTCGAGCACCAACCGCCGATGCGGGAACACGCGGGTAAAATGGACCAGCTCATCGAACACATCGAAGACCGTGCCCTGCTTCGGGCTGCGGCGTCGCGACACGATCGCGCCCCCGGCACGCTGCTGCTTCACCAGGTACTTACAGGCGATGATCGGCTTGACAATTCGCACCGGGTGCTTTTTCAGCAGCGCGGCAATTTTGTCGCGGATCGAAGCGAGCGGGGCCAGTTGGATCTCGATCAGCTCGTCGCCATCGATGACATCGATCCGATAGCGGCCGATCCGCTGCTCCATCAGTGCGCCTGCCGGCGCATAGTGGACCTTGAGTTGTCGGTGGAGCGAGGTTTCCATACCAAATAATCAACAATCGTCCATTCGCGATTCGCCTGTGAGCCAGGACGTCCTCGGCTCCCATTGAAAACATTTCGTCCGGGGCCGAGGACGGCCCGGCTCGCTCCTTCTCAACCGAATCACTGCTGTACCTTCACTCGATCCCAAAATCTCGTACCGTAAAAAGTGTCGTCAGTTCGTAACCGCGCGCCGCAAACGCTTCACGGCCCCCTTCGAGCCGATCGATAATCGCCAGCACTCGTTTGACCTTCAAACCAACTGCCTCGCAGCGCTCGATCGCCAGCAAGCTCGAACCGCCAGTGGTGACAACATCCTCGACGATCACCAGCGATTCGCCCGCGCGGAACGGCCCTTCGACCAACTTGCCAGTGCCGTGCTGCTTCGCTTCCTTGCGAACCATCACGCCCCGGAGCGGCAGGCCCTGGATACCAGCCAGCGTCAGGATCGCCGCGGTAATCGGGTCGGCCCCGATCGCCATGCCGCCCACCAGGTTGGGCATGTCGCCGCTCAAGAGATCAAGCATTCCCTCGCCCACCAGCCGCGCTCCCAGGGAATCGAGCGTAATCTCGCGGCAGTCAAGGTAGTAGCTCGCCTGCTGGCCGGAAGCCAACGTAAAACCGCCAAAGCGCAGTGCCTTTTCGCGTACTAACTGTTGCAATGAATCGCGATCGTACATAGGGATGTCCGTTGCTGGAAGTCTGTCGTTCGTTGTGTTGTATTGAATCCGACAACCACCGACAACTG
Organism: Pirellulales bacterium; assembly: GCA_041753435.1. Classification (GTDB taxonomy): domain Bacteria; phylum Planctomycetota; class Planctomycetia; order Pirellulales; family Lacipirellulaceae; genus DASYDU01. The sequence goes on along the minus strand of JBGSUJ010000098.1, from coordinate 55,092 downwards.
ACCACCGACAACCCTCGACTTTACCGCCGAATCGTCACCGGCGAACCCACGGAGAGAATATCAGCCACCTCTTCCGCATCGCGGGCCGAGAGGCGGATCGCGGCAGGTGCGACGGCCGTCGGTCCAGAGGGCGACGACTGGCCACCGGTGATGGAAATCGTCGCGCCGCCAGCTGTGGGCGATTCGTTCCGCAGCACCAGCACGCGATCCACTGCAGCCGGCGCGTACGCTGCGCTCACCACACCCGAAGCCTCCGTCGTCGGATTCAACAATTTCTGCTCCAGCACCCATTGTCCCTCGCTCAACGGGGCACTTGGCTCAATTGAAATCGGGAACCGACCGGCATAGCGGCCGTCGAGCATCAGCGTCAACTGACTTTCGTCCAACTCGACCACTGCCGAAAACGGTCCATGCACCACCTTCAACTGCTGGCCCGGCTGCACCAAATTTGCCGCCGGAATGCCGTTGATCTTGGCCAATAGCTGCCAGGGCACTTCATACTGCTGAGCAATGGTTTGCAATGTGTCGCCCGTATGAACCGTGTAGGGTGGCTCCAGCCGATGTTCGGTCGAATAGACAACAGTCCCTGCCAGTTGGGCCAGCAGTGATTCGACTTGAGCTTTCTCCCCGGGAGTCAGCTGCGGGTTGCCATACCACTGCGACAACATTTCATGCGCCGCGACAAGTTCCTGCCGCGCGAGCGCACTTTGTATCTGTGGCCAGGTCGAAGCGAACAAGGATGGAGTCGGGGCAGTCGGTGTGGCGACGCTTGGAACTGTGGATGGGGCCATTTCGAATGGCGCTACCGAAGTCGTTTCTGCCGCCACCGCATATCGATCGACTTCCGACGACGTAACAGGCGAGACCGCTTGAGTGGTCAGGGGTGCAACGCTCGCGCTGTCGGGCCCGTTGGTCGTAACCTGGGCATACGGAGATGCAACCTCCGGAGCAGGCGATTGCGTCGCGGACGTTACTGAGCTCGCTCCGGCATCGCCAGGATACTGGGCGATCGGAATGTTGGTCGGCAAGGGAATCGGCGACGTGGCTACGGCAGGTGGCGTGGTCTCTGCCGCCGGCGCTAGCGGAGGCAACTCTGGAATCGCCGGGACAGTCGGCGCTGCCGTCAATGTCGTTGGCGACGATGGCGGCGATGCGTCGGCTGAGACTCCCTGCGAAGGGACTGTACTTGATACCGTGTTATTCGTCCATTGTGGAGAAAGTTCACCTGTTACGGATGCACTCTCGCCCCAAGTCGGCGCGGGGGCGGTAGAGCCTACTGCCCCCAACGGCGGCACATCGGCCAATGGCGGGCGGTCCCAGCCAGGTGGTGTATCGGTACGGGATGGAGACGGACCTTCGTTGATCTTGTTGAACAGGAATACGCCCACAACAATCAAGATCGAGATCGTGACCAACGGCCGAATCGAACTCATCGTTCGTCCTCCTTGACGAGAAGAGTGTGTGCACACGAGCCGGGTCGTTGCGACCGCGGTTGCGTTACAAGTAAACTCGCTGAACTTGCGCGCCGAATCTTAGGCGAATCGCCACGGTCACACCACGGCAATTGCGGCACCGATCAGTTGCCAGCAATGCCAGCAACTGCGCGAGTCGGCCCAACCCTTCACAGGCAGCTTAACTCCCCGGCATACGCTCCTGACGATAGCCGACTGGAGGCGCAAACGTGCTGGGATCAACCCGCTGTCGCTTCGCGCTGCGCAGTGCCCATTCCTGCTCGAGCGTGCCATCGGCCCGATACTCGCGGACCCCCACCGGAAAACCATCGAGCTCGCGCATCGATGTAAAAATGCTCTCGTCCACTGGCGAGTTGGCTCCGCCGGCCGGAAATGTCGCCAACAACTGCGCGAGAAAGCCGCCCATATCGGCGAATACTGCGGCTACCTCGCGACCGCCGTCGATGTTCTGCCAATTCGTGACATACATCTCCCGCTCCAGCCGCCCGTCGCACCAGATTTCGTACCGAGTTGCGGGGAAGCCGAAGCACTGGGCCACATCGTTCGACCGCCGCACTTGCACGGGCGACTTCGCCGACGCTTGCCCGAAGGTTGGCCCACCCGTCAATTGTTTGAGCTGCCCTGCGAGCCGCTCGATCGTCGGCACATCCAGCACTAGGTAGGTTTGTTCGCGATGGTTGAGCACTACCATCTCACGGCGAGTGCCACGATAGATCATGCCGCTCTCGGTCGTACTGTTGCCGCTGGTGAGCCCTGTCGCCAACTGACGCCCATCGGAGACCACAAACGTCGTCTCCGAGCGCGGCGGCGTCAACCGGTGATCCCGCGACTCGATCTCGAAGATCACCTGGGCCTGGAGCGAACTAGTAATCGCGCAGAACAGCAACAGGCAGAAACACCTACGCATGATCATGGCCGCCTGACTCCATTCCAATGGGCCCAAAAGGAATTAACGTCGACTGGTAAGCTAGCTCAAATCATAACTCTGGATCAAGATGAATCCGCCACAAATCGTTGCTTCACCCTTTGCCCCGCAACTTCGCCCGGATCGCTTCCAGCCGCACTGCCAACTCCTTCTCAAACCCGCGTTCAACCGGCCGGTAGTATTCGCGCTCGATACCGAGATAATCCTGCGCCGCGACGCCCCCTGCGGCATGGTGTGCGTACTCGTAGCCCGCACCGTGGCCGAGGCGCTTCGCACCGGTGTAGTGGCTATCTTGCAGATGCCGCGGCACGGGCAAGATGCGGCCTTCGCGCACATCGCGCACCGCTTCGCCGATTGCGATCGTGGCGGCGTTCGACTTCGGCGCACACGCCAGGTACGTCACCGCTTGGGCTAACGTCAGTTGGCACTCCGGTAGTCCAACGAACTCGCACGCCTGCATCGCGGCGACCGCCAGCACGAGCGCGTGCGGGTCGGCGTTGCCGATGTCTTCGCTCGCCAGAATCACGAGCCGGCGGGCGAGGAACCGCACGTCTTCGCCACCTTCGAGCATGCGGGCGAGCCAGTAGATGCCCGCATCGGGATCGCTGCCGCGGATGCTCTTAATCAGCGCGCTAGCCGCATCGTAGTGGTCGTCGCCGGTAGGATCGTAGCGAATGGCTTTGCGTTGGACGGCGTCGGCAATCATCTCCGAAGAAAGCCGTAAGCGCTGCGGCGAGGCGGCCGAAAGCACGGCGACTTCCAGGGCGCCGAGGGCCCGACGGGCATCGCCGTCGGAAACCTGCGCGAGATATTCTAGGGCCTCGTCGTCGATCGTCGCTTCGTATTGGCCGAGACCACGGTCCGTGTCGGTGAGGCCACGTCGCACCAGCGTCTTAATCTCCTCGACTGACAGTGGCTGGAATTCGAACACGCGGCTGCGGCTTACCAGTGCGTCGTTCACGGCAAAGAATGGGTTCGACGTCGTGAGGCCGACCAGGATCACCGCGCCTTCTTCGACATCCGGCAACAGCGCATCTTGCTGCGCCTTGTTGAAGCGGTGAATCTCGTCGATCATCAAGAGCGTCGGCCTGCCGCCGGAGGCTACTTCGTCGCGTGCTGCTTCAAGCACCTCGCGCACATCCTTCACACCACTAGTGACCGCGCTCAGCTGTCGGAACCGGCTATCCGTTTCTTGGGCTAGGAGTCGCGCGAGCGTGGTCTTGCCCGTACCAGGTGGACCGTAGAATATCACCGATCCCAACCGCTTCGCCTTCAACATCCGCCAGAGCAACTTGTCTTCGCCTAAGAAGTGCTGCTGACCTACAAACTCGGCAAGCGCCTGAGGCCGCATCCGCGCTGCGAGCGGCTGCACCTGTTCCAAATTGCGTTCTTCGCTCGCCGCGAATAAATCAGCCATTCCGCACTCCCTGGGAGCCGCTTTCGCATCCGCTTAGAACGGCTCTACCACGCCACCAGTCGGAAGAAACTCTACCAGCGGGCAAGTGTCGCACTTCGGCCCAGTCTTCCGACAAAATTCTTTACCCAACCGCACTAGCAGCGCATGATACTCATTGTAGAGCGCGGCGTCCGCCGGCAAACTGGCCTCGAAGTGATCCTTAATTTCGTGGTACTCAGCCTCGTAGCCAATCCAACCATGACGAGCGAGCACTCGGTGCGTGTACGTGTCGACCACAAACGTCGGCAATTTGCCCGCATAGAGCAGTATCGCATCAGCAGTTTCCGGCCCAATGCCGCTCACCCTCAGCAGAGTTTCCCGCAGCGAGTACAGATCGGCTTGGAACATCCCGTCCAGCGAGCCGTCGTACCGCTCGACAATTAGCTTCAACAGATTCCGCAGCCGCTTGGTCTTCACCTGGAAATATCCAGCCGAACGTATCAGTTCGGCAAGCTCCGGCTCAGGCACGGCGTACAACGCCCGCGGATCCATTACACCGGCCTCGCGCAAATTCTCGATTGCCCGCTCTGCATTCCGCCACGCCGTGTTCTGCACCAACACCGCGCCGACCAGCACCTCGAACGGCGATTCCCCTGGCCACCACTGCTGTGGACCGAAGGCGGCCAACAATCGTTCGTACACCTCGTTCAACATGCCCGCCATCATAACGCATCGCACCGCATCCGAAAGACAGCCCATCGTGTAAATGTCAAGCCTGAAATCAAACGAAATTTTTCCTTATTCAAAACGACCTTTGTTGCTTTTCTACACCGTGAGTATAATGAGCTTTGTCGAGATGGCACGCGTACACGCGAGTGACTTCTCATCACAAGCGCCGGCTCGCCTGTCGTGACCGATACAAGGCCGCTAGCGCCATTTATTTGCCCGCATGAGGCGTCGTGCTAAAACGCTTAGCGCGGCGCCTTTTACGTCCCGAGAGATGACTTTGTGTTCCACCAGTCGCCAGAATGAAGTACTCCGGTTGAAAATCCTCGTGCTATTCGCTTAGGATCCCGTCCGTGTTATCCGCTCGTCCAAAAATCGCTGAGTTGACCTTTCAACTTTACGGTCGCACGCTGCACCCAGAGTTATTCGAGGTTCACTCGACGCGTGTGGTGGAGCGGGCCGGCTATCGGGCCACGGTCCAAATCACCACGGCCGGGCACGTAATTACCTGGCAGTATCAGGGCCTTACACTCACCGAAGTTGCGGCAGCGGCCAACCATCCGCTCCCCGAACGGCGCCGCTTGATGGCCCATCGGCTCAAAGGCACCACCAGCGATGAACTTGAATGCCGAGGAGGGATCGTCTACAAAACGGCTTTCTCGCTCGAACCGGTCGAAAAAGAAGCGTTTTGGGCCTATCAAAAGGAACTTACCCAAACCGGCTCACGGCAGGGCTTGCTCCACTGCTTCGAAGCTAGCGGCCGCTTTGGCCTCGGGGCGATGAGCTATATCTATCTCGAATCGCGCGATCGCAGCCTGCGTATCCAAGCCTTCCATACCTTCCCCGACGACTACGCCATCGTCAAAAGCCAGTCGGCCTTTGTGCTGCCGGGAAAATAGGGAATAGCATGCGGGTGGCACGTCCCTGGAGCTTGCCGAAGGGCGTGGTAATCTGTGCTCGATTCAAACCACTCCCGTCGCCGGACGCTCCTGGTACGCCACCCAGTGTTGTCCTTCAGCGAAGCCCTTTAAGAAATCCCTCCAATGCTTCATTCACTGCCTGCGGCTGCTCCATTGTTGTCATGTGCCCGGCGTGGGGTATCACGACATACTCGGCACCGGGGACCGCGTCGGCAATCTCACTCATCTCTTCCCTCGGGCTGATCGCGTCGAGTTCACCTACCAACACCAGAGTGGGCACGGTGATTGTGGGCAGCCAATCCGTAACGTCCGGCCGAATGGCCATGCCCCGCTGGGCAGCAGCAATCCCCGCCGGTAGCGTCTGCTCGACCACTTTACGCACCGCGGCAACCACTTCCGGCTGCTTTTCGAAAGTCGCCGGAGCAAACAGCTTTGGCCCCATCATCTCTGCCACGCGACCACTCCCCCATGCGGCCACGTTCTCGGCCATCTTCAATCGGCCGGCTCGACCCTCGTCGTTGTCGGCCTTGGCCCTGGTATCGCACTGCACAAGCGCCCGGACCCGAGCACCATATTTACGCAGAAACTGCCAAGCCACGTAACCGCCCATCGAAAATCCTACAAGTACGATCGGTTCGCTAACTCCGATTGCAGTGAGCAACTCCGCCAGATCGTCGGCATACGTTTCCATCGATATGCCCCGCTCCGCATCACCGGGTGCCAACGGCGACTGGCCGCAACCGCGAAGATCAGGAGCGATCACACGGGCCAACCTCGAAAGCGCCGCGATCTGAGCAGCCCACATCGAATGATCGAGCGGGAAACCATGCACCAGCAGAACCGGTACACCGGCACCCCGATCGACGTAGGCGAGTTGCGTTATTGAGAGCGTGGCGGTTTTCATTTCGCTGAATGTCGCGCAAGCGCGGGGCAAGCCCCGCCACTAATTGACCTTCTCCGACCTCCGACCTCCGACCTCCGACCCCTGTTGCTCTGCCAGCGCCTGCTCGAACTGCCGGAGCTGCCGTTGCATCACTTGCATGTGGGGAATCACGGCGACAGCCTCGCGTTGACTCTTCACGGCGTTTTTGATGTCGCCCGCCGAGAAGTAGCAACGGCCCAGTGTATCGAGAAAGCTCGCGGTGCCCGGCGCCAGTTCCAGCGAGCGACGCGACAACCGTACCGCCTTGGGGAAGTCGCCTTCCGTGTTGGCGATCAGCCAGGCCCACTGGTTGTAGTAAATTGGTTCCTCGGGGCGGTCGTCGATCTGATCCTCGATCTCCTTGCTCAATTTGCGAATTCGCTTACGCGTGTCGGCCATCCAGGCGTCATCGGCGTCACCAACCCGGTACATTGCAATCAGCACGTCGGCGTCGGTCTCGTCATGCTTGATCGCCTCGAGCAGTTCTTCGCGCTGGCTCTTGAAGTCATGCTCCTGCTCGAAGTGGCAGGCTCGCAGAAAGTGCAGCCGGGCCACGAGCACTTCGCCTTTCGGCAAGAAGTCTAGCTCGCCCTGGGCGCTGGCATACGCCCGCTCGACATCGGGGTTCTGCTCCATCGCTTCGACCAAGGGCGCGATCGCATCGGCTCCCTCGTCATAACGCTCGTAATCCTGCAACAAATTCGAAAGCAACATCCGCGCGCCGATCGTCGACACCGCTTCGATCGGCTGGCCTTCGATGCCAACCTGATATTCGCGGACCGCCCAGTCGAACTGACCCAAGGCCACCAGCAACTGAGCCGCTTCAAGACCGTCCAATGGTTTTGTCGGCGCGAGCTTTGCCGCCCGCTGGGCTACTTCCTCAGCCGCCTCGCGCTGGTCTTGCTTCGTGCGGGCCATCGCCAGCAGATAAAGCGTGCGTTTCGATTTTTCGATCCGGGCTGTATGTTTCGCCGCAAACTGCTCCACTGCATCCCACGATTCATGCTGCACCAGCCACTGCAAGAAGGTGCCCAAGAAGATCTCGGAGTCGCTACTGCCAACCGCCAGCAGCCGATCCGATACATCCACCAGCGGCCCCGTTTCGCCTAACCGGCGATGCACGTCGGCCAAATTCCACCACAGAGCCGACACGATTGCCGGCGAAGTCTGGTCGAACTCCGTGTCGATTCGCTTGGCTTCCTCGTCGATCAGGTGCTGCCAACCAGCCACCGACGCGGCCGGATCCCGCAACTGGATTTGAAACTGCCGCAACCAACGCGACGCCTCGCGGGTACTCTCGCCCAGTTCGCGATCGATAATCTCCTGATCGATGGGGACGCTGGCGGGGGCCTGCCCGGCGCTTTCGTTGTCCGATTGGATAATCGCCATCGCCGCCAACCGCGACAACAGCGGCGAGCGATCGAACCGCGCCACGCGGCACAAGCCGGCTACGCCCTCTCCCTCCGGCAGCCCGGCGAGCATCTGAATGATGCGCTGTCGGTCGGCATCATCGCGATCACTGTAGCCGCGCAGCAGTCGCCGCACCAGCACCGAATCGTCGCTGCGGGTCCAGCGAACAGCTATCTGCCGCAGCAGATAGCCGGCACTAGCGGCAATTTCTGGATCGGCATCTTCCGTCGCTGCGTGCAACCGGTCGAAAGCCTCAGGGCCGATCTTGTGAATCTCGCTGGCGGCCGCCCGGCGTACCGTGTACTGCGGGCTGCCAAGCTGCTTGATCAGTTGCTGCAGACGTGCATCAGACGAATCGAATTTGATATCGCTAGCTTGCTGGGCCACAGCGGACCTATCATCGGCCGCCTCAGACTGGCTGGCGGTCAACGCTTGCGCGCCCAAGGCGAGCGCCATCAGGAGCGGGCAGCAATTCGAGCAAATGCGATGGTTCATACGATGCTTTGACGAAGCGAAGACAGTCGTCACTCTGCTTCAAGCATACCCTAAGGGCACAAACGGGTGTATGCCAGTAGAACCGATTGACGCCATGACAGTCGGTAGCACCGGTGCCCTCAACCGAGGCCGCGCAGCCGCAAGCAGCATCCGTAGCCGAATCGAAGCCGTCACCGGGTGCCAACCGCCAGCAATGGCTTCTTGCGGCGCCCAGGTTCAGGACAACCTGGGCTACCCGCGGCTTTCCATCCGGTCGATGTACTGCCGCAGCCGCTCGACTTCGTCCGTCACGTGCCGCAATTTGAGCATGTTGTCGACCCGCTTCAAGAGCTCGGCCTTGTTGACAGGCTTCGAGAGAAAGTCGTCGGTTCCGGCCTGCACCGCCCGCTCAATATCGCCCAACTCGTTGAGCGCGGTCACCATCAGTATCATGATTCCGCGCGTGGCCGCGGCACTCTTGAGCTGCTTGCATACTTCGAAGCCGCTGAGCTTCGGCATCATGATGTCCAGCAGAATCAGATGCGGCTTAAACGAGGCCACCTTGTGAAGCGTATCCTGCCCGTCCACCGCCACCGCCGTATCAATGTCGAGCCCCGCCAAATAGGCCTCGAGCAGCTCGACGTTCGGCTGATTGTCGTCAGCAATCAGTATCCGACTTTTTTCCTTGTTTTTGTCCATCACGCTAAAGATTGATCCTTAAATTTTTTGACAAGATAACAGGATCGGCAGGATTTACAGGATGCAGAAGAATAGAAAATTTCCAACTCCAACTTTCCTCCCGTCGATCCTGGAAATCCGGTTGATCCTGTGAAAAAATGGTCGTGGTCGTTCAGCCGTCAAGCGCCCCAGCGGGGACCGGAAACTGTTTGCACAGTTCGCGAATCTGCCCACGAATCCGCTCGTGCATCACGGCATCCTCCGGCGCTTTGAGCGATTCGAGAATCCACTGGCCCACCGACTGCATCTCGCCCGTCCCCATGCCGCGGGTGGTGAGCGCCGGAGTACCCAGGCGGATCCCGGAGGGGTCCATCGGCTTGCGCTCGTCGTAGGGAATCATGTTCTTGTTGATCGTGATGCCACACTCGTCGAGCGCCGTCTCCGCCAGCTTACCGCCAATACCCAGCGGCGTCACGTCCACTAGCAGCAAATGATTGTCCGTGCCACCGCTCACCAGTTTCAGACCGCCACCTAGTAAGGTCTCCGCAAGAACCTTCGCGTTGGCAATTACCTGCGCCGCATACTGCTTGAACTCCGGCTGCAACGCCTCGCCAAAGCAAACTGCTTTGCCGGCAATCACATGCATCAGCGGCCCGCCCTGAATGCCCGGAAACACACGACTATTGATTGTCTTGCCATACTCTTCCTTGGACAGGCACAAGCCAGCCCGCGGACCGCGGAGTGTTTTGTGTGTCGTCGTCGTGACGAAGTCGGCCACCGGCACGGGATTGTCGTGCAGCTTCGCCGCGACCAGTCCCGCGTAGTGGGCCATGTCGACCATCAGCTTCGCGCCAACCGAGCGGGCGATCTCCGCAAACTTGCCGTGCGGAATCTCGCGCGGATACGCACTCGCCCCGGCAACGATCAGCTTCGGCTGGTGCTCGCGAGCCAGGGCCGCCACCTGATCGAAGTCGATGCGATTCGTGTCGCGGGTCACGCCGTAGGGCACAAAATGGTAAAGCATGCCCGAAATGTTCAGCGCCATGCCGTGCGTCAGATGTCCGCCGTGCGCAAGGTTCAACCCCAGCACCGTGTCGCCGGGAGACAGCGCCGCAAGATACACTGCCGTGTTCGCCTGCGAACCACTATGTGGCTGCACATTCGCATATTCCGCTCCAAACAATTCCTTCGCCCGATCAATGGCCAACTGCTCGACCACATCGACAAACTGGCAGCCGCCGTAGTACCGCTTGCCGGGATAACCTTCGGCATACTTGTTCGTGAGCACGCTCCCCGCGGCCTGCATCACCGCCGGGCTCGTATAGTTCTCGCTGGCGATCAACTCGAGGCCGTCCTGCTGACGCTCCATTTCGTCGGCAATCGCCCGCCAAACCGCCGGATCATTCTTTTCAATAAAGTTCGTCAAAGCGTTCACCCAAGGATTAGTCGCGTCGCTCGCGACCCGTTATTTGCTCGTTTTCTCTGTGTCCCGTCGCACCTCAATCATCAATCCTCAACCGTGATTGTCAAGGCACCGCGATTATCGCCGAGCTTGGCCCCCGAATCATTCACGCGCAGATACAAGCTGCCGCTTCGTTTCGGCGAGATGACGCAACCCAAACCAATTTCTATCGGTCTGGCAAATGTCGCATGCACGACCCCACCCCCTCCGCCTTCCCCCTTCTCACTTCCCCCTTCGTAAACCGCCCCCAGCAGCATCCCCAGCGGATGACCGTCGTGGTACTCGATCGTCACGCCACCAGGCTCGCATGGCCATGCCGTTTCACCGCCTCCCGTGTTGTCGACTGCAATTCGATATCGCCCGCGTGCCGACAAGCGGTAAGACTTACCGGTCTCAAGCCAGACTCCCGACGGTTGCCAACCACGATCGGCGGCAATCGTGATCACGCGCGGCATCCCTCGGAGCGGCTTGCCCCGCTCAAAATGAATCGCCATCCGCGTAAAATCGTAGTCGTGCTCGAGCGTCGCCACATAGGCTTGCCACTCGGCTACTAGCTCGTTCCACTCGGCAGCAAACAGCTTCTTCACGCGCTCGTTAAAGTTGGTCTCCCGCACGTGATCTTTCAAGGTCCGAAACCGTTGGCGATAGCGCGGATGCGAATCCAAAAACTTCGCCAGCGACCAACTCCAGGCGTACAAATCGTCGCCCAGTTGGGTGCGACTATCGATCGCCAGCACCGTCGCCAGCGAGAGCGCCTGATCCTTCGCCAACGCATCGCGGACCAGCTTGATCCGCCCCAGCATCGGCACCTCCCTCCGATCCCGCGGCATGACATTCAACAATAAAGGGGACGGGAGTCTTTTGGCGTTTGGGTGAGTCCCCTCGCCGAGCGAAGAAATGACGCCCGTCCCCTTGAGCTGGTGCTTTAGTCGGTGCGTCGCCAGCAGTTCGGCCATTCCCTCAGCGTACCAGCCTGGTCCGACTCCGCCCAGGAACCGATTCATAAACAAGTGCGTCCCCTCGTGCAGCAACAGGTGTCGGCGATAGTAGTCCGTCGGCTGTTCCACGAGCCAAATATCGGAACCCAGCGAATAGCCGTGCAGCAGGTCGTGCCCAGGTGGCAGCAGCCGCAGCGCGGCAAACTTTTCGCGGTCACCAATTAAAAACACCTGCACCCGCCAGTCAGCCGTCTCGGCCGGATCGACGCCAAAGTACGCCGCCCACAACGGCACTGCCGCGTCGAACACCGCCGGCAACGCATCCACCGCCTCACCCGCCAGCAGGTCGGTGTAGAGCACCAGATGCCGGCCTGTTAACGTTCGTATCCCTGCCGCCTGAGCTCGGCCTTCGTCGAAGACACGATCCGCTGCTACGTGACCATCAAAGTGTTGAGCGCTAGCTTCGGCTGCGACCCCCACCAATAATAGAATTGATACCGATGAGCGCAGAATGGTCTGGAACGGCCGCATAACCGATTATACCATGCCCGGGATACCATGCCCGGGCCGATCAAGGCCCTTTCGTTCCCGCGGGCGGGGGCGGCAGGCGCAGCCGTTCCTGCCTGCCTTGCATCAACTCGCCCAGTCGCCACAAACCCTTGAGAGTATTCTCAAAGGCTGGCTGGCTGGTGAGGGCCTCGAACTTCGGATTCTCCGAGACCGTTTCGTAACGGCTAATTGCCTGTTCGATCGATTGCATACTCGGCGCATGGTTCGGAATGTAAACTTCTGGTGGCAGCGCGAGAAACTCGCGCCACTGGTCATCTAAACCGGCAGCCAGCTCACGCGAGGTGGCATCGAGTTGCTGACGTGCGGTTTCCAACTCACTGGCCGGCTTCGGCACGGCAACCGTCGGCGGCGGACCTGGTGGAGCATTTGGCACCACAGCCACTACCTGTTGGCTAGGTGGGGCCACCGTCGGCGCACCGCCGCTCGAAAGTCGCGCAATCAACTCCACCAATTGCGTCGCCACAGCGGGCACCGTGCCCGGCGGTTGATAGAGCATCGCATCCGCTGCCGGGTCGAGCGAAATCGACGAGCCATCGATCGACACACCCAAGAACGCACCCCGCGCACGAGAATACGAGAGTATCTCCGCCTGCAGCGGCAGATCGGTCGCTGCCGAAGCCTGCCGCCCCACCGGCCCGGCCGCAGCCGACGCATCGACACCCACCTTCAGCGTACCCCGCAGGACATTCGCTACACTCTGCTGCGTGCGGAATACCAGGATCAGATCCGTCGACTGGACGCCAATTTGGTATCCCACGCTGCCACCGGTGATCGCAATCATCCGCGGCGCTTGCCACGCACCACCGGGCCCGCGCGTCACCAGCACGCCGCGGCCATGCTGCAAACCAATCACAAACGCACCACGTACCATGTTTGGCACAATGGCAATCCCTTGGGCGCTGGTGAGCATTGATTGGGGCAATCCGCTGGGCATTGCCACACTTTGCGAAAGCACGTTGGTCGCGTCGACGACGATTTGATTCGCGCTGGTCGGCGGCCCCAAGAGCTGCGCCTCGACACAAATCGGCACAAACATCATTACAACTAGCAAACTTGTCCGCCTAACACTCAAACAACGCAGCATCGCGATGCCCTCCTTGACAAACATTCTATCCCCTGATTCTTCAACGTGGTTTTAAAAACTTATCGAGCGCCTTATTCAGTTCGCCACCGATTGCCTGCTGGGCCGCGCCTTGCATCAACTGCCGCGATAAACCCGCAATCGCACTTTGGTCCATCTTCGGCTGCCGCAGCGTACCGCTGATCGGGATCGCCAACGACTGCCCTTTCAGCCCCACCAGCAGCGATTGCCCCTCGATCCACTTGTCTTGAATCGGAACATGCACGACCAGCGCCACCGTCTCGTCGAACCCAACCGAACCATCGGTCCGCAGCGTTACGTCGCCCGCCTGAAACTGCATGCCCTGGTGATACACGCGGCCATCCACCACGCGAAAGTTTACCTGCTGATCTTGTACCGCCAGCAGCGTGGCTGGCTGGCGCTGGGCGAGCGTCGACAGGTCACGCCGCTTGGCAATCGCTTCGATTTGTTGCGCCAGGTCGACCCATTGCTTGGCCATCGGCCCCGGCACCACTCGCACTGCATGCACCGTCAACTGCCCCGCCACATCGGTTTTTTTGGGTTCCCCCAGCGGCACTCGCGCCCCGCTTAGCTGCATCGAAAACTGTCCTTCGCTTTGCGTCGCCCCCGCGAGCACCGGCGCGATATATTTAAGCATCGCCTCGCTCACCTCGGGCGAAATCCGCACGTTGGTCAACAACGGACCGGGCGGAATCGTCAGTTCCATCGGTGCCGGGTCCAACCGCACCTGCGGCGCGGAGGTGAGTTGCCCCTCGGCCACGGCTATGGAGAGCGGGTCGACGCGCACCATCCCCTGCCCCAACACGGCCGCCAATTTCCCTGGACCAATCGGCAGCCCATACACATTGGCCGATTGCCAAGGCACCTCGCAGGTCGCTTCAAGTGTGCGAGACCAAGGCAGGCCCGCAGGCGTATTGGCAAGACTCCCACGTGCCTGAAACTGGGCCGTGTCGCGCCCCGCCAACTGCACACCCTCGCCAACAAACGGCTTCAAGAGCGGTGTGAGCTGCGCAAGATCGTAATTCAAGGCACCGCTCGCATTCACGTCGGCTGTCGTCGAGAGCTTCTCGATGGTGCCATCTGCCATCACCGCAAGAGTCTGTGATTGCACTTGAAACTGCTGAAACGCCAACCGGTCGGCCACCGGTTCGTAGATCGTCGTGCCGCGGACGTTCACAGTCGGCTCTTGCCAGATAGCTTGATACGCCGAGGGCTGCGAGCCGGGCGGTCCCCCGCCCCGATTGGCTGAACTCAGCTGCGCAAGTGCTAGTCGCTCGCCGGTCACGGTAAGCTCGCCCGTAATGCGGTCGGCCTGCTGATTGAATCGCACGTTACCGGTGACCATCCCTTGCGGATGATACGTCGCCACCTGCTGTGGCACGTCGCGCCACGCCGCCACCCGCGCCAGATCGGTCCGAAAGGCAGCCACGCCGCTAGCCTGCGCCGGCCCTGCCCCGTTGCCTTGCAGACGCACATCTTTCGCCGCGATCGATACCGCGCTACTGACTAACTGCGACGACCGCGATGCCACCTCGCCCGTCGTGCTATTCCAACGTAAATCGCCAGTCAGTTCTACACGGGGCTCTGCGATATTCCAACCCGTATTGACCAGACGGAGGTTCGAAACGGTAAGCTTGGCCTGCGACACTTCGACCGAATTCATGCCCACACGCACCTCGACCGCAACATCGCTTTGGCCACTCGCTTGCCACGGGTCGACCGTAAACCACGGCCGCACCCGGGAGAGCCAACGCGAAATCTCGCCCGTCATCCGCAGCGAAAACGGCCACGTCGCATCTGCCTTCGCACAATCGACGAGATCGGTCAGCCGCGCGTCGAGTCGATCGCCCTCGGCATCGATCTCGGCCCGAGCTGTCGTCACCCGTAGCGGCTGGTGCGTGGTGGGGTCGAGCGTGCCCGTAGCTTCGGCCTTGATCGCCAGCCGCGGCTCCGTAAAGGTCTTGCCGTCGCCCAACGCCACTCGCAATTGCGACAACTCGCTATTGGCCGCGGCAGTGAACTGATTACCCTCGCGGCGATGCCAATCGACATGCGCCGTCCCCGTGCCTGCGAGCGCCGCGCCGCTCAAATCAATAAACTGCCCCAGTTGCGCGGCGAGCCGATTGAGATCGAAACTGGCATTGGCCGTCAGCTGCTGGGCCGTGCCAGCGGCATCGATGCTTAAAAAATCGGACACGCATTTGAGCGATTCTAGCCGCAAAGCGCCCTGCTCGCGGCGGAGTTCGAACGTCGCATCGATCGGCTGATTCCACGCGAGCGGTTTACCTGCGCAGTTCGCCGCCAGGCCCGCCGTACGCACCATGGCCGAGAGCGATTGCCCACCGTCGATCGGTTGGCTGCGGCCAGCCAGTTGCAACTGGCCGCCCGTAATCGTTGTATCGCCGCGAATGCGGAGCAGATGCGGCAGCATCGCTGCGAGCGGCTTCAAGTTCAATTCTCCCTGAAACTCGACATCATGCCGCGCCGCAGAACTAAACACCGCAACCTCACCGGATGAGTCAGCCACGAACATCGCCGGGTCAAGCGTGCCGCGAGCAGCAAAACGCCCAACTTCCGACTTAAGCTGAAGCTCTTCGATGGTGACACCAGCCGGTTGGGAGGTTAGCCGCCACGGCAATTCCACACTCGCCAACTGCAAGCGGTCGCCGGTCAGCGCTGGCGCGGACACATCGAATGATTGCAAACGCAGCGTGCCGAAAGTGGAGCAATCGCCGAGCGGATTGGTCGCGCTGGCAGCCCAGGTCGCTGTACCCTGGCCAAACAAGCTGCCTCCGATTGAGGCCCCGGGCATCTGCAGCCGCAGCCAAGGCTCTGCAGCGGCGAGAGGCAAATTCTGCACTTGCCACGTGAGTTGCTGCCGGCCTTGTTCGTTGGTCAGCGCCAGCGCGAAACTGGCCGCCGCCACCGCCGGATTCGCCACGCCGCCCGCATCGAGCAATCCCGCCAGCGAAACCACCGGCAAACCCTGCCGCACGCCACGCGTATCGATTTTCGCATGGAGCCCCGAGAGCCGCCACCGCGCGCCGGTCGCTGTCTCCTCGACCAGCACCGTGCCATCCACCACGCGCACCGCCACCACGGGCCATGTCGCAACCACGGGCTTCTCGTCACCGCCAGCGGCACTTTGCTGAGTTTGCTCGATCAGCGGCGCCAGCGCAGCTTGCCAGTTCGTTCCGTCCGGACGCACCGCCAGAAAAACGACCGGTCGCGCAATTTCGACCTCGCCCAAGTCATTGAAGTTGCTCGCCAGTGCCAATGGCGACCGACTTACTCGAATCGACTCGATCGTCGCCAGCGGCTGCCCAGCGATATCGCGCACTTCAATCCCCGAGAGTACGGGCGGACTGAACCAACCTAACGACGCAGCCCCGGCTGTAACACGCAGCGAGCCATCCGGCAGCGCATAGGAGAGGAGCGCATTGCGCAGCGGCGAGTGCGCCACAATTGTCGGCAGCGCCGCAACGGCCACCACCGCAACCACCAGTAAGATCAGCAGCTTCCTTAACGGTCGGCCGCGCTGACGTCCGCGTGAGCGCGGCCGACTGTAGTCCGAATCGTCCACGTCGTCTTCATCTCGCTCGTCGCGCGTACCCCGACCTCGATCTGGCAATCGTTTAGCCTTCATGCGGCGGATTCTAGGCCGGTTGGCCAAACTAGCCTAGAGCGAGCGGCGCCCAATAGATGCTGGCAACGATAGCAATTACCTACAACTCAAAATTAAACGTCCGCGACAAATACCGGTACAACCGCTCGCCTAGCGTCCGTGGCTTGGTCGTCACTTTGGCTTGCCCTACCAACCCAATCCGCAATAAGTTGCGGTCGTCTTCGGGCAGCGGCACTCGCACTTCGAACACTTGCCCGATCGGCCGCGGCACGCCTCCTTCGTCCATTTTCGTCGGCAGCTCACCGCCATGCAGACTCGACAGATGTACGGGGCTAGTCTTCATATCCTTTTCGGCAATCTTCTCGATCTCGCTCACATACACAAAGTCTGCCGACTGAGCGAGCATCACCTCGACCCGCTGGCCTTTGGCCAACAGATCGACATCCCCCTGGTCGACCACCAGCCGCGCTTCGAGCCGCCCTGGATCGCCAATTTCGCAGAACTTGGTGCCCTTCATCAGTGTGGCCCCTAGATTTTCCTCCTTGAGTGGCGACCCCGACCATGTTGGCAACTGCCCATCGGCCGACTGCTTGGGCAGCAGCGCCGGCGGCAGCACCGACCCGTTGCGCGGCGCGACCAATCGCAGCTTGTCGCGGTCTTGCTGGCTTTTGGCGAGCGCGTTCTCCGCATCGGCCAGGCCTTCTTTGGCCGCGGCAATACGCGCCGTTATGTCACGCTGATCGTAGCTCAAATTGTAAAGCGATTTAAGCTGCGACTCGTAAGCATCGCGCTGGCCGGTTAGCTCGGCAATCGTACTCTCCAAACTTAAATCGCTCAGCTCCGCCAGCAATTGTCCTGCTTCCACTGGATCGCCCGGCTGGACATAGACCCCTTCAAGGATCCCCGGTTGCTCGACATACACCGATACCGCTCCCCGCGGTTGCACTTCCAGTGCACAGTAAATGTGCGATGGCAGCGGTATCAACAACACCCCCGCCACGACCGCGGCCAGCACCCCCAGTGTCGTATACATCCGCCAACGTACCACTTTGCCTAATCTCCCCGGGACTTTGAAAAACTTGTATCCATTGACGAGCGGCTGCACCACCAAGCCATACACCGCACCTACCGCGATCAGTTGCCCCAGCACCTTCAGCCCATACGGCTCGAAAACCTTATTCAAAAAATACAGAATTGAGAGCGTCACCACCCAGCGATAAACGGCCGATGCCACCGTGTACAGCGCAAAAAACGATTGATGCCGCTTCGGCAAAAAAGGGTCTTCTGGTTCCTCCAGCCCCAGGCACCACTTGCCCAGCTTGCGATTGAGAATCGTGCTCGCCTTCTGCCGCAGATTCGGAATCTCGAGGATATCACTCAGAATGTAATAGCCATCGTATCGCAACAAAGGATTGGCATTGAACAAGATCGTGCTCACCGACGATATGAACATCACATTCAGGCAGATGTAATTAAGCGGTCCCGGCTCGGTGAACCACCAGATAAACGTGCAAATCGAAGCCAGCACCAACTCGAAATACATTCCCGCCGCCCCGATTGCCGCCCGATGCCAGCGATTGGGCAGCATCCACGAGTCCGAAACATTGCAGTACAGGCACGGTGTAAGCACCAGCAGCATCACGCCCATTTCATGACATTCGCCACCAAAATGCTTGCAGGAGAGGCCATGACCAAATTCGTGCAGCACCTTGGTCACGGCGAGCGTAATCCCCAGCCACAGCCAGTTCTGCGCGTCGAAAAACGTGTGGAAATTTGGCAGCCTGGAGCGAAACACGTCGAACTGCACCAGCACCAGCGTCAAGGCCGAAAGCGCAAGCAACAGGCAGCAAAACATCGCCGGTACGCTAAAGAACCAACTCACATAAGGATGCAGAAAGTTCAGGATTCGTTCGGGGTCGATCCCCTTGAAGCGGACCGACAGAATGTTGGCCAGCGTCGCCCAGCGCTCCTTGCTCTTTCGCTCGTCGCGACGTTTCTTTAGTTGCGTGCCCTGGCCAGCCGCATCGGTGATCACCAGATTGCTCTTGTGCAACATGCCTATGAATTGCTGCAACTCCTCGATGCGAATCGTCTGCGGCGGAAAATCACGCTCAAACTGCTCGCCAATACCATCCAGGCTCGACTCGCCATCGAGCATCTGTAAAATCGCAAACTCTTCTTCCTCGAAGCGAAAGTACTGCAGCCCAACCGGGTCTTTCACGACCCAATAAATCCGTCCCTGGTAACGGTGTTGCCGCGCGAACAGATCCGGACGCATCCGGATCGGCAGCGTCCGAGAAGAACTCGAAACCAAACTGTCTGCAAGCGTGGCCATGGGAAGGTTATGGGGTTAGGGTTGAGAGTTGCGGGTCGGATGCGGAAAGGGTCAACTCGCGAATCTTGGCCCCTTAACCCTTCACCCTAAACTCTTCACCCCGCTCACGGTGTTCGGCTCAAATCCATCGATTGATTCCCGGCCGTCTTCAGACGGATCGTCACCGTCGCGGTCTGGCCGTCGCGCAGCAGCCAGTGGCCGTGCTCCTGCCGGTTCGCCACTTCCGCTCGCACGATGTAACGGTCATTATAGTCCAAGAGGGAACTCACGTAGGTGATCCGGCCAGGTAACTGCTCTTTTCGCCCGTGAGCCATCTCCACTTCCACGATCACTTCACAGCCGTTGACTTCATGTGGATCGTAGGCCGTTTGTTCTACAGCGCCTTCCACCAGCATCGTATCGAGCCGCACCAGTCTCAGTATCGAGTCACCGGGGCTAACCCACTCATCTTGATGCCGAAAGGTCTCGACCACCTCACCGTCGAACGGGGCGAGAATATTGCGCCGCTTGATGGCCAGGTCCGCCGCATCGCGCTCCGCCAGCTTTAAGTTGTATTGATACTTGGCCAGCGCCTGGTCGTGTTGGGCCTTCTCGGCCGAGAGGTTCGAGGATTCCCACTCTAGTTTCGCCTTCAGCACTTCAATCTCCGGCACGGCCCTGGCGGTCGACTCGTTCGATTCAACCATCATCTGATAGTTCTTCTCAGCCACAGCCGCCGATTTCTTGGCGTAGCGAATCTGCACGTCGTCGGTCGCCTCCTTGTAAGCCGATTTCAGCGCTTCCTCGGCCGCGCGCCGTTGAATGCGCACTTCGTCGTCGTAGACCCTGCCGATCACTTCGCCCTGCCGGACCTGCGAACCTTCCTTGACGCTCAGTTGCACCAGGACCCCTGCCTCCGGCGCAGGCACCTTCACATCGTCTTTCAACTTGACCATGCAGCCGGTGAGGATCAGGTCCGATGCCGCAGCAAGCGGTACTGCCGCCCCGCTCAATACAATCGACAAACCCCAGGCCATACTGGCAATTCTGGTAACTCGCATCATGGTAGGTCCCTTGATCTTTCTACCAACCGCTTAGCCACTGAAGCTGAAATTAGTTTGTAGCCGAGGTCTGTGACCTCGGTCTTTTCGAGCCCGAGCAGCCTCGCCGAGGCCGGTTACGGGTTTTCCAATCAATGGCTACAGCCGGAACAATATCTTGGCTCGCACAAAGTCCACCAAATCGTGCAGCCAAACAAACGCAAACGAACGTTGGCCGCAATGAATCTTCGCCGTCACCCCCGCGCCGATCTTCGGCTCCGGAAAGGTGGCTCGCAACATCTGCTGATCGAAACCCACCCGCACCAACACCGTGTTGCCTTCCTCGCCACGGACCTCCGCGCTCGGCTCGACGTACTCCACCCAACCTTCGAGCGGGTCGCCCGGATGCGTCGCCAGAATGAAATCAACCTTCAATTTGCCGTCCGACTCTTTCAACGCTTGTGAAATATAGCCCATCCGCGATTCCGGCATCCGTACCTCCAACTCCCACTTGCCGTTCCGGTCGGCGATCTCCATTAACACCTGCCCCTTTGTCACCGGCCGACCAAGTAAATTCTCCTGCAGCCGCGACTCGACCACCTGACCATCGATCGGGCTGGTGATCTCCAACAGCTTGTGTTGTTCGTTAAGCAATTCCAACCGTTTTCGCAAACTGATCACTCCCTTCTCCAATTGCGACAACCGCGCGATCTGCTGATCTCGCTCCGCCTTCGACTCTTCGCCGCGACTACTGCGATACGATTGGCTGCGGGTAGAATTGATTTCCGCTTCGGTCTTCAGTAGCTCGCCACGAACCGCCTCCAACTCCTTCTCCAGTTCTCGGCTGTCCTGCACCACCAGCAGCGCGCCCTGTTTCACCGGCGAATCGTCTTCCACCAGTATCTTACGCACTTCGCCATCAAGCATCGCAAACACGTTCCGCCGCACCACCGGCCGCAAATTGCCGTTGCCCTCGAGTGTAAACTCGGTCGGCACCAGGCAGGCAGCCGCAATCGCCGCCCCGGCAAGCGTCGAGATTACCACGGTCTTCGGCAGCGCCGGCCCGAACAACCAGCGTGTCGTTTTCCCGATCGCCCGCCAAACCGGCATCAGGAACAATCCCTCGTACTCGAGCGCGTTGGCGAGCGCGCTGGCGCTGTGCGTGCAAACGACATCGACCCGCTGGCGATACCCTTCGGGCACACGCGTATCGACCATCTGCTCCACCACCAGCGCGCCGATCACCCGCGGCTCTCTCCCTGCGACTTCATCCGGTGCCAGTTCCACTTCCCCGCCCGGCTCAATCAGCGGCAAAATCGCCAGCGATTTGGTGTGCGATTCGTCGACGTACGCGTCGAGCGCCTCTTCGACTTGAGGCGCCAAGTTCGAGGCGTCGCCCGAGTACCAGCAGTCTTCGCCCGTCTTGGCCACTGCGGTCGCCAGCTTGCCCAACAGCACGGTCACATTCGATCGCTTGTCGAACGTATCCTGTCCGCTCACCGCCTGGATGGTGCATTTGCGGCCCTGGCGTATCGCCACGCTCACCCGGTCGCAGCCAATCAACCGCCGGCCCTCGTTGGCAATCGTATAGGCCGTCTCACGCACGTCGAGCTTCTCGTGTGCAGTCCGCGTGAAAGTTTCGAGCTGCTCCCAGAGCGTTTGCTTCTCGGCCAAATGCCGCAGCCGCCGCCCTTTCAGGTAGTCGCCGGCAAACTCGCAAATCTGCAACAGGAACCGCAGATAACCACGCTGCGTCGGCGTGCGCGCACCAGGCCGCTGGAAAACTTCTACCACTCCTTGCGGCCCCTGATCGTTGTAAACTGGCGCCAAGACCAACAGAAAATCCGTTGGATTGGCTGCCGCCTCGGGGTCGTTTTCCGTCGCGTCGCCGGTACCAGAGTGCGGGCTGATGATCGCGCCGTCTTTCCCCAGCAGCACCTGTCGCAACAGTCGCCCGTGCTGCGACTGACCGATCGCATTCTCGACGAGGCCCGTGTCGCGCAGATTAATCTGATATTCGAGTTGCAGGCCACCTGTATCGGCGAGCGTCCACACCGCCCCACCAGGTGCCGCCAGGGCCGCCACCACTTTGTTCAGCAGTGCATCGTAAAATTCGGCCTGATCGATCTCGGCCCGCGAAAGCTCCGCAATCTCTTGCACTAAGCCTTGAATCTCCCGCTTGGCGCGCTCGACCTCGGCCGCGTCGACCGCGGCGGTCGACTCAGAGACTTGGCCCGTGCTAGCTGTTCGTGAAAACTCGGCTGAACTCACAACGTTTTACCGCGGTTCGCACCGTCGGCCTGGAAAACTATCTTTGCGCACCATACGTACCTTGCCCGCCCCGCAAAGCAGGGCGCTAATCGCTGACAGAACTAATTTGGCTCCGACCCCAGTTAGCCAGCGTTTAAGCGTTTATCTGGATGTATAAGTAATAGTACCGCAACCTAGCAGGCAAAGACACGACTTGGGGCGAATCGGCCGCTGCCTTGTTCCACCCTGCAAGCAACTCAACTAGTTATCAATCGGCCGAATCAGCCCCCTAACCGCTATAATCTCACCGACTTCCCTTCAATCGACGATCGCCGTCACTCCCCCTGGCTTCCCCGGGCGACAACACGTCTCAATTGCCGCCGGATTCAACGAAACTTAACGAATCGTTTTCCATCATACATACTGGACCGCACCCGTTACAAAATGCTAGGATTAGAGGATTGTGGCGGTTCTTCAGGTGGCAACTTACCCGGCCTCGGACTTGCTTGAGGCCTGCCTTGGGGCGAGATTGCCTTCCGCCGCCCCATCCCCGCTGTGCAAACCCCGATCGAGTAGTGTATGGGAAAACAGAAAGAAGAAGCGTTAGAAGTCGAGGGTGTGGTCACCCAGGCCCTCGCCAACACGCGTTTCCGCGTGGAGATTGAAGGCGGCCACCTTGTGATGGCACACGTCGCTGGACGCATGCGCAAACACTTTATTCGCATTGTCCCGGGCGACCGCGTCCGAGTGGAACTCTCCCCCTACGACCTCACCAAGGGTCGGATCGTGTTTCGCGAACGCTAGCGCACGCAATTTTCGCGTGCCCCTCTTAGCCGCGTCGCTCGCAACGCGCTCCGGATTTCGCTTCTGGAAACGATTCTGCCGATTTTTCGCGCCGATTTTTCAAGAATGCCAATCGCAGCACGAATGGAAAATGGGCATTTTTCCCTATCACCCCTCCCTTTGCCGCGTGAGCAGTATACTATTACGTTCCCCTGCGGATCACCTCACCAACCAAATCACGCTCGCCAATCGAATCGGCCCGGCGATCGGATCCACCTAATTTCGGAGAACCAACCGTGAGTCATTTCCTCACCCGCCGCCGTTCCCTTGTGTTATCGGCCTGCGTTGCGGTCGCCACTTTCGCTCTTTCAAACGCGCGCCTCGTTGCCCAAGCCACGCTCGAAGCCACGCCCGCCACCCCAGCAGCCGTCGCCGGCGAAAGCAAAACCGTCGCCGTTATTGGTATCACCAGCTACAACAACCTGATCGGAGACATCAACTTCATCGGCTCGCTCGCCGATCGTCCCGAGCTCGGCCAAATGTTGCAGGGCACCATCGCCTTGTTTACCCAAGGCAAAGGGCTCGACGGCATCGACCAATCGAAGCCCTGGGGCGTAATCCTGCAAACCGACGGCCAGCAGTTTCAGCCCGTCGGCTGCCTGCCCGTTACCAGCCTCGACAAGATGTTGGCCATCGTCCGCGGTTTCGGCACCCAAGTGCAAGACGGCCCCGACGGCGCGAAGCTTATCAGGCTGCCCAACGGTCAATCCATCCACCTCAAGCATTCTGGCAACTGGGCTTACATTGGACAGTCTGCCGAAGCGATTGCCAATCTTCCCGCCGACCCCGAAGCCGAGCTGAACCAGATCGTCGCCGAGTACGATCTGGGTGCGCGCGTCAATGTGCAGAACGTTCCCGAGCAGTTTCGCCAAATGGCCATCCAGGCAATGAAATCTGGCATGGAAGACGGCCTGGAGCGCAAAGACGATGAGAGCGACGCTGACTACGAAAGCCGCCGCAAAATGGCCCAAGCCCAAATCGCCCAGCTTGAGCAGATGATCAACGAGATTGACGAAATCGTCACCGGCTGGGCCATCGACTCGACTCAGCAAAAGACCTTCCTCGATTTCACCTATCGCTTCCTACCCGGTAGCAAAATGGCCCAACAGATTGCGGGCTACGGCACGCCGAAGACCAACTTTGCGGGTTTTTACCAACCCGATGCCGCCGCCACCTTCTCCTTCTCCACGCAGGCCAACCCGGAAACCATCCAGGAAAACATTGACCAAATGCGGGCCACCATGGCCACCATGCGGAAGCAAGCGGAGACTGCCATCGACGAAGAAGAAAACATTCCCGATGACGAAACCCGTGCCGCCGTGAAGGCTGCCCTCGGTGACTTCATGGACGCCTTCGAAGCCACCATGGAATCGGGCCAAATGGATGGTGGCGGCGCGCTCGCGCTGGGTGCTGACAAATTCACCCTCATTGCCGGTGTCCAAGTCAAGGAACCCTCAAAATTCGAAACTGGCCTCAAGAAACTGGCCGCCATCGCTGAGAAGGAGCCCAACTTCAATGGCGTCCAGTGGAATGCCGCCTCGCACGAAGGCGTCAACTTCCACGCGCTGAGCGTCCCCGTGCCTGCCGACGAAGAACAAGCCCGCCAGATCTT
The DNA here is from genome assembly GCA_041753435.1 of Pirellulales bacterium. GTDB lineage: Bacteria > Planctomycetota > Planctomycetia > Pirellulales > Lacipirellulaceae > DASYDU01. The sequence continues at coordinate 30,413 of JBGSUJ010000098.1, read as the reverse complement.
CGGCGAAGAGGTGAGCGTCGCTTTTGGCATCGGCAGCGAAGCGGTCTACATCGCCGCCGGCCAGGACAACCTCGACGCCGTGAACAAAGCTATCGACGCCTCGAAAGCCGAGCCGAATAAGCAAGTCCCGCCCTTCGAGTTTTCTGCCTCGCTCGGCCAGATCCTGCAGTTCGCCGCCGCCAACGCCAAACCTGACGATCGTCCGCTGATTCAATCCGTTGCCGACATGCTCAAAAACGATGCCCAAGGCCGAGATCACGTCCGCATTAGCGGCAAGTTCATCGAGAACGGCCTGCAATACCGCACCGAAGCCGAAGAAGGCGTCCTCCGCGCCATCGGCAAGGGCGCCATGCTCGCCCAGCAAAAGGCCCAGCAAGAGGCCATGCAAGGCCCGTAATCTTGGGCAGCAGCGCGTCGCTCACAGCCGCGCGCCGCTGCTCCTTCCACTAGCTAACCGCGACTCGCGTCGCGTGGTTCCACCGCGCTCAGCAGAACGCGCTTGCCATTGCTGCGCCCCCGCCCTGCCTAATCCCTAGGCAACTAGCAGCCCTTGCCCTACTAACACACCTGCTCTCCAGACCGCTTTTCCTGCACTCCCTAGGCCAAATTCCCGCATTCGTGAAATCCCCACGAACCGGCACACTCTTTGCCACTGCTCTCCTGCGCGCTTTCAGGCACGTCGTCGCAAGCTAGAAACCCTGCCTACCCAACCTGCCAGACTTTGCAGCCGCGCGAGTACTCCGCGGCCCGCATCCCACCCCGACCCGCGCGAGCCCCAATCGCTCGCACAACGGCTTCGCCGCCGACCAAAATTGCGGCGCCTGCATTTCGGCCAGTCGCACCCCACAAGCGGGCTCACCTTGTGTAGCCGCCCGTCCAATTGAAAAAGAGACTCCAACAGAGACAAAAAGGTATCGCTATGAAAAAAGGATTGCTGATCGACATGGATGGCGTTATCTACCGTAGCGAGCAGCTCATTCCCGGCGCGGTGCGGTTCATCGAAATGCTGCAGGAGTGGAACATCCCCTTCCTGTTTCTCACCAACAACAGCCAGCGCACCCGCCGCGATGTGGCCACCAAGCTCCAGCGGATGGGCATGCCCGTCGAGGAGAAACACATCTTCACCTGCGCGATAGCCACGGCCCGCTTCCTCGCCAACCAAAAACCGGGCGGTACCGCCTACGTTATCGGCGAAGGCGGACTACTCCAAGCGCTGCACCACAACGGCTACTCAGTCGTCGACAAATCGCCCGACTATGTCGTTGTCGGCGAAGGCCGTACCCTCTCGTTCGAAATGCTCGAACACGCCGTGCAGATGGTCCTCGATGGCGCCAAGCTGATCGCCACCAACCTCGACCCCAACTGCCCCACGCAACACGGCACCCGCCCCGGTTGCGGCGCGATCGTCTCGCTGATCGAAGTCGCCGCCGGCATCAAAGCCTTCAGCGTCGGCAAGCCCAGCCCCGTGATGATGCGTACCGCCCGCAAAGAACTCGCCATGGCCACCAGCGAAACCATCATGATTGGCGACACGATGGAGACCGACATCCTCGGCGGTGTGCAAATGGGCTACCGCACCGTGCTGGTCCTCACCGGCACCACCCACCGCGCCGATCTCAAAAACTACGCCTACCAGCCCGACCTCGTCATCGATTCGATCGCCGACCTCTGCGACCCCGACCGCATGCTCTACGAACTGCTCCCCACCATGAACCGCGAAGACGACACACCCCACGACATGCGCGAGTGGATTAAAACGCACTCTTAGCCGCGTCGGGCACTGTCGCGTAGCGATGGTCGGCGACGCGTTCCACCTTCCTGCTCTCCCTACGTCATCGCCCAAGCCAGCGCCCCAATGACCGGCGCTTCATCCCCACACATCGAATATTCCAGCCGGTCCAAATTGCGGAATCCGTCCAGCGCGTGCTTTCGATACTCCTCCTCGGCCAGCTCGCGGTATCGCTCCCGTACTGCCCCGGTGAAGGCACATACCCCACCGCCAATCACCAGCCGATCGTAGTCGCCCAAGTAGTTGACGCACAACAGCGTGATGCCGAGCGCTCGCGCCTGGTCGTCGAACAACTCCTGGGCAAGCGGATCGCCGCCTGCTACCAGCTCGCGGAGCTGCTTCGCTTTCTCTCGCGCGCTCTCCGAAGTTTGATTCAGCGGATGCGACGCCCACTCGGGCAGCGTGAGTCGATACTCCAATTGATGTGCAAGCCCGCTCAGCGACACCGCCGACTCGGCGGTCGCATAGGCGTTCCCCTTCAAGAGCTTCCGATCATGCTCGTAGCGAAACGCATATTCCGGCAGCAGAATGTGCCCCACGTGCCCGGCCCGACCCTGGCTGCCTTGAATCGCCCTGCCGCCGAGCACCGCCCCGCCACCCAACCCCGTGCCTACGATCGTGATGAATAGCGAGTCAAGCTGCTCGTTCGGCAACGACTCTGGCGGTACGCGATCCCACGCGAGCGAGCGGCTGCGAATCGCGTACTCGCCCAGCGCCGCCGCCTGCCCGTCGCCTAAATACCGCACCGCAATGCCCACGTGCTGCTCCTCGAGCGCCGCCTGCAACCCCGCCCGAATCGGGTAGTTGTCCCACAAGGCGCGATCCAAATTCGGCGTCGACAGCAGCACACCATCCATCGTCGCCGGCCCGGGCGTCGCCAGACCTACCGTCGCCACCTCGGCCAGCGAAATCTTCAGCCGCTCCGTTGCTTTACGCGCCGCACCGACAATCGACGCAATCGAACTCTGCGGCCCTAGCTCCGGCGTGGTGCGAAACTGCTCCGATACAAAAACCACCTCGCGGCGCTCATTGCCCACCGCCAGCGTACTGGTCGTGCCGCCAACATCGACCCCTAGGTAATAACTCAACGCAGCACCCTCTCGAGCAGCCGAAAATGGGGAAACGAAACCGCAGGCCGATTATCCTCGATCCACGCACTCAATGACAAGCCGTATGCTTATCCGCCTCGCTTGAGACGCATCCCACGCTGCTACTCTATCCCTTCTAACTTGGTGCTCAAATCCGCAGGCAATTCGCTTTTCAGCTCAGGATGCGATTCCACTAGACGCATGATATCCAACAAATCCTTCTGCCGCTTGCTCGGCCGACGAGCCTCATCGCTCCAAACGGCAACCTTGCCAGCGAGCGTGTCGTGCAACGATGCGACTCGCATCAAAATCCCATGCACATCGGCCGACACCGACCTCGCAGGAAAAGCCTGGTAGAAGTCTTCTGTGCTAATCTGCACGCTTAGGCGCGAGGAGCCTTTCAAGTTGATCGACCACTCAAAATGCTCCGCCTCGAAGCCAGCTTCCTTTAGAGCTTGAACTGCCTGCGCCACCCGCTCATGAGCTATCACCACGTCGACGTCGGCCGTCGCCAGCGGCTCCTTGGCCCAATGATTGACGGCGAAGTCCCCAATCGTGCACCACGGAATCTCCAGTCGCTCTAACACCTCGACCAAGCGCAGAACATCCCCTCCGCCGCCCGCCGTCTGCCAGTCGTAGAATTGTCTGTTGGTCAATGAACGATACTCGTCAAATTGAGGATAGGAAGCCGTAAACTATCGGCCACAAAACAATCACGGCCTGCTCGTAATCATTCACCGCAAAATCCATCACGTCAATCGACTTACGCACGCCTCTCGCTTTTCCGCCAACAACCGTGTGCCGGGCAACTCGACCGCCTCTGCCAAGTCTTGTTCGAAGACTCTGGAGTCGCCGACTTCGTAGCCCCCGGGTCCGTAAATATCGTGCTGAGGAGTCTTCGCTCGATTCAGTACGCGGTCATCACATCCGCCTACTATGGCTCGACATGGACATCCCACGCCTCTGCAGCGACCTCTGCCTTACGTCCCTGCCAAAATTGATTCCCGACATTCGTCTGATACTAGTCGGCAGCCATCACGAATTCGCGCTTGCCTGGTGTAATCTCGAAACTTTTCTGTTGCCCGGACCACTGCACGATCAGCGTGAAGCACCCGCTGGATTCCACCGCTACTTTCAGCCGCCGCGACTCAGCTTCCGTGGGCCTGGCTGTCAGCGAAACAACATGGGCGTTGAACCGGTAGCGCTCACAACCGACGGTTTGCATTGAGCGGATATCCCACGTCAGTGGCTTCTTCGCGGCGTCGGGCTTCAGTCCAACGCCAAATTCCAACAGATACAGAATCGGACTCACGCCGCTGAAACCAACAAAATCTGCATGGGCCGGTTTTCCGGGCTGCACCGCATCGGGCGCGTAGTTTTCCCAAATCGTCCCCGTTTCTTGAAAGACCCGCCCCATCACCTCCAGATCGTTGAGGGCGATTTCTCTCGCTAACTCCCGGTAACCGTTTCGCTCCAGACCACGGATGACCATCGTGTTCATCGCGCTCCATACCGCGCCGCGCCAGTAGCCGCCTGTACCGTCGTAACCCGGTTCGTCTGCAGGCACCGTGGGGATCCGATGCAGTCGCTTGAAAGTCGCAGGATCGTTCAATTGGGCCACCATCGCGCGTGCCTGTTCCGGGCCGGCCAATTCCGAAATCAGTGTCCAGAAGGCTGCGCTGGTCTTCGTCGGCGCGGGCGTACCATCGAGCATGAGGTCGAAATAGAACTGCCTCGCCGGATCCCACATCCGTTGGTTGATTAGAACCGCCAGCGCGTTGGCCTCGCGCCGGTATCCCGCGGCGTCGTTCCGCTTGCCCAGCAGTTCCGCCATGTCCGCGAGATTGCGCGCAAACAGTACCATCTGGCTTGAGGACCGCCACCGTGTAGAAACGGATTGCGGGGCGAATTGTCCATGCTCGCCCAGTCCGTCATGTACAGGCCGTTGCCCTGGCGCAAGTATTTTCTCAGCGCGGCGTGGTAACGAACAAGCGGTGGATACACCATCGCAATGCGCCCCTGATCGCCGGTGACGCGTAAACTTTCCAACTCGGCCCAAGCGAGCACCGGGTGATTGAGCGCATCGAGCGTCAGCACTGGCTCCGGTTGTGGCGCGGCACGTTCGCGGTACTCGACGGGTGCATTTCGGTCGTGGGGCAAGCTGGGCTGGCCAGCGTTCCAACCCCAGCGGCTGAAAAGCGGGCTTCGCTCGATGTTGCGCCAGCCAGGATAGTCCGTGCCGGTTGTCCGGTTGATCTCGCGACATATCTCCCCGTCCGCGCGCTGACGGGCAGAGAAGTTATCGAGCGAGGCAGCCGACTTCGCGCGCCGCGATTCTACCACAAGCACATTCGCTCGGCCACAAATTGGTAATCACTGTGTCAAGCGCCAATGATTGGCCGCGCAAGCAAAGTCGTTAGCCTTTGCAAACTACTCGCAAATCCCGCCAACGTCCGTCTAGCGATTGGCTAACCGCTGAGTGCCTCGCACCTGGCCAAAAATAGTTGTGGAAATAGCCTCGCCTCTTGTGCTAAGAAGGTCATGGGGGCAACGCTCAAGATCGAAAACCAGCCACCTCGACCATCGCCCCTCCCCCGACGCGCCGAGGTTGAGATTTTCCTCCTCGGTCGAAGGACCACCGCTCTTTGACAAACCGATTTTGGCCAGTACATAGGAATTGTCGGCTCTCCACCCTCAGCCAGCGAACCTGGTGCGTGCTGTTGCCGCACCTTCTCCGCGCCCATTCTGCGGGCTGACCCACAAGTTATTCTCCCTGTCACCGGCTCACTTGTTCCAACTCCCTTGCTCCCCGTATCCCGTCCCCTGCCCCCTCGTTTTTTTCGTGTCGTCTTCGAATGTTAAACGACTTACGACAACGCCCACGTGTCATCTTCGAAAAAACAAGGCGTTTTTGAAAACTCCCTGTCATCTTCGAAAAAATAACGACTTACGACGACGCAGCGGAATATGCATAGTAAGAGGAATCTGGGCTAACCTCAATGCGTCCCTTATTCCCGTCCTCAAACCCACGCCAGGATATGACCGCTCCCTTCCCGCAAACCACGCTCGTCGCCACCATCGCCGGCGAGCCGATCCCGGCCCTCGCCCAGCGTTTCGGCACGCCCGTCTACGTCTACGACGCCGCTCCCATCGCCCGCCGCATCGGTCAGTTGAAGCAATTCGACGCCATTCGCTACGCCCAGAAGGCCTGTTCCAATCTGGCGATCCTCGATCTGATGCGCCGCCACGGCGTGCTCGTCGACGCCGTCAGCGCCGGCGAAATCCACCGCGCGCTGGCCGCCGGTTACCAACCCGGCCAAAAACTGCACCCACCCCAGATCGTCTTCACCGCCGACCTCTTCGACCGCGAATCGCTCGCGCTGGTCGTCGAGCACGACCTGCATGTGAACTGCGGCTCGCCCGACATGATCGATCAGTACGGCGAAGCCTTAGCGAGCCGGGCCGTTCCCGGCCCCGCTCTTTCCGACATCGCGCACGGCATCACGCTCCGCATCAACCCCGGCTTCGGTCACGGCCACAGCCAGAAGACCAACACCGGCGGCAGCCAATCGAAGCACGGCATCTGGCATACGCAGCTCGCCGACTGCGCTGCCCGCGCCACGAAGCACCATCTCACCATCGCTGGCCTCCACATGCACATCGGTTCGGGCAGCGACATGGAGCATCTCAGCCAGGTCTGCGGCGCGATGGAAAAAGCCGCCCTCGAAATCGGCCCCTCGATCGCCTCGATCAGCGCCGGCGGCGGACTCCCCATCGACTACCGCGAGGGCCAAGAACTCGCCGACACCGGCGCGTACTACAAACTCTGGAACGCCTCCCGCGAACGGCTCGCCGCCGCCTTCGGCCATCCGGTCGCCCTCGAAATCGAGCCCGGCCGCTACCTTGTCGCCGAAAGCGGCTACCTGATCACCGAGATCCGCGCCGTGAAAGACATGGGCGAGAACAAGTTCTACTTAGTCGACGCCGGCTTCAACAACCTCGCCCGTCCGATCCTCTACGGCGCCTATCACCCCATGGCAATCTGCCCCGCAGTTTCTGCTCCCTCACTCCCGACTCCCGACTCCCGACTCCTCCGCGACGTCGTCGTCGGTGGCCCCTTGTGCGAATCCGGCGACATCTTCACCCAAGGCGAAGGCGGCTTCGTCGACCACCGCGCCCTGCCCGCGGCGAACATCGGCGATTACCTCGTCATCGGCTACGCCGGCGCCTATGGCTACGTGATGGCCAATAACTACAACTCGAAGCCGCTCGTGGCCGAAGTACTGATCGAAAATGGCCAGATCCACCTCATCCGCGCCCGGCAGTCTCTCGACGACCTCACGCGCGGCGAAGTGATCCCCGGCTCCCCTCCCCAGAGACCTTGGCCGGCGGCCAATCCTAGACTAAGATTGTGAGGGATTTTACGGTCTGCCGCTGATCCGAATCGGACGCGGCTATCCCCCCGATTTTCTGGCTCTCGAATCTGGACCCTCAGCCCACAACCCTCCCATGGCCAAAGCCGGTCCCCGTAAAAAAGTTCCGAAAGAGTTGGCGGTCATTAACGCCGACAACTGCACTGGCTGCGAGTCGTGTCTCGAAGTCTGTCCGGTCGATTGCATTGAGCTCAAGAAGATCGACCGCGGCGTCGTCAAGGGAACCCAACAGTGGTGCGAGATCGACCTCGAACGCTGTGTCGGCTGCGAGGTCTGCGTCCACATCCCCGGCAAGAAGACGAACCCCTACGAACTTACCGTCTGCCCCTGGGACGCTATTGAAATGGTGCCAACCGAGAACGTGGCTGTGGTCGTCGCCCAAATCGGCGGCCCGCCGGAGTACATTCACGCCAACTGGGATCGGCTCGTGTCGACCGCCCAGCATCTGGCGGAACTCCGCGTGGCAACGTAAAACGCGTTTCCAGCGACGCGGCCAAAGCTCACACTTCGGCCAGCACTTTTTGCATGTACGCGATGCTTCGCTGCGCGACGACGTCGGGGCTCGGATCGAACTTGAACACTTCGACCGAGACCCAGCCCTGATAGCCGGTCTCTTTCAACGCCACGAAGATCGGATGGAAGTCAACATCGCCCATGCCAGGACCATACAGATTCGGATCATTTGCATGGAAGTGAACCGTCCAGCCGCGACTCGCGCGGATTATGTCGGCAATCGGCTGGCCTTCGCTCGACATCGCTCTCACATCAAGGTGCAACTTGCAATGCGGCGAACCGACGAGTTTGGCGAGGTGAATTCCCGACGCCGCGGTAAGCATGAAATTCCCATCCGCCGGACTAAGTGGCTCCAGCGCGATCGTCACGCCATATTGCCGACAAGCCGGAATCGCCGCGTGGAGCACTTCAGCCGCATACGCTTCGCCATCCGCGTACGACACGCCCTCCTGCAAGTTCCGCTGCGGCGGCGAGCCGAGCACCATCACCTTGCCGCCCAGGTCGGCGCACAACTCCACCAGCGCCCGCAGGTACTCGGCCGTGTGGCGGCGGACGGTGGGATCGGGACTGGTGAGATGGAACTCCTCCGTCTTGGCCAGCAGCCAATGCAAGCCGACGACTTCCAGCCCGGCCTCCTCCGCTTGGGCCCGCACCTCGACAATCCGCTCCGCCGGAACCTTCCGCACATCGAACGGCACATCCTGCGGCGCGAGCGTAAACGGTGCGATTTCAACACCCGCATAACCGAGTTTGCGGATCGTGGAAAATGTGTCGGCAAACGGCGCGTCGCCGAACATCTCGTTGCAAATGGCAAACTTCATCGCGCGCTCGTTGTAGAGTCGGTGGCCAATTTCAGCTGCTTGCGGCTCAGCTCTTATTTTAACATATTGAGAGTCGCCTTTCACCTCCTCGACTTCGTGCATTCCAGGAACCGCCATGACGGACGAAACCGCCGCTGCCAACCACACCGTGCAAACTGAGCTGCTCCCCGTCTCTACGCTGGAGTTGGGCCACATTCATCAAGGTGATTGCATCAAGTTGATGCAGCAACTTGACTCTGGCACGATTGATTTAGTGTTTGCCGATCCGCCGTTCAACATCGGCTACGAGTACGACCAGTATCACGACCAGCAAGAAGACGAAGAGTACATCGCTTGGTCGCGCACCTGGATGGAGGAAGTGCATCGCATCTTGAAACCAGGCGGCACGTTTTGGCTGGCAATCGGCGACGAGTACGCAGCGGAATTGAAGGTCGATGCAGAACATAAGATTGGCTTCACGACGCGGAGCTGGGTCGTTTGGTACTATACGTTTGGCGTGAACTGCAAACGCAAGTTTTCGCGTTCGCACGTACATCTATTTCACTTCGTGAAGGACGAAAACAGCTTCACGTTCAACGCGGAAGACTCGGCGGTGCGCGTGCTGTCGGCGCGGGCGCTCGTATACGCCGATAAGCGGGCGAACCCTAACGGACGACTTCCAGACGACACCTGGGTGTTGCGTCCGCAGGACTTGCCGCAAGGTTTTGACACGATGGACGACACGGTCTACTTTGCCCGCGTTGCCGGCACATTCGCCGAGCGGCAGGGCTTCCATGGTTGTCAGATGCCGGAGCAGTTGTTGGGCCGCATCGTCCGCGTGAGCAGCAATCCGGGTGACGTGGTACTCGATCCATTCGCAGGCAGCGGTACAACCCTGGCTGTAGCCAAGAAACTTGGCCGAGCGTGGATTGGCTGTGAGTTGTCGCACGATTACGTCCGCGCTGCGACGGAACGACTCGCTGCGATCAACGTTGGTGACTCGCTCGATGGCCCCGCCGATCCGATTGCAAGTGCGCCCAGTACGTCGAATGGGAGGAAGTTGGCAGAGTTGCGCAATAAAGAAGAAAGCAGGCCGGCGGAACCTAGTTCTGCGGCAATTGAAACTGCTCCCGCGAAATCGTCCAAACGCGAGCTTCGTGAGTTGGTCCGCGAGACAATTGTCGAAGCTTTCTTCGCGGCGCACGATGGCTACTCGATCGATTGGCTGCTGGCTAATCCGCAATTGCAGGCTTTGTTCCATGAGGAATGCCGCGAGGCGGGGCTGATTGGTTCAGCCGTGGATTGGAACCGCGAGCTATTGCGGATTCGCAAGCAGGGCGGCTTCCCGAAGCGCCGGGCGCTCAAGAAGGTCCATGTGACCGACGAAGAGTTGGACGCGTACGACTTCGCGGCCGAAATTGGGTGGCGGACGGCGAACGACAAGTTCCACGGCCCGTCGCTGGATGAGATTCTCTGCGATCCCGAAAAGGCGGCGTACTTCGGCCGTGTGGCGAAGAAGTTCGCACCGGGATTCGAACCGGTGAATTACCGTTGGGCCGCGCTAAGGCTGCGGAAAGCGAGCCGCGATCTGGTCGACGAGGTAAAGCAGTACCACTTCGTGTTCGCCAAGCGAGACTTCACGCGGTTCCAATCGTGGAACCGATTCAAAGCGGCCCGCTTTAATGGTGAGCCGGGCCTCTACATGCTCCGCGGCGATGATAAGGAGCCGTTGTACGTCGGCTACGCACGCGACCTCGGCCAGCGGCTTGCGCAACATCTGGAGTGCCCGGCGATAGAAGAAGCGGTAGCACAGGTGTCAATCATCGCCGACAACGAGCTACCCGGCGAAGAGTATCGGGCCACCTTCAAGGAAGATTTGGTCCGCCGCCACCAGCCGAAGTGGAACGTGAACCTGGTGGGGCTGGCGAAGACAACCTCGGAGTGACCCCTTAACCCGTTGTCCGCATGCCGGCTGCGATTCCCTTGACGACGAGTTGACGCAGGTGAGCTAGGTCGGGAGACGATTCGGCTTCGTCGGTCGCGCGGGCACGGAATTGCAGCTCGACCTGGACTAAGTTTAGCGGATCGACGTACCCGTTGCGGAAACTGATCGAGCGCTTAAGCCAGGGCACATCATCGAGTAGCTCGCTACAATTGGTCACCGCGCGGAGCGCCTGATCGGTTCGCTGCCATTCGGTTTTAATCATCGACTCGATGTCGCGGCAGCCCAAGTCGTCGCCCGCGAGTTGGGCATAGCGGCGAAAGACGGCCAGGTTCGACTTTGCCATGGCGAGCACCGCGTTGTCAATCGTCGCGCGAAAGAACGGCCATTCGTGGTACATGCGGCGGAACTCGCCAATCGCGTCGGGCGCCGCTTCGAGCGATTCGCCGAGCGCCGTACCGAGACCGTACCAAGCGGGAATCAAGCAACGGCACTGGGTCCAAGCAAACACCCAGGGAATCGCCCGCAAGTCTTCGATTCGTTCGCTCGCCACCCGCCGGGCGGGACGCGAACCAATATGCAGCGACTCGATGTCGGCGATCGGCGTCACGGTGCGGAAGGATCGACTGAAAGACGGATGATCGACCAGCGCACGGTAAGCCACGAACGACGACTTGGCCATGCTATCCAACTGCTCGCGCCATGCTTCCGGGATCGATGCCGCTCCTTGTGCAACCGCGACGAGGACAGACCACAAGACTTGCTCCAAATGCCGGTAGGCAACTTTCGGATCATCGTAACGCTCGGCGAGAATCTCGCCCTGCTCGGTAAGACGGAGCGATCCATCGAACGCCGGAATCGGTAGCGAGAGGATCGCTCGCGCCGCTGGGCCACCACCGCGGCCGAGCGATCCGCCGCGACCGTGAAAAAAGGTGAGCTTCACGCCCCGCGACGTGGCCACATTGTGCAAGTCGGCCTGTGCGCGCTGAAGACTCCAACACGCCGCGAGATAGCCGCCGTCCTTGGTGCTGTCCGAATAGCCGATCATTACGATCTGCCGGTTGTCGAGCGCGGCAAGCCATTCGCGGTAATTCGAATTATTGAGCAACGTTGCAAGAATATCCGGGGCGCGTTCGAGGTCGCTGATCGTCTCGAAGAGCGGCACCACCGGCAGCCGCAGTTCGACGTCGCGGGGATGGCCGCCGTCGGCCTGTTCTGACCATTTCCAGAGCCAAAGTACCGTGAGCAAGTCGCTCGGCTCGCGGGTCATGCTCACCACGTGGCCACCGAGCGCGCTCATGCCAAACTGGCGGGCAATGCGACGGAGTGTGCAGAAGAGGTTCAACGTCTCGACCATTCGCGGACTGGGCACCGCCGGCTTTTCTACGACCAGTGGATCAAGCCCATCGGTGAGGAGTTGCTGCCGCTCGGTCTCGGACAGCGGGTGGTCACTCGAAATGAGCCCCGCCTCTCGCCAGAATTCCTCCATCACTTCGCGATAGATTTCGGCATGCTGGCGCACGTCGAGCCGCGCGGTGTGAAAACCAAATACCGTAATCTGATCCAGCCACGTCTGGACTTCAGTCACAGCCACTTCGGTGTTGCCATCTTCCAGCAGCACTTGGCGGACCAGCTCGACATCAGCCGCTAATTCTTCGGCGGAACGATAAGCACCACTCGGCGGCGGAACGTTGATTTCGACGGCTGCGGTCCGCTCCAATCGCCAACGAACTACACGTAGCCAACGACGATACGATTCGAGTGCTCCATGCCCCTCCAGTTCCTGCAACAGTTGCGGCCACTCACGAGAAAGCACGGCGATCCGCTCCTCCAGGCGTTGGCAGGCCGGCGATTGACGCCGCGAGATGCTGAGCGAATCGGCCAGCACGCGGCGGGATTCCAAATGCGACTGCAGCGCTGCACCCCGGAGCCAATGGCAAGTTTGGGCCGTGATGTCGGCCGTGACAAAAGGATGTCCATCGCGGTCGCCGCCCATCCACGAACCGAAGCTGAGCACCCGTGGAATCTCGATGCCGCCTTCCGGAAAGCATCTCGCCACCGCCTCACGCAACTCGCCGAATACTTTCGGCACTGTGCCCCAGAGCACCGGTTGAAACGAAAGTCCGCGGTGAACCTCGAGCGTCACGGTGGGCGCGCTGGGGCGAATGAAATCGGTTTGCCATAATTTGATGAGCTCCCCGCGCAGCTGGGCGTGTAGCCGCTCACTTTCACTGGGAAGCAGTTGGGGAGAATCCAACTCGTTCATCAGGCCGCGGATCGCTCGCATCTTCGAGCGCAATGAGCGCCGCTTGGCCTCGGTGGGATGGGCGGTGAAAACGAGTTCCACGGTGATCCGCTCGAGCAACGCGTTCACTTCCGCGGCCGAGAAACTGCGTTCGCGGAGCGAATCGATCGCGCTCAGAATCGATTCCCGATACGGCGTAGGATACGCCTCGGCTTCGCAGCGTCGGAGCGTCCGCACACGCTGCCGATCTTCCGCGAGATTCGCCAGCTCCAGGAATGTGCTGAACGCCCGCACGATGATCCGCAGATCTTCGAGCGACAAGCTTTCGATCAATTGGTGCAGATGGTCGGCCGCGGCGCTGTCGCCGCTGGTGAATTGTCGGGCCAGGCGGCGGACCTCTTCAATGAGGTTGAACGCGCCCTCGCCTTCGAAGCGGCGGACCACGTCGCCAAACATGCGACCCAAAAGATCGATCTCTCCACGGAGTTGGTCATCGGTGCTCATGGCTGCGAAAGTTCGCTCGTGGGACTTTGGTTGTGACTCATACACCAAGCGGCACGAACGACTGTTCTCGATCCTTGTACGTCAAAACAGAGCCTGTGACGAAATTGTAGACCCAACCGTGCAGCGTAAGGCTATGTTCGGCGAGCGCTGCGGCCACCGACGGATGAGAGCGCAAGTGGTCAAGTTGGGCAATCACATTGGCCTCGATGGCCTTTTCGAGAGCGTCCGGCGCATCGAGCTCTCCCGACGCCGCCATCGCATCGCGGACCACCGCCGCGTGCTTGAGCCATTCGCTCACGCAGGGCATTCCCCGCACCAACTCAGCATTCAGCAGTCCGGCAATCGCGCCGCAACCGGAATGGCCGCAGATGATGATGCTCGGCACCCGCAAAGCGATGACCGCAAACTCGATCGTCGCGGTGACGCCGCCGATCGGCCCGCCGTACTTGGGCACCAGATTGCCCGCATTGCGGAGCAGGAAAAGCTTTCCCGGCTCCGACTGCGTGAAGAGCTGCGGATCGATTCGCGAATCGCTACAGGTGATCACTAGCGCCTCGGGTGACTGTCCGGCAGCGAGCCGCTCGAATAATTTCCACTGCTGGGGATAAATATCTCGTTGAAAGGCGCGAACGCCGGCGATGATTTCGTCCACGTTCCGTAGTCCTCTCTTGCGATTCAAGCGTACCTGAGACAGCCATTGTGACGGATGGCGTGGGCGGAGCCAAGTCCCAGCGTGGAGACCTCCTCAATGGTTCGCGGCCGCAGCTTGTTGCCTGGCGATCTGCCGATTTTCCTTCTGCACGAGCTGACCACAGGCGGCGGCGATGTCGGCACCGAGCGAATAGCGGATTGTGGTGGCAAAACCGGCTGCGCGGAGGATCGTGGCAAAGGCGTCGCGGTCGGTGCGGTCGGTCGTGCGGAGATGTGGGGCGGTTTCGATCGGATTGTAGGGGATCAAGTTCACATGCACGTCGAGGCCAGCAAGCCAGGTGGCGAATTCGCGGGCGTCGTCTGTCGAGTCGTTGAGGCCCGCGAGCATCAGGTACTCGATCATCACGGTATTCTGCTGAATTCGATTGACGGCGGCGATGGCGTCGCGGAGTTCGGGGAGCGGATACTTGGCAGCGAGCGGAATCAGCTGCTCACGGACATCTTGACGGACGCTGTGCAGGCTCAGCGCGAGATTGATGTCCGGGAAACGGCGAGCGGCGCGAATCATGGCGTCTGGGATGCCGACGGTGGAGATGAGGATGCGGCGAGGTGGATAATGGAATAGCTCGGGGGCCAGCAACCCTGAAATCACTGCGTAGATCGTTTCCTCGTTGTGGAACGGTTCGCCCATGCCCATGAAGACGATGTTTCGCACGGATCGTTCTTCGGCAGCAAGCCGCTCGCCAACCAGAACCACTTGATCGAGGATTTCGCCGGTCGAGAGGTTCCGCGCGATGCCCATCTGGCCGGTGGCACAGAAGCCACACGCGGCCGCACAGCCCACCTGCGACGACACGCAGAGCGACACCCGACCTGTACCAGTCCGCATGATGACCGCTTCAATCAAGAGTCCGGCCGCCGTCCGCAGCACGAGCTTCGTCGCGCCATCGACTTTCGAATCGAACGCCTGCTCGACGACGAGCGGATGGAATTCCACACGGCGAGAAAACTCCCCGCGCACCGTTTCCGGCAATTCCGCCAGCGACGCCTCGACGCCGAGGAACTTTTTGAAGTAGGCCGTCCGAACGGCGCGCAACCGCTGCGGCTCGAACTTGAGCTCCGCGCGCAAGCGATCGACCGCCACCCAATCGTAGATGTTGATTGAAATACGACGAAGACCTTTATTCGGGCTGTCGGACGTGCCAACACACGCCGGCCAAATCGATAAAATGAACCTCGCGTCCCCAGGGAAAGTTCTTGGGCGGCGCGAATCGAACTCCAACGTAAACTGCTTCCAACTTCTTTTCGTTTACTGCCGCCCACCAGGAGTCTAAGTCCGGCACGACAATTGAAACCATGAAATTTGCGGCAAATTCTTTATTCACAAAATTCTGCAATATGAACCGGGCCGCACCACACTCGAACCCTGCACAGCCACTGTTTTCCCAGGTCTCGTCAAAACCGAGGTCCGCAAAGAACTTGCGACTTGCGGCGTAATCTTCGCCACTTGGAACAAAGGGGGCTAACGAAAGAACCTCTAAAGCGTTCAATGGAATTCTCCTTCCCAACCAACTAGCGATGATTCATACGAGAACTTGCTTGCTCATGGCATCTGCGATTTCCACCACATATCGCGGTATCGCATACCCGGGAAGCCGCTCGCGTAATTCGGCGACGATGCGTCGGCCAGCGTCGACCGACACTTCAAAGTGGGATGCACCGGCGACGCGATCGAGTTGGTGCAAGTAGTACGGCATTACGCGGTGATCGACCAATTTTTCGCAGAGCGCTGCCTGGGCGGCTGTCGTATCGTTTACGCCTCGAAGAAGCACGGCTTGATTCAGAAGCGGGATGCCGGCGCCCGACAATTTCGCCAATGCCGTAGCAACCTGCGGATCGAGCTCATTCGCATGGTTTACATGCACGACGACGATCGGCGTGAGCTGCGTGCCACATAACAGGTCGACGAGCTCGCCAGTCACACGCTCGGGAATTACGATCGGCACTCGCGTGTGCATGCGCAGTCGCCGCACGTGCGGAATCGCCGCCAACTCCTCGACCAGCGGAGCGAGCATGTGATCGACGATCATCAGCGGATCGCCACCGCTGAGGATCACTTCATGCACCGACTTGTCGGCCGCAATTTCCTCGATCGCCGGATGCCAATCAGCCAGCAACCGCGGACCCTCGGCATAAGGATAGTGCCGGCGGAAGCAGTAGCGGCAATGGATCGCGCAGGCGCCGGTCGTCACCAGGAGGACGCGACCTTCGTATTTATGCAGCAGCCCCGGTTGCCGCAGCGCATGCTCATCGCCGACTGGGTCGGCCGAGAACCCCGGCACGACGTCGAGTTCATCGGCCAGCGGCAATACCTGTCGCAGGAGCGGATCATTCGCGTCACCCGGCCGCATTCGGGCCACGAATCCGCGGGGGGCAAATAGCGAGAAATTCGGGCTCATCGCAGCCGCCTGCCGCGCCCCTTTGGATAGTTCTGACGGAAGATCCAAGAGCTGGCACAATTCGCTCACCTCGCGGACGGCGTCGCGCACCGCCTCCTGCCACGTGGCGTATCGGGGCGGGGCCCAAGTGGGGCGGACAGCGGGCTCGTGGGCGGTTACAATAGTCACTTCAAAAACAAGGATCGAGAGGTGAGGAATTGGGATTCATTGGGAATTCGCAGACCAGATCTTTTGCCCCCCGAATCCCTTAACCTGATTCCTACCTTCCTACCACACAGTCATCAATCCGAACAGCGGACACCAGGGGCTCGAAGTGACCACTTACAACACCAGCGATTTCAAAAAAGGGCTCAAAGTTCAGATCGACGGAGTGCCGTATCTGATCGTCGAAATGAATTTCCGCAAGCCGGGCAAAGGTGCCGCCCTTTACGAATGCCGAATGAAGAACCTCGTCCGCGGCACGATGCTCGACCGCACCTACCGGGCCGGCCAGACGCTCGATGGCGCCGACGTTTCAGAGTTCGAGGCTCAATACTTGTATCGCCAGGGCGAAAGCTTTGTATTCATGGCCACTTCCGACTACGAGCAGTACGAGCTGACGGCCGAACAGGTGGGCGACTACTGGAAGTTCATCAAAGAAGGCACTCCCTGCACGCTGATGGTTTGGGACAACAAACCGATTGGCGTAACGCCGCCGAACCATGTGATCCTCAGGGTGGAATACGCTGAGCCAGCCGCTCGCGGCAACACGGCAACCAATGTGCAGAAGCCAGTCAAACTGGAAACGGGCGGCGAAATTGGGGCGCCGGCGTTTGTGAATACCGGCGATTACCTCCGCATCGACACCCGCACCGGCGAATATATCGAACGCGCCAAAGCGCCAGAAGGTTGATCCGTAATTTTTTCTGTTTACTCACTCACTTACAAACTTGTTTACTTTCTATTCGGAGCCCAATCATGAGTGCCTTAGGCTTGCTCGGTATCATCGGTGTGATCGCCGTCGTACTGGTTGTTTGGGGCGTCGGCATTTATAACCAACTCGTCGCGCTCAAGAACCGTTTCCAAAACGCGTTCGCCCAGATCGAAGTCCAGCTCAAGCGACGCTACGATTTAATTCCGAACCTGGTCGAAACCGCGAAGGGCTACATGGCCCATGAGAAGGGCACGCTCGAAGCCGTTATCCAGGCCCGCAATCAGGCGGTCAGCGGCCTGAGCAAAGCAGCCGCCAATCCCGGCGACCCTGCCGCCATGCAGGCCTTGGCCGCGGCGGAGTCTGGCTTGTCTGGCGCGCTCGGCCGGTTGTTTGCCCTCTCCGAAGCGTATCCCGATCTCAAAGCCAACCAAAACATGGCCCAGCTCACCGAGGAAATCACCACTACCGAGAATAAAGTTGCCTTCGCACGACAGGCCTACAACGACGCGGCCACCGCCTACAATACCTACCGCCAGAGCTTTCCCCCGGTGCTCTTCGCCAGCTTCCTCGGCCACAGCCAAGATGCAGAACTACTCAACTTCGACGATGCGCAAATTGCCGAAGCGCCAAAAGTCTCTTTCACTTGAGCATCGAGCAGGATAACCACAGGGGCACGGAGGGCACGGAGAAATCAACGCGATGATCCGTGCAGAAAGCGAGACAAATGCGGTTCGGTATTGCTTTGTTTGCGATTTAACACCTCTCGCCCGCGCCACTATTGTCTCAAGGACAGAGCACACCATTGGTCTACCGACGTCGACTTCCGTCTTCTCCGTGATCGCTGTGTCTCCGTAATTAAAAAAATGGCGACGGATTTTTTTGAACGTCAGTCAACGGCACGCCGCAATACCAAGTGGCTGATCTGGGCGTTTACGCTCTCCGTGATCGGCATTCTCGTCACCACATTTATGGTGACCGCCATGGCCGTCGAAGCGTCGCACGTCGGTCCCGAGGGCTTCACGCCTGCTGGTAGCTTCCCCTGGCAAATACCGGGCGGAGCGACCGTCGCCTCACTCGCACTCATTGCCGGTGGCAGCTTGTTCAAGATTACCCAACTCTCCGGGGGTGGCATGTCCATTGCTGAGCGACTCGGTGGCCGACGAGTCTACCCCAACTCGCTCGATCCCCACGAACGCCGTCTGCTCAACGTCGTCGAAGAAATGGCCCTTGCCTCAGGAATGCCTGTACCGCCCGTGTTCATCATGAACGAGGAAGAAGGCATCAACGCTTTTGCCGCCGGCTTCTCGACGAGCGACGCAGTGATTGGCGTCACGCGCGGCTGCGTCGAACAACTTTCCCGCGATCAGTTGCAGGGGGTCATCGCCCACGAGTTCAGCCACATCCTAAACGGGGACATGCGGCTCAATCTGCGCATGATCGGCATCTTGCATGGCATTCTGATCTTGGGCCTGGTCGGGCGCGAACTGCTGCGGATCTCCGGTCGCACAACCAGTCGCAGGCGCGACGACCCGGGCGTGTATCTGTTGCTCATCGGCCTGGCGATGATGGTGCTGGGCTTCCTCGGTATGTTTCTCGGTGGACTCATCAAGGCAGCCATCTCGCGCCAGCGAGAATACTTGGCCGACGCATCGGCGGTGCAGTTCACCCGCAATCCCGATGGCATCGCCGGCGCGCTCAAACGCATCGGTTCGGCGGTGTTTGGCTCGCGGCTAACCGACCCGCGTGCCGCCGAATTTAGCCACATGTACTTTGCCGCTGGCGTGAGCAACTTGTTTGCCACGCACCCCCCGCTGCCAGAACGTATTCGCCGGATCGACCCAAGCTGGGATGGCAAGTTTCCCAAGCCGCTCGCGCGGGGAGCCGTCGCCGGGATCAGCGGCCGTGAAGCGGCTGGCTTGGTGGGCGACGAGGCCTCGCTCTTCGGTCGTAATGTGCCGCTCGAAGTGGTGTTAAACGCGGCGGATCAAATTGGCAATCCCACAGAAGTCCATCGTCGCTATGCCGCCGAACTCGTTGCGGCCATGCCGTCGGAAGTGGTCGCCGCCGCCCACGATCCTTACGGAGCAAGAGCCGTAATCTATGCGTCGCTGCTCGATGTCGAACAGGATATCCGCACGAACCAACTGCGTTTGCTCGCAGAGCTTGCCGACCCAGGGGTCTTTGACCTAGTTCACAGATTGATACCGCTTGTCGACTCACTCGACGTACGCGCATACCTGCCGCTGGTCGACATGACACTGCCCGCCCTGCGTGCACTGAGCCCGACACAATACCAGGTCTTCTCCCAGTGTTTTGTCAAACTAGTGCGAGCCGACAATCGGCTCGGGTTGTTCGAGTGGACACTGCACCAGGTTTTGCTGCGACATCTGCGACCACAGTTCGAACATGTTCAGCCTCCGCAAATTGTCTACTATGGGTTGAAGCAACTGGGTGGTCCTTGTTCCGTGCTGCTCTCGTCCCTAGCACATGCTAGTCAGTCCGATGCCCAGCATGCCTTCGAAAGTAGCGCTCGGTTGCTGCCAGATGTCTCGCTCAATCTGCTTGCGCCCGACCAATCCCGGCTGAGCGAACTGCAGAAGGCGCTCCAGCAACTCGCGCAAGTAGTGGCAAAACAGCGGGCTCGATTAATTGATGCTTGTGCCGCCGCTATCTGCGCCGACTCCGAAGTGCATGTCGAAGAAATCGAATTGCTCCGTGGTATCTGCGACATGCTCGACTGCCCGATGCCGCCGCTGTTGCCGGGGCAACGCATTGCATCGATGCCAACCACGTTATGACCCAACCCTCTGTATCATTCACCGCTCTCAAGCAGCGGGCCGATCTCTTGCAGCGCCTGCGCAAGTTCTTCCTGGAGCACAATTTTCTCGAGGTCGAAACACCGCTAGTGGCCGACGAGGTGATCCCCGAACTTCACATTGAGCCGCAGCGGCTTGCGAATGGCGAATTTCTGCAAGCTTCACCCGAACTCTTCATGAAGCAAATGCTTATCGCCGGAGCCAAGGCGATTTTTCAGGTCACGCATGCGTTTCGCACCGGCGAGCGCGGCCAGTTGCACAATCCGGAGTTCACCATCGTCGAGTGGTATCGCGTTGGCGACCACATGCAGGCCGGAATCGATCTCATTGACAGGTTGATGCAGCAGCTCCTGGCTTCCCAGCCTGCCACCCAAACGAGCTATGACAAGGCGTTTGAACGGCACGTCGGCATCAATCCGCACACTGCATCGCTGAGCGATTTTGGGAATGTGATCGAGGCCCCATTCGGCATGAATCGCTCCGATCGCGATGAATGGCTCAACTTGATTCTGGCCCAACGTGTCGAGCCACAACTAGGCCGCGACCGACCGGAGATCATTTATCACTACCCGGCAACGCAAGCTGCGCTTGCCAAAACCGTAACGAATGCAGCCGGCCACAAAGTCGCTGAACGCTTCGAGCTTTACTATCATGGCATCGAACTTGCTAACGGCTACCATGAACTCGGCGACGCCATCGAACAGCGCCGCCGTTTTGAAGCCGTAAACACCGCCCGCCTCGCCGACGGCCGCCCCGCTCTGCCGCTGCCCGAAAAACTACTCACCGCACTGGAACTAGGTCTGCCCGATTGCACCGGCGTCGCACTCGGTTTCGACCGCTTAGCCATGCTGGCAATCAATGCGATATCAATCAACGAGGTCACCGCATTTCCGCACAGGCCGATCAAATGAACGCGTTGCAAGCGACGCGTCTCAGCTCACTTCTTACGGGCAATCGCTTTGTGCCGAAAGCAACTGACCAGATGGTCGTTGACCATGCCGACAGCCTGCATGTGCGCGTAGATAATTGTGCTGCCGACAAATTTGAAGCCACGCTGCTTTAAGTCTTTGCTCAGTGTGTCCGACTCCTGCGACGTGGCGGGCACTTGCTCGATGGTCGTCCATGTGTTGCGAATCGGCCGACCGCCAACAAAGCTCCAGATGTACTTGTCGAACGTGCCGAACTCCTCCTGCACAGTCAGAAAATAACGGGCGTTGGTGACCGCTGCCTGTAATTTGAGCCGATTACGAATGAGGCCCGGGTCGGCCAGCAGTCGCTCAATTTTCTTGGCGGTGAAGCGCGCGACTTTCTCTGGATCAAAATCCGCGAATGCTAGGCGGTAGTTCTCGCGCTTCCGCAGCACGATGGCCCAACTCAGCCCAGCCTGAGCACTCTCGAGTGTCAGGAACTCGAACTGCTTGCGATCATCGTGGACTGGAACGCCCCATTCCTCGTCGTGATAGGCGATGTATTGGTCGTCGCCCGCAGCCGACCAATCGCAACGCTGAACCGATTTATTAGCCATCCTACAGAGCCTCAATGCGACGGCGTTTCCGCTTCGCACCGCTCGAATGTGTAGAACAAACTCGGATACTCATTCTCGGCGTCGGATTCGTGCGATTCGGAATCGGCACGGGCCCACATATCCCAATCGATCAAAGGAAACTTCGCGTCACCTTCCACTTCGGCAAGCACTAGCGTCATGTAAAGCCGGTCCGCTCGCGGTAGCGCCAAACGATAAATCTCCGCTCCCCCGATGACAAACACTTCCTCGGCACCGGCCGACTGGGCCATGGCGAGGGCCTCATCAAAACTTCCCACCACCTCGATGCCCTCGGCTCGATAACCGGCTTGCCGCGTGACGACGATCATCCTGCGCCCGGGCAGCGGCCGACCTATCGACTCCCACGTCTTGCGGCCCATGATCACTGTGTGGCCCATCGTCAGTCGCTTGAACCGCTTGAGATCCGCCGACAGTCGCCAGGGCAATTGGCCACCGCGGCCGATGACGCCGTTCTCTGCCATCGCAGCGATGATAGACACTTTCATGGTAACTTTTGCCCGTCGTAAGCGACGCGATCAATCGGCTTTTAATTAAACCGCGACGGGCGCGGAAATGTGTGGATACGGATTGTATTTTTCCAGTTGGAAGTGTTCAAACTCGAAATCAAAAATTGAGCGCACGGTCGAATCGATACGCATCGTCGGCAGCGGCCGCGGCTCGCGCGTGAGCTGTAGCCGGGCTTGTTCGAGGTGATTGTCGTAGAGGTGGGCGTCGCCGAGTGTGTGGATAAAGTCGCCGGGCGCGTAGCCAGTCACCTGGGCAACCATCATGGTGAGCAGCGCGTACGACGCAATGTTGAAAGGCACGCCGAGGAACACGTCGGCACTCCGCTGGTACATCTGGCAGGAGAGCCGTCCATCGGCTACATAGAACTGATACAACAAGTGACACGGCGGCAGCGCCATCTCCGGCACATCGGCCACGTTCCACGCGCTCACCACCAGCCGCCGCGAATCGGGATTCGTCTGGATCTGCTCGATGACGTCGCTGATCTGATCGATCAACTCGCCGCCACGGCCAGGCCAGGAGCGCCACTGGTGGCCGTACACCGGCCCCAGCTCACCCTCGGCGTCGGCCCATTCGTTCCAGATCGTGACGCCATGCTCCGCCAGGTAGCGAACATTCGTCTCGCCCCGCAAAAACCAAAGCAACTCGTAAATGATCGACTTGAGGTGCAATTTCTTGGTGGTGACAACCGGAAATCCCTCGGCCAAATCGAACCGCATCTGGTGGCCGAACACACTCCGCGTGCCGGTGCCCGTACGGTCGCTTTTGGCGACGCCTGCGTCGAGAATCCGCTGCATAAGATCGAGGTATTGCTGCATCTCAGTTATTGTAGCGAAAACTCGAGGGCGGGCACGCCCCCGCTCGCTCAAGGCTCGCTACTTTTGCTTGGCAATTAGTTCTTCAACCAGCTTGGCCAAAAGGGCCGGGTTGTCCTGCTGCCGCATGTGCTCAATTCGGTCGGCCGGTATCTCCAGCTTCTCGAGCGCGCTGACGATGTACTTCCACTGTTTCTCGCGGCCTTTTCCCTCGGCCAAGTACAGCTCGGTCACCAGTTCGCTGAGTCGCTGCAGCGAGATCGACTCGCGGTTGTCGTAATAGTTCTTGATGATTTTTTGCTGGTGCTTCGAGTATTTTTGATTCATCAGAGGCTCCATCCTGTCAGGGAGAAAGGCCCCGCAGGGCCGGCTTTTCGGACGCCGTGGGGCGCGGTAGAGTAGTAGGCTACCGATTGAGCCTATTTCGTCAACCATCCGCATTACGGTTTATCGACATGCCGCTTGTCAAGTTCATTAACGAGAATAAGGAAATTGAAGTTCCCCCAGGTGCCAATCTCCGCAAAGAAGCAATTAAAGCTGGTATCAATACCCACCAGGGCATCAACGGCTTTGGCGCGACGATCAATAAGATCGCCAATTGCCATGGCTGGGGCCAGTGTGGCACTTGCCGCGTGCGAATCACCAAAGGAATCGAGCATGCCAGTCCGATGGGATGGGTCGAATGGACTCGCTTTAAGGTCCCGATTCCCACTCCCGTTACGCCCGGTGGCTTAGATCCGGTCCCCTGCTTAGCCTACATCGGCAACGAAGACAACATGCGGCTGGCCTGCCAGACATTGGTCAACGGCGACATGGAAGTTGAGACCGGCCCACCGCTTAACCTGTTCGGTGAAAATTTCTTTAGTTAAGACCGATGCTGTTAGCCGTTAGCTATTAGCTATTAGCCATAACAATTTCAGGCGTCTCGATTTCTGGCTCAAGGCTAAGAGCTAACAGCTTCCTCCACCTATGAAACAAGTCGTCGCCATCGTCAAGCCATTTCTCGTCGAGAAAATTCTCGACGCCCTGCGCCGCGCTCCGCTCGAGGCGGTCAGCGTGCGCGAGGTCAAGGGCATGAGCAAGCAGAAATCTTACCTGGAGAACTACGCTGACTCGGAGTACTCGCAAACCTTCCTGCCCAAAGTCGAAATCACTCTCTGGGTCGACGATACTCGCGTCGAAGATGTGGCTCGAAAAATTGTCGAAATCGCCCGCACAGGACGCATGGGCGATGGCAAAATTTTTATCCTGCCCGCCGAGTCGTACGAAACGGTAATCGACATCGCGGGGTGAGAGCGACTTCCCGGCCGCAATCCGTCAGAAAGTTGCTGTCCAAAAGTCTCACCCCCGACATTTGCGCAGTAACGCCGTCGCTTTGGCGGAAATGCATGACTACTCCCTGCGGCTCCGCATTCGGGTGCCACTGGCATCCTCAGCCAGTGCTTTTCGCCGAACCACTCGTCAACTTCCAAGACAAAAACGGCTCGCGTTAGCTTGCACCCGCTATAACTCAACGATCCCAACCCGCTGCCGCGAACAACTAACACCCAACACCGCGGCCAGCATCAACCACACTGCCGCCGGTTCCGGCACAAGGGAGGGCGAGGCTCCCGCCGAGCCACTCCCCGCCCCCAAATTGTCCCGCCAGACCGTGTAGTCCGCCGCATCGACTGTGCCATTTCCATTGCCGTCCGCATCGGCAAAGCTCGATCCGAAATTCGACTTCCACACGTCATAATCTTCCGGCCCCACGGAACCATTCTTGTTGTAGTCACCAAGCGGCGATGCCGGTCCATTACCTATCCACCATGCGAGCGCATAGTTCTGAAAATCGCCAATGCCGCCGACAGGATTGTTGTGAACGACAAGTTTATACTGACCAGCCGTCGCAACGTCAAAAAATATGTGCTCCACGTTCTGTTCTTCGGCAATGGATGCTGCAATAGCGTCGGCAAAATTATTCGAGTTTACGGGCATGAGGTAGAGATCGAGGTTATTCAGTCGTTGCTGCGGAGTCTGCGTTGTAAACTGGTCGCCGTCCATATAATTTCCCGAACTCGTTTTCTCAACCCGTCGATCCCAGGTCAACGTAGCGGCTATATAGCCGCTAACCTGTGCGTTAAAGACATATTCATTCCGATCACCCACTCCTTCATAGTCCCATCCAGACAATGGTACGCTGCCCGGATTGCACTCGCCGGTTGAAAGCTGCTGTACTGACTTCTTGGCATTCAGGTGACCAGTACCCATAGTGGGATCTAGCGGCAATGAAGGGTCCATATTTGCGGGCGATAGATTCCAGTCGTTGCCATCAGCGTTGAGTACGTCCCGCGTCGAACCATGAACACCGACTAGCTTGTCGGCCGAATTCATCATGACGGCTTTCATTACTTCGTGTCTCTGCGAATTGGCGTTCCAGCGAGGGTCATTGCCGGCATCCACTCTCGGCTTCGCTTATTGCTGTAACAACGCTACGGTGCCTGTCACGTGAGGCGTTGCATGGCTGGTAGCGGAGCGAATATCTTCTTCGTCGCCTAGGCTCAACATAATTACTGGTTGCCCAGGCGCGAGCAATGAGATGGCAGTGCGAGAACCTGTAGGGTGACCCGTTGTCGCATTAATGTCTGCAAACTGCCGGAATTTGCTATCGTTGTTGTCAGGGTCAACTTGCTTCGAAGCGGCAATAGTCATGCCGTTGAAATTATCGCTAGGGGCACGGTTATCCGGGCTGTCGTTATTCCCCCAAGCGACAACATATAAAACGTCATGCCTCCGAGCTGACCAGTCGACGAATAGCGTCATGTGAGAATTACCATTCGGTGTTTCGACCGGAGGTTGCAATCCACGGACAGTACTGACATTGATCGCCCTGATCTTTGACGTCCGTTCGCTATTGCCGATTTC
The DNA here is from genome assembly GCA_041753435.1 of Pirellulales bacterium. Taxonomy (GTDB): domain Bacteria; phylum Planctomycetota; class Planctomycetia; order Pirellulales; family Lacipirellulaceae; genus DASYDU01. The sequence goes on along the minus strand of JBGSUJ010000098.1, from coordinate 4,470 downwards.
TGGAACACTAATCCTCGCCAACCGATCAGCGGTGAGCCCGAAAAACACATCGACACCAGTTTCGAATTCTTCCTCTGATAAAGAACCTACTGCGGCAGAATATAGCCTGGCCTTGGGTGTGACGCCTTCGTACAACCCGTCAAAGCCTGCCCCGTCCCCAATCATTACACCCGCTACTCGTGTCGCATGTCCGGTTACTGCTTCGCCCGGATCGGCTATGAGAGTTCGAAAATATACTTGCTCCGGCTTGGTATTCGAAGCGGAAGGCTCTGCAGGATTGGGAGGCGTTGCGTATCCTGGTTTGCCCGCACGACCTGATTCGATTTGGCCTATGACAATTTCTTCGCCATTCAATCCAGTGCTCTTGGAATCGATGCCGTCCGATCCGATCGTGAGCGCATCGGCAAGTACAGTTTCTGTCACAAACAGCAACATTAATGCAAAATAGCGCATTTGTGCCTCGCGTCAGCGAACTTCAAAGGTAAATGGACTAGCCACGTATCTGTTTGCATCAGGCATTGGCCTGACGGACCGACCTCTAAAATCGATCGGTGGTACTTGTTCGATTTCTACCTCAACTAATCCGCTCGCGAACTTTCCGATTGGAATGAGCGCGAAGAGGACACCACCTTCCGACGGTGGCTCTTGGGCCACGAATTGATAGTGAATTCTTATCAAGTCCGCCGATCGCTCCACACAATTGATCCTTGGATGACGGCCGGTGACAAACGAGTAAAACACGAGCGTTAAGTCTGTGTCTTTCGGGAGAACCGGCGCTCCATTTGGCCTTTCTTTGAATACTCGATATGCGTTCTGAAGAGCTACTTCTGGTGAGCCCGTCACAACAAACGCAGGTGCAGCTGCTTGGCCAGCGACGGGCGTGTAGACTGCAAGTGTTCGAATAATGTAGTTTATTGGCGAATTGAAATAGCGCTCCTTGTAGCCCGGCAAATGCGCATCTAACTTGGGCTCCAATTCGCGTACATCCCGACTACCCTGCAACTTGTACCCCCAGATTTGGTCAAGTGGGATTTTCTGCGCCTTCTCCAAGTCGTCCGATGGCGTTTCAGCCCACGAGAATGCAGACCACATCAACACGAAGGCGATACCACAGATTTGATCGAAGCGTTTCATTCTCGGACTCCGACCACCACGTGGGTGGTGTGATGGACCCTAACACAATCTGCTAGCCCGTTGCAAGCAGTTTCGCGCAATTTTAACCGATTGAGTACAAGCGATGCATAATGGGCCGATTTGGTCTGTTCGTAACGCGGCCCACGAAATATTCCGCGCGCCCGAATGTGCCCAAATGACGCAAATACGCGCCCTCTTGTGGAGTGGAAAAGGGGACATTCTACTTTTTCTTTGACACGGCCGATCGAGCCGGTTAAATTGCCGGCATGCCCCGTACTGCCCGAGCCTCTGCCGGTGGGATTTGCTACCACGTTCTCAATCGTGGCAACGCGCGCGCTGAAGTGTTTCACAAAGACGGCGACTTTGCGGCCTTCCTCGATCTCATGGCGGCCGCCAACGAGCGACTGCCGCTGCGGATTCTCGGGTACGTGCTGATGCCCAACCACTTTCATCTCGTGCTCTGGCCGCTGGCCGACGGCGACTTGAGTCGTTGGATGCAATGGCTGCTCACGTCCCACGTGCGACGGTACCATCGCCATTACCATTCGAGCGGTCATGTCTGGCAGGGCCGCTTCAAGGCCTTTCCCATCGAGCAAGACGACCATTTACTCACGGTGCTGCGCTATGTGGAACGCAATCCGCTGCGTGCAAACCTGGTGGGCCGCGCCGAAGATTGGCGGTGGTCCAGCCTGGCCTGGCGCGCTAGCGGCAAGCGGCCGAACTTGCTGACCCGCTGGCCCGTGTCCTGTCCGCGCAATTGGATCGACCACGTCAACCGGCCACAAACAGAGGCCGAACTACAGGCGTTGCAAAGGAGCATCGACCGCGGCACGCCCTTCGGCGACGACCGCTGGAGCCGACGCGTGGCCGCCAAGCTGGGACTCGAATCGTCCCTGCGCCCCCGCGGGCGACCGCGCATCCATAAAAAGTAGAATGTCCCCTTTTTCGGTCCGCTTTGCCACCCTTCACGCTGCTGGACAACCCAGCAGTAGCGCCCGGCGAAACCCCGGTTCCCCGGCCTCGCAGATTGACACGGCAGGACGCTTCAGAAAATAATGTTCGATAGGCGGTTGTCGGCGTAGCGGTCAGCTCACCGTGTTTCGCCTCGTCGATGGTGAACTTTCCAAGAGTGTCGATTGCCCGTGCTCTGATCACCTTGAGTTCAGAAATACTCAACAGACGAGTAAAGCGATGACTACATGCTTTCGACAGATGAAAATTGTGGCAGTGTTTCTGTGTGGGCTGTGTCTGCAAGGAATGGTTCAGTCCGCTGCCGCCCAATCGCGCGACGCCCAAACCGAGGGCAAGTCGCTGTCGCAGTTGGTGGCTGACCTGAAGGACAGCGATCCCGCGGTTCGCGAGCAAGCCGCCAAGGCGTTGGGAGCGCTGGGACGCCGTTCACCCGCCGACGTCGTCAAGCCGCTCGCCGAGGTCCTCCAAGACGAGAACCCCAAGGTGCGGCTGGCCGCCGTCATCGCCTTGGGATCGATCGGCCCCAACGCCCAGGAGGCGTTGCCGGCGTTGAAGCCACTGCTTGAGGATGGCGATGAAAGTGTGCGCCGCGCAGCGGCTGGCGTCATCCGGCGGATCGCCCCGCGGAACGTTCCTGACCGACCTCGCGATACGCCTTCCAGGCCAACCCCCTCACGCCCCACCAAGCTCCACAACGGCAAGACCGTTGATCAATGGCTGGAGCAATTGAAGGCAGGCAATGATGAAGAGCGCGTCGAGGCCGCGTTTCAACTGGTGAACTACCGTCCGTCTGCGGACATCCCTGTCGAGCCGATCGTCGCGGCGCTGAAGGATCCGTCAGAGAAAGTCCGCGCCTATTCAGCCGATGTGATTACCAATTCCGGTCCACGGGCCAAAGCGGCGGTCCAGCCGCTCATCGAATTGCTCAAGGATCCGAATTTCGAGGTCCACTCTGCGGCCGTGGACGCCCTGGGCAATATTGGCCCGGAAGCTGCGGAGGCCGTCGCCCCGCTGATTTTGGAATTAGATAAGGACGACCAGATCGAGCTAAAGCACGTGGTGGACGCCTTGGGGCGCATTGACAGGAAGGGGCAGTCCGTCCAGCCTCTGATCAACGTGTTGAAACGTCGAAACTTACCCGGCGACGGACTCAATCGGTACAAAGCAGCCGTGGCGCTTGGTAACATTGGCGCGAATGCTAAAGATGCGATTCCCGAACTGCTCGCGTTCCTCCGTAACGACGACGACGACTACCGCGATGGCGCCGCGGACGCCCTGGGAAAATTGGGAAGGGGTGACGAACAGGTCGCTGCGGCTCTCGCCGCTGCCCTGAAGGACGATGCTTCTGTGCGCAAGACGGCAGTCCTATCGCTGGGCCTGATCGGACCTGTGGCGCAACCGCATCTGCCAGCCATCCGAACGCTGCTGAACGATCCCGATGAGGAAGTACGCCAGGTCGCCGCCGCCACCGTGCAACGTCTTTCGAGGGAGAGGAATTCGCCGGTGGCCACTCGCCCCACCGAACTCCCCAACAAAAGCGGGAATGGAGAATTGTCGATTATGCAAATGCTGGAACAATTAGAGACACGAAAGGCATGGGATGGCGAAGTCGAGTGGAGGAAGCTGACCGACGAAGCTAATTCACTTCGCGAGAAAAAGCAGTACGATCGAGGTGTAGTGGTCGCCAAAAAGGCTCTGCAAGTTGCCGAGCAAGCGGTTGGCCCAGAGCATCCTGATGTGGCCATCAGCCTGCGCATCCTCGCTAAGCTGTACCTCTACCAACGCCAATACGCGCAGGCGGAGCCGCTCTACAAGCGTTCGCTGGCGATCAGAGAGAAGGCGCTCGGGCTGAACCATGCCGATGTGGCAAGAAGCCTGGACTCCCTAGCGAACCTCTATAGAAAAACCGGCAGGGCAAAGGAAGCGGAGTTGCTAGAGAAACGAGCTGCGGCGATACAGGCTAGCAAGCGATGATCGGAGCATAAATGATTTAAAGGGGTCGGACGCGCCTGACTCCTTTGAGGTTTCCCGCGGCGCAACCGCATCTGCCAGCCATCCGCACGCTGCTGAACGATCCCGATGAGGAAGTACGCCAGCCAGGTCGCCGCCGCCACCGTGCAACGTCTTTCGAGGGGCGGCAGGCCGTAGGATTAGATTTGCGACGAACCTGCCGCGCCCCTCCCTATCCCGCGCTGCCTAGCTCTGAAACGTCAAACTCTGTCCTAAGAGCGTGTTTGAAAAGGTCTTGTGAGTTTTGGGAATAAAGGGTATTTACAGGCGTGTTCGGTAACTGGAGCCGCTTTGGTCACCAGGAGCAACTGGCATGGAAGCCGTATATCCCAGCGATCTGTCGAACGAGCAATG
>JBGSUJ010000097.1:0-15688 GCA_041753435.1 Pirellulales bacterium | reverse complement strand
ACAGATCCGCCAGCTCGCAGGCATGCGCGGCCTGATGGCCAAGCCCTCCGGCAAGATCATCGAGACGCCGATCAAGGCCAATTTCCGCGAAGGGCTCTCGGTGCTCGAGTACTTCAGCTCGACCCACGGCGCCCGGAAGGGACTGGCGGACACGGCGCTCAAGACGGCCGACTCGGGCTATTTGACCCGGAAGCTGGCCGACGTGGCGCAGAACGTCGTGATCACGATGGAGGACTGCGGCACGACGCAAGGCATCACCAAAGGGATCATCTACCGCGGTGAGAAGGTCGAGGTGGGTCTGGCCGACTCGGTACGAGGCCGCGTGAGCCGGGCGAACATCGTTAATCCGATTACGGACGAAGTGATTGTCAGCGAAAGCGAGATGATCACCGCGGAAATCGCCCGCAAGGTGGAAGAGCTTGGTCTGGAGAAGATCCAAGTCCGCAGCGCGCTGACGTGCGACGCGCCGCTGGGCATTTGCCGCAAGTGCTATGGCATGGACCACTCGACTGGCTCGTTGGTCGAAGAAGGCATGGCGGTCGGCATCATCGCCGCCCAAAGCATCGGTGAACCTGGCACGCAGCTCACGATGCGGACCTTCCACATCGGCGGCGTGGGTCAGCACGACGTCGAGCAAAGTGACATCAAGGCCAAGCGCGGCGGTATCGTCAAGTACACACGGCTGAAGGTCGTAGTCAACGAAGAGGGCGACCGCATTGTGCTGACACGGAACGGCGAGGTTTCGCTCGTGGACGAAAAAGGCCGCGAGATGGAGAAGTATGAAGTTCCCGCCGGTGCCATCCTCAAAGTCGAGGAGAATCAGCAGGCCGAGGCCGGCGCGGTGCTCTGCGAATGGGATCCGCACAGTATTCCGATTCTTGCTGAAACTGGTGGCCGCGTTCGTTTCGAGGATCTGATCGATGGCCAGACCATGCGGTCGGAAAAAGATCCCAGCGGTCATATTCGCTACGTCATTATGGAGCACAAGGGCGACCTCCACCCGCAGGTGGTGGTCGAAGATCCGGCCGATGGGAAGATTCTCGACTTCTATTACATGCCCGAACGGGCTCACTTGGAAGTCGAAGAAGGCCGGATCATCTCGCCCGGCACGATGGTGGCCAAGACGCCACGCGAAGCTTCTGGCACGCAAGACATCACGGGCGGTCTGCCGCGGGTGACCGAGATCTTCGAGGCTCGCAAGCCAAAGGATCCGGCGGTCATCGCCGAAATCGACGGCACAGTCGAACTGCTTTCGGAAAAGAAGCGCGGCAAGCGCTCGATCATTGTCCGCAGCGAAAGCGGCATCGAACGCGAGCACTTAATCACGCACAATAAGCACTTGCGTGTGCATTCGGGCGACATTGTGCGGGCGGGAGATGCGCTCGTGGACGGCCCGCTCGTGCCGCACGATATCTTGCGGATCTCCGGCGAAGAGGCCGTGCAGCAGTACCTGGTGCGTGAAATCCAGAACGTCTACCGCAGCCAGCGCGTCGAGATCAACGACAAGCATATTGAGATCATCGTGGCCCGCATGTTGCGGAAGGTTCGCGTGGAAAGTGCCGGTGACACGAACTTGCTGGCCGGCAGCGTGATGGATCGCTTCGATTTCCGCCAGTCGAACGACGCCATCGCTAAATGTCTCAAGATCACCGAAAAAGGCGACGGCGATTTCGCCGTCGGCTCGATTGTGCCGAAGGACGTGCTTGAGCAATCGAACGCTCAGATCGAAGCACTTGGCGGCGCGATCGCCAAGGGTACACGTCCGAAGCGGGCCACGGCAGCGACGCAACTCTTGGGTATCACCAAGGCGTCGGTGCAAAGCTCCAGCTTCATTTCGGCTGCTAGCTTCCAAGAAACCACCAAAGTGCTCACTGAAGCGGCGCTGGGAGGCCGCACCGATCACCTAGTGGGTTTGAAAGAGAACGTGATCCTTGGTCACTTGATTCCGGCCGGCACTGGCTTCCGCACGATTCACGAAGCGGAGGTCCGTATCCGTCCGGAAGCACTCGAAGCTCTCGCCGCCGAGAAGGAACGGACGCTGGAACGTTCGTTCCCGCTGTTGGAATCGGCGCTGGCGGGCGACCGCGGCAACGGTCACGGCGATACGGCTCCGACTCCTGTGTCGAAGCCGGCAGCCCCCAGTAGCCTCGACGCGCTGCTGGGCGGCGCGATGGGCACCCCTGGCTTCGACGACGATGATGTCGACAGCGCGGGTAACGTTGATGCTGGATTGCCCGACACGGACGACCTGCCGCCGCTGGACTGACACGTGGATTTTAGTTCTATTGCGAGACTTTCAAACGCAAAGCTAGCTGGCGACGTATAAGCCTAAGCCGCTGGAATTGTTTGCGCCGTAGCGCGGTTCTCTTTCTGTGAGTCTCACAAAAGGCGTCTCTCGCTGTACCACCCTTGACCCTGACCGACCCAATAATACAATTGATTAAAACGAATGTTTCAAACAATTGAACATTTTGGTAAGTGTATGTCCACAAATGAGTTAGATGCTACGAGAGATCGGATTCTCAAAGCGGCTGGGAAGATATTTTCAGATCGTGGTTTTGAGGCGGCCACTGTTCGCGACATTTGTCAGGCGGCTGGAGCCAATTTGGCAGCCGTTAATTATTATTTCGGCGACAAGGAGCGGCTCTATACCGAGGCGGTCGTGCAGGCCCATCGCTGGCTACTTGAGCGGGCCATGCTGCCCGAGTGGAATGCGAATACCTTGCCGCGGGAAAAACTCGCCGACTTCATCAACACGTTCTTCCGCCGTGTCCTTGGAGGGCCGCACGACACTTGGCGCACCCAGCTTGTGATGCGCGAGATCATGAATCCAACGGTGGCCTGCGTCGAAATCGCCCAAGCGAACATCCGTCCTCAGTTCGAGATACTGCAGGGCATTCTGCGCGAGCTACTGCCCGCCGATACCAGTGACGAAGAGTTGCACCTGACGGCGTTCAGTATCGTCGGCCAATGCTTGTTCTATCATGTGGCGAATCCAATCATTCACAATCTTGTCGATGAACGCGAACACGCGACGTACGACGTCGGAAAACTCGCGGCGCATGCGACGAGGTTCTCGCTCGACGCGATCGAGTCGCGGGTTGCCTCCAAACCAGCGCCATCGCTGCGCGCGGAGGCCCCGCGATGAACTGGATCGCACTCAAGATGCTCACCGGCAACCGGGGCAAGTACCTGGGGATCATCCTGGGCATCGCCTTTGCCACGCTGTTGATCGCGCAGCAGGCCTCGATCTTCTGCGGGCTGATGCTGCAGACAAGCGGGCAGATTCGCGACATCCAGGGGGCTGACATTTGGGTGATGGATCCGAACGTGCAGTTTTCGGACGATGTCAAACCGCTCGCCGACAGCGATCTCTATCGCGTCCGCGGTGTGCCCGGCGTGGCTTGGGCGGTGCCGCTGTACAAGGGGCTGACACGATTGCGGCTCGAGGACGGCAACTTCCAGCAAACGATTCTGCTGGGTCTCGACGATGCCACTCTTGTCGGCGCGCCGCCCAACATGATCCTCGGCAGCGTGTTCGATTTGCGAAAGCCGGACGCCGTGATTATGGATCTTGAGGGCTACAACCTGCTCTGGCCAGGCGAAGAACCGCGGATTGGCAAGCAGTTCGAAATGAACGATCAAGAAGCAGAGATCGTCGGCATTTGCAAAGCGAGCCGCACCTTCCAAACTTTCCCAGTGGTTTACACGCGTTACTCGCAGGCGCTCGAGTTTGTGCCGCCCGAGCGAAAAGTGCTCTCGTTTGTACTGGCCGAAGCGGTTCAAGGCCAAAATATCGATGAGATCTGTCGGCGGATCGAACAACAAACGGGCATGCGGGCCGTCACTGGCGCACAGTTCGAATGGATCACCATGGAATACTTCATGAAGAAGACGGGCATCCCCTTCAATTTCGGCATTACGGTGGCGCTGGGTTTCATCGTCGGCACGGCGATTGCCGCGCAGACGTTTTATTTGTTCACGATCGAAAACATCAAGCAGTATGGAGCACTCAAGGCGATGGGGGCGGGAAATATCGCCTTGATGAGCATGATCATGCTGCAGGCTATTTTAGTGAGCTGTATCGGGTTTGGTTTAGGAATTGGCGCCGCCGCGTGGTTTGGCAAGCTGGCCACCGTGTCCGGCTCGCGACTGGCCTTTTACATGCCAATCGAGGTATTCGTCGGTGTGGCGGTCGCCGTCGCGGCGATTAGCGTGCTTTCGAGCTTGTTGAGTTTGCAGCGGGTGATGGTAGTCGAACCGGCGGTGGTGTTCCAAGCGTAGCCGGTGTGACGGGGTCAGATGGGATGGCAATGCCCGACAACAATCGGCTGGTTTCTTGTCGCAACGTGACGAAAGTTTACGGTAGCGGCAATGCGGAAGTGCATGCGCTGCGGGGTGTCGACCTAGACGTATATCCCGGCGAACTAACGATGCTTGTGGGTCCCAGCGGTTGCGGCAAAACTACCCTGCTCTCTGTGCTGGCGGGGATTCTACGGCCTACCGGTGGCACGGTCGACGCGCTCGGTCATGACCTAACGGCCCTTTCGTCGTGGCAGCGGACCGCATTTCGCCGTGACCATGTGGGCTTCGTGTTTCAGCAGTTCAATTTATTGCCGGCGCTCACTGCGGCTGAGAATGCGGCGGTACCTCTGGTGATCCAAGGCCAGTCGAAACGGAAGGCGGTTGCGGCAGCCACCGAGTTGCTGGAGAAAATGGGGATGGGCGACCGCGTGAACAGTTTGCCAGGCAAGCTTTCTGGCGGCCAACAGCAACGCGTGGCGATCGCTCGTGCGCTAGTGCATCATCCGCATTTGCTCGTGTGCGACGAGCCCACTTCGGCGCTCGACCACAAGACGGGACACACGATTATGGAACTGTTGCGGAATGTGGCGGTCGAGGGAGATCGTGCGGTGATCATCGTCACGCACGACAGCCGAATTTTTGAATTTGCCGACAGGATGGCTCGCATGGACGACGGCCATATCGAATCGCTTGAACTGCGGACCGTGCGCGAGCCTGCGATTTTGACAGGTGAATTCGTCGAGCGCCAGCACGCGTGAAGTGAGGGGAACAAATCGAGTGCGAATTCTACCATGTTGACGAAATTCGGATTACCAATCGTTGCGCTGGGGTTGATTGCGTTTGCGGTCAACTTCCTGTTGAATTCCAAAACGCGTATGCCGGTATTGCCTCCGCCAATCCAGCCGGCTGAAAGCCCGTTTCCCAACACCGTAGCTGGAGCCGGTATGGTTGAGCCGGAGACAGAAAACATATCTGTTGGCTCACCGGTGCCAGGGGTAGTCGTTGAAGTGATAGCCAAGGTCGGCGCGAAGGTGGGGGCGGGCGATCCCTTGTTCCGGCTTGACGATCGGCAGTGGCAGGCCGAGCTGGCGATCCGCCGGGCGATGCTCGCAGATGCCAAGGCACAATTAGCGAAACTCGACGCGATGCCGCGTCAGGAGGAGTTGCCGCGGGCCGAGGCCAAGGTGCTCGAAGCCAAGGCTGATTGGGAGAATTGGGAACAGAAGTGGTCGCGCGGCGAGCGGCTCGTGACGCAAAATGCGATGTCGGAAGAAGAATTCATGGAGCGGAAATTGCAAGCGATGCAGGCCCGCGAACGATATAATAGTGCGGTGGCGAAATACGACCTGCTCAAAGCGGGCGATTGGGAACCCGATAAACGCTTGGCCCAGGCGGCGGTCGATCAGGCGCTGGCCGGCGTGCAGGAAACGCAAACGGAATTGGATCGGCTGGTTGTGCGGGCTCTGGTCGATGGCGAGGTACTCCAAGTCAACGTGCGTCCGGGCGAGTTTGTGCCCACACCGTCGAGCCAACCGCTGGTCGTGCTGGGCAACGTGATCCAACTCCATGCCCGGGTTGACATCGACGAGTACGACATCCCACGGTTCATCGCCGACGCCCCGGCCCGCGCGACGCTCAAGGGCCAGCCGGAAGAGTTCTTTCCGCTGCGATTCGTGCGAATCGAGCCCTACGTGGTGCCGAAAAAATCACTCACCGGTGGCAACACCGAGCGTGTGGACACGCGGGTGCTGCAGGTAATCTATGCGATCGACACGGGCGGCCGCCGCCTCTTTGTCGGACAGCAACTCGACGTATTCATCGACGCGACATCCGTCGGCGTGAGCAAGTGAGAATCGCTGCCACGTGCGCCACTGCAGTTAGGGTTGAGGCGGATGGTTCAGACACGGGTTTCAATTAGAAGGCATGCCATTTGTAATACGCTTTCTAACAAAAAAGCAGCGCGCTTTCTGCGCAGACCCTTGCGCATTCCCAGTTCGCATAATATACCCAGAGTTTCATCCTTTTTAGGAGGTTACTCATGGACGTGTCGAGTCGGCATTCAATCGCAGAGTTGCAAGAGCTTCAGAAGCAGGCCAACGACGCCTATCTGTTTCGCAATCTGCGGATCATCATCTTAGCCAAGCAGGGTTGGACGGCTCCCAGCATTGGGATGGCGATAGACCTCTCACGGCGTGTGGTGCAGCAGCGGGTCTACGACGACAACGAGCAAGGCTTGTCGGCCTTGGAAGAGTAACGGGGCACGCCGCCGCGACCGTCAAGAAGTAGAGCATGCCGATTCGCAACTGGAAACCGGCCCTCCACCATTTCGCCATTTTGTACGAGGGACGTATCCCCAAATTGAAGTAGCAAATCACGTGCCCTGATGGCATGACACAAAAAACTTTACAGGGCCCGTGGTCGTTCTTTGGAACGACCGAATAGCTTCTTTTTGCGGCAAATTCACGGCCCGAACGGCCCTTGACGCTCGCCGCCAATCCCGTAGACTGATTGGTTCTCAACTGTTTGCCTTAATTGACCGTGGTTTCAAAGGTCCGTGTATGCCAACTGTAAATCAGCTCGTTCGCAAACCGCGGCGGGCGAAGCGTAAGTTCAGCAAGTCGCCGGTGCTCGATAAATGCCCGCAGAAGCGCGGCGTATGCCTGTTGGTCCGCACCATGACGCCCAAAAAGCCCAATTCGGCTCTGCGGAAGATCACTCGTGTGCGGCTCTCCAACGGTAAGGAAGTCACGGTTTACATCCCCGGCGAAGGCCACACGCTGCAGGAGCACAGCATCGTGCTCGTCCGCGGCGGCAGAATTCGCGACCTGCCCGGTGTGCGCTATCAGGTGGTTCGTGGGGCCCGCGATACGCTGGGCGTCCAAGGCCGTAAGCAATCCCGCAGCCGTTACGGTGCGAAGAAAAGTTAATTAGTATGGCGCTCGACCCTCGACTCTAAACACTCGACCAAAACATGCCTCGCATTACTGCCAGTCGGAAACAACTCAAGCCCGATCCTCGTTATGGATCGCTGTTAGCTGCCAAGTTTGTCAATTGCCTGATGTACGATGGCAAGAAAAGCGTGGCCCAAGGCGTGTTCTATGATGCGCTCGATATCGTCAAGAAGCGGATTGCGGATAAGGAGCCGATCGACGTCTTCGCGCAGGCCCTCGACAACATCAAGCCATCGATAGAGGTTCGCAGCAAGCGCGTCGGCGGTGCCGCCTACCAGGTGCCGATGCAGGTCAACCGCACGCGGCAGCAGTCGCTGGCGATCCGCTGGCTGCTCTTGGCAGTACACGAAAAGAAGGGCCGGGCCACGGCCGCCAAGCTGGCCGACGAACTGGTCGCCGCCTACAACCGTGAAGGCGCCGCCGTTACCCGTCGCGAAAACGTCCACCGCATGGCCGAAGCCAACAAGGCCTTTGCCCACTTCGCGTGGTAGAAAGAATCAACAGCACGCCGCGGCTTTTCCAGCCGTGGCGTTTTTTATGCGCGGATCACGGTCATGGCTATGTCCCTTGAGAAAATCCGCAACATTGGCATCATCGCCCACATCGATGCCGGCAAGACCACCGTCACTGAGCGGATGCTCTTCGCCAGCGGCGCGAAGCATCGCGCCGGCGAGGTCGACAAGGGGACCACCACCACCGACGACGATGCCGAGGAGGCGGAGCGCGGGATCACGATCTACTCGGCCTGCGTGCAGTTTCCCTGGAACGACGTGGTGATCAATCTGATCGACACGCCCGGCCACGTCGATTTCACGGCCGAGGTCGAGCGGAGCCTACGCGTGCTCGATGGCGGTGTGGTGGTGTTTAGCGCCCGTGAGGGCGTCGAGGCGCAGAGCGAAACCGTCTGGCGGCAGGCCAATAAGTACCATGTACCGCGGATCGCGTTCATCAATAAACTCGACCGCGAGGGGGCCGACTTCGACGCTGTTTTCGAGGAGATCGGCAGCCGGCTCCACGCCCGGCCGGTCGCGCTGCAAATCCCCGTTGGCCAGGGCCCGGCCCACACTGCGGAGCCGTTCCGCGGCGTCGTCGATCTCGTGACGATGCAGATGCTCTCCTATCCAGAAGGAAAAGACGGCAACACGATCATCCGCTCGGAGATTCCGGAGGACCTCGCCGACGAAGCCCAGCACTGGCGCGAACGGCTGCTCGAGTCGCTCTACGACTACAGCAACGAGCTGATGGAGCTGGCGCTGGCGGAAGAGGAGATTCCGGCAGCGCTGATCCACAAAGTGGTTCGCGAAGCGACCGTCCATTTGCAAATTCAGCCGGTGCTGTGCGGCTCCGCGCTGCACGGCATGGGAGTGCAGGGAGTTCTCAACGCGGTGGCCGCCTATTTGCCGAGCCCGCTCGATATGCCGCCGGTCACAGGGTTCGAGATCAGTGCCAAGGGGAAACAAAAAAGTGTTGCAGCCTCAGCCAACGGGGAGCCGGCCAAGAAGATTCAGCGAAAGCCCGATCCGGCCGAACCATTTTGTGGGCTGGTGTTCAAGGTGCTGCCCTTTAAGACGGGTGATCTTTCCTGGGTGCGGATTTACTCGGGTACGCTGGAGCCAAACTCCCGTGTCTTGAACCCCGGCCAAGATAAAAAGGAGAACGTGGCCCAGCTCTGGCGAATTCACGCTTCGAAGAAGGAAGAGCTGCTACACGAGGCCCATGCCGGCGACATCGTCGGCGTGATCGGGCTCCGCGATTCGATCACCGGCGACACGCTTTGCGATACCCGGGAGCCCATCCTCTTGGAGTCCATCGAGTTCCCCGAAACAGTAATCTCCATGGCGATCGAGCCCGAGAGTACCGACGACCGCAAGAAGCTCGCTGCAACGCTCGACATGCTCCGCAAACAAGACCCGACATTTCGTGCTGCTGAGAATCCCGAAACCGGACAAACGCTCATCAGCGGCATGGGCGAGCTGCACCTGGAAGTAATCCAGCATCGATTGCAGCGGGACTTCAAGCTCAATGTGAAAGTCCACAAACCGCGGGTGAGCTACCGCGAAACGGTCGAGCGACTGGTCGAGGTCACGGGCGAGTGCAACCGCATAATCCAAGGCGTGCAGCACGCAGCCAAGGTGCGGATTCGCCTCGAACCGTTTGCCAAGGGGAGCAAGCCGGTTACCGTGACTAACGCGCTCGATCACGGCTTGCCTAACGAAATGCTCAGTGTGGTGCTCGAAGAACTCGAAAGCGCAGGGCAGGGGGGCGGCGTGATCGGCTTCCCGCTGATGCGGCTCAAGGCGACGGTGCTCGGTGGCGAGGTGGGCGAAGCGGGCGTGTCGGAGATTGCCTTCCGCACAGCCGCCAACCATGCCTTCGACACCGCACTTCGCGAGGCGAAACCGGTGCTCATGGAGCCGATTATGCGGCTGGAGATCAACACGCCGGACGATCACGTCGGCGACCTGGTCAGCGACCTGCAACAGCGCCGCGCAATCATCCACCGCACCGAGTCCCGCGGCACGAACACCGTGCTGCATGCCGAGGCGCCGCTGGCGAACCTGTTCGGCTACTCCAGCGCCATGCGGAGCCTGAGCCAAGGCCGAGCCAACTGTTCGATGGAGCCTGCCGATTACGCCCCCGCCCCGCCCGATGTGCTGCAGAAGTTTCTGGGCGAATCGTAAATGAAGGATTGGGGATGCCGGGATGCCGGGAGCAGGGCTGTGTTGTTCGACCCCTGCCCCCCGCATCCTGCATCCTGTATCCTTGTCCTCCATGACCGAGCGTGCTTTTGTTTTCGGCGTGGATCTCGACGGCGTGGTGGCCGATTTCTATGCCGGGCTGCGGCCGGTAGCGGCGGAGTGGCTGGGCGTAGCGGTGGAGTCGCTGCCCGAGCGGGTCTCGTGGGGCATCAGCGAGTGGGGCCTCGATCGCGCGCCGGGCGGTTACGAGGCACTGCACAAGTTCGCGGTGATGCAGCGAGAGCTGTTCTTGAAGTTGCCGCCGATGGCTGGCGTCCCGCAGACGCTGCGGCGGCTCTCGAAAGAAGGTGTGCGGATTCGCATCATCACGCACCGATTATTCATCAAATACTTTCACCAGATTGCCGTGAGCCAGACGATCCAGTGGCTCGACCACCACGACATCCCCTACTGGGACCTCTGCTTCATGCAGCAGAAGACGGCGGTCGGGGCGGATCTGTACATCGAAGACTCGCCTGCCAACATCGAGCGGCTGAGGGCCGAGGGCGCCCGGACCATCGTTTTTTCGAACTCCACCAACGAGCACCTGCCCGGCCCCCGGGCCGGGAGCTGGACCGAGGTGCTGGAGTTGGTGTTGGCAGAAAAAGCGGTCTGGGTGCAGGAATTCGCCTGAAGGACGATTCGTGGCCCCCTTCGACATCCCCACGAAAGGGGTCGTGCGAACGTTCCTTTTGCCCCTAAAATTCTCGGAGATTTCATCTTTTTTTCGTTGGACGATGTTCTAGATGCCGGATAAACTGAAAGGAGTTCATAGGAGGTGGAGGCAGGCCCTGAGTGGCGCTGTCGTTTCTGTGAGTTGATTTGTATCGTTTCCTTTGACAGGCTTCGACGGTTTTTTTGGAGGGATAGTCTAATGAGATGGACAGCGTTTAGTAGATTTCTTTGCGTCGCATTTTGCGGCGCCCTGTTAATGGCGGCCACTTCGGTCAATGCCGCTATCATTCTCGACGACAACTTTGATCGTCCGAATGGTTCACTTGTCGGAACGAATCCCACACCAGGTCCCGGAGGCGTTTGGACGACTCATAGTGGAACCGCTGGTGACCTGCTGATTTCTGGTGGGAAAGCGCTGATTCAACACGGTGTTCCCAGTGAAGATGCAAACTCGTCATTTGGTAATTTTTCCGCTGGCGTACTCACGGCTGCTTTTGACATTATCGTAAATGACGATACGCCTATCAGCGGCGGCGACTTCGAGTACTTCGCTCATTTCAGTGATGGGGGCACCTCGTTGTTCCGCGCGCGATTGGACGTTGTAAATCCCAGTAGCACTGGTGACTACACCCTTGGCATCTCATCGGCCGGCGGTACCGCTGAAACTGTGTTTCCAACTGACTTCGACTTTGGAGATACCGTTAGTCTGACCTTGTCGTTCAATTTCAGCACCGGTTTGACATCCTTGGCCATTGGCGCTACGACAATTACGTCGACAGTTCCGGCACTAGGAGATACCTTGAGCTCGTTCGCGCTGCGGCAATCGGACTCGTCGAACAACGAGTCGATCCTGTTGGACAACTTGGTTGTTTCGAGTATTCCCGAGCCGGCTTCCTTGGCTCTCTTGGGAATTGCCGGCTTGGCAATCCTTGGCGTGACTCGCCGTCGAAGCTAACTCAACCATTTTGACCACTGACAGATTCGCACGGCGCGCCGAATTCGGCGCGCCGTGTTTTTGCGCAGCGGGTGTTGTCTACCCCGTAACCGGCACCCCGCGGAACAGGAAGTAAACCGCCCCGCACAGGCAGAACCCAGCCCACAAGAAATCGGTCCGCACCGGCTGGTGCATGTACCAGATCGAAAACGGCACGAACACCGCGAGCGCGATCACTTCTTGTAGCATCTTTAGTTGCGGCAGCGTCATCTGGCCGAAGCCGATGCGGTTCGCCGGCACCTGCAGCATGTACTCAAACAGCGCGATGCCCCAACTGGCCAGGATCGCAACCACCAGCGGCTGGTGCGACATGTTCTTGAGATGGGCGTACCAAGCGAACGTCATGAAGACGTTCGAGCCAACCAGGAGCAAGATCGCGGTTGCGGTGGGATTCATTGCGCAGCTGCCCTGATGAGCAGGCCCCATTGCCTTGGAGTGGGCTGCCGAAATGGGCGGCCGGTGGGGCCAGATTATCGCGCAAAGCCCAGACGTTGGAAAGTCCGCATGGCAGGCAGGATCGCGGCGCCCACACTTAGCAGCCACAAAGCGCGCGGCTCGGGAACAGCCGCGTTGGCACCTGCACCGTTGCTGAGCGACTCGCCGAAGAACAACCGCCACACCGTGTAGTCGCCCTCGTCGACGGTGCCATTGCCATCGCCATCGGCGGCTAGGCCCGTGCCCGTTTGGCCGACGGCATCTCGCCACACGACATAGTCGGCCGCATCGACCGTGCCGTCCAGGTTGTAGTCGCCGGGCAGCGCGGCGGCGAGGTTGCTCCAGGGCAGCACCGGCAGATCGTTGAGATTAACGATCTTCTCATGGTTCAACAGCGCCTGCAGCTCTGTGGGCGACATCGCGTCGACGAACGAGCCACTCCAAGGCGAAAAATAGCTCCAATCGATGCCCCATTTTTCCATCGCCTCGGCATCGGGCAGCGTGCCCGTCTCCGAGAGGGCGATCATCTTACGGCCGTTGTAGTGTTCGAGAATATCCAGCCATTGGCCATTCATGGTATCGTCCGCGCTGGTGTAGATATCCAGCCCGATCATGTCGACCACGTTGTCGCCGGGATACCAATCGAGATGATTGCCCTCGCTGGCAGAGGAGGTGAACTCCCAAATGAGATTGTCGAGCCCGTGGTGATTGGTGAGCCGGTCGTACACGAGATTCCACAGTTGCTTGAAGGTCTCCGGCCCATGGGCACCCCACCAAAACCAGCCGCCTTGGGCTTCGTGAAGCGGCCGCCAGATGACGGGCACACCGGCGTCTTCGAACTTTTGCAATTCAGTGGCGATGGCATCAACGTCACGGAGGATCAGTTGGTAGTCGTTGCCAGCCGGGTCGGCGAGCGCCCCGGGCAGATTGAACGTGGTGCCCTGCGTGGAAAAGCCCCGCCACCAGGGCCAATCGTTCGCGCCGCAGTTGCCACCGCAGGGTGTGTTCACTAGGTTGGCCGGAGCGTTCCAATGCCACATCATGGTGACGATGCCGCCGGTGTTTTGGGCCCAGGCAATGGTTTGTTCGGTCTCGTTGCGAGGGTTCGCGCCATTCTGCAGCCGGCTTGGCGAATACTCGATGAAGTCGCCACCGCGAATGGCCGGCACAACGCCGCCTGACTTGTTCAGATAGTTCTGCACTGGAAACGATTGGTTGCTGCTGCTCTCGTGCTGCTGACCTGAAAGGGTTTTCTGGCCATACTGACTGACCAGGTAATTCATCAGTATCTGTGTGCGATTGTCGGCCCGCGGATTAGCGAGTTGGCCTGCTACGGGCTGCAACGTGGGCGGCGTGAAGGGGCGAAGTTCGAAATAATCGACATTGAACCAGCCCCAGCCGCGATCGATTTGCAGCGTATTTGTCGTGCCGGAGAGATCGAAGGCACCTGCCCGGGTGGCACTCCATTGGTTACCGTTGCCATCAAATCCACCGCTGCCGCTCGCGCCGTTGACTGAATAGCCGTAACCTTTGAAGCCGTGCGGCGAGTTGTAGCCGACCCATAGCTCGTACAATCCGTCGGGCACTGCTGCCTGCACCTGTACGTAGTCGCCACTATTGAAGTTGACATAGCCTGTGCCAGAGAAGCCGGGTGTGAAGTTTTGAATCGAAGTTCCGCCCAGCATGCCGAGTTCGGCTTCGAATCGATAGTTTTGAGCGCGGATGGTCGCCGTGGCGGCGAAAACCGAGAGCACCGCCATGAAAAAAATTGTCTGTTTCACGCCGTCCACCTGCCGAGAGAGAAGTTGCTGTTCCGGGCCACCTGCTGGCAATTATAAACAAGAATCTTAAATAGCAATAGAAAAAACTGCTGATAAAGTGGTTGAGCAGAATAAGGCCGACCTTGACCTACCGCCAAAACGTGCTATGCTTAACCCAACAACTTAGGTGCGAGACCGGCGGCGGATGGCCACGACAAAGATGGGGTTGCCGCCAGGTTCATTCGAATTCGCTTGCAGCGGCCATCGGGGCCCCTTAGAGAAACGCCCCGGTATCTAGCTCACGACCGCGACTGATCTTCTTGCTCCTGACGGTTCCCGCCGAATGTTTTGGCGGTCGAGCCTCACGCATGCTTCGCAAGCGAGAATTGTTTTCCGCTCGGCGTGCGCTTAGGCAGCACAGTTCGTTTGCAATGAAAGAGAGAGTTCTTTGAGTACGGAAACTACGTTTGAAAATTTGGGCCTCGTCGATTCGCTGCTCCGCGCCGTTCGCGCCGAGGGTTACGAGACGGCCACGCCCATTCAGCAGAAGGCCATCGGCCCGCTGCTCGCCGGGCACGACCTGATGGGCTGCGCCCAGACCGGCACCGGCAAAACCGCCGCCTTCGCGCTGCCGACGCTGCAACGGTTGAGCGTCGGCTCCAGCACGCTGGCGGTTGAGAAAGACAACGCAGCCGACTATCAAGCTCGCAACGGTCACGGCCACAATGGCCACAAGCAAAATGGTCGCCGCGATTCACATCGCCGGCCGGCTAAATCGCATCGCCCGATCCGTTCGCTGATCCTCGCGCCTACGCGGGAACTGGCGGCCCAAATCGGTGCCAGCTTCGCGACCTACGGCAAATTCACGGGCCTCCGCTACGCCGTGGTTTACGGCGGCGTGGGGCAGGGACCCCAAGTTCGCGCTCTGCAAAACGGCGTCGACATCCTCGTCGCCACTCCCGGCCGACTTGAGGACCTGATGGAGCAAGGCTACATCGATCTGCGGCACGTCGAGATTCTGATCCTCGACGAAGCCGATCAGATGCTCGACATGGGCTTCATCGTGCCGCTGCGGCGGATTGTCGGCGCGACGCCGGATGAACGTCAGACGCTGATGTTCTCGGCTACCATGCCACCGGAAATACGCAAACTCACGAGTGAATGGCTGAGCAATCCGACCTTCGTCGAAGTCGCCCCGGTCGTCGCCACGGCGGCACTGATCGAGCATTCGGTGCACTTCGTCGAGCCGCGCGATAAGCTCAGCAAGCTGCGACACTTCCTCGAAAACTCTGCCTACACGCGGGCGATCGTCTTCTCGCGCACCAAGCACGGGGCCGACAAGATCGTCAAGCAGCTTTCACAGAGCGGCATCCGCGCTGCGGCCCTCCACAGCAACAAGAGCCAAAGCGTCCGGCAACGGACGCTGGCCGATTTCAAGTCGAACCGCCCGCCGGTGCTGGTGGCGACCGACATCGCGGCCCGCGGCCTCGACGTCGACGCCATCTCGCATGTCGTCAATTACGATCTGCCGGACGTGGCGGAAGTGTACGTTCACCGCATTGGCCGCACCGGCCGCGCGGGTGCGACCGGCATCGCTACGAGCTTTGTCGGCCGCGAAGAGCGGGACCAACTGCGTCAGATCGAACGCCTGATGAAACGCAAGCTCATCGTTAATGGCGACGAGCCTAGCTGGACGAACGAACCATCGACCTCCGGCGGCGCAAAATCGGGTGGCAACCGCAATGGCCGACGTCGCAGCCCGGGCAACGTCCCGCGCGGCGCCAGTGGCGGCAAACGCCCGCGGCGACGAGCTGTTCGCAGCGACCGCCC
>JBGSUJ010000096.1:0-35993 GCA_041753435.1 Pirellulales bacterium | reverse complement strand
AAAAAGAGTCTGCCATCCGCCAACTCAATCCACGAAACTCCATCCTCACCTGCGTCACCTCCGTGCCGTTGTGAAAAGTAAACTGCCCGAAGATGAATACGCATGCTAGCGATCATAGGGTTCTGGGATAAATGCTTAGTGACGAGTTGGCGGCATCGCTCCACGAGAGACTTCGCCAGCTCTGCTGTGAGACGGCTAAAATCACCAGTATTACGCAACCGAGGCTGATCACGATACTCTCGACCGCGCGGGACGTGCGGCAACCCAGCGGAGCGTCGACCGCAATTTCGGCAGATAGGCGCCGACGCCGAAGGGCATAGATCAGCCAGCCAGCGACAAAGAGCGGCACGCTGAAAATCGCCAGTTGGACCGCGAAATTGACGATGTATTGAAACGAATTCATGGTCGTATCTCGATCTGGCGATGGAGCCTCCAACTGCCGATGACGAGCGCGAGGCTGGCGACGACGAACGCCGCCGAGACCGGGACGAAATACCAAGGATTTCGCCAAGGCGTATTTACAAAGGTCAGCAGCAGGAGTATCAGTCCCAGCTCGATGGTGTAGCCGGCGTCGCGATCGAGAGTTGGGAGGGCACGTCGAATCGGCCCATAATCGACCGCGCTCACGAGAAGCAAATACTCAGCAAACCACCAGCAGGGAGTGGCAAAGTCCGCCGTCATCATCAGCGGATAGTACGGATTGTCGAATAGCTGATCCTGAATTACCGACCGCACGCCGAGCCAAACGAGCAAGCTCGCCGGCCCCCAAACGGCGATCACACTGAGCACATGGGCCGCGATCCGGTGGGTCCAGAGCCGGTCGCGCGTGAACCCGCGCGTGTAGAGGAAGGCAGCGGCCGGCGAATTAAAGCGACTCATCAGCCACGCGGTGAGCACGCTTTGCATTGCGACGAACGCAAAGGGCACAAACATCGCTTCCTTCAAGCGGCCGGAGTACGCGACGACAAACAACGCGGCCGCACCGGCCGCAGGCAAAGTGACTGGCCGGGCGGCGCGGAAATACCAACTGACGAGGGCGCGATTTAATTGCATGTTTGCACCTCGGTGGATCGAAGTACCAGCGGATCACCCGGCACGTTGCTTTGCGTGAGCGCCAGGTAGAGCGATTCCAGATTCACCCGTCGCACTGCAGGATGCAGGTCGACGTCGTGAAGAACCGTGAGCGGCGCATCGGGCGCGGGTCGGAACCAACGTTGACGGAATTGCCCCTCGGCGCGCTCGGCGATTAGATGCACCTGCTGAATCCAGGCGGGAACCGGTTCGCCCGCGGAAAGCGTCAGTTCGCGCAGGTCGTCGCGCAACGTCTCCAGCGACTCGTGCAGCGCGACTTTGCCGGATCGCAAGACGACGACTTCATCGGCGACGCGTTCCAGATCACTCAGCACGTGTGACGATACCAGCACGGTACCCGCTTCGTCGTTGACGTATTGCCGCAGCAGATCGTAGAGCCGCCGCCGCGCCGAGGGATCGAGGCCGTCGGCCGGCTCGTCCATGAGTAGCAATTGCGGCCGACTGGCGAGCGCGAGCGCCGCCAGAACCCATCGTCGCTGTCCTTTGCTCAGTGCGCCATAGCGGGTTTCCGCCGCGAGACCATGATCGAATAGAATCGCTTGAAATCGCCGCATGTCGAATCGGCGGGCGGCTTCTGCCTGTAGCGCGGCAAGCGTGTCAATTCGCACCGCGGCCGGCGGTTCGTGTCGATCGCCCACCGTCTGTACGAGCGGTGCAATGTCTGCCGTCAGCGACCGCGACGGACACTGCAACACTTCCGCGACGCCCGCAGTCGGCGCGAGCAGTCCGGCGAGCAGATTGAGCAGCGTCGACTTTCCCGCGCCGTTGGGTCCAACGAGCGCGACGATTCCGCCCGCCGGAATCGCCAGGTCCACCGAGTCGATTGCCGCCCGAGAGCCAAACCGTCGGATCAACCCTCGCGTATTGATCGCTAGTTCACTCATCGTGCATCCCCATTTCGCGTCCGATTCGCTCGATGGTCTCGACGACTTCGTCGAGGGAGGCCCCCATCCCCGCCGCGTCGGCGAGCAACCGCCTTGCCCGCTCCGCGAGCGCCTTCTTGCGAGCATGTGCCGGTATGCCGCCGCGATTCTCAGCGACGAACACCCCCTGCCCTTGCCGCATCACGACCAACCCGTCGGCCGCGAGATGCTCGTAGGCCTTCACGACCGTCCGGCTATTGATGCTCAACTCGGCCGCCAGGGCGCGAATGCTCGGCAGCTGCGCCCCCGGAAGCAGCCTTCCGCTGGCGACTTGGAACTTGAGCTGCTCGGCGATCTGCTGATAGACCGCCTCGCCGCTATGATAATCGAGCCGGACGCGTGCGTTCATGTAGCATCTGTTGTACTACAGATACAACAGTGCGTCAAGCGGAATCTGGCTGCGATCGCAATTAGGAGGAACTGGCAATTCCGAGGGAACTCCCCGATGCCGATATGCTGGAACCGACGGGTGGTAGGCCAGTCGTTGGGGAACCCTGCAACCGAGCCTCAAGCTCTGACTTATGCCGAGTAAGAATTGCCATCAACTCGTCGTCCTCTATGTCGCCGAGACCGCGGCCCACGTGAGCTTCGCCGAGAAATCCTAGATGCGCCAAGAGTTGACCGAGCCGTGCATCTGGCGATAAGGCCCAAACTTCTGTTAACAGAGTCAGCGCTTCGCGTTGAACGTCGGAGGTCATGGGAGTGAGTCTCCAATCTTGAGGTTGGCTGCAAATGCTCGCGGCAATTTTCCAATGACTTCGACACGAACCAGCGAGCCTGGCGCGAGCTTTGCGATCCGCGTTGCCCGCGTTACTCCATTGTACACGACCAACGTCCCATCGGTGCCCTCGTATACCCACAGTGGTGGCATTCCATCCGCCGACCGGCCAAATAGCGATATCTGCCGTTGCAATTTACCGGGGTCGGCACCTTGTCGCCGGGAAGGCGGCAATCGCAACTCGCATGGATCGACGTCGCGGAAATCTGCCATACCTTGGCCATTTTTTCGTTGTCACCAAATGGTCTATTACTCGACCGAGAGCTTATACTCGCGCTGGACGCGCTTGCCGCCGTCGCCATTTTCCGTGTAGGTGACTTTCACGGTGGCGCCGCCGCTGGCGGTCGGCTTGAAGAGGTGCCAAGTGTAGCCGCCGCCCATCAGTGCGACGCCCTCGTCGTTCTGCACGCCGCGGACCACGCCAAGTTTTGCGAGCGACTCGGGAGCGACGATCGAAACATCCTGCGGCGGCCGGCTGCCCGAGTCGCGGACCACGACGATCACCAACCCGCCAACATTGATCGACTGCGGCTGATCTGCTTTCGTCTTCTCTGCGAGCTTGATGACATCGCCGGAGAGCTGCCCCTCATCTGCCGCGATGGCCGAGGAGCCCAGTAGGAATAGTCCCAACGCACAGGCAAACACAAAACGCCGCATTGCTGATTCCTTCCGAAACCTTAGAACGACAGACAGCGCACACACGACCAAATATAGCTTCTAGCCGAGCAACGGCGCGATTGCTAAGAATTGGTGCTGTCGCCTTGTTGGGCTTCCAACACGCCTTCAGTGATCGCCTTGGCGACTGCCTTGACGCCCGGCTGCGTTTCTTCGCCCAGGTAATTGACAGCGTCCTTGGCAACCGGGGCTGCTTCGGCGGCAAGGTAGCGTGCCACGTCGCCCATGTATCCGAATTGGCACATCCGCCCGCCGACCGCCAACAACGGAATCCCGACGAAGGCGCACCAAAACAACCGCGGTGTCTCAAAACTGCCGAACGCCGCGAAGAAGCTGACCATGCCAATCAGCAGGAACAGGGCCCCGATCAAAACTACAAGTGGTCCCCCTGTCCGCAACACCGTACGAATCGCCTCGTGCCGTGGCGACTTCAATCGGTTTTCGTCCATGCCAAATCCTCGCTCAGAAATTGGAAAGAACTCCTAATCGGGTATCAAAGTGCCCGCTCACGGCGCTGCACTGGTCGCGCGGCTTCGGCAACTTCGCCAGCCAAGCGGTGTTCGAAGCGACCGAAGACCATTCGGCCGGCGCTGGTTTGCAGCACGCTGGTGACCATCGCGGAGACTTCTTCGCCGACGTGGTCGCGGCCGCCTTCGATGACGACCATCGTGCCATCTTCGAGGTAGCCCACGCCCTGCCCCGACTCCTCGCCCGCCTTGGTGATTCGCACCTCGATCGCCTCGCCCGGCAAGAACACCGGCTTCAAGGAGTTGGCGATGTCGTTGAGGTTGATCACGCCGACGTTGTGCAGCTTGGCCACCTTGTTAAGGTTATAGTCGTTGGTCACCACCTTGCCTTCCAGGTGTTTAGCCAACAGCACCAGCTTTTGATCGACGGACTGGCCAGTAAATTCTGGCAAGTCGCGGTCGTAAATCACGAGATCCACTTTGGGATCGTTGCGGAGTTTATTGAGGATATCGAGCCCGCGGCGGCCGCGGTTACGACGGAGCTTGTCGCCCGAATCGGCAATGTTCTGGAGCTCTGCAATCACAAACTGTGGCATAATCAGTTGATTGTCGATGACCCGGGTTTCCACGACATCGGCAATTCGGCCATCAATCACCACGCTCGTATCGAGCACATACGGTTTGAGACCCTTCACTTCCTTGGCGAACTCAACATAGGGAATAATGAAGCGGAAGTCGTCTTTGGTCTGCAAAAGCACGCTAATGCAGGAATAGCACAGAATCGTGGCAATCCCCAGTTGGATCCAGTTCACTACGTCGTCGCTGACCCCTTCCAAAAAAGGCGTGAGTGCGAGCCGGAACACATAACTGAGTACCAGACCGATAAACATTCCAAAGTAGAGCGCTGTAATGGTGTCGAGCTTCTTGCGGCGAATCGAGCTGTCGGCTACGAGCACTCCAACAGCGACCACCAACACACCCACGAACGCGGCCCAGGTCACCCAGCCCTGGTACTCCTTGAGAATATCCGAAACCGCTAAACGCACCCCGAGCGCGATTGCCACGGCCAAGAATACGCATCGTAATATAAGCAAGGCCATAAAAAACACTCTGGGCGTGGCAACAGACGTGCAACACGCCCGCCAGTTGTATCACCATTCGGCAGTCTACCATTCGCAGAACGGCCAAGCCGTCCGTCGATACATTCTCTCACCTTTATTCTAACAGCCGCCGGGCGAGCCACCAGGGCGGGCTATGCCGCCGGCAGCGACTAGCTCGCGGCAGCGGTCAAACGGCGGTGTTCGTCGAGGGCAAAGCGGTCGGTCATGCCGGCCAGGTAATCGGCAACGGCACGGGCCGCACCATCGTGCGGCACCCGAGCAGCAAACTTGGCCGGCAAGCGGGCTGGTTCGGCCACGAAAATTCGGAACATATCTCGCAGCGCCTGGCGAGCCGCATTGCGCGTGGCCTCCACCGACCTGTGGCGATACACATGCTGGAATAAGAATCGCTCCAATCCCTGCTTCAATTCCTCAATTTCCAGCGAGGGAAGGGCCAGCAGCGGTGCTCGCCGCACTGCAACTACCGAAGCAATTCCCTGGCAATTAAGTTGGTGCTCGATGACATGCTGCAGGTCTTGAACTTGCCAATTGATTAGCTCATGGACAATCGCACGCCGCAAATGGCGGTCGTCGAGCGCACCAAAGCGCCCCCGCACCCGCTCCGCCGCCTCGCGCCAGAGGGGAACTTCCAGCAATTGATCTAACTCTAGCAGGTCTAATTCCAGCGCGTCGTCGACATCGTGCGAATCGTAAGCAATGCTGTCAGCCGCATCGACGACTTGCACTTCTAGGAGCGGGCTTGCGGCCACCTTCGCCGACTTATCAATCCGCCGCGATTGGCCTTCCAGCACTTCGAGCGACAGATTCAAACCCGGAAATTCCGGATATCGGCTTTCCAAGAGCTCGACGATCCGTAGGGCCTGGGCATTATGATTGAAGCCGCCTGCATCGCGCAGGCACTCGTCCAGCACGCCTTCACCCGAATGGCCAAAAGGCGGATGACCCAGATCGTGAGCAAAGGCCAACGCTTCGACCAGGTCTTCGTTGAGTCGCAGTGCGCGGGCTAATGT
Organism: Pirellulales bacterium; assembly: GCA_041753435.1. Lineage (GTDB taxonomy): Bacteria > Planctomycetota > Planctomycetia > Pirellulales > Lacipirellulaceae > DASYDU01. The sequence continues at coordinate 29,927 of JBGSUJ010000096.1, read as the reverse complement.
GCGCGCAATCGAAGCCACCTCGAGCGTATGCGTCAGACGAGTGCGATGGTAGTCGCCCATCGCGCCGGTAAAAACCTGTGTCTTGTGGCTAAGTCGGCGGAATGCGCCGCTGTGCAAAATGCGATCCCGGTCGCGCTGAAACGGACCGCGATAAGTCTGCTCCGGCTCAGCATGCCTGCGACCGGCCGAGCAGGCGCTCTGCATTGCATAGGGTGCCAGGAGCACCGCTTCGCGTTCAAAAATTAGGTTGGGTTCTGTATCCACACAAACTCTGCTGGCGAGTTAACCGGGCGACGATGGATCCTCAAGTGCGCCTTCGAGCAACTGCCACAGCGAATCGAGCGACTGCGGGATGACACGTGTGCCCGCCAGCACCGACATAAAATTGCTGTCACCCGACCAGCGTGGCACGATATGCCAGTGCAGATGCCCCGGACAGCCCGCACCGGCTATTCGGTTCAAATTCAGACCGATATTGAATCCTTCCGCCCGCAATTTTTCGCCTAACACCTCTGTCAGTTTGGCGAGCCACCGCATGCACGCCAGATGTTCTGGGAGCGACATACCAGTCAGCGTGCCGATATGTCGCAAAGGTGCAACCATCAGATGGCCGTTGTTGTAAGGATAGCGATTCAGCACGACCAGTGCGTGCTCGTCACGAGCCGCCACGAGAAGCTTGCGAGCGAATTCAGGGTTGTCGTACCGCGCTGCGGCGCGGCAAAGAAAACAAGTTTGCTCGGCATCCGCTTGCCACGCGACTGGCGCCGGCAGTTGCTCCTCACGCGTTGCCGATTCTTCACCGGTGACATACTCCAATCGCCACGGCGCCCATAGTCGATCGTCACTCACGGTCACTCGCTTTCGTAGATCATGATCGCAGGGCCGACGCTCTAGAACTAACCGCGCTTCCCGCATGGGACGCTGAAGAGGTCGAACTCTCGTTGTTCGACACCACCCAGACCAGCACGCCTGCTAGGAGGATGACTGCCACAAGCATCACAACGGCAAGGGTCACCTGTTTCTGCTTACTGCGCTGCCGCCCAGAGACATACTTTGCGGCATGGAGCGCCGCTGGGGCGACATCGACTGGATCGGCCTCTAACTTTTCCGCCCAGTCCACCATCAGCGCCGGCGGGGGGGTCGGGTCGCTCGATTCGGATGCTGGTGATGGGGCGACTGGCGCTGCCGCCGCAACCGGCGGTGATTGTTCGACGGGATCGGTCGCAACGGGCAGAATGGGAAGTGCCACCAGCGGCACGGGCAACGTGTCTGCGGCATCGCGCGCGAGTTTCCACTCGGCCCACCCCTCTCGCCAGATGTGGGAACTTGCAGTCACCTGGCCAGCGGAAATCCAGTCGCTAAATTGCTGCTCGCTTACCGGACCGCTTGGCTCGCCGTCCGGCGACCTCAGATACCAACTTGCAACCGGTGCCGGGGGTTCACCAACAGACTCCAGTATCGAGGTGGCATTTTCGCCCCCACGGGCAGCCGGAATCACCAGTTTTGCCCCGCAGTCGGGACAACTTCCGCGCTTCCCCGCCAGGTCGGCTTTCACATTTAATTTATGTCCGTTTGGACACAGAAAACGGATGCCCATCGCTTTGACCAAGGAGGTGGAAGTTTTTTGGCAGCCTACGCTGATAGCTCAATTCCCAGCGTTAAAACCCATTATAGGCCTGCTTGTCCTTGCGGAAAGCAGCGAAACGATACCGAGTTGCTGGGGAATTCGACTCAGTTCGAGCGGATGGGGCATTTTAGGGAACCAGACGCCCATCAACTTGCTCCCAACCACCGTGTATCTCCGTTGCCCGGTTTTGCCGAATGTGCCGCTCAGGGTAGCAACCGGGCACTTGGGGAGGGGCAAAATCTAGCACTTAAAACTGGTAAGGACGGCCCCCCTTTCCTAAAATGAGGGTCATGCCAGAAATTGACCTCAATCGGGTGTTCTGACGCACCTGGATGACGGGAATTGGGCAGTATATTTTGTCAGAGAGGGCAAACCCAGCATGCGTAAACGTCGCGACGAAGATGAGCCGGTGGAAATTGCGATCGTTGGCGATTTGACCGACAGCGAAGCCGATTTGACCGACCGCCTGCTAAGCGTCGAGCCGGGCGGCGAGTGTACGATCTACTTCGACTCGCCAGGCGGCAGCCCGTATTGTGCCGTCTCGCTGATGACACTGATCAAGCTCCGCGATCTGAATGCAACAGGCATCGTCACCGGCGAATGTTCCTCGGCAACGCTCTGGCCTTTTGCCGCCTGTCGGCGGCGGATTGTAACGCCGTTTAGCGTGATGCTGTTCCATCCGATGCGTTGGCAAAGTGAAGAGAATGTCGGACTGGCTGAAGCGGCCGAATGGGCCCGCCACTTCGGCCACCTCGAACAAGAGATGGACGAACTGCTCGCTCACCTGTTCGGCGTTGAGCCCCGCATCATGCACGAGTGGATCAATCCCGGCCGCTACGTGATTGGCCGCGAACTGGCCGAGGCAGGGATGGCAGAATTGGTCGAACTCGACGAGTTGCATCGGGTGCCATTCGCGCGTCTGCTCAACGAACCACGTTCCTCCGCCCCGCCCGTGATTCGCCCTCACGCCGCCCGCCGCCAACGGAAAGCACCGGCCGCCAAGTCGCAGAAAAAATCGAAGTAGCCGCGTTATTCTGCCGCAGGCTCGTCAAGCAGCAAGCGGGGGTCAAAACGCATTCATGCATAATTGCCCCGCCCTCATTGCTTCGGTTGCTGATTGGAAAGTTTGAGTCGAATCGTAACACCTAGCGCGCCAACGCCGCACTCTAGGCCTCAACGGCATGGTGAGGCCAACACTAGTCCAAGGGCTGGTTCAGACCGTTCATTTCTCGGATCGAGGCAGCCATCGTCAGGCGCTACCAATTTGCCCCGAGACAGCCATTAGCTGCAACCAGAATACACCTCACGCAAAGACTCGGAGTACGCGGAGACGAAAACTCTTGCTTCTCCGCGTTCTCCGCGGCTCTACGAGAAGTTTTTTCTAGAGCAGGAAACGGTAATTTCAGCCGCTAGAACCTTCCCCACGGATCAGCTCGAATTCAAGTTCTCCCGATTGGGCTGGATTAGCGCAGATTAGTGTTCCTCGCCAGCCACTTCGGGTCGTCGGTGACCTCGGTGGCAAATCATCCGACTGGCCAAAAACTGATATTGAACTAACGTTCACTATCTGCTAGCCTGTAATTTACACGATCGCCACGTGTTGCGTGTGCGCGGTGCGTTTGTTGCCGATGGGCCCGTTGCCTGGGCTGCAGCCCCATGACCCGGTTGCCGCAGTGAGGCACCCACTTCGAAGATCGGCAGCAACTAAACAGCTCACCGCGTACCACAAGGCACTTGGCTGTCGGGCACGGAGCTCCGCAACAATTGGATGCGGAGGAGCGCTCCTCCTTTTTCTTGTCCACAGGTATCGCCGATGACCACAGGTGGAAGAAACGAATGCTGGCTCAAGACTCGAACCGCTGCGCAAATCTCCGCCATTGGCCGACAAACGGGTTCCCGCTCGAATGACCTGCACCTCCGGGTCTTGCCTCCGTGGGTCCCAGCGGATTTGCCAGTTCGAAAGTGGATCATAAACCCACAACAAACAGCGGTCATCTTCGAAGGTGTCACGTGACGCCTTCGTAAGAATAAGGGGTTACGACGATTCAACCCTCGCTCAAGCCCCCATCCACCAAGAACTTGAATAGCCTCGGCATTTTGCTGCGAGCTCAACGTGTTCCTAAGTGGTTAGCGGGAGGGAGCCTCGCTCGATCGCTTGGCACCTCTCGGCCACAAGTTGCACGTCGTTCTCTTGTGGTACGACAAGCGATTGCAATCGAGCCCGCCGAATAACGCCTTTTTCAAGGAACTCGGAAAATAATTCCCACCGTGACTGAGCTTTCCCACCGGATTCCCCGGAGATCTCCAATTGGCAGAAGTCGCTTGTCGGCATGATCTCTGTGTAACTCAGGTGACCACCAGGCAGCCGCCAGATCAGGCCACAAGTAGTTGTCCCCGAATCAATCGATTGCACGCCTGCCACATGTGAATCGACGAGCAAGTCATCGCCAGCGACGCTCACCAGCAGGATTTCGTCTGCTTGCAAAGCAGACCGGACGACAATCCGCGGATGAGTATCGAGGAGATCGGTTTGGATCGAGATTACGAGTGCCAGCGCAGCCAGCACTTCACGCCCGTCCACTTTTTCTTGGCTCCAGTAGATTTGAGGCGCGTACGGCCAGGCCTCACTGCCGGCATAAGTGGCCACCAGATCTGTACCACGGACATAGGTATCGGTCAGCGTCGCAGGCCACGTCGACAAGCGGTCGCTCGGCGAAATTGCCAACAGCGGACCCGCGATAGCGGCGGCATCGAATCGCAAGTCTTGCATGCCGAGATCGGGCCGAGTGAGATCAACTCGACCACGAGTCTCGCCATAGGTGAGCCAAGCGGACTGCCCTTCGAGAGTCCAGATATTCGCCTCCTGCGTCAAGCGACCAGCCCTTTCAATCCACGCTGCGAAAGAACGATGCGAATAGTCCAATAAAAAACCCCGCCGAACACCACAAGGATGAAGCGACGGGGCCGGAACAGAGAAGAGGCCTAAGTGTTTCCCAAGCTATTGGGGATAAAAATAATAAGGCAATTGCCTTCCACAAGGATCGTGGCTTGACTGCGCCCGGAAAAAACGGCCCAGAAGACACTCTAGCCGACCAACTGGTGTTCCTGTAATGATGATACCCGTTTCAAACGCCATGTCCATAGTTTTGGGGAAAAAACTTCCAGAGATTTTCAAACTCTTTTTGCGAAGTGTCGTTAGTCCTTGTTCTTAAAATGGTTACGACAATTTTTGCAATGCGGAGATGGCGCACTTTCGCCACATTTTCAGCCTAAAAAACAGCCTTATTTGTAAGTTTGAACTGCCTGATTGAGGACACCGATGAGCAATTTGCTCGATACTTGCCAAGTCGCGGCCCGCGCCGGTGCGCAGGAGTTACTGGCTTGGCGCGGCCGCTTCGCAGCACGAGAAAAAGCACCGGCCGATCTGGTGACCGATGCCGACCTCGCATCGCAAGCTGCAGTTCGCAACGTGATTGCTGACCAGTTTCCGCATCATCTATTCATCGGTGAAGAAAAAACTTCTGCAGTCGAGGTGAACGACGACGATTTTGTGTGGCTGGTCGATCCGCTAGATGGCACAACAAACTACATTCATGGATACCCTTGCTATGCAGTATCCGTGGCCGTGGCCCGTGGTAGTGAGATGCTAGCGGGCGTCATTTATAATCCGCTCGCGGAAGAATTCTATTCCGCAGAAAAAGGGCAGGGGGCGTGGTGCAATGATGAACGATTGCGGACCAGCAACGTAACGGTCGTGGGCGACGCGCTGGTAGCCGTAAGCTTGCCACCACGAGTGAACCCCGAGTCACCCGATATAGCCGACATGATCCGCGTTGTGCAAGTCAGCCAGGCGGTGCGTCGAAGCGGCTCAGCGGCCATTAATCTGGCCTACGTGGCGCATGGTCGCCTGGACGCTTTCTGGGCCACGAAGATTCATCCCTGGGATGTGGCAGCAGGGGTGCTAATGGTCCGTGAGGCGGGCGGCGTCGTTACCGGGCGTGACGGAGCCCCGTTTGACCTCTGGAAACCGCATTTTGTCGCGGTGGCCGGCGCGGAACTTCACCGCGATTTACTGCATGTCTTGGGGCCCGCAAACCTCTAGCCGAGGCGACACGGAAGATGTGCCAAGTAGTACACTGGGTTGCATCGGCGAGATAGAATAGTGAAGTAGAGCAGCCCCATTGCGAAACGGAGGCTTGTTCTGCTCATCACCTGTTCGTGGCAACCGTCACGTTCGCAGCCTTGGTCGGATGCCATGTTCCATCGCCGGCAACAAAATCTTGTAGCAATTGCCACGTTGGTACTCTGTTGCGGCTTGACTTATAAGTGCTACGCCCAGCCTGTCCCTCCACCGGAGCGGCCTGTAGCTCCGCCAGAGAAATTGTCGGTCGCCCGCGAAATTCGCTACGTCGGCCCGGATACTTACATCTTGCTCGATGCCGACGGCCGCCCACAGCCCGTGCTTGGCATGTCTTATGAAGAATTTATGGCGGCCTGGAAGCAATTACAGCACGTGGAAACATACAACGGCAATCCACACTTCATAATCGAAGAGTTGGGCATAGTTGGCGAAGTTCGCGACGATCATGCCGCACTGGATATCAAGGTAACGGTTCGCGCGCTCGTCACAGGTACGATAAGAGTGCCGTTGGGTTTGGCAGGAGTGGTTCTGCACGAGCAGCCGCGCATGAAAATTGTCGGTGACATAACGGCACACCCCGTGAAGCAGGATTCCTCGATAGACTACGATCCACCGGCAGGAGGCTTCGTCGCCACTCTCGAATCCCAGCGCAATGATCGACACTTGCTCACATTTCAAGTACTGGTGCCGTTGGTCCGCGATGGCACTCAAACCAGCATAAGATTCAATTGTCCGCGGGCCTTGGTCAGCCGACTAGAGTTGGCGGTACCGACACCGATTGTAGAAGCGAGCTCTACCGAAGGTACGTTGCTCACCAAGACGGCGCTCGCGGAGGGCCAGACGCAACTCCGAGTTGAGGGTGTGGCTGGCGAGTTTCGTTTAAATTGGAATGCCGCCGAGGCTGAAAGACCGGAGCTGGCTACTGTGTTGAGTGCCACCGGTGCTCTGGCGATTTCGATCGATGGCCATAGTATTCGCTCGGACGCCCAACTGACCGTGCGGAGCTATGGTGGCAGCTTCGATCGATTCCGGGTGCGGTTGCCTCCGGGGGCCAAGTTGGTACACGATCGCCCGCGCGACTCGAGTACGGATCTTCCAGTATATCGCGTCACCGTCGACGACAAATCGGCTACCAGCGATGGAACGCAAATCGTGATTGTGGAGTTTACCGAGAAACAATTCGGACCTGTCGAGATCATGCTCTCGACGGAGCAGCCACTCGGCTTAGCGGCGGATGAGCGTGCCGTCGAACTAGCGGGGTTCGAGGTCTTGGGAGCCGTCCGTCAATTCGGTGACGTGTCGATACAAGCGACCGATGACTGGCAATTGCGTTGGCAGCTTGGTCCCCATGTTCGGCAAGTGGAAAGAGGCGATCTACCGTCTGCGCTTGGTGACGTCCCAGCAACCGCTGCGTTTCAGTACGATCGCCAGCCTTGGTCGTTACGTGCCGAAGCCGTTTCGCGGCCAATGGTCGTTCATGCCACGCCGGAATATGACATGCTTATCGATACCGATGCAGCCCAACTTCGTGTGCGTCTGGTCTATCTAGTCCCTGGTGCAAGGGCCTTTGATTTTCGAGTTCGCTTGAATGGTTGGGAATTGACCCCCGAGCCGATCGAATCGAACGGACCAGTGGATCGTGATCGCGTGCTCGTCACGCGCGATGATGTCCTCGTGCTGCCGCTTACGCAGGCATCGCCGCGGCGGGCGGAGGTAACATTTAATTTGCGTCGTCCCCTGGCGCGAAGCGAGAGCATCTTCACGCTGCCGCTGCCGACTCCCGAGGCCGACACCGTTGCTGCCGCCGAATTGAACGTCGCGGCCGCTGCGGCGATCGAGCTATTGCCAGACATGACCCGCTCACGCGGCCTGTCTCCGACGCCCGTCACTGGTGACGATTCATCGGAAAACTCGAAAGATGCGGGAATCGGCGTTCAACGGTTCCGTTACCGATCATTTGTGGCAGATGCGATTTACGCTGCTCAGCGGGTGATTCGTCCGCGTGAAGTTTCTGTCGATTTGGACACAGCGCTCTCCGTCGATTGGCAGCGACTGCGTGCTACGCAAGAAATTGCTTATCAAGTGGATTTTCAGCCGCTCGACGAAATCATAATCGAAGTACCCCTGGGCTGGTCGTCCGTCGACGGTCAACTAGAGATCGCCCCGCTGACTCCAGGCGCCGCTTCGTTGGTTGTTGCTACGGTGCTCGAACCACGGGTGCCGGGGAGCGAAACTCAGCTGTTGCATGCGATACTTCCTCAACCACGCATCGGAGGTTTTCTGGTGCGGCTCAATTACGAAGTTGACGAACCGGCAGAGATGTTAGGTGTTGGCGCGAACGAGATCACTTTGCCTCAGCCTGCCAGAGCGCGTGCAATTGCGCATCGCGCGCGAGTCTCCACGGCGCCGAACATCGCAGCTTCTCTTGGTAAATCGTCTAATTCTGCCTGGCAAGTGGTCGAGGAATCGGCAGGAAAGCTTTCGCTGACGCTGATTGCATCGAGTGGCCAAGTCAGCTTGCCGCTCATGCTGGGGCCGGCAGTTCGCGACCGGCAGCAGTCTGTCAACATCCAGCGGACATGGCTGCAAACGTGGCAAGCCGGCGACTTAATCCAGGATCGAGCGGCAATCCGTTTTCGCACCGCCGGTGCGTCCGTAACTGTCGAGTTACCTCCCTCGGTGCATGTCCAAGAAGTCGAAGTGATTACGGATGGCCAGCTCGCGCAAGTCTCGATTCGGCAGGAGGGACGATTGACGGTCGAGCTGCCAAATGACGAAGCCGCATTCCAGGCGCATGCGAAAGCTCACACGCTTGAGCTCCGCTACCGCCGTCCCGCGCCACTCGGCTTGGTAACCCAGCATGAATTCACACCGCCTCAATTGGTTGGTGCCTCCGCGCTGAGCGAAATATATTGGCAAGTCGTATTACCAGGAGAGCGGCATATAGTGCGATCGCCTTCACAATTGGTGCCAGTCGATCCCCGGCAGTGGTTCGAAGTATTCATGGGTCGGCGGCCTGCAAAGTCACAAGCCGACATGGAAGCCTGGGTCGAAGCAACAAGCCAACTCGCGCCTGCAGAAGCTCAGAACGTGTATCTCTTTAGTGGCCTGTCGCCCTCGTCGTCGATCAAGATAATCACGGTGCCGCGGTGGCTGATTGTATTGGGTGCATCCGCTCTGGTGCTCGCCCTGGCCAGCGCATGGATCTATGTGCCTGCGATGCAGCGCGGGTGGGTTGGCGTATTGGGAGCCGCATGGGTGGCTGGGCTTGCCCTGGCGTATCCCGGACCGGCGATTTTGCTGGGCCAGGCTGCGGTCGTCGGTCTGATCTTGGCAGGACTTGCCGTGTTGCTCCACTATTGGCTAGCGCGATCCGCGCCAAAGCCACTCGCTGCCGGCGGTAGCACCAACATGCGGATGCGGTCTCCATTGCGGACCGATTCTTACCTGACGCCATCTCTCGGTATCACAGGCAGTGGCACACCGACCGTGCCGATCGCCGTTCCGGAAGTCGATCGATGAAGCTGCTTCAATGGGAAAAGATTGTGGTACGCAAAGTGTGGCTATGGTTCGTGCTGGCGTGTGTCAGCATGGTCTCTGACAAAGCCGTGGGTGAAGAAGCGCCGACCGCCTATCGAAAAATTCTCGTGCCGGCAGACAGTCCCGCGACCTGGTCGCGCGATGGCGAACAGTTTTTACCTGTTGAATCGAGCGAGTTCGAACACTTGATCGCAACCGCCAACGCGCCGGCAGGTGAAGCATTACTCGTCGATGCGGAATATGAAGCTCGGATCGATGGCCACCGTTTAGTTGGTGGCCGCGGAAAGTGGCGCATTTCGCTCCGCGGCGACAGGCCAGCCCAGCTTTCGCTGAAAGATACGTCGCTCGTGCTGAGTGATGCCATGTGGCGTGGCAAAACACAACGGCCCGCTCATGTCGGTTGGTGGCCGGCGACCCAGAGCCGTGGGATGACTTACAGACTCGAAATACCGCATTCCGGCGAACTTGATTTCCATTGGCATTCGCCACAGGCGACAAGGGCCACGGGCACGCTCGAGTTTCCGCTGCGAATGCCGACATCTACACGGACGCGACTGATCTTGCATCTGCCGGCCGGCAAACGGCCACAATTCGAAGGAGGTATCATACTCGAATCACCGCAAGAAGCGAGTGCAGGCGGTCGCTGGGTTTTGGGGGTTGCCGAATCCCCGACAGCCGTCTTGCGGATCGAAGACGCAAGCAGCACGTCGGCCGCTAAACTACCATTCGTCTCATTACGCGAAGATTTGCGTTACATCCTTACCCCTCGCGGTGTCGAACTTGTAGCGACGCTGCAGTTCGAAAGAAGCGACAATCATCCCAAGGAGCTTAGTTTAGCGATCCCCAAGGGGATGCAACTCGTGGCAGCCTCGGCCGGCGAACAGAAGTTGGCATGGCGGGTAGCCTCTGGAAACGAAAAGGGCGTTGCCGTGCGGACACTCGTGGAGCTACCAAATGCAACGGCAAGCGGGGCAGAATCCATTCAATTGCGGGCGTGGTCGCCGCTGCTCATCGACCAACGACAGCCGTTGCCCCAGCTTATTGTCTCAGAGGTGATTTGCAGTATCGACACGATCGAGGTTGTGTTGGATGAATCGCTGGTACTGCACGAACTAAATCCGATCGATTGCGTGCAAACCGCAGTTCATGCGGAACCCTCTCCTCACGGCACAAGGAAAACACTGCGCTTTGCCGCGTACTCGCCTCAGGCCGTGGTCGAATTGAGCGTCGGCCTCCGAGCAGCGAGCGGTCGAGTGAGGTTGGTCACCGCGCTAGAGGTGGGCAATCCCAATATCGAAGGTCGGCTCAAGGCGACTGTAAGTGTCGACAGCGGTAGTTTGCTTGCTCTCTCGGTCAAATTGCAACCCGGTTGGTCGATTGATGCAGTCGAAGCAGTACCCGCTGATGCATTGGCCGAATGGTATCTTGAACGCGAGGACGGTGGAGGTACGCTCGCATTGCAATTCGCTCGCGCGATTACACCTGAGCGTCCGCTGGCGATTCACGTCTCCGGGCATTGGCAACGTTCCGCACCGCTCGAGCGACTGAAACTGGCTTCGCTTTGTTTCCTGCAATGGCACGGCTTGGCGGTCGAGCAAGACCTACTGTATTTGAAAGCTGCCGAGCCTTATGAGCTAGCGCCGATTGGCGAACTGCAGTCGCTTTCTCGCGAAGCGGTGGCCGACGTCGCCGGCCCCATTGCTATCGCTACCGCGTCTTCCGTGGGTAAATGGTTCGACGCGAAGACAGCCGGAGCGAACGCGGCCGTTCAATTGGCTTCCAAGCAAGGCACCTACGATGCAGAGATTGAAATTGAGGTCGCACTTGCCGGCGGGCTGCTTCAGCAGATTCAGCACGTAGAGTGCCGTCCGCGTGGCAGCGGGATCGACCATGTGCTCGTTTATCTTTCCGAGCCTTCGGCCGTGCCACCGCGCTGGCTCGATACCCAGTCTGGCGAGCCGCTGATTGCCGAAAGAATGCCAGCTACGGACCCGCGGCTGGGTGGCCTGCCGCGCGGCGGTGAGTTATGGCTGGTGAGTTTTCGTCGGCTCTATGCTCGTCCGATCCGGTTCATGGCATCGTTTACGACGCCTTGGCCTACGCGCCGTCGTGTGCCGCTGGTCTCACTGCCGGATGCCACCACGCAACAAGCTCGCGTAGGCATTTCGAGTAGGGGCGTCGCTCGGCCGGCGATCACCACACGAGGTATGACCCCGACGCCGCTTCCCTTGCCAAGTGGCGCAACGAATGGGATGCGTGCCAGCTTCCGCTTTCCACCAACCCGATTTTACGATATCGCCGCACCACCCAGACTTTGGGTCGGCCCGCCACTGCCAAGTGATGGCGCTGGTGAGCTTGTTGCAAGTGATGTTCAGATTGAGTCGCACTATGCTACCGATGGATCGGGTATGCATCGCATCACCTATCAGCTTGAAAACCGTGGTGCTGAACATGTCGAAATGGCAATCCCGGCGAACATGCAGCTTGCGGCGACACACGTTGAAGGAGTAATGGCTACTGAAGTGACAACGAACGTGGCAGCTGAAAAGGTCGCAATTCGCTTGCCGGCCGACCGAAGTTCAGTAGAGCTAATCCTCGAGCTTCGCAGCCGCGAGCAACGACTCGGCAACGGGCGTCGATTGCAATCGCCACTGCCCGCCAGCGAGATCTTAGTTCTCCGTGGCCGATGGAGCAGATGGCTGCCCCACGGTTTTCAGGTCGTCAGCGACTCTTTCGATTGGCGTCAACGGTTGTTTGGGCCTTTGGCTCGGCAGCAGAACGTGCCTCGGTTCAATCCGCTCAAAAGCGACGATTGGAATGAATTGTTATTGAGCCTGAATTTTTCGGGTACACGTTCGGCTGCGGCCGCGGAGGATTTATTGAATGCCTCCCTCGAAATGCCGAGCGGCTGGCACGCTTTCGAAGTTGGATTCGTCGGTGCCCCGCCGGAGCCGTTTACCGTCGCACACCAGCAGGCAACGGCCGCTTGGGCGCTGGCTGTGTTCTTAGGAAGTGTGTTTATCGCTTGGCTGGCGGGGGTGCGGCTGTTGTCGACATTGCTGTTGGCTATGGCGGCCGCATTGATAACTATCCTGCTACCAATTCACTATTCACCGCTTGCGACCGCGGCCATGCTGGGTTTCTCGCTTGTCACCCTGTGGAAAGGGGCTCTTCATCTTACCACGGTTCGGCAAGCAAGAATTGTACTCGCTGCAATAATCTTCCTCATCTCATCCAGTGACGTGCGGGCTGAGGAAGAAGCCACGACGATCCACCGAGTGTTGACTCCAGTGGACGCAAATGGAGTGCCGACAGGAACGAAGGTCTTTGTTAGCGATCGGTTCTTTCGACAGCTTCTCAAGGCAAACGACAAACGGTCGGCAAACTACGCATGGCTGCTGATCGGAATGCGATGTCGCGGCGAATTCTTGAAACGTCCGAACTCACCTCAGTTCGACGCTGGATTATGGGCCTTGAGCTTCGAAATTGAAGTGCGCACGCGTGATGCGACGATCGAGCTACCCCTCGTCAAAAACAATGCGACATGGGCGGACACGGCGTCGCTTGACGGCATTCCCACGGAGATTCTCTGGGATGATTTCGGTCAGAGTTGCTCTGTTCAAATTAACGAGCCGGGACGCTACGTCTTGTCTTTTTCTTTTGAACCTCATGTCGAGGAGTCGGCTGGGCGACGAAATATCGACCTCGATTTACTGCCGGTGGCGGGTGCAACGTTGCGATTAGTAAGCCCTTCGTCACTGGTCGATCTCCGCGTCGCTGATACCGAGCTTTCGCAGCGCGACGAGCCCACTCACACCGTGCGCCAAGGCGTACTCGATGGCTCGGGGCAATTGAGGGTTTCTTGGTCGGAAGACCTTGCTGGCACGTTCGCCCACGACAGTCGCCGCGTTGACGAACTGTTATGGTTGCAAGTTGAACCAGAGGGAGTGTCGCTAGACGCCAAGTATGTACTGCAGTCTGATGCTGATTGGCCCGATACGATTGATGTGCTCATCGACCATCGGTGGGAGCTCAAGTCAGACGCAAACCCGTTAGTCCAAAAAGTGTTGCAGCACCCTGACGGGCGCCAGCGGATTCGCGTGGCAGCGCCGACTGCGGCCAAGGTTGGACATGAAATCTGGCTGCGTTTCCGATCGCGTGCTGCCTCACCACTGGGCCGATGGCAGGTGCCGACAATTGAACTGACTGCTATTCCGGTGGAGAATCGCTGGCTTGCCGTTACCTGCGCGGCCTCACTCGAATGTCATACTTCCACGACCACTCCCGCTGCAGCCGAAGTGATTGGAAACTTCCCGGCTGCATGGGGCACGATTCCCGAAACGAGTTTGCCTCAGTTTGTCCTCAACGCCGCTCAGCTTGATACGGCCTGGAGACTAATCGTGCGCCCCCGGCAGTTGCTCTCCTTGAGCCGCGATCGGCTCTCGCTAGCAGTTGGCAAGCAACGGCTGCGGCTTTTATATCAAGCGGATATAACCGGGCATGGCGTCGATCGCTTTGGCTGGTCCCTCACGGTGCCGGCGGAGTTAACAGTCGAGAGCCTCGTGGTCGAGGTAGCTGGCGAGCCTTGGGCACTCGATTGGGTTCGTGTGGCACCGAATCGAATCAATTTGTTCTTTACGGAGGAAGTCACGCAACCGTACCACTTGCAACTAGTGGGAAGTCTGCCCGGAATCGATGCGGGTCGGCTGCCGATACCGCGGTTGGCACCGGCCAATCAGCCTGCAACCACGCAAACAGTAGCCCTCTACCATGAACCGGATATGCTGGCCGTCTGGAAATTTCCTGGCGATACACCCTGGGCAGAAAGCGGAGCCAGCGAACTGTTTCCCTTCGGCGCTGCCGCGCGTTTCGCGCAAGCCTATGCAATTGACCCCACTACAGTGAATGAGGTAAGTATCGCCGTGGAGCCAAATGCACCTTCAGTGACCGGCCAAACGCTCACCACCCTCACGGAATCAGGTGGGAGTTGGGTGGCTACGCTGCACTGCCAGTTGCACGTCGATCGTGGCGAGGTTGACAAACTGTTATTCCAAGTGCCGACGACTTGGGGCGGTCCATTTGAAGTGACAGTCCCGGCAACATCCGAGATGAGTGCACCCCTAATTGCTGGCCGGCCGACAACGCTTACCGTTTCACTGCTGCAACCGATCCTGGCAGGCGAGACACTCCAACTCACCCTCCGGTCTCCGCTTGTGATGCCCGATCGGCAACTTGTCTCGGCGCCACATATTGTGCCGCAAACCGCCGGCACTTGGCGAAATTATCTTTCCCTGCCAAAGTTATTTCAGGGAAAAGAGGCTGCCTGGACGCTGCGGGGCGTCGAACCGGCAAGTCCGCCCGCTGAATTGCTGCTAGCGATGCCTGACGCGGCTGGCGTGGAAACTTATCGCATCGCAAGCGACACGATCGGTGTCACGCTGCGACCGCGCGTTAATCGCGTTGGCGACGCCAACATTCGGCTTGCCGAAACAAAGGTTCAAATCAGTTCGGCAGGCGGAATGCTTTCTACCACACGGTTTATTATCGTGCCCCAAAGTTTAAGCCAGTGTGTTGTCGAACTACCGCCCCATGTGCAACTGGTGGGAGCGACACTCGATGGCCACACAGTGTTTGCCCGGCAATTAGAATCCAACCGCTGGCAAATACAGCTTGGGACGCCGAATTTACCCCAGACACTGGAAATAGTATCGCGCTTAGTTCTAAAGACCGACACGCCATTACGCAGGGTAGAACTGAGCCGCCCGGTGCTTGAGCAGTCGCGCCAGAGACTGCCAGTTGAATTGAGTTTGTGGTCATTGCAATGTGACAGCGCAGTGAACACGCCGCGTGTGGTAAATGGCGCAATCATGCCGCCGGCAGATCAAGCGTCACTACGCCTCGAACGGCTGGTGAGCATTTCTCAAGCCGCAACCGCTGCAGTGCTTGAGTTGCCAAGCATCGACGGCCAACGTTGGTTTGTCACCTGGTCGTCCCTACTCAAGGTGGCCGCGCGGGACGCAAGAGCCCTCCAACGGCCCACGGCCAGCGGCCCGGTGGCAACTCGGGTTACGCAGCCCTCCGATGACCCACTGACCGTTTCCACTGCCCGCGCTACTGCTTGGATCGGCCAAATGGCAGAACTCTTTGCCAATGCCGAGCCAGTAGCTTCGCGTGACGATCTTCCAACTGAGAGCAGCGATAACTCCATCGCCCCAGACAATTGTCTCTTTGGCCAGCTTTATGCGTTTATCTCCGCTGGTAATCAAGACCATCTACGGATCGACTTTGTACCGACGGGAATCACCGACAGGCTAGCCAGATTGCTAGCCTTGGCGGCGCTTGCCGCTTTGGCTGTGACGGCAGTGTGGCTGTTCAATAAGCCGGCCGCATGCGATCTGGCGGCGAACTGGCCGGAAGCCATCGCCCTGGTGATGGGCATTGGAGGCTGGGCTTGGCTTCGGTTCAGTGCCTTGGGATTAGCATTGGCCACCGTGAGCGGGGTGCTGTTGGTCCACCGAATCTACCAACACAGAAAATCACCAAGGCACGGCGGTACTAATCAACCGAACTCGATTCCGGAGGAACTGGCATAGCATGGTGTCAACTCAATGTTTGCTTACCATCGTCCGGTCTGGATCGTGTCGCTTCGTAACATTCGCCGTACCTTGGTGTGATCTGCTGGCTCACGGAGCCTCCCTCTCTTTTTGAGTTTCCAATCCGCTCTCAGCGAGGTCACTGCAGTTGGCCTTGCAGCCGGTTCTAAAAATGTGCGTTGTCGGAGAAGAATGAATCGGGAATTACGCGTTCTGCGATGCGGCCCACTTCGTCATGCGAGCGCCGCTGGCCGACAGAATGCCACGCCGAAACTTCTTTCAGCTCAGGCATGATCTCAATCAACTGCTGCTCGAGCATGTTTGCCATACGTTCGATGGAGACGCACTTCGTGGTCTCCTGGATTGCCCGTACGGTTTTCATGATTTTGAGCAGCCGAGCGCGAGCGAGCACCGGTTCTGAAAGCGGTGCATCGCAATCGAGCAGTAAATCGCAAATCGGCACTTCGAGTGCTTTTTGCCATTGATAAAGTTCGGAGACTAGCATGTCGCTTGTGGGTTCTTCTAGCCGACGCACTTGATCGGCAGATTTGTTGAGGCGCCGAGCCACGCTGCGTAGCGAAACACCTTGCCGCCGACGAGCATCGGCAACGCGATGTAGTTGACGACTTCCCTGGTTGCTGGGTGGCACCGGCGTCTGGTGCCTTGGCGTTTCCGACGAGTTGATAAATCCGTTGTCCATGCTAATGTTGGGAGCGATACTCATACCGCTACCTCCTCTCGAAAGAATTGGGTCAAGAGCGACCGCCAAAAGAAAAGATAGGCCGAACCGTTCCGCAAGATGTGACTACCTTACGTATCTGTATCTACGTACTGGCAGCCGCCTCAATCCATGCACGATCTGCGGGTCGGCAGTCAGATGCCTCTACTCGCACAGCGATCACCGCAAGCCCTGCGGGTGACATTCATGCTGCGACGAACCCTCCGCCGAATTCTTCCGCGGAGACTTTCTTCAAATTCCTTCAAAAGACAAACTGTTCCGTATTGCTTTCAGAAGTAGCTGAAAAGGGTGCCCCTCGGGCAAGTTGTTCGGGCCACGTATCTCACACACGCCCCGAACATTGGAAATGGTAAGACGGATCGTCGCGGCTGACAAGCGATTCCCCCACAATTTTCCCCACGTTTTGCGTTAGAATGAAAGCCTTTGCCGAGTGCTGCAAATCAGCGCACGCCTTTCCCGAACGTTGTTTAGCACTTGAGCAAAATCATACAGCACTTTGCGTTGGAATAGCGCATTGCGACACGCCAATTTTATGCGGCGACGATTTATACCGCACCGGCTAGACACGTGGTATTCGCACAGGGGGCGCTATTCGCCCAAAGTAAATTCGGCAATTGCCGAGAGAAAGTTGGGCCGCGGTAGCGATGGAATATGTCCTACATTGCAACTGCGAGCCGGCTTCGGTTTACCCGCGCGGGAGCCATGACCTGCTGCGGCTATAGTCCTAGTTGGCACCGGCTCGTTTGCAGTGGCGTCTGTATCGAGCGGTTCGAGCAAGTGAAATCCCATGACGCGATCATGGACTGCCGCCATTGCATTTTGCGTTGCGCGCACCCGTGTGAGGTCACTCAAATCTCGCTTCGAGTTGGTAACAGTCGGCGACGACTGAGCATCGCTCTGCCGCCACAACCGGCGGACCTGCACCGAATCGATAGGCGTCACTCCGTCGTGCATGATCACCACGTCTGAATCGATCCGCCGCCGCACCATGCTGATGATCGGGCCTAGACCGCTGCGATGCCTCCTGCGCTCGACCGTGACCTGCGGGTACTGCGACGAGAGTTCGTACGCTACGGCCGAGGTATCGTCCGTCGAGCCATCGTCGACGATCATGATCGAGAACTGCGAAGTCAAATCGCTGGCCAGTTCCAGCATTTGATTCACGCAATTTGTGAGTTGCGACTCACCGTTGTATACCGGCAGAACAATCGTAAGCGATCTGTTCGACACGAGGGCTCCTTTTCTTGGCGATGGGCGTAGTGCCTTGAGGTCCCGGCGGTGGGTCTCGCCATGTCCAATAGATTGAATCGGAGGTTTCGATGGCGAATCTGGAACAAGTCGCCTGCCGCGAGGTTTGCACCGACGTTGCGAACCGCGCAGGTTGTCCGAGCCTGAGCGGAATTTAGCGTTTCTGCCGCGTCCCGCGAAGTGCTGTAGCGGTTGTAGGGTTTCGACTCGCCTCTTGGAAGGCGGTTTTGCAGGGTGGCGATGAATACCACCGACCGTTATGCTGACGCACTGGTGATTGGTTTCTTTGCACCTAGTTTGGAACTGCATCTCCGTGTCCTCCAATCCAGCAGAAATCCCCGATTTTTCCCGTCCTGACGGTTTGGTGACCGCCGTTGCGCAGGACTGTGCTACGGGAGAAGTGTTGATGGTCGCCCACATGAATCGGGCTGCCTGGGAAGCAACTCTCGCGACGGGACGGGCCGTTTATTTCAGCCGCAGTCGTGGCCGGCTGTGGAGCAAGGGCGAAGAGAGCGGAAATGTGCAAATGGTCCGCTCGATCCGTGTCGACTGTGACGGCGATGCCGTACTGTTGGCGGTTGATCAGATTGGCGGGGCGGCATGCCACGAAGGCTACCTGTCTTGCTTCTTTCGCCAAGTTACACCCGACGGTTTGAAGTTGATTTCCGAGCGGGTCTTCGATCCAGCAATTTTGTACTCTAAGCAGAGCCAGTGAGCCGCATGGCTGCGTACGCAGAATCAACGTGGTTGCAAAGTAATTGAGGAGCAGCGATACAGCCGATGAGCGCCGAAGCACGTCTGAAAGATTTGATGCTCGAACTTCCCGCGCCGCCCCAGTCGCTTGGCCTCTACAAGCCGATTGTGATTGTCGATGGCTTGGCTTACTTGTCGGGACACGGTCCAATCGGAATCGATGGTGCGGCGATTTGCGGTCGACTGGGCGACGATCTCGATGTCGAGATCGGCTATCAAGCGGCCCGTCGCACCGCGCTACTGATGCTTTCGACGCTTCGTCAACATTGCGGCAGCCTCGACCGCATCCGTCAGCTGGTAAGGACGATGGGCTTCGTACAGTCGACGCCGACGTTCTCTCAGCATCCGGCCGTGATCAACGGCTTCAGCGAATTGATGCGGGAGATGTTCGGTCCCGATGCGGGTGTCGCGGCACGAAGTGCTGTTGGTGTGCCATCTCTACCCGCTGGCTGGGCGGTCGAAATCGACGCGATCTTTGCACTTGAAGGATAGCTGGAAAGGCGCAGTTCCTGCCGACCCACCGCCCCAATCTAAATTGCCAATTGTTGCGGGGAGATGTCAATTTGGGCTGGCACCACTGGCATCGGCGAATTGCCATCATGCAAAAAAGTGCGGTTGCCGCCATATCGCTTGGCTTCGGCAAGTGATTCTTGCAAGAATTCGTATAGCCGCGATCCATTTCGCCCCCCGGTGGCTTCCGCCAGCGCACAAGTCACCGTGGTTTGGTACTTGCATTCTCCGGCAATAAACTCGGTGGCAGCGACGCGTTGACGCATTTCTTCTGCCCGCTGGGTTGCCTGCTCTGCACCTTCATGTGGCGCCAGGAGTAAAAACTGCTGGTCGTTAAAGCGAGCCAAGATGTGATCCGCGGCCAATGACTGCTGTAGGATACGTGACACACTACTCAGTATGCGCTTGCTGATCCACGCACTCGACGGAACATTTGCAAATTCGATCGGTGCCAATTCCAACAAGGCCACCATCAGGGGCGTCTGTTTCGTTTCGCCGTCCGCAACCTGATTGAGCATTTCTTCCGCTTGCTCGCGCGTTATCAAGCTAGGTATCAACTCGTCTGGTGTCGGCGCTTCGACTGGCGTAGTAGCCGACGCAAATGATTTTGCCGGATCACATTCGGCTACGGACGAAGGCGATAGCAGTGAGAGTCCCAGTGCGCGAGCCTTTGCGCAGCGAGGGCACGGCCGGACATAGGCTCCCCCAAAAAAGCCTAATCCGAGATTGATTACCCCGATGATCGCCACATACCACAGCATCTACAGGCCGCTTCGGTGCTGTTGTGTTTCAACAAATCACACACAACTGTACCTTACAGGCTGTGGCCACATCGCACCACGAAATGGAAAAGTTTCGCATTGGAATGCCACAACGGATATAGCGGTTACGACATGCAGATTATGCGGTATGGGCCTCCCCCGTCACTCAGGAGATTAGCCGGTGACGGCCCATGAAGGGCGAAGGATTTCAGCGCCGCATCGTATCGATCACCATCTCTCGATGTTTGGCCAAAGCTCGGACGAATTCTGGCGAGACGCGGTCGAGAGTAATGACCTCACTCTTTCCACTCGGGTCTTTCGGACGGATGATGCAGACCACTTCCGAATCGACGGCCCGCCGCACGATCTCATCCAACGCCGCCTGCTCTGCCGGGGCAAGTTGGTTCGGGGGAGCAATGGGGGTTGTTGCCTGTAGAGCTGCCCCACCAGCTAATGTCGCGATCTGGATCGCATTGAGTTGGGCAACCGGTACAACGGGTTCGAGCGGCTCTTGGCCACGCACGATTGGCGGTGTGGCCGATGTCAGTGGTGTGGTGGCAACATTCTGCGTCGGTGCGGTCCCATTCGACTTCCGGTAAACCTCGCTTAGTCCAAGGCGATCCATCTCGTCATGGATCGATTCGAGCGCGGTGTAAAGCCCTTCATTGCCCTCGTAATCGGCCGCAAAGCATACGCCCACCAATTCTCCGGCCGAGTTGAACAAACCACCGCCGCTCCGCCCCTCGACTGGCGCTCCGCTCGCTTCGATGTTCGGCGGGCCCTGGTAGCGGTTGACATTGGTGACGCGCGCGGCGAGCGCGCTCGGGTCTTTGCCGTGGTCGCAGCCCACGCTCGTCATGCGCTGGCCACGCTCAACGACTGTCTCCGTCGAAGCGATAGGGGCCACACGCACCGCCATGTTTGGCTGAATGCTTACCAAGCCTAAATCACGGTCGAGATTGTAATCGATCACATTTCCCGGCACTTGGGCCACAACTCGAACCCCCTCGGCCGTCACAGCAAACAACTCAACCATCACCGGACCTTTGCCCTTCGATTCGCGAAACAAGTGGCCACATGTGATCACAAGGGCTTCGCCGCTGCGGGCGTCGATCATTGTACCAGTGCCGTAGGAGTGGCCCGTCGAATCGTCCACCCGCAAGCGGACGCTCGATTGGATGAGCCCGCTCGAAAATGCATCTTTTAATGGTTCTCGTGGACTAAGCGGCACGGCGGACATGACGGGGCGAGCGGGGGCGCTTCCCTCACCGATACCAGCGAAGTTATTAGGCGCTGACGTTCCCAAGCCACTCCATGGATCGACTCCCGTTTGGGGAGCTGCCGATTGTGCCGCTGCTATCTGCAGCTGTCCGTCTGGCGACTGAGTGCGAAGTTGCATTGCTCGTTGATACATCGCCACGAGTTGTTCTTGGCTGGTTGCGCCAACCAGCCGTTCCGTTTCCTGGCCATCGGCGAGCATAATAAAGCAGGGAATCCGCGTCACTTGATACTGCTGTGCCAACGCCGGCTCTTGCGTTGTGTCGACAAGCCGTACTTTGTAACCGGCCGCTTCGAGATTCTGGATTGTCGGCAGCATCTGTCGGCATGGACCGCAGTGGGGCGACGAAAAATCCAATAACACAATTTCGCTGCCGCCAACCGCCTGGGCCGCAGCAGTAATAATCAGCGTTGCAGCAATCGCATACTTGACCATCCGATCCCTCCTTGGATGATTGGTCAGGTCGGTTCGACATCGTTCTGGCACGCTAACTTGCAAGTCAACGGCGAGTGATGGTATGGGCCTTCCCACCGGAGCCGCTTGTCAGGCCAATTGAGCCCGCGCTGCCTAGTTCAACATCCTGTTGAATTCGACCTACGCGTCTGAGAGCCATTTCGCCTGACGGCTTCCGTAATCTTCTCTGAACCGAAGGTGGTCTAAAGGCCTCTGTCCTGTTTAGGTTTGAAACAGACGCCACGGGGCGAGTAAAGTCCCAGAGTTTGCGAAATCATTCAACCCCAGCTCATAGTTGCCGCTCGCTCTCCCACAAAAGCGGTCGGCGGGCTACAATGACGGCCAAAATAAGCAGTCTCCCGCGCTGCTAGCGGTCCTGCTGCCGCTGCAATGTTAACACCTGTCTCGTAAAACAAGTCCGCCGACCCAATCAAAATAGAACAATTCGTGCGTCGCATCCTCGTAACGTCCGCCCTGCCCTATGCCAACGGTCCGATCCACATCGGCCATTTGGTGGAATACATTCAAACCGACATCTGGGTGAGGTTTCAGAATCTCATCGGCAATCGCTGCCTCTACTTCTGCGCAGACGACACTCATGGCACGGCAATCATGATGAGCGCTCGACTGGCCGGTGTCTCCGAGGAGACGTTTATCGCCCAGATTCAGGCTGCACACGAGCGCGATTTCACCGATTTCGATATCCACTTCGACAATTATGGCAGTACGCACAGCGATGAGAATCGCGCGCTCTGCGCAGAGTTCTGGAAGTCGATTCGCAATGCGGGGCTAGTGAAGACAAAGGACGTTGAGCAGCTTTACGACGCAGAGGCCAATACGTTCCTCGCCGATCGCTTCGTTCGCGGTATCTGCCCCCAGTGCAAATCTCTCGATCAGCCCGGCGACAACTGCAGTAAATGCGGCCACCATTACAGTCCCTCTGAACTCATTGAACCGCGGAGTACGCTTAGCGGCGCGACGCCCGAAATTCGCATTTCGCCCCATCTGTTTATCGAACTCGAGCAACTGCACGAATTTCTCGAGGCCTGGACCCAATCGGGGGAGCACTTGCAATCGGAGATCTCCAACTATCTCAAGGGCCATTTTCTTGGCGAACCTTTGCGAGATTGGGATATTTCACGCCCCGCCCCCTACTTCGGGTTCGAAATCCCCGATAGCCCAGGCAACTACTGGTATGTCTGGTTTGATGCTCCAATTGGCTACTTGGCCTCGACTCGCCAGTGGTGCGACCGCATGGCCAAATTGGACAGGCCAGCCGATAAGTTTAACGATTGGTGGCGCTCCGATGACACGGAGATACACCACTTCATCGGCAAGGATATTACTTACTTTCACACACTATTTTGGCCCGGGATGCTCAAAACGGCAGGCTACAGCCTGCCGACTAAAATCCACATTCACGGCTTCCTCACGGTCGACGGCGAGAAAATGTCGAAAAGCAAGGGCACGTTCATCGCTGCCCGCACCTACCTCGATCACCTCGACCCCAGCTTCCTACGCTACTTTTATGCCTCGAAACTCTCCTCGCGCGTGGAAGACCTCGATTTGGCGGTCGACGAGTTTGTCGCCAAGGTGAACACTGACCTTGTGAATAAAGTGGTGAACCTCGCAAGTCGCACAGCGAAGTTTGTCGAGTACACTGGCCTTTCCAAGAAGTATCCTGACGACGGTGGTCTGTTCGCCGCAGCCGCTACAGCAGGCGACGAAATCAAGGCGGCTTACGAAGTTTGCGACTACGGCCGGGCCATGCGGACGATCCTCGCGCTGGCCGACAAAGCCAATCCTTACGTCGAAGAACGCAAGCCGTGGGAGCTGCGCAAAAACCCGGCCCGCCAAAGCGACCTGCAAGAGGTCTGTACCGTTGCGCTCAACCTGTTCCGACAACTTGTGATCTACCTGGCACCCGTGCTCCCCAGACTCGCGGCGCAAACCGGTGAGCTACTTGGGCAACCGATCGAGCACTGGGACGAATCCAAATCTCCACTCGTCGGCACCCCAGTCACAAAGTTCAGACACATGCTCCCACGCGTTGAGGAAAAGGACGTTCATGCCATGATCGAAGCCAGTAAACCTACTACTTCCACCGCAGGCGATCCCCCTTCAGCGGGCGGGCAGACCGCGACTCCAACAGGCCCATGGCCCGACACCGCCGGCGCGCTGACCGCTGAACCCCTCGCCCCTGAATGCACAATCGACGATTTCACCAAGATCGACCTTCGCGTCGCGCGCGTCGTCGCCGCAGAAGATGTCACCGAAGCTAAGAAGCTTCTCAGGCTCACGCTCAGCCTAGGCGGCGACCACACCCGCACTGTCTTCGCCGGCATCAAAGAAGCGTACAAACCGCAAGATCTCGTCGGCCGGTTGGTGGTTTATGTCGCCAACCTCGCCCCGCGCAAAATGAAATTCGGCCTCAGCGAAGGCATGGTCACCGCCTGCGGCCCCGGCGGCACCGATGTATTCCTACTCTCCCCCGACTCCGGTGCCGTCCCGGGACAACGTGTACACTGAGACGCTCGGCTTGGCTGTTTCGCGTTTGGGAAAATTCGGGAACTATTACGGGATGATAGGCGTCCATGTACTTCGAAGACCTCTTGAATACCGTTGCCGGAGCATTTATGCGAACTTGCTTTTACCAACACGCCAAAGCATTCGTGATTGTAACTGCCGTTGCAATTCGTTTTGTCACTTCGGCTGTTGCTCAGCAACCGTCCTACATCGCTCCGGTAGTGGCCGTCAACCGCGCGTTTCCGCTGACGATTGCCATGAGCGAAAGGGGACGATTTGCCCGCGGCGAATCCTGGTTCTTAAGCGTCAATTCCGCGGGCAAGGCACAACTGTCTGTTGATCCTCCGCGTGGCAAGTCTGTCGAGTTCCAAGTCCCACAGGAAGAAGTCGAGCGGCTCCGCGACCTATTGATCCAAGAGCGATTCTTTGAGCTCCAAGAAGACTATGGTGAGATCGTTCCCGACGGAAGTCCAGTGATGATCACGATCGTCGTCGGTGACCACTCTCATTCCGTGCGACTCCACTACTTGATGAACTGGGTGCATCAAAATTCTGCCAGACTGGTAGAGCCGGCACGCGCAGTCCGCGTCGGATTATTGATTCGTGGATGGTTCCACAACAAGGATGCGGCCGACTCACAAGAATACGACCAAATGGTGCTCGACGCCGCGGAAAAATCGATCCAGAAGTAACTCCTCGTAGCGATCGTCCGCGCGCCGAATGCTTGCGTTATAATGAAAGGCATGGGGATTAACTTCATCAGCCGGCGTATAGCATTTGTATTCGTCTTGGTCGCGGCAGTTGCGTCGAACGGTCAATCCGCTTTGGCCAAGCCTCGACCTGCCGCGCTCGCCAACATTACAGCCGACCAGCGTTCGGAGGCGAAGGAAAAACACAACCCGGTCGAACGCGTGACCTTCTTCAGCGAGGGCGGTCAGCAGACCGTCGCCGGCCGCATCCTGCTCGAAGCGCAAGACGGCGGCGTGCTCGTCGAATCGGCCGACGGTCAGCAGCACACGATCGAAGGCAAGTCCGTCCTCAGCCGCCAAAAGAGCGACGCCCCCTTCCGCCCACTCACCACTGCTGAACTTGGCGAAAAACTGCTTGCCAAGCTGTCGCCCGGATTTCGCATCCATCGCACACCCCATTACATCATTTGCTACAACACTTCGCGCGAGTATGCCGAGTGGACCAGTTCGCTCTACGAACGGCTTTATAAAGCGTTCACTAGCTATTGGAAGCGACAAGGCATGGAGATCCGCGAGCCCGAGTTTCCGCTGGTTGTGGTCGCTTTTGCCGATCGCGGCTCCTACGAGGCCGCCGCCCATGACGACTTAGGTGATGCCGTCCGCAATGTTGTTGGCTATTACAATCTTAAGACCAACCTCGTCAGCATGTACGACCTCACGGGTGCCGAATCGGTCCGCGGGCCGGAAAACCGCCGCGGTTCGCTTCGAGAAATCACCCAGATGCTCTCTCAGCGGGCTGCCGTCCCGCTGGTGGCCACGATTGTCCATGAAGCGACTCATCAAATCGCTTTCAACTGCGGTCTACAGACTCGCTTTGCTGATATCCCGCTCTGGCAGAGCGAGGGGATGGCCGTCTACTTTGAAGCCCCCGACCTCAGCAGCAGCCGTGGCTGGCGAGGCATTGGTCGGGTGAATTACCCGCGACTGCAAACCTTCCAGCGCAACCTGCCCAATTGGCGCCGCAATTCGCTCGAGTCGCTGATCGCCGACAATACCCGTTTCCGCGATCCGCGTACCGCAGTCGCTGCCTATGCTGACGCCTGGGCCCTCAACTACTTCCTCATCAAGTACCGACCCGACGAATATGCCGCGTACTTAAAGACGCTCGCCCAAAAGCAGCCACTGGTCGAAGACAATCTCGATACACGCTTGGCCGAATTCAAACAACACTTCGGCGACCTCCGTACGTTAGAGCGCGACTTCCTCAATAAGATGTCGCGAGTGCAGTAAGGAGCACAACCTAGCCGGAGATCAAGCGGGAACCATCGCCGGTCGGCGAGAGACCTGCAACCCGCAACTCAATACCCTAATCTCCCCGCCAAATCCAGCACCTTCCCCCACCGCACCCCGCGCTGTAAAATGCCGGACCACCCTGCCGCTCCCTTAGCTCAACTGGCAGAGCAACTGACTCTTAATCAGTAGGTTGTTGGTTCGAGTCCAACAGGGAGCACTCCTCATTACTTGTTACTCCGTCGGCACTTAACCTCTCTTGCACTTCCGTTGAATCAATCGCGCGACCGTCTGTTTTGGCGCCAGGTCACCCATTAGGTCACCTTCAACAGTTGCATTCGTTCCTTTAGTCTCGTCACAGCCGTCTTCCAGCAGACGCACTCTCCAGCGACCCACGAACGTGAACTTGTTCGAGCGACTACCGAACACCGCTAACTCGCAACAAATAGTAACCGATATAGAGGCACACAAGCACCCAGTACCACACGAACGCTACGATTGGAATTGCGAGCCATGCCATCCAACCATTTCTGACTCGTGCGGTGGCAACAAAAATTGCCATCGTGCCGATCCCTAGCAAGACTGCGAGAACGCAAAAGACTTCGTGAGCGCGCATGATCCATTGTATGATGGCGGGACGGTCATCGAACATGGCTACTGCCGCTGATTTTTTTCCCTTTCCTGCCGTCGTTCGATAATCTCCCGCAATCTCTTCAATTGCTGCTGTTGACGGGGCGATGGCGGTGAATCGCGCCGATCCTCGAATCGCTCAAATGGACTTTGCCTTGGCTTAGTTCTTTCCTGATGGTAGTCGACCAAATATCTCACGTGCTTATTGTAAATGAGCATGGAGGTCACGACGACATACAGCATGAGTAGCGCGAAGACGACGGACTTCCACGTGATTGGTAGATTGCGCGGTGACAAGAATGCAAGTCCGATCAGTATCGAAAACGAAGGCATAGCGAGACACGTTCCTGGGAGGAACACGGTCAATGCTGCGAACATGCCACCTGAAAAAGCGTCCGGGTTGGATGGGCGGCGCTCACTGTACAGCGGCGCAGCAATGACTTCGGTCGTGAACCATGCCGTCAATAGTAAGCAAATGACAACGGCGGTCCACCAAAATCGAGGATAGGTCTCGCTCTTTCTTCGCCAGATGAATGCAACTGCCAACACCAATGGCGTCACGAACAGACTGGGAACGAATAAGATCGGTTCGAGCGGAAGCATTGCTCTGACTCGGCTTCAACTGTAGACAGTCGTCGGCCTTCAAGGATGTCTTGGAGGCGGAAGCGTCTGGCCACGTTGAAATGCTTTTTGCCTTGCCTGATGGTAGTCGGCCACGTACCTCAAATGCTTCTGAGCGATGAGCGCGGACACCCCAACGACATACAGCACGATTAGAACGGACTGCTTTTTGGACGGCAAATTTCGCGGCGGCAAGAATGCGAGTCCCAATAGCGTTGGGAACGAAGGAAGTACGAGAAAAAATTGGAAAAACACTATGGGGATCAATTCTCGAAATGTTGAACCCTTGCCGAATCCGCCAGGATTGTCCGGGCTATGATCCTGCTGGCTCCAAAGCGGGATCATCAACGCCACAATGGTGAAATATAGAGTCAGCAGAAAACAAACGACTACCGCAGTCCACCAGAAGCGAGGATAACTCTGAGTGTGCTTTCGCACCACGTAAGCCGCAAGCAACACCAACGGTGTTACGAACAGGCTAGGAATAAACATCGGTCCATATAATGGCATTGTGTTTTCCTTTGCCCGGCGCTAAGCAAAGCTCAGCCACTTCCCTCCTTACCAGGATTTGAACGATTACGTTTCACCTCTAGGCAATAGCATCATCGCTGATGCGCCAAACATCTTGATTCGGCGTTCCTTGCTCTTGTCGCGCTCATTGCGGATGTCTCTCGAAAGACCATTGAGACACGCAATCGAGATGATGGCGGCAGCAATGGCAATTGTGCAACCGTAGATGCGAATCCTTCGTCTTGCTGACTCACTGTGCAGTTTCGGCGGTAACAGAGACAGTATAAGCAGACAAATGTAGGAGGCCGGAGCAGCGATCGTCGCACCGGCAATCACAAATAAGTTCTCAATAATATAGCCGGATGGGCCTCCCGGATTCAGACTTCCGCCTTTCCGTGGTCCCTCGTTGAAAGCTGCGAACGCTACCCACGTGTAGATCGCAACCAAAAAAAGTATGACACCAAAGCACACGAACCAGCCCGTTGCATACACGGGACTGTCCCGCTTTGCAAAGAGTCCGATCCCAATTGCTGCCACAACAGTCGCGCTGCTTATTGCTCCCAGCCCAATAAATAACTCGTTCGTCATTGCTAGACCAAGAGTGGTTCGACAAATTCAGCCAGCCCGCTCGCGTCTGAATTATCGTCACCTTTGTCGTCGATCCATTGGGCGTAAAACTCGTCAAGAGCTTCGCGGTGTTGGATCGACAGGGGCCGATTGTCTTCAACTAGAAGCAACAGTTGATTGAAAGAACTATGTAGGACCTCGGCTTCACGGACAGTCGTTATTTGTTTCACCGTGTCGCTACGATACGGAGCAAACGCAGCATAGGCTTCGTGTATCGGATGTTTATTGCTTCTAGCTTCAACAGGCGGCGCATTCGCCGTTGCCAAGAACATTCCACTGTCATGGGTTGACAGCATTTGAGTCGCGCTCATCAAGTCGCTGTAAAAATCCCACGTCTCTGCTGCATCGTGATTGAATTGGTAAGAGTGGTTTGCCAAAATACCACTGCCATGAAGCATTCCATACTGTTCAATATCAATGTTGGTATTGAATCGCGCGACTGACTTAACGCCAATTGGAAGACTCGCAGACTCTGAGAAAAATGCCAAAATTTCGTAAGCATTGGGACCGGGCCTTCCGTTCGGTTCAGTAAGCGTGAGCATCGTCTGGACATCAGGATTTGGGACAGGATTGATCCTCAAGAACGTATCGTTGTTCGTATTTTCACCGTCGCCCGGAGTAAACTCGTAAATAAGCGACCACACCGCAGACGGTTGGCTGGCGGGTTCGATAAAGAAGATTTCCTTGCTAATATTGTTGTAGTCCCACCAACTCAAGGCATAGTCGTCCTCATTGTACATATTTACCATATTCTCTGCCGAAAAATCGGCACCAGACAAGTAGCTCGTCAGCCCCAGCGACGGATCGCTGAATCCATCTCGCCCGTGAGACCAAAATCTATAAAGATCAGGTACTGGCCGACCAGGATACCGAGAGTCAGTTGCATTGTCGCCCCAAGCTCCAGCCGAAACGGCCCCTTCCATTGCCACATAGTTTGTGACAAGTGGATCATCGTTGAACGGGATGTCGAAGGCCCATTGTCTCATCGCCTCGGCTGCCACGATGTTGCCCATGCTGTGAGCAAGCAAATGCACAGGATTTAGATTGGGAGCCTCCCCACGGTAGTCTGCAAGAATTTCCTTTAGGGCATTTGCCGAACGATACGCTTGAAATTCACTTGGATAGATATAAAGGAGCGGCCGCTGACGCGGCCGCGGGGGCCTCCCGCTTGGGGAACGCGGGTCCTCCCGCGGTCGCGTCGCGGCCTCCGTCAAACTCCAGTACCCGCTGTGCTTCATCAATGCGAGTCCGACACGAATGGCACTTGAACTTTCGTAAGTCGTTGTCTTGATGATTGATATGGACGAAATCGGCCTCACTTGGCATGAGGGTGTTGTGACACGCACCCACTCACGGCAAGGAGGCCAGGATGTTCGATTCGTTTCGCATC
>JBGSUJ010000095.1:0-6341 GCA_041753435.1 Pirellulales bacterium | reverse complement strand
GTCCATCAGGTCCGAAGGATAGGACTTGCGAGGCGAAGCTTTGAACCGCATGGGAGTGCTCTCCTGGGGAACGAGGGAAAGCCCCAACATACAATCAAATCACGACTTATGGCGATGCCAGTATTCGGATAGACTCTCAGTGGCCGGTCTTCAGGAGTTCCGCCATGTCGCGAATTGTCAACTCGAATAGCATCGAATTCGTCGACTGGCGAATTGCCAGTATTCTCAGATCGAAATCGGTCGCCGAACGGGTTCACAGGATTGGCGATGCGAATGACACGGCCCGGCTGGTTGCGGCCGCCGGTATTCGGCATTGCCATCCCAGTTGGTCTGAAAGCGAAGTTCAGCAGGAAGTTGACGGGTACGAATGGGTCGCATCATGCTGCTCGGCTACAACACCAACGGCCTCACCGACGTCGACGCGATCCAGGCAATTGACCTGCTGCACTCGATTGGTTACGACGGCATCGGTCTCTCACTCGACCAGGGGATGCTCAATCCGTTTGCTGCGGACTTTGACCGGCAGTTGCGGCGGACGGCTGACCGGCTACGGCAACTTGGCTTGCGTTCGGTCGTCGAGACCGGCGCCCGGTTTCTGCTCGACCCCGAGGTGAAGCACGAGCCGACGCTCGTCTCAGCGGATCCGGCCGGGTGGGCCAGGCGGGTGGACTTTTTGTGCCGCGCGATCGATGTGGCCGCCACACTCGGCTCCGATTGCGTTTCCCTCTGGTCAGGGACCGTCCGCGACGGGGCCGGGAACCGCGAGGCGATGGACCGGTTGGTCAGGGGCCTGACGCAGGTGCTTGATCATGCCGACCGACAGAACATTCGATTAGCCTTCGAGCCTGAGCCCGCCATGTTCATTGACACGATGGACCGATTCAGCGACCTGCTCACGGCCCTCGATGCCCGCGGCGTCGACTCCAGCCGCTTGAAACTCACCATCGACATCGGTCACCTCCACTGTCAGGGGGAACTCCCCATTGCCGATAACCTCCGCCAATGGGCCAACCGGCTGGTAAATGTTCACCTTGAAGACATGCGTTATGGCGTCCACGAGCATCTGATGTTCGGCGATGGCGAAATCGATTTTCTGCCGGTAATCGCAGCCTTAGCCGAGATCGGGTATGCTGGAGTGGTCGCGGTCGAGTTGACGCGGCACGCCCACGTGGGCCCCCAGGCGGCTCGGCAGGCCTATCGTTTTCTCCGTCCGCTCTTCGACGCAGTAGCGGCGGGAGGACAAAGCTCCTGCTGAGCCGGCGATGGTAAGCATTCCCAGCTCAGCGGGAGCCTCGACCTCTCGCAATCCTACGTTTGCAACGAAAGCACTCGATGCATCAGCACGTCGTCCTGCTCTCCATCCCTGGCCTGCGCGAGCGGGATCTCTCGTCGATGCCAAATCTCAGCCGGCTTGCATTGGGCGGCGGATATGCCTCGCTCGTGCCGAGCTTTCCGGCGGTCACTTGTACCGTACAGGCCAACATGTTGACCGGTAAGTTGCCGCGCGAGCACGGCGTGGTGGCCAACGGTTTCCATTGGCGCGATCAAAACCGTGTCGAAATGTGGACCTCCTGGAACGACTGCATTCATCAACCGCAAATCTGGGACATCCTCCACGACCGCGATCGCTCGATCACCTCCGCGGTGTGGTTTGCCCTCCACAGTCGCGGCTGCGGGGCCGATTACCTTTGCACCCCCGCGCCAATTCACAACCCTGACGGCAGCGAATCGCTCTGGTGCGAGACGCGACCGGAGATGATTTACTCCGAACTGGAACCGAAGCTCGGCCACTTCCCGCTGCAGCACTTTTGGGGCCCGCTCGCTGGGATCCAATCGACTGCTTGGATTGTCGCGTCGGCGGTTCACACGGCCGCCAAATACCGCCCCAACTTCTTTTATATCTACCTCCCACACCTCGACTACGCGGCCCAAAAAGCCGGTCCCAACAGCCCGGCGGCACGCAAAGCACTCGTCGAACTCGACGCCGAAATCGGCAAATTGGTCGAAGGCTTGGAAATAGCTTATCGCGAGTCGCCTCTCTGGCTTGTGGCCAGCGAATATGCAATCGTGCCTGTCGATCACGTTACCTATCCGAATCGTGTGCTCCGCGCTGCGAAACTGCTCAAGATCATCGAGCACGACGGCGGCGAAACTCTCGACTTCGTCGAAAGCCGCGCCTTTGCCCTTGCCGACCATCAACATGCGCACGTGTTTATCAAGGACCCCGATCCAAAAGCCATCAAGAAAGTGGTCAACCTATTTAAAAAGCAGCCAGGAATTGCCGACGTACTCACTGGCGACTCGCTGGCCAAGTACGGCCTCAATCACGCGCGCACCGGCGATGTCGTCTTGGTGTCCGAACCCAATAGTTGGCAGGCCTACTACTGGTGGGAGGAAGACTCCCGCGCCCCGCAATTCGCACGCAAGGTTGACATCCACCGTAAGCCTGGGTACGACCCCATCGAGCTGTTCTTCGACCGCAAGACGAAGGGCATCCCGCTCGACGCGACGCTCGTAAAAGGCTCGCATGGCGCACCCGCTAACGGCCCCGCCCAACGCGGTGTTCTGCTCTCCTCGGAGGCAGGCATCTTTCAGGGCCCAACGCTGGCCGATGTCGACGTCGCGGGCATTGTCCTAAGGCAGTTCGACGCACCGAGCTGAGCCGCTCATGTGCTGAGGTGTTGCTCGGCCTCGGGCGGCTGGAACACAAATCCCCGGCTCTGGCCAAAAAACGCCAGCGGATTCTCATACACGATCCGGCGGATCAAGCACTCCGGATGCCCGCGGCGACGCATTTCGAGGATGAAGTCTGGCACGGCAGTCGGCTTCGACGGGCCCCAGTCGCCGGCCGAATTCACCAGTAACCGCTCGGGGCCGTAGATTTCAACGATATTCGCCGCCCGCTCGGGAGTACACTTGCTCACGGGGTAAAGCGTCATTCCTGCCCAAAAACCAGCCTCGAGCACAGGACGCACCGTATGTTCCTCCACGTGGTCGATCAGCACCCGCTCGCGCAACACCCGAGAGTCGTCGCACAGCATGTCGAGAATCATCCGTGTGCCCTGGTATTTATCCTCTAAGTGCGGAGTGTGAATCAGCAACTGCTCATTGGTCATGGCGGCCAGGTCAACATGCTCCTGAAACACAATCGCTTCGTTCCGAGTATTCTTATTCAGCCCAATCTCGCCGATCCCCAACACACCCGGCCGGTCGAGAAATTCCGGAATCATTGCGATCACTTCCCGTGCGAGCGCCACATTCTCAGCCTCTTTCGCGTTTACGCAGAGCCAGCTGAAATGCTGCATGCCGTAACTCGCAGCCCGCTTCGGTTCAAACGCAGTGAGCTGCTCGAAGTAATCGCGAAAACCATCGACGCTGCCACGATCGTAACCGGCCCAAAACGCCGGCTCGCTGACCGCGACGCAGCTCATCTTGGCCAGGGTCTCATAATCGTCTGTGGTCCGCGAGACCATGTGAATGTGGGGGTCGATGTAGTTCATGTGGGCAAATATCGAATACTTATATGACGAATGGCAAATGAGAATCTACGAGAGGCACCAAGAGCATTCAGCATTCGAAATTCGGCATTCGAAATTTCTTCCGCCAGTCTTCCTCAAATGGCCGGCTGAAGATGAGTTGAATCGCCTCCGCCCGGTTGCCGTGCGACTCGAGCAATGCCTCGATCGCGCAGCGAATTTGGGTGACGCGCGGTTCCAGCGAGTCCGTCCCGCTTATGCGATCGAGCCGGTCGAGCGACGCCCCAATCTCGAGTAACTTGGCACGCAGTTTTAGAAACTCCTGTTCCAATGGCGGAGAGGGCTTCATCGGCTTGTTCCTAAAGGTACGGACCACGTCGTCTGTTCGGACTGGGCAACTTGTGCCGCTCTGCTCAACTCAATTCCTCATTTTCTTGCCACCGCCAAAGTTTGCAATCTGTCCTGAAATGAACCTCACGCTGGCCGCATGTCCCTGCCTATGAGAAACAATGAGGGCAACGCTGCTTCTGCTCGTTACGCTGTCTTGCCGCGGCCGATAAGGCAACTTGGGGAGATTGTACCCGACCCAGGGTCGCAATGCGCCCCGACTTTGCCGGAGAGTTGACTTGGCCGATGCGCTCGGAAATACCCTGTACCATCTGGCTCACACCCGCAATCAGGCGGCCGTGCCGGTGCTCGTCGCTGCGCTCGCCGCGACTCGCCCGGAAATTCGCCGAGGAGCGATCCACGGGCTCGTCGTCCGCCGAGAGCCCTCAGGACACGCGCAAATTTTGGCCCGCTTGGCAGAATTCAGCGAAAGCGAAACAGTTCAGTTGACTCAATCGCTGCTGCGATCGCCGCATCGCATGCAATCCGCGCTGCGCGAAAGTCTCCTCACGGAAAACGAGCGACTCTGCGACAGTGCGTGCCGCGTGATTCTCATGGGCCGCGTGTACCAACTAATTCCCACGCTGGTTGAAGTGGCTGAAAATCTCCCACACCGTCACTCGGCCCAAGCCGCGGCCAGCCTGCTGCAACTTTCCAGCCTGCTACAACAGGAAACGCTTGCTCACCACCAAGATAAAACCTGCGAGCCAGCCCTCGTGCGCCGGCAAGTTTTGCCAGCATTAGAAAAGTCGCTCTCTCGCTATGGCGAACATCTGCGACTCGAAATCATCGATGCGTTCTTGCTGCTCACACCATCCTCAAACGACAATTTCCGAAAGATCATTCAAGATCCCACGCATCCCTGTCACCGCCCTGTGGTCGAGTCGCTTGCTACCAGTGCAGTGGTTCCCACCTTGGAACTTCTGACCCAGTTGCTCCACGACACGAACATCCCACGACCCGCACTTGAGATCATCGCCCACCGCAGCGATCGAAAGTTCCTCGACCACTTGTTACATGGCATCGGTTCGCCTGTCTCGCTCCGAGTGTTGGAAAATTTAAGAAAACTCCAAGCGATTGACTGGCTCAGCCCTTCGCGCGATGTACTCTTGGAGCTCGACGGCCAAGCTCAGATTACAGCCATCGAAATCGCTAAAGCCCACTGCGCTGACCAGACTAAGCTACTCTCCCTGTTACGATTCCTGCTGGAGAAAGGGCAACCTGAAGCCCGTCGGGCCACTTGCGATGCACTCGTCGCTTTTTCTGACCCATTCGTCGATAAGCTGGTAGTGAAATCTCTCGCCGACCCCGATCCGCGTGTCCAAGCGGCGGCAGTCCGGCAGCTTCGGCAACGTTCAATCCACGATGCGATGGAGCGACTCGTCGCGCTGCTCGACGATCCAGCCCCGGAAGTCCGCGCCGCGGCACGTTCGTCCCTCGCTGAATTCAGCTTCTCCCGCTATCGCGAATCGTTTGATATGATGGACGACTCCACACGGCAAAAGATCGGCCGATTGGTGCTGAAGATTGACCCCACTTCGCTCGACCAGTTGATGAGGATGCTGGGCTCCCCGTCACATTCTGTTAAGCTGCAGGCTCTCCAGTTGGCCGATGCCTTGGACGCAGCCGACATGGTCGTGGAGCAACTGGCACACTTGTTGGAAGACCCCGATGTGGCAGTCCGCACGGATGCGGCTGCCGTCTTGGGTTCCTGCCACCGACCCGAAGCGCTGCAGTTGCTTTGTCAGGCCGCAGAGGGTGATCCGAATCTTAGTGTCCGTGAGGCCGCTGGCGAAAGCATCCATGATATCCATGAGCATGTCTCCGGCGATGCCAACTGCAACTGAAATACCCTAGAGACGTTACCGCATGCACCAGTTTCTAGAACAACCGAGCTCTTTCGCGTTCTTCGCGCGGACTCACGACCTCCGCGGCATGAGCGAAGGTTTTCGCAGCGTCGGCTTCGAAGACAAAGCACTCGAAACATTGCTGGTAACGGGTGGCCTGCTGCTGGTTTGTCTGGCGTTATTGCTGATTGGCCGGTATGCGCGCCGCTTCGAACGCCTCAAATCGTACGATAGCCCCCCCGAACTTTTCCGAGAACTGTGTCGCGTTCATCGGCTCGATTGGGCTAGCCGTCGACTGCTTAAACGCTTGGCGACAGAATGGGAACTGACCAGCCCCGCGCTGTTGTTCGTCGAGCCTGAACGGTTCAACATAGCCCGTTTGCCGAATGACTGGCAGAAACACGCCCAACAACTCGATCGCGTGCGCCGCCGATTGTTTGAAACAGCGTAACTATCAAACGAGTGTCGCTTTTACGCGATAGGCATTAAGCATTTATCCCAGAACCCTATGATCGCTAGCATGCGTATTCATCTTCGGGCAGTTTACTTTTCACAACGGCACGGAGGTGACGCAGGTGAGGATGGAGTTTCGTGGATTGAGTTGGCGGATGGCAGACTCTTTTTGGCGGCA
>JBGSUJ010000094.1:0-29972 GCA_041753435.1 Pirellulales bacterium | reverse complement strand
CTGGGGCGGCACGAGTCTCAATAAGGCAAAGCCGCGCGGGGGCGAGTGCCGATGAAACCAATCGAGAAATCGTCGGACTCAATGCGGAGCGCTGGTTAGTACATCAAGAACTGCCCCAGCTGCCGCGGCCGCGCGGGACCTGGGAAGGGTCCCGCGGGCCGCCTGCAACACTATCTTAATCAACCCTGTTGGCTGTCCAGTTTTTGGGGTCCACCTCAGTGTTGGTCGGATTGTCAACGACCTACGGTCGAATGTTGAACCTGGGGCATCGTTTATCGATCAAATCCGATTCGTAGGCTCGCCGCGAGGATTGCTGCCTCGCATCTGAATTGGGCTCAAATGCGTGTAACTCCACAATAATTTTCGTCACTCCTTGTTCCCAGAAGTAATGGGCGAGGGCTTTTCGGTCGGAGTGATCAAGATGATTTGGTACGCGAGTTCGCAGATTTCCCGCTTCGCCAATGTAGAGGTAGCCGGAGTCATCGCGAAAAAGATAGACTCCAGGATGGCGGGGAATCTTATCTGGATCAGCAAGAAGGCTTTCTGCAGGGAATTCGAGAATTGCGCGGCCCCATTTCGCCACTCTCTTGATGATCTCCGGTTTCAATCGGTGCGCTTTTCGCAGCCCCAAAGCAGCCTTGCGTAGGCGGTAGACGGTCACGTCCGGCGCGATCTGAAGTGCAATCTTGTCAAACTCCCGGCGGGATTCCGGATCGCATAGGACACGGTCTACCGTGAGCTGAAACTTATCCTCCATCAGTCGAGCGGCGATCTGTGACGCATGAACATATTCGGAATGATTCAGTGTGACTTTTTTCGTCGTCACTTTTCCGAGTCCCGAGGCCTTTCGAAGATTCATCAGCGTCCAATTCGACTCGCGAGCGTCAACCCCCGGATTCAGTTCACAGCACCTAGCAAGAAAACGAGCATTCAAATCGGGGTCAATTACCACATCATCGGTACTTCGCCCGTCATGAACCTCAAGAAAGGCCACGCTTACCGCACGCTGCAGGTCTTTGGTCATCGCTTGCTCAATAATTCATCCAGATTCTCTCGACCATCTTGGGCTTCCGCTTTGCACTAGAAGCTTTGTTATCGATTTCTATATCGACGACGTTCCAATTGCGTAAGCAGCGCTCATACACTTTGTTAGGATAACCCGAAATTAACACCTTCCCCTCGCAATCACTGATCACATCGAGCAGCTCAATATGCTGATCTGTTGACATTTCGTGATCGTAGTCCGAAGTGGTGACACGTGTTTCGTGAACGTACGGTGGATCTAGGTAAAACAACGTATTGGGACCGTCCTGCGACCTGATGACCTTCATCGCGTCGTCAGACAGTACAACGACGCGCTTTAGTCGCGATGCGACATTTTCTAAACCTTCGACGGCCGACATCCAGGACGAAGCTTGTTCGTTCATTTGTCGGCGCGTCCGATTTCGGCTAAGGGTGGCAAAACAGTCGAACTTTCCAGCTCGTGACTGCCGGCACCTGACGAAAAAATTCACCGCTTTGCGAATGGAATCACTGGCACGTTTGTGTGCATCTTGCCATTCAACTTGGGAGAACGGAATCGCATCGACGATTCGTTTGAATTTTGCGAATTGTTTCTCGTCCTGCAGGACGCGCCAAAATGTAGTAAGGTCCTTGTGAACATCATTCGCAACCTCTGAGATACCCTCCGCCGGCTTGTTCAGGAGGACAGAGCCGCCACCGAAAAATGGTTCAACGTAATGCACATGCGCTGGCATAATCGCGATAATTCGCGTCGCCAGATAATGCTTTCCACCGTGCCACTTGAGTGGTTGGACGAGACGGCTTGGCTGGTTCACTTGTAACTCCTTTACAGCACACGGATGCGGCAACCCTACCATTCGGTGATTGTCGCGACGCGAGACGCGTATGAGGCGACAATCAAGCGCTCAATTTTACCGGCCTTCCTGTGTTCGCTCCACCCGAGT
This sequence comes from Pirellulales bacterium, assembly GCA_041753435.1. Lineage (GTDB taxonomy): Bacteria > Planctomycetota > Planctomycetia > Pirellulales > Lacipirellulaceae > DASYDU01. Next base: position 28,005 of record JBGSUJ010000094.1, on the reverse strand, counting down.
GTTTGACAGAGTTTCGTCACTTCACTGTCGCGTCGGGTAGGTTAACAGATAGAGATTGTTAACCCAATTGTCCTGCCAGACAGCGCGCCGGTTGCCAAGTGAAGGTCGTTGTGGGCAACTCCCAATGGAGATGTCCACATGCAATCGACTGACGATCTGTCTTCTTTGGCGCCTGACGCGCGTCGCGCGGAAGTGGCTAGCATTTTGGCCGCCGGCATTCTGCGGCTCCACGCCCGCGTGGCCATTTCCGGCGACGTCCCGCCCCCAGAAATCTCTCCAGATTCTACGACAGCATGCCTTGAGGTTCCCGCCAAAACCGTGCTCAGTGTGATCCACGGCGGTTAACGGTTTCCGAGAATCCCAAACAAGGAGAGATGCATGAGTATGAACGTAGATAAAGAAGTCGCCGCGCTCCAGCGGATGACAGTCGGTGAGCTGCGTGAGAAGTTCGCCGATGTGTTTGGCGAGTCGACGAACGCACGTCACAAACAATGGCTCGTCAAGCGAATCGCTTGGCGGATGCAGGCACTCGTCGAAGGTGACATTTCCGATCGCGCCCGCCAACGGGCTGCCGAGTTGGCCAATGACGCCGACCTCCGCACATCGGCACCCAAAGCGACCAAGCCCGCTGAGTCCACGTCCGATCGGACGAAGTCGGCAACACTCTCTGTTGCCGCTGACGACCGCTTGCCGGTGCCAGGCACCATCATCATGCGGGAATACAAGGGGCATACGCTGCAAGTTCGTGTCCTGCCCCACGGCTTCGAGTTCGAAGGCGAGGTCTTCAAGTCCCTGAGTGCCGTGGCCAAGAAGATCAGCGGCCAACATTGCAACGGTTACCACTTCTTCCGACTTCGCCAACAGGGAGGTGCGAAATGACCAAGACCAACAATCGCCATCAGGCGACAGCCGCCAAGAGAATGAAATGTGCCATCTACACTCGCAAGTCCACGGAGGACGGGCTGGAGCAGGAATTCAATTCGCTCGATGCCCAGCGGGAATCGGGCGAGGCCTACATCAAGAGCCAGGCCCACGAGGGATGGGATTGCGTGCCGGACCAGTACGATGACGGCGGTTTCACGGGCGGCAACATGGATCGTCCCGCGCTGCGACGCCTCATCGCAGACATCGAAGCCGGAAAAGTTGACTGCGTTGTGGTCTACAAAGTCGATCGCCTTAGCCGATCGCTGCTCGACTTTGCCAGGATGCTGGAAATCTTCGAACGGCACCACGTCGCCTTCGTCAGCGTCACGCAGCAGTTCAACACGACGACGTCCATGGGCCGGCTGATGCTGAACGTGCTGTTGTCATTCGCTCAATTCGAACGGGAGATCATCTCCGAGCGGACTCGGGACAAGATTGCCGCTTCACGACGTAAGGGGAAATGGTCCGGTGGCATGCCACTTTTGGGCTTCGACGTTGACCCGCGAGGCTCGAAGCTGGTGGTCAACGAGGCAGAGGCCGCCCGTGTGCGAGCGACCTTCGAGCTGTACCTCGAACACCAGTCGATGATTGCCACGATCCAAGAACTCGACCGACGGGGTTGGCACAATAAGCGCTGGACGACCCGCAAGGGCCACGAACGTGGCGGCTTACCGTTTACCAAAACCAGCCTATTCAAACTGCTCACGAACGTCACGTACCTGGGCAAGATCAAGTACAAGGACGAGGTCCACAACGGAGAGCATGCGGCCATCATCAGCGCCGAGCTATGGCAACGCGTGCAGTCGTTGCTTCAACATAATGGTCGCACGGGCGGAGCGACTGTTCGCAACCGATTTGGAGCACTGCTCAAAGGCCTTTTGCGATGCGTTCCCTGTGGATGCGCGATGTCCCCCAGCCATTCGACGCGGAATGGAACCAAAAGGTATCGCTACTACGTCTGCACCAAGGCCCAGAAACGTGGTTGGCACAACTGCCCATCGAAGTCGATTCCCGCAACCGAGATCGAGCGGTTCGTCGTAGATCAAATCAAGGGGTTTGGTCAGGATCCTGCGCTGCTGAACGAGATCGTCGAGCAAGCCCGCACCCAAGGCCAATCGCATCTTACCCAATTGGAGGTCGAACAACGGGGGCTCGAACGCGACCTGGCGCAGTGGGGCGAGGAGGTTCGGGAGTTGGTAGCCGCAATTGCTCCGAATGACAGCGATTCGCCAAGCATCGCGCGGCTAGCTGATCTCCAAGAACGTGTTCGCGGTGCAGAGCGACGCGCCACCGAGATTCGCGAACAGATCGTCGCATTGAGCGGCAGCCTCATTGACGAGCAGGATGTCGCAAAGGCGATGTCGGTCTTCGATCCGGTTTGGGATGCATTGACGCTCCGGGAACAGGCCCGGATCGTGCAACTCTTGGTAGAACGCGTCGACTACGACGGTGCCTGCGGGAAGGTCTCGATCACGTTTCATCCGAGTGGCATCAAGGCGCTGGCCGACGGCTCAACCAATCAAAATGAGGAGGACGCAGCATGACTAGGCCAATCACCATCGAGACCAACATCCACTTTGAGCGCTGTGGCCGCGGACGCAGGAAAGCGCTCCGCCAGGGTGAGTTGCCGGCTGCCGTCGAAAGGCCATCGGGCCGTGTACCGCGGGTAGCCCGATTCATGGCGTTGGCGATTCGTTTTGAGCAATTGATCCGCGATGGCCAAGTGTCGGACTACGCCGAGCTGTCCCAGCTGGGCCACGTTACGCGTGCCCGCATCACCCAGATCATGAACTTGCTGATGCTGGCCCCGAACATCCAAGAGGCGATACTCTTTCTGCCTCGGATCGAACTTGGGCGCGATCCGATTCACCTCCGCCAGCTCCAGCCCATCGCACTGGTTCCCAACTGGCGGAAACAACGGCGGCTATGGGCGGAACTCATAGCAGCTTGAAATCTTCGTTGATACTCTCCAGTAGTTTGTTGATGGCTGCGACCGAGTCAGAATCAGGTGTCTTTTCCCCGTCACCAAACTCAACCCGCACACTAAACGCAAGCGGCAAGTTCGCCTTGTTCTTAATCTCAAGCAACTGCGGAATGGCGTCCGCCAAGTCCTGAATCCCCGATGGCTCAAGCTCGGCCTGCGTGACAGCCACATTGAGCCATCGATTTGGCGAAACATCAAGTGCTCATTGGCCACCACGAAAGATTATTCCTGGCTGGGTAATGTCGACCTGTTCACGAGCCATTGCGGAATGCGAGCACCGCGGGGTTGCGGCCAGTCGCGCCGCAGTTTCGCCCACGTTGGCCCCTGTGGCGGCCAATGGCCAGGGTTGGCCAACGATCCGCCCCACCAGAAAACGCCCCACACGGGGCCATTGGTCGACGCGGGTAACCGGGCGCGCGCTAGTTCCAGCGATACGCGTCCGCGGGCGGGGCAATGGTCTCCCACTCGCCCTCCTTGTCGATGCGGAGATATTTCTGGCAGCATTCCGGACAAACCGGACCGGGCATCTGCTGCTGGCCGCTGTAGTAACTGGGAATCCATCCCTCCTCGATTGTTGCTTCCATATCGGCGGGCGCACGTCGGTGACAAAGGCTGCAGTTCATCGGGTCGTACCTTACTCGCACGTGGTTGCGGCTTTAGTGTAAGCGAAAACGGCCACCGCCACCGGTGGCCGTTTCACGCGGCCTTGGACTCAGGTATTGCTGGTGAACTTGCCTCGTTCGGTCTTCTTGAAGCGAGCCTCCTTCCCCTTGGTGCCGATCTCCCGCAAAATCGCGCTGTAGAGTGTGGCGTGGGGTGTCTTCCCGCCGGGCGATTTCCAAAGCCCCTGGGCGGCCATCGCGTCGATCATCTCCTTCGTGTTCATCGGGCCCTTGGCCTCCGCGAGCACCTTCGCGGCCGCTTCGAGGGCGCTGATCGGCTTCGGGTTCGTGTCGGCCTTCGGCTTGCCGTTCGCCCGCGGCTTGTCAGTCGCCTGCAACTTGGCCTTCTTCGCCCGGGGCGCGTCGCCCGTCCGTTTCGCCGATGCGGCCTTCTTCGTCGTTGCCTTCGCAGCCGGCTTCCGGGTCGATTCAGTCTTGGTGGCGGACATGGGAAAGTCTTCTTTGGGAATGGGACGAAAACTAATCGGCTCCACACACGTTGCGGGAGCCCAAAAATGGATTTGCGATCGGCAGGATCGGAATTCTCGCACGTTCCCCGTGCGGTCTTCGAACCGAACGCTGGTCGCGGGCGTGGCGATTCGCACCTTCGCCTCGCATTCGTTCACGTCGACGAGTGTCCCGACGAGAACTTCGCCGGGGCCTTCGAGACGGAATGTCGTGCCAGGGAGGAGCTCGTCGAGACGGCGTGTGAGCATGTTCGTGGCCTCCTACAAGCCGATCTGGTCGAGCAACGCGTTGTACTGTTCGACACCGAGCATCTCGAGCAGTGTGTCGCGGAGCCAATTCACCTGGTCGATCGCCGATCGGTTCTCAGGCTTGCGATAGTTGTCGGCGAGATGCAGCAACGCGATGATCGCCGTGATCGCCTGTGGCGAGAGATTCGCGCGGATCACGTCTTCGAAGGTCTGCTGGTCAACGGCCCCGCTCATCTGTTCGTGTTGGGTTGGTTTAGGTGGGGACATGGTGGTTCTCCGGTGCGTGGTGGTGATGGTTGCCGCCCGCTACGCGCGAGCGGCGTCGTGATGCGGTTAACGGCAATCCTCGAAGTGGCGCGCAAGTGCCAAATTGTTTCAATGAGGTCGAGCGAATACTCGCGTCCCCACTTCGTGAGACATGCGACCGCGTCCCACGGCCGCTGGGGGTCGACCACAAAGCCGTCGTACCGGTTGCCGTCATCGTCCCTGACGGACATCAGGTCGTCATCGAAGTCGAGGTCGAAGACACGTTTTTCTTCTTCGCCGATGCAATCTTGAAAATGGCCTCGCAGGTACCCCAGCACCTCGACGACGTCGATCGAATAAGCGTGACCCCACTTCGTGAGGTAGGAGACCGCGTCCCACGGCCGCTCGGGGTCGATCTGATAGTCGTCGCATGTGTAGCCGCTCTCGGGCTCCATGATCAACATCCGGTCGTCAACGATGGACAGGTCGAAGTTCATTCGTTTGTCTCCTGGAATTCGGGGATAATGTTCATACGTACATTATCCATGACATGACAGTTACCTCGCTTCGCCGGGAACATCAAGCGAAGCAGCGAAAGAATTCAGAAGTTTTTTTGGCGGCATCGCAATGGCCACAACTCCCGACAATTCGCATTCTGCTGGCCTGAACCCGGCCGCCCTGGCGGTGGCCGATGCGGCCATGCTGCTGACAAAAGTTGGGGCTGCGCCCGTTTCCCGCGAGATGATCGATGCGGACATTGCGGCCGGCGCACCGACCAACGCCGACGGCACGCTTCATCTCGTGAGATATGCCGCGTGGCTCGTGAGCCATACGTTGCGGGAAGGAGACCGCGATGGCTAGCGACGTGCGCCGATTGCGACCAAGCGAACTTTGCCGCCTTTTGAACTCCACGCCGCTGGGCGAAGTGCTAAGCGAACGGCAATTGCATCGCCACCGCACGCGGGCCGGGATGCGGATCGGCGACGGCCGGCACGTTGATCTGTTGCGCTACGTGGCCTGGCTCGTCCAGGAGCGTCATGCCCCGAAGCCTACGCCCGACGGCGATCCCTATGAGCGGATGAAGGAACGGGCCCGCGCGCGGAACGTCGCGCTGGCGATCGCGGGCCGTGATATTGGCGAGCTGCCGGCGGTGGGCCATGCCGAGCGGAAAGAGAAGGCGGCGTCCAACTTTCAGTTTTTCTGCGAATCATACTTTTCGCTCACGTTTCACCTTCCCTGGTCGCCGGATCATCTCAAAGTGATTAGCAAGATCGAGCAGGCTGTGCTGCGAGGCGGACTGTTCGCGATGGCCATGCCGCGCGGGTCGGGCAAGACGACCATCTGCGAGTGCGCGTGCATCTGGGCCGTGCTCAACGGCCACCGCGAATTCGTCTGTCTCATCGGCTCCGATGAAGGGCACGCGATGGACATGCTCGAGTCGATCAAGACGGAGCTCGACGGCAATGACTTACTGCTCGCCGATTATCCGGAAGTGGTTTATCCGATCCAGGCCCTCGATGGCATCGCCAACCGCTGCAATGGCCAGCTCTACCAAGGCGAGCGAACGCACATCGGTTGGACAGCGCGGGAGATCGTGCTGCCGACAATGCCCGGCAGCGTGGCTAGTGGCGCGATCATCAAGGTCGCTGGCATCACCGGACGTATCCGGGGCATGAAGTATAAGCGGGCCGACGGCCAGACGGTGCGGCCGACCCTGGTGGTCCTCGACGATCCGCAGACGGACGAATCGGCCCGCTCGCTGTCGCAATGCGCTACGCGTGAGAGCATTTTGGCGGGAGCTGTGCTGGGTCTTGCTGGCCCCGGCAAGAAGATCTCCGGCATTATGCCTTGCACGGTGATCCGGCCCAACGACATGGCCGACAACATCTTGTCGCGCGACAAGCACCCAGAGTGGAACGGCGAACGGACCAAGATGGTCTATTCGTTTCCCACAGACGAGAAATTGTGGCAGCGTTATGCCGAGCTGCGGGCCGAAAGTATGCGGAGCGGCCAGGCTGGCGAAGAAGCAACCGAGTTCTACGGCGCCAACCGCGAGGCGATGGATGCCGGCGCCGTGATCGCCTGGCCCGAACGTTTCAACCACGACGAGCTGTCGGCTATCCAGCACGCAATGAACCTCAAGTTGCAGGACGAAGCAGCCTTCTTCGCCGAGTATCAGAACGAGCCGCTGCCGGAGGATGCGGGCACCGATGATGAGCTCACCGCCGATCAGATCGCCGAGAAGGTCAATCGCCTCGCGCGCGGCGACGTCCCCATCGGCTGCAATCGGCTGACCATGTTCGTCGACGTCCAGGCGACGCTCTTGTTCTACGTTGTGGCCGCGTGGGAGGACGACTTTACCGGCTATGTCGTGGACTATGGCACTTATCCCGACCAGAAGCGGCCCTACTTTACGTTGCGGGATGCAAGGCAGACGTTGGCGGTAGTCACCAAGGCCAGTGGCCTCGAAGGTTCGATCTACCAGGGGCTCGAAGCGCTGACCGGAGAACTGCTGTCGCGGGAGTGGCGTCGTGATGACGGGGCTATGCTCCGGATCGAGCGCTGTCTTGTCGATGCCAATTGGGGATCGTCCACCGATGTGATCTACCAGTTCTGCCGGCAGTCGGCGCACGCCGGAATCGTGATGCCGAGCCACGGGCGATTTGTCGGCGCATCGAGCCAACCGTTCAGCGAGTACAAGCGGCGACCAGGTGATCGCATCGGTCACAACTGGCGAATCCCTAACGTCCACGGCAAGCGGGCCGTGCGGCATACAATCTTCGACACGAACTTCTGGAAATCCTTCGTGCATGCGCGGCTGGCCGTGGCAATGGGGGATCGCGGTTGCCTGTCCCTATTTGGCGAAAGCGCCAATCAGCACCGGCTTCTGGCCGAGCACCTCACCAGCGAATACCGCGTAAAGACCGAAGGCCGCGGGCGCACAGTCGACGAATGGAAACTCCGTCCCGAACGGGCCGACAATCATTGGTTCGATGGACTTGTCGGCTGCGCAGTCGGAGCGTCGATGCAGGGCTGCGCGCTGCCGGGTGCCGAAGGCATCGTGGCCGCGCGACGCGAGCGAGTCAGTTTTTCGGAGATGCAGCGGAGGCAGCGTCGATGAATGCCACGCCCCCGGCTCATCCCGAACGCGGCATCGAGTGTCCTCGGTGTGGTTGTAGGCACTTTTACGTGGTTTACACGCGTCCCAAACCGGGTGGAATTGTGCGGCGAAAGGAGTGTCGGCACTGCGGTCGGAGGATCGTAACCGTTGAAAAGGCAACAGGTTAGGGAGAAAAGCGGGGATTTGGCGTTTTTGGATATTTCGTTTGTTGCGTTTATTGCGTTTGACGATATACTTTAACAGGAACGCAATGGAGGAATTAGCAATGCCCACACTCGCCATGCAGGAACCGATCACGCCGTCGACCGACGATGTTCGTCTGGCGAAGAGCTCGAGTCGTCGGCTGGCCCCGTTTCTCAATCGCAATCTGAACGTGCGAATCGCCGAAACCAATGAGCAAATCGAGCTGCCCGCAGGCGCCGTGCGCCTGTTGGTCGATCTGCTCTCCGCAATGGCGGAAGGCAATGCGGTCACCTTAATTCCGATCCATGCCGAACTAACCACGCAACAGGCTGCTGAGCTGCTGGGCGTTTCGCGTCCGTTTCTGGTCAAGCAGCTTGAGGACGAGCTAATTCCGTATCGCCGCGTAGGGACGCATCGCCGCATCCTGTTCAGCGACCTGATGAAGTACAAGCATGAAATCGACCGGCGGCGGACGCAATCGCTCGATGAGTTGGCCGAGCAGGCGCAGGAATTGGAAATGGGATACTAAGCCTCGACTGATCACGGATGATGTCCACGTTCACGGTGCTTTACGATGCCTGCGTCTTGTATCCAGCGCCGCTTCGCGACCTGCTAATGCGGCTTGCGCTGACAGATCTATTCCGCGCGCGATGGACAGACCAGATCCATGATGAATGGATTCGCAGCGTGCTCACCAATCGTCCCGATCTGCAGCCACAGCAGCTCGAACGGACGCGGACCCTCATGAACGACAATGTCCGCGACTGCCTTGTCACGGGTTATGAGGATTTGATCGACGGACTGCGGCTTCCGGATGCAGACGACCGGCACGTGTTGGCGGCTGCCATTCACACGCGGGCCGCAGTGATTGTCACATATAATTTGGACGACTTTCCGAACGATTATCTAGCGAAGTACGGACTGGAGCCACAGCATCCGGATGAGTTTATTACCCATTTGCTGGACTTGAATCCGGGCGCCGTCTGTTCTGCGGCCAAGCAACAGCGTGCCGCTTTGAAGAATCCGCCTAAAAACGTCAATGAGTTTCTTGAAGCACTTGCTAAGCAGCATCTTCCAGAAACCGTGAGTCGCTTACGCGAGTTCGGCGAGCTGCTTTAGCAGCCGTCTTCTTTGGGCCTCGTCGCTCAGTCAGTCTCCATTGCGTTCCATATCTGGAACGTCTCTCACAAATTTGACGACTTCTTCGTCATCTCCCCATTCGACCGGGTAGGTCTCCAAATAGGCGGGCGTCGCTTGCGCCCGGTTGGAGCAACCTCCGATGGCCGACGATCTCGACGACACGATCCGCCAAAACGCGTCCGGTCCTGCTAAAGCGGCCGGTGATGCGGGATCGGTGGAGCAGCACAAGCTCACCGACCAGATCGAGGCGGACAAATACCTCGCCTCCAAGTTGGCGGCAACGTCGAAGCGTCGCGGACTCGTATTCAACAAACTCGTCCCTCCGGGTGCCGACTGAAGTGCTGACTTGGTTATCTAAACTGATCACCGCCAAGACACGCGTGGGAACGGATGCCCGCGCCGTGCGGTTGTTGCGCGCCCGCTACGACGCAGCCGTGAGCAACGAGGAGAACCGCCGCCACTGGGCGAACGCGGACGGTCTCTCGGCCAACGCCGCCAACAGCGCCGAGGTGCGCCGTGTGCTCCGCAATCGCTCGCGCTACGAGGTCGCTAACAACAGTTATGCCCGGGGCATTGTGCTGACTCTGGCGCACGATGTCGTCGGAACCGGACCCCGATTGCAATTGCTTACCGCGGATGCCGAAGCGAATCGCCGTATTGAGCAGGCATTCATGCTTTGGGCCAAGGCGGTTGGCCTCGCCGAAAAGCTCCGCACGATGCGCATGGCGCGGGCCACCGACGGCGAATCGTTTGCGATTCTAACCAACAGCCCGGTCCTGCCGACCGATATTCAGCTCGACCTGCGACTGGTGGAAGCGGATCAGGTCACAACGCCCGACCTCGATCGGCTGTCTTCCCGAGCGGTCGACGGCATTGTCTTCGATGGCGCGGGGAACCCTATCGAATACCACGTGCTCCGCAGCCATCCCGGCGATAGCGCTAGCGCGATATTGCGTGAATATGACCGTGTGCCGGCGGCGTCGGTGGTGCACTGGTTCCGAGCGGACCGTCCCGGCCAAACGCGCGGCATTCCGGACATCATGCCGGCGCTGCCGCTCTTTGCACAGCTGCGTCGCTTCACACTCGCTGTTTTAGCCGCCGCCGAAACGGCGGCTGACTTCGCCGGCATTCTCTACACGGATGCGCCGGCCAATGGCGAGGCCGACGCGGCCGAACCGTTTGAGCCGATCGAACTCGAAAAGCGCGCCCTGTTGACGATGCCGGGCGGTTGGAAGATGAGCCAGATGGAGGCTCAGCAACCTGCCACCACCTACGCGGAGTTCAAGCACGAGATCCTCAACGAAATCGCTCGCTGCCTGAACATGCCGTACAACGTGGCCGCTGCGAATTCATCTGGCTACAACTACGCCTCCGGTCGGCTCGATCACCAAACCTACTTCAAAGCGATCCGCGTCGAGCAGTCACACCTCGAGTGCGTCGTGCTCGATCGCATTCTGGCCGCCTGGTTCGACGAAGCGGCGTTACTGCCCGACTTCTTGCCGGCGGGCCTCGGTCCCATCGCCGAGTGGCCGCATCAGTGGTTCTGGGACGGCCACGAGCACGTCGATCCGGCCAAGGAAGCCACCGCGCAGGCCACGCGCCTCGCCAATCACACGACCACGCTCGCGGACGAATTCGCGCGGCGCGGTCTCGATTGGGAAACCCAACTGCGACAGCGAGCAAAAGAGCTCGCACTCATGAATGAACTGGGTCTGTTGTCCGCAGCCGCAGCTCCACAACCCACGGACACGGAGAATGAGAACGATGCCGTCGACGAAGAAACGGCCGCCCGTTACGCCGCCTGAATGCCCGGCGCTACCGCAAACACTGAACCTCACGGCCACCGCGGTGATCGACGCGGAAGCGGCCGGTGACGGCGTGACACCGGCGCCACTGCCACGTTTCAAGATGGTCGCCTACACCGGTGGCCCGATGCGGATCGCCGGTTGGCGCTATCCCGTCATCCTGGACCTGGCCGGACTCCATATTCCTGCCCAGTCCCGGCCGATCCGCTTTGGGCATGATCCGCTGTCGGGCGTCGGTCACACGGACTCTATCCGCATTGATCAAGGACAGCTCACCGCCACCGGCGTGGTTTCACGAGATACGTCAGCGGCCCGCGAGGTCGTCGTCAGTTCCAAGAACGGTTTCCCCTGGCAGGCCTCCGTGGGCACCAGCGTGGAAGAATTCGAATTCGTCAAGGAAGGACAGAAGGTCATGGCCAACGGACGTCAACACAGTGGTCCCGTGAATGTGGTTCGCAAGGCCACGCTGGGTGAAATCAGTTTCGTCGATCTCGGCGCGGACGGCGCTACGAGCGCGAGCGTGGCGGCATCACAACAAGTTGAGGACGAACCGGAAACCTCCCTGGAATCGCCGGTTGCCGCGACCCAAACTTCGCCACCGATTCCCGCGCCATCCATCGATCCGAATGGCGCCCCGCCCGTTGCGGCGGCGCAACCTATCTTGGACCTTCGCCAACAGTTCGCGGCCGAAACGGAACGCCTCGAGGCAATTCGGCGGCTGTGCGCTGGTCGGCAACCACGAATCGAAGCCCAGGCAATCCGTGACGGATGGGATTTGCAGCGGACAGAACTGGAGATCCTGCGGAGCGCTCGACCAGCCGCTCCGGCCATCCATGCGGTGCAGCAAACGGTCACCGGCCAGGTTCTCGAAGCGGCGTGCTTGCTGACGGCTGGACTACAGGAGGTCGAGTCCACCTACGATCCGCAGACGCTTGATCTGGCGCACCAACGCTACCGGGGCGGGATTGGTTTGCAGGAATTGCTCTTGGAAGCGGCCTGGGCCAACGGCTACTCGGGTCGCAACTTCCGCGACAGTCGTGCCGTTTTGCGAGCCGCCTTCGGTCGCGGGATCGAAGCCAGTTTCTCCTCGATCGACATCGGCGGCATCCTGTCGAACGTCGCCAACAAGTTTTTGCTCGAGGGGTTCTTTAGCGTCGAGCGGACGTGGCGCAATATCTGTGCGGTCCGCAACGTGAGTGACTTCAAAACGGTCACCAGCTACCGACTGATCGGCAAGGATCAGTACGAGTTGGTCGCGCCCGGAGGTGAGCTCAAGCACGGGACGCTCGGCAACGAGCAGTACGCCAACAAAGCCGATACCTACGGCCTCGTGCTTTCGATAGATCGGCGCGACGTCATCAACGACGATCTCGGCGCGATCACCACGGTGCCGCGCAAGCTGGGTCGTGGCTCTGGCCTCAAAATCAACGACGTCTTCTGGACAATCTTCCTGGCCAACACCGGCTTCTTCACGGTCGGCAACAAGAACTTCTTGTCCGGAGCCGACACGGCACTCGCGATCGATGGACTCACCAAGGCGGAAGTTGCCTTCATGGACCAGGTCGACGGCGATGGTAAGCCGATCGGCATCATGCCCGCAATCCTACTCGTGCCGACGGCACTTTCCGTGATCGGAACGCAGCTTTTCAAGTCGCTCGAACTACGCGACACGACTGCGAGTACCAAGTATCCCGTGGCCAACCCCCACCAGGGAAAATTCCGCACCGAGGTGAGCCGCTACCTCGCCAACTCCGTTTACACAGGCAACTCCGCCAAGGCGTGGTATCTGTTAGCCGAGCCGAGCGACCTGCCGGTGATTGAGGTCGCGTTTCTCAACGGTCAGGAGTCGCCCACGATCGAATCGGCGGAGGCCGACTTTAACGTCTTGGGCGTGCAGATGCGCGGCTACCACGACTTCGGTGTCGCGCTGCAAGACCCACGCGGCGGCGTGAAGAGCAAGGGCGAAGTATAGGCGACGTATCGGAACCAATCAGCTCGGCCAATTCCAAAGGAGCATAACACATGCCACAAACTACATTCGTTCATGAAGGTTGCAGCATCGACTACACGCCCGGCGCCGACATCTCGGCTGGTGACGTTGTCGTCCAGGGGGATCTGGTCGGCGTCGCCAAACTCGAAATCAAATCGGGCAAGCTCGGATCACTGGCCGTCGACGGCGTGTTTGACTTCGCCAAGAACACGGGAGTCGCGTACACGGTCGGACAACTGCTGTATTGGGACGACGCAGCCAACGTCGTCACAACGACCGCCACGGGCAACAAGCTCATCGGCAAGGTCGTTCGTGCCGCAGCGAGCGCCGATACCACGGTTCGCGTGCGACTGAGTCAGTAAGCAATGCAAGACCTGCTGCAAGCCGGACAAGCTTGGCTGGCCGATCAACTGCATGAGCACGTGGCCACGCAGGTGACGTACCGGCGCGGCGCTGACGAGGTGACTGTTCGAGCGACCATCGGCCGGACGCTGTTGAAACTCGACGACGGGTATGGCGGCGTGCGGATGGTTTGGACTGACCGGGACTACTTAATACGTGCGGCGGACCTGGTACTGGGCGGGAACCCGGTCCAGCCGCAGCGAGGCGACCAGATTCGAGAAGTTGTTGGGGCCCAGACGCTCGTGTACGAGGTCTTGGCCCCCGGCGAAGAACCACCGTGGCGGTGGGCCGATCCCCATCGCCAGATGTTTCGCATTCACACCAAACAAGTTGCCACCGAGGCCTAGGCGCGGGAATGGAGACGGTGGTTCGGCGCAAGCCGGCTGCCTGCTCCATTCGCGGGCCTAACTCGCTCTGAGCGGAGGACCATGTTGAATCGACCATCAATAGCCGCGTTCGACTCCGGAACGGTCCGCGTTGGCGACGAACTTTCCACGGCCGAGCCCTTGTGGATCGAGCCGTACACGGCCGTTGCTGTGGGATCGCCGTTCGCTGGCGGCCTGAGTGTGTACGCGAGCTTCGATGGCGACACGTATTACATGTACTCGCCCGGCGTTTTCGTGGACCAGGGATACATCCGATCGTGGAAAGCCCGCATTGCGGCGCGTTGGCTCAAATTCGTCGGCCAAGAGACTGCCGAAGCCCAGGCAATGCCCGACGGCACGATTTTGCAATGGGGGGCGAAGTCCTAAATGGCCACGATCATCGACATCGCCGATTCGGTCGTCGCGGAACTCAACGCGACGACGTTCAGTCAGCCGGTCACGGCCGCACGGCACTACGCGCCGCAGTTCGACATAAGCCAGATGGGGACGCTGCACGTGTCGGTCGTGCCGAAGGGCCTCGCTTCGAAATCCCTGGATCGCACGCGCGACACGTTTGAGTACATGGTCGACGTAGCCGTGCAGCAGAAAGTCGATCAGGCGAATCCGCCGCTCGACGTGATGATGGGTCTGGTGGAGGAGATCGCCGACCACTTTCGGGCCGCTGCGCTCGCCAGTTTTCCGAATGCACGGTGCATCGAAGTAAAGAACGATCCAGTTTACGCGCCCGAACACCTGTCGGAGCTCGGCCAGTTCACGAGCGTGCTCACGCTCACATTCAAGGTGTGGCGATGATCGCGATGCGAGCCAAAACGAAGTTCGAGAAACAAAAGGTCTTGGCAAAGACCAAGCAGGCGAACTTCAAAAACCTCGGACACGCCGGTGCCGCGCTGCGGCTCACCGCGCGCCGCAGCATTCGCACGCGCCAAACGCCGTCGCCCGAAGGCACACCGCCACACAGCCGTCGTGGCCAACTCCGCCGCGCGATCGCGTACTCGGTCGACAAACAGCGCCAGGTCGTGGTGATCGGTCCCGAACGGGACGCGGTCGGCACGAGTGGCTCGGCACACGAGTTTGGCGGTCGTTATCGCCGCGAACGCTACCCGAAGCGGCCCTACATGGGGCCTGCCCTCGAAAAACTCCAGGACCGCTTGCCCGACTTCTGGTCGAGCTCGGTCCGTTAACAAAGGAACACAATCATGGCCGTGCGACTCGGGCTTGATGCAAAACTCTACCGCAGGAATGTCGCTGCCTGGGACCTCGTCGCCAACGTCCGGGACGTAACACTCAACCTGGAGACCGGGGAGGCGGACGTCACCACTCGTGGCAACGACGGTTGGCGGGCAACCGTGGGGACTCTCAAAGATGCGTCGATTGAGTTCGAGATGGTGTGGGACACCGAGGATGCTGACTTCACGGCCGTGAAAGATGCGTTTTTCGACGGTACGCCGATCGAATTGGCCGTGATGGATGGTGACATTGCGGCCGACGGTTCGCAAGGCCTACGGGCCATCTGCCGGATCATCAACTTCACGCGCACCGAAGCGCTGGAGGAAGCAATCACGGTGAGCGTCACCGCGAAACCAACCTATTCGGTGACGCCTCCGGCGTGGATCGTCGGACCTGCCTAAGAAGGATTTTGCTGATGGCCATCCGACTCGGGCTTGACGCCAAGCTATATCGCAACACGGGCACTATTGGTAGCTCGCTGTGGGCGGTCATCGAAAACATCCGCGATGTGACGCTGAACCTCGAAACGGGCGAGGCGGACGTCACAACTCGCGGCAATGCGGGCTGGCGCGCGACGGTCGGGACGCTCAAGGATGCCTCGATTGAGTTTGAGATGGTTTGGGACACGGAGGACTTCAACTTCACCGTGTTGAAAGATGCCTTCTTCAACGGAACGCCCATCGAGCTCTTGATTGCCGACGGCGACATGGGCGACGCCGGTTCACAAGGACTGCGGGCCGTCTGCCGGATTATTAACTTCACCCGGTCCGAAGCGCTCGAAGAAGCGATCACGGTGAGTGTCACGGCCAAACCCACCTACACGCTCAGCCCGCCCGAGTGGCTCGTGGGACCGATCGAATTTGACGCCTGATGAATGAGGAACAAGAGAATCATGCACACTTTTGCCGACAACCTGGGCCGCACGTGGTACGTCGCCGTCAATGTGACGACGATCCGCCGCGTGCGGGCCGCGCTCGACGTTGATCTGTACCAACTCGTGGATGACGGGATGCAGGCGCTCGGCCGACTCGTGGCCGATCCGGTCCGGCTGGCCGATGTGCTGTACGTGCTGTGTAAAGACGACGCCGAGGCCAAGAACATTTCGGACGAAGACTTTGGACGGGCGCTGGCTGGCGATGCGATCACGTCGGCGGCCGAGGCGCTGGTGGAGGAACTGATCGATTTTTTCCCCGACGAGCGGAGTCGAGCAGCGCTCCGCCGGGTAATTGCGGCGGGCCGCGAAGTGCGGACGAAGCTGCTCACGCATGCGGAGACGATGCTCGAGTCGCTCAATCCGGACGAGTGTGCCAGCACCTTGATCAGTTCGTGGACGAGCTCGCGGGCGTCATCGGCGTCGATCCCGGACCGTTCACCCTCCGACAGCTCATCGTGATGGCGGAAGCCAAGAGTCGCCAGGCGTGGAACCACACCTCCGCGATCCTGGCGATGCTGGCCAACGTCCATCGGGATGCAAAGAAGACGCGCGCCCTACGGCCAGCCGACTTCCATCCGCACCGTCGCAACGAAAAACCCACCATCACCAAAGTTGGCATCAACGTGCTGAAGCAAGTATTCGTCGATCGCAAGACAGGAGCATAAGTAGCGTGCCCAGTTCGTCCAACATCCGTGCCGGCGCGGCCTACATCGAGCTGTATGCCAAGGACAACCGCTTGGTGAAGGGCCTCAACGCGGCGGCCGCCAAGCTCAAGGCGTTTGGCGCGGGAATCACATCGATCGGCACGCGGCTGGCCGGGCTGGGTGCCGGGCTTGTAGCGCCTTTCCTCGGTGCGGCCAAATTGTTTGCCGACATGGGCAGCGATCTCGTGGACATGAGCCAGCGGACCGGCACGAGCGTTGAGGCGCTCTCCGAATTGGGTTTTGCGGCCGAGCAATCCGGCAGCGACGTCGCGACGCTGGCAGGTTCACTCAACAAGATGCAGAAGTTCTTGGTGACCGCGGCGGAAGGGTCGCAGGGAGCGAACGATGCGCTAGCGCAACTGGGTCTGTCGATGGATGACCTGGGGCGGATTGCACCCGAAGACCAGTTCTCACTCATTGCCGATCGGCTCAGTCAGATCGAAATTCCCGCCCTCCGCACCGCGATGGCGATGCAGATCTTCGGCAAGTCGGGGACCAAGCTGCTTCCGCTTATGGAAGGCGGCGCCAAAGGAATCGAAGAACTCCGCCAGCAAGCCCGTGACCTGGGGCTCACGATGAGCACCGAAGACGCCCAAGCCGCCGAGGCATTTGGCGACAAGCTCGACGCCTTATGGAAAGTACTCAAGCGAACGGCATTCACGGTCGGGGCGACACTCGCGCCGCTATTGACCCAAGTTGCCGACGCCATCATGCGGGCCGCAAAAACCACCAGCGACTGGATCGGCCGCAACAAAGGCCTAGTTGTAACCATCTTCAAAGTCGGCGCGGCGATTCTCGCTGGCGGTGCGGCACTCGTGGTGCTGGGCGGAGCGGTCGGTGGACTCGGTGTGGTGCTGGGCAGAATCGCGACGCTCATCACGGCGGCCGGCGCGGCGATCGGCATGCTCGGAACAATTCTCGCGTCCTTGCTATCGCCCATCGGTCTCGTGATCGGTGGCTTGGGCGCACTGGCCGCGTACATCCTCTATGCGACCGGCGCGGGCGGCGACGCGCTCGCCTGGCTCGGCGATCAGTTCGGAGTGCTCAAAGACACGGCGCTAGCCGCGTGGCAGGGGATTGGCGATGCGCTCGCAGCCGGCGACTTGGCGCTGGCGGCCAAGATCGTTTGGCTCACGATGAAGATGGAATGGCAGCGGGAAATCAACTTCCTCGAAGCCAGGTGGCTCGCCTTCAAAGGCTTTTTCGTGGGCACCTGGCAGAACGCTGTGTTTGGAATCTCGCGCCTGATGACCGATGCCTGGGCCGGCATCCAGGTGGCGTGGCTCGAAACGACGACCGTGCTTGCCAATGCCTGGGCCAACTTCATTGGCCTCTTGAAGAAGGGCTGGAACCACTTCGCCGGGTTCTTCCAGAAAGTGTGGGCCCGCATCAAGGGATTGTTCACCGAAACGAACGCAGACAAAGAGATCGCGCGGATCAATGCCGAAGTGGCTCGCGAGGACGTGGCCATCAATGCCCAGCGTGATGCCAAGCTGGCAGAACGCGAGAAAGCCCGCCAACAACAGCGCGAGCGCATCGAGCAAGACCGCGTCGGCGCTCAGGGGGCGCTCGACGACATGCAGGCCGAGGAACAGCGCCGACGCGAGGCCAAGCATCAGGCCGCACTCAAGGAATCCGAAGACGAGCTGGCCAAGGCCCGTCGCGAGTGGCAGGACGCCCTAAAAAGCGCCGCCGACAAACGGGCCGAAGCAGACGCCAACGGACCAGCGCGCACGAAACGTCCCACAGCCGAGTTGCCGACGGCCGACGGTCTCGATGAGCTGATTACCGACACGCGGCGCAAGATCGACGTCGTGGGCTCGTTCAATCCGCTCGCCGCTCGCGGCCTCGGCGCGGATTCTTTGTCGGAGCGGACTGCCAAGGCGACCGAGCAAGTGGCGGCCAATACCAAGCAGCTGGTGCGGGAAGCGCAGCACGGCGGACTGGTTTTCGCGTAAGGAGCAGGCCGTGGCCACGATCCGCGAACGCTATGACAGCCGCGAGGCAACCGAGGGCATCGAAAGTCCCTCGGTGGACCTCATATATATAGTCGAGGGAACCGAGGACGATGCGGCCGTGCGGGCGCTGGTCGAGGCCACGATTCCCCTGGTTTACGCGGGATTACTGTTCCAGACCTACCATATCACCCACGAAGGGGGAGGTATCTGGGAGGTCTCGGTCCGCTACGGCAAGAAAGAGCCCAAAGAAACGGGCGAGTCTTCGTTCTCGTTCGACACGGGCGGCGTCACAGCCCCATATCACGCAGTCGCTGGCCACGATCGCACGCTACGCGCCAAGCGGCACCGCGCCTGATTGCCAGGGAGCGATCGGCGTTACCAGCGATTCGGTCGAAGGCACCGACATCACCGTTCCGGTCTACAACTTCACCGAAACCCATTACCTCGCGATCGCCACAGTAACTGGCGCGTACAAAGCAGCGCTGTTCCAGCTCACGGGCAAAGTGAACAACGCTGCCTTCAAAGGCTTCGCGGTGGGCGAAGTGCTATTCCTCGGCGCGAGTGGCTCGCAGCGCGGCGCCGACGACTGGGAAATCACGTACCGCTTCGCCGCCAGCCCCAACGTCACGGGCCTCGCGGTTGGCCCGATCTCCGGGATCAACAAGAAAGGTTGGGAATACTTGTGGGTCCGCTACGCCGACGCGGAAGACCAAAACGTCCTGGTGAAACAGCCGATCGCCGCCTACGTCGAACAGGTCTATGAGCTGGGCAACTTCTCAACGCTGGGGATCGGAGTGTAGCGTATGGCGGGCGATCCCCTCAAAAAGGTCCAGTCGGGCGACCAGCTCAACATTCCCGCCGAGGCGTACAACGCCTTCCTCGATGCGGTGCGGGCGACGCGAGGGCAACAAGCGCTGGGTGCCGAGGCCGATGCGTTTGCGCGGCAGACGACGCTCGCCAAGGTTCGCAATCTCACCGGTTCCAATCGCGAGCGGTTTTCCATCGTGGGACTGAGTCAGCCCATCATCGCGCCGGCGGACAACTTAGCGGAGTTCTTGCGGCAGACGACGTTCGACGGCGTCATGCCAGCGAGTGGATACGAACACCGCTTTGCCGTATTGCTCGAACCGCTGGCCATCAACAAGATTGGCCTGGCCGCCGTCGCTGGCGTTGTGCCGGTGCGGGTGCATTTTACGGCCGACGACCACAGATATGCGGTCATCAAGAACGGCGATGCGACGCGGCTCAAAAGTGCGGCAAGCGGCGAGGCGCGGATTCTTTGGCATGAAGACTTTCCTGAAAGCACCGAACCGCCGAACGTGACGCTGTGGGCGCTCGTGCGACTAGGGACCGAACGGCAGGTGCGCATCGTCGCAGGCACGACCAATGCGGTCGTGCTTAACACGGCCAGCGAATTCGAGATCGAGAACCTGGCCGCGATCGCTGGGACCGCACCAACTGCGCCGCTTACGATCCAGAACTGGTTTGGCGTGGGTTATGCGCTGGGTGAATACGTTGTTGCCAACGAGCTCGCCAACGGCGACTGGATCAACGAGCCGTACTACGGGCGTGTCTACGCCACGGCGGGCGACACGTTCCCCGAAACTCTGTACTACAAGCTGTGGGGGCACAACGCGTTCAACCCGACGTATCATCAGCCCGTTTACTTCGAAGTCTTTGCGGCTGATCTCGTCACTCATGGCCCGCCGGTCCCCAGAGCGCTGGTGAGAGCGTTTACCGACAAAGGCACTGGCGGAAGCGGCGACTACAACGCGGGTTGCGGCATCGACGCCGACCAGTTGGCTGCCGGATTCATCGAAGTGCTAGTCGATCCGTACGGCTGCATTCTCTGCGACCCGACCACTGGTCTCAAACTCAAGCTCGATCCCGATGGCTGTCTCGACTGCGGTGCCGAAACCGGACTGAAAGTGAAACTCGCCGAGAGCGGCTGTTTGACCTGTGATACATCTGCGGAAGGCGGACTCAAGGTCGAGATTGATCCGGACGGCTGCCTCACATGCGACGAGGAGAACGGGCTCAAGGTAAAGGTCGATCCAGATGGATGTCTCGAATGCGGCGAAGACGGTCTCAAGGTTGAACTCGATCCCGAGGGATGTATCTCGTGCCCGGCAGAAGGCGACGGGCTCAAAATCCTCATCGACCCGGACGGCTGTTTGGAGTGTGGCGAGGACGGATTGAAGGCGACCTACGTCCCTGGCCCTGGAGTCGTCATCGCCGACTGCATCGTAAGTGTCAATTACGGTTGCGGCCTCACGACCACGGCCGGCGTGCTATATGTGAAGAACACCGATCTCGCCGGCAATGGGCTCGTGCCCGAAGGCGTCTGCGGCTTGGCCGTCAACGTAAGTTGCGGCCTGGAGATCGTGGCCGATGCGGTGCGCGTGAAGAACAGCGATCTTGCTGGCAGCGGGCTCGGCGTCGAAGGCGTGTGCGGCCTCAAGGTGAATGTCGGATGTGGCTTGGAGATCGTTTCCGACGTGGTCAAGGTGAAGACGTCGGACCTTGTCGGAGACGGTCTTGAAACGGTCGGGGGCAGCGGCCAATGCGCCATGCAGGTCAAAACCGGCTGCGGTTTGGAACTGTCGGGCGGAGCCGTTCGTGTGAAGAATACGGACCTGGCTGGAGCCGGACTTGGCACCGAAGGCATCTGTGCCTTGAAGGTGAACGTTGGTTGCGGTCTAGAAATCGTTAGTGACGCCGTGCAAGTGAAACTCAAGCCGAGTGGCGGACTCATTTGCACGGCGGAAGGGTTGGCAACCAACATCGGCGTCGGCTGCGGCCTCAACTATATCGGCGATACGATCTATTTCGACGCGCCGACGGTTGCCGGCAGCGGCCTGGGAGTCGAAGGGACTTGCAGTCTCAAGGTCAACACGGGTTGCGGACTGGATATCGCCGGCGATGCGGTCGTGGTTGATCCGGCCGACCTGGCTGGCGATGGTCTCGTGCCGCAGGGCGCCGGCTGCGCGCTCAAGGTGAATACGGGCTGCGGGCTCGAAATTGCCGGTGACGCCGTACAAGTGAAAGTCGATCCGGCCGGGTGCATTGAGTGCCACGGCACTTCCGGACTCAAGCTCAAGGGCGATCCAGTCACCATCCGCAGCATTAAAGAGTGCGAATTAGTGATCGAAGGCGGCGAGCTCAAGCTCAAGCTGACCTACGACGTATTCAACATCTGCGCAGAAGCGGGTGCCGTCAATCAAGTCACCGAATGTAGCGTCGAAGTGCTCGACTGCGAGGAGACCATGTAATGGCTCTTCTCGCACGAGGCAACAAGCTCATCATCAAGGACGGGAAGCTGGTCCAGGACGACTCGGTCCCCAGCCCTTGTTGCTGCAACATGTGTGGCAACTTCCCCCAGTGTTTGTCGTGCGACGATGACACATGGGTCCCGATGAAACTGAATATTACGATCTCCGGCGCGCCAGGCGGCGAGGGAACGTGCGAGTGCCCGGAAACCGAACACGATAAGCGTCGCATTATGTGGGACAACCTGAACTCCAGCTACCAGCTCGAACAGGACGGTCCTTACAGCACGTGTTTCAAGCTCGACTTCATCTTGGACTGTGCTGAAGCACGCGACGGCGACGCCATTCTTATCGAGGACAACGAGTTCGGGTGCTGCACGGATGAAAGCGGCGGCTACGAGCTGCATAACCGGTCCGAGGTCTACGTCAGCGGAATTCGGGTGTGCCTCGAATGCACGGAGAACCAAATGCGAATTAGCAGCATCGGCTTCTCTTTCTGCAGTTGTGGACAGAGCATTGTGGGGCCGCCGCCATTTCATTGGAGCGAATGGTCATGCGGGGTCCTCCTCGACTATCCGGGTTGGCCTTGGGCGTTTGTCTGCGAGCTGCGGGACCACATCCAAACGGCCGTTCCCTGCACCATGCAGAGTATGCAGCGTGAGCTGTTGTGGTCTCGGCCGACTCCGTACCCGGAATATCCCTGCGCATTTACGTTCCCATGCGATGACCCCATCATTGGCCAACTCTCAGCGCACCTATCCTGCTAACAACCATGAAGTGGGCATACGGCGTCACGACTGTTCCTGAGCGCATCGGCACTCTGCTGCCGCAGACGCTTGCATCATTGGCAGCGGCCGGCTTCGACCGACCTGTGCTATTCGTGGACGGGCAGATTACCGGGTACGGCGACCATGAGGTGGTCTGCCATCCGCGCGTGGGCCAAATGCGTAACTGGATGCACGCCCTCTTCTACCTGTTCACGACGAAAGATGCAGACCGGTATGCGATCTTTGAGGACGACGTACTGGCGTGCCGACAGCTGCGGGAATACCTGGAGCGCTTCCCGGCCGGCAAAGTATATTGGAACCTCATCACGCTCGACGAGAATCATGTGTTCACGCAAGATGTGCCCGGCTGGCATGAATCAAACCAGTTGGGGCGCAGCGCTTGCGGCCTGGTGTTCGACCGCTCCACGGTCGATTGCCTGTTACGCATGGAGCGGTTCGTGCGAGGCCCAGGTAATGGTGAGACCATGTCCGATGCCGTCGTGATCGGCACCCTGAAATCACTCGGCTACAAAGAGCTCGTTCACTACCCGAGTCTGCTGCAACACGTGGGACTTGAAAGCACGCTGGGCAATTCAATCGGCCGCGTCAGTGCTTTTGTGAGTGAGGACGTGGACCTCTTGTCCGTTCCTGCGCCCGAGCCGGCCGCGCCGCGCAATAACACCCGCTGCAATTTCCAACGCGACGACGACTTCATGGTTTGCCAGGTTTGTGGCTGGCGAATGAGAATCTCTGACCCGTCGCTGCCGCCAGAAAAGTATCACGCCCGCTGCGGCGGAGCGGAAGCACGGGCCGACAACGAGCGCCTGCCGATCCGGCCATCAATCTCGAAGCGGTCGAGTGAGTCGAAGCGGCCAGGCAAGAAGCGCTGGAAGTTTGAACTCGGCACGCTCGTAGCGCGTTGTCTCAAAAGCGTTGGAATAAAGAAGAAGACGGGCTGCGGCTGCGGGAGGCGAGAAGAATCGCTTAACCAATGGGGCCGGCGGATGCTCAGCGTGTTTCGACGTCGGTAGAGCTGATTGTGTCGACGACGTGAGCATAGTGCTCGACCTGCCGGATAAGCATTGAACGTTGTGGTTGAGGCGGCAGCAGTTTCGTTACGCGAATGGTTACGAAGTGGGCGCCTTCCTCCTTCGCGTGCAGCAACGAGTAGATCGACGGCAGCCGCTAATCGAATCGTATGTCCACGACGCTGCCACACACGGAAACGACGCCGCCGAAGTTGGTGGGGACCTTGTCTTTCATCCTTATCCACCTATCTTTGGCCCATCACGATCGGCGGGTGCGCCTGGAGGCAGGTGTTTCGGCACGTCAAGGCAGGCCACGCCGATGCGGCTGTCAGCCATGCCGTAATAAACGTCGATGCGGTCCGACGTGCCGAGATCGTCGCGGCGGTCAATGCCGGTGGGGAACACGACGTTGGGCACGGCACCGTGGCGTTCCTCCTTCAGCAGTGGCGCCAGCACCGGCTCCACCGAACGATGCAGGATCACGCGCGGATGCTCCTTCGAGAGCACCATCACGCCGGCCGAGTAACGCAAAAGATGTTCATCGCTGCTCGGCCCGGCCACTTCGCTCACGCCGTGGTAAACGATCAGCCAGCCGTGGCGGGTGAGCACTGGCGGGGTGCCCCCGCCGATTTTGAGCATCTCCCAGGGTGATATTGGAGTGGCGAGTCGGTGATGAGAGTTGAACAGCCCGAGGTGATGCGGTTTGAGGCCGTCCAATGCCATCGGACAATAGGAAATCCAGATGCTCTCGTGATCGAGATCTACTACGCGGCGCGGGCATTGGCAGGCGGTTTCCTCGGGACGGGTGCCGGGGAACAGTGGACGATGGAGAGTGGCCATCTGCATCTTCCCACAGTGGTTGGGAATGGCAACGGGGAAGACGCTGGCATCCTTGTTGTCCACATGGACAAAGTCGATGCCGTGATACTCCTCAAATGTGGCGAGGCCCAGCCGTTTCCAGCGAAATAAATCCTCTGACACCGCCAGGGCGATCCGTGGGCCGATGGGTGAATGCGCCGTGTAAGTCATCACATAGCGATGGAACCGCTCCACGAACGTTATGCGAGGATCTTCGCACCCGCCGCGACCGTCGGGCCATCGCTCGTAGTCCGCTTCCGGCTCCAGCGCGACGCCGAGCCGCTCGACGCCACAAGGATCGCCCGCGTCGTTGAATTTCACGCGCGCGATGCCAATGCGCGAATAATTGTCTTGTGCGACGAGCCTGGGAAACAGGTAGAGTTCGCCGTCCGGACCACGCACCGCCGCCGGATTCAAGACGCCCTCAACCTCCAATGGATTGCCAGATTCGGGCTGCATGATTTGCCCGAGACGCTTTAATTCGAATCCGGTCATCGCGCTACCTCCTTCACAATGCTTCGAAAAGAACCAAGCAGTGCGACCATCTCGGCATCGAGAGTAGCTTTGCTTTCGGCAAGCGTCCCATCGAGGTTGAAAATGATGAGTGATTCCTCGGGCTGGTTCCGGTGCTCATTTCCCCCGGCCAGCGAGTTTGAACATTGCGAATCTCGCCGCCTTCGTTTCCCAGTGTGCCAGTGCCCATTATTTCAAGTCCGAACCTGTGGCGTCTGATGGCTTGTATCCTTTCATGGGGAGTTACCCCACTTCCAGTTCCGAATCTCCGGCATGTCCTCGCCGTGCTGCTCGATGTACTGCTTGTGATCGAACAGCCGGTCGCGGATGAATTGCCGGGCGCGGTCGGCATGCGATTCCAATTGCGGGAGGCGGTCAATCACGTCGCCAAACAAGTGAAACCGGTCCAGGTCGTTCAACACCGTCATGTCGAAGGGTGTCGTGGTCGTGCCTTCTTCTTTGTAACCGCGCACATGCAGGTTCGGGTGATTCGTGCGGCGATATGTGAGCTGATGAATCAGCGAGGGATAGCCGTGATAGGCGAAGATGATCGGCTTGTCGCTGGTGAAGAGCACGTCGAAATCCTTGTCGCTCAGGCCGTGTGGATGTTCGCTTTGCGGCTGGAGCTTCATCAAATCAACGACGTTGACCACTCGGACTTTCAACTCGGGAAAAAACTCCCGAAGCAACTCGACCGCGGCCAGAGTTTCCAGCGTCGGCACGTCACCGCAGCACGCCATGACGACATCCGGCTCGCCCTCCTGGTCATTGCTCGCCCACGGCCAGATGCCGATGCCGGCGGTGGAATGTTTGATCGCGGCGTCCATGTCGAGCCACTGCGGCGAGGGTTGTTTGCCGGCCACAATGACGTTCACGTAGTTGCGGCTGCGCAGACAGTGATCCGTCACGGAGAGCAGCGTGTTCGCATCGGGCGGCAGATAGACGCGGATGATGTCCGCGTTCTTGTTCGCCACTAAGTCGATGAAGCCCGGATCCTGGTGAGTGAAGCCGTTGTGATCCTGACGCCACACGTGCGAAGACAGCAGGTAATTCAGGGAAGCAATGGGCTGCCGCCACGGAATCTGGCGGGTCACATCCAGCCACTTGGCGTGCTGGTTGAACATCGAATCGATGATGTGAATGAACGCTTCGTAGCAGGAGAAGAGGCCATGCCGGCCGGTGAGCAGGTAGCCTTCCAGCCAGCCTTCGCACTGATGCTCGCTCAACATCTCCATCACGCGGCCATCGGGCGCCACGTGATCGTCGCTGGGAAGAATTTCGGCCGTCGAACAACGGTTCGTCACTTCAAACACAGCGCCCCAACGATTGGAATTCGTCTCGTCCGGGCTGAACACGAGAAAGTTGGCGGGATTGAGTTTGATGACGTCGCGTATGAATTGACCTTGAACGCGGGTTGCTTCGCCGTTTAACGCACCGGGCGTTGGTACCTCAACGGCATAGTCGCGGAAATCTGGCAGATGCAGATCCTGCAACAGCAGACCGCCGTTGGCATGGGGATTGGCGCTCATTCGGCGCTCGCCTTGTGGGGCGAGTTCCACGAGTTCGCTGCGCAGCTTGCCTGTGTGGTCGAACAACTCCTGCGGGCGATAGCTCTGCAGCCACTCTTCCAGAATCTTGACGTGCCCCGGATGGCTCATGTCGCCCATTGGCACCTGGTGCGAGCGGAACGTGCCCTCGGTCGGTTTGCCATCGACTACTTTCGGGCCGGTCCATCCTTTCGGTGAACGCAAGATGATCATCGGCCAGAGCGGGCGAGTCTTGAATCCGTTAGCGCGGGCCTCGGTTTGAATGCGCTTGATTTCGGCGACCACGGTATCGAGCGTGGCTGCCATGAGCTGGTGCATCTCCAGCGGATCGTCTCCCTCGACGAAATAGGGCGTGTAACCGTACCCGCGGAAGAGAGATTCCAGTTCGTCATGTGGAATGCGCGCAAGCACGGTGGGGCCGGCGATCTTGTAGCCGTTGAGGTGGAGAATCGGCAGCACCGCACCATCGCAGACGGGATTAAGGAATTTGTTCGAGTGCCAACTCGTGGCCAGCGGTCCTGTCTCTGCTTCGCCATCACCCACGACGCAAGCCGCAAGCAGGTCGGGATTGTCGAACGCCGCGCCGTAAGCATGCGACAACGAATACCCCAGCTCACCGCCTTCGTGAATTGAGCCCGGCGTTTCCGGCGCGACGTGACTCGGAATGCCGCCGGGGAAGGAGAACTGTTTGAACAGCCGCAGCATCCCATTCGCATCTTGTGAGATGTTCGGATAGACCTCGCTATAGGTCCCTTCGAGGTAGGCGTTGGCGACCAGCCCGGGTCCGCCGTGCCCCGGCCCAGTGATGCAGATGGCGTTCAGGTCGTGCTCTTTGATGACCCGGTTCAAGTGAACGTAGATAAAGTTGAGGCCTGGTGTCGTTCCCCAATGTCCGAGCAGACGCGGCTTGATGTGCTCCAACGTCAGCGGTTGCTTGAGCAGCGGATTGTCGTAGAGATAAACCTGGCCGACAGACAGATAGTTGGCGGCGCGCCAGTAGGCATCCAACTGGCGGAGTCGCTCTGGCGAGAGTGTATTGGCTTCCATTGACGCATTGCCCTGTGATCGTGTGTATGGAATTGTCATAGCCAGCCGTTTGCAAATCCCGCCCTCCGTAAACCCGCGAGGAGGTAGGGGCAACTCCGCATAAGTCGCCAAATCAAGTCCGATCGATAGTTCTCGCACATCAATACAACCGGCCCGAGGTTGATCCCGTCGTGGTACGCTGAGGTCCAACCTGACTTGCCCTGCGACTCCTGCGGAAAGGTCAAATTGAAGCTGCACTTGAAGCAGTATTTGCCCGTGATCTCCGGGTAGACCTCTTTGAAATACCGAACCGTCGGCAGCACGATCTCCGGGGCAAAGGGAAGCGAAGCGACCACCACCCAGGGGGCGACGGTCCCGTCGTCCGGGCCGTACGGCACCCCGCGCGCGACATAATCGAAGAAGCGGCGCTTGACGCGAGAGACCTGACGGACCGTCCGACCGGGTCCATCGCTCGCGGCCAGCCCCCAGAAATACTGGCCGTAGCCAACGAATGCGTGAGGGTTATCAATCGCGTACTGCTGCTGGACATAGGTCGCTCGCCGGCTGTTCTCGAAGTCGTCGACGCCCTTGTCGCGCATGAATTCATCCTGGATC
>JBGSUJ010000093.1:0-19859 GCA_041753435.1 Pirellulales bacterium | reverse complement strand
CGTCTCGAGCCTCGATCCTGACCGCGTCACCGCGGCGGACCTCTTGCGGTACGTCCGCGACCACTGGCGACTGGAAAACGGCCTCCATTTTGTGAAGGATCGCTGGTGGGACGAGGACCGCCACCACACCCGGCGGCCCGGCCTCTCTGCTTGCCTGGCGGCCATCAACAACGCCGCCCTTCTCCATCCACCCCCCTCCGCTCCGACCCCCAATTGCCTGTCCGAGCCGCCGCCGACTACATCGCCTGGAACCCAGCACTCGGACTCAGAATGCTCAGTTCGTGACTTTGCAGTTCTCCTGTAGTGGCCTTCCGGGTGGAGTTTGGTGGTAGAGCCTATGCCGCGCGCCGTCGCAATTCGCTCGGCGGGGCTAACTTCGGCCGTTCGATCGACAAGAGCCGTCGCTCGAACGACTCTTCTTCTCTCACCGCACTTAAAATGTACTCGATGTATCGCATGATCGAGTGGTCCGCGAAGTGGTCGAACTCCCATTTCTTGAGACCTCCCCAAAAACCCCGCCAGCGATCTTTCAGCCGCTGCCACGCCGTGAACTGGCGAATTTCTCCGTAGGCGTTGAGGTACACCTCTTGCCCCTTGTGACGGAAGCCGAGCCACCAGGGCGGCACCCGCGCGACAATGTCGTTGTTGTTTACCCAACGATAGGCTTCATAGTGTACATACTCGACATAACGCCGATTCCCCACGCGGGGGCTGCCAAACGTGTACAAGGCCTGCGGATTCGATTCGATATGCGAAAGTTTACAGCGGCTCGCACTAATCGTCGCCATCGCGCCACCGAGGGAATGCCCGGTAAACCACACAGGCCGTTGATTGTTTTTTAGCGCTAGCTCCAGCCGGGGCCACAGTTCATCCACTTCCCGCTTGAAGCCACGGTGGACGCGGCCAGCGGTTTCGGCAATCACCTTTGCCAAATCAAGGTCTGCCCGAATGTCGTTCCAGTCGTTTGGCTCCGTGCCGCGACACACAACCACCCGATCGTGGTCGTTCCCATAGATGTAGGCTTGTGCGCCGTCGCGATCGTAGTAGCGAATTTCGGGAAAGCCGACGCGATAGGCCAGCCGCCCCGCCTCGGCCCGCGACAGATAGCAGATCGCGGAAAGTTCGGCAAATAACAGTGACCGTCGCAGAAAGCTCAACGCGTCAATCGGTCCTTCGACCTGCGAGTACACCGGCACCACGTCGCCCCAGCCTGGGGCCATCGCGGCGTCGAGCGTGCGAATTGCGAAACCCATGAGCAAGCCCAAAAAAACCGACAGTCTGGCAGGGACTTGTCGAACAATTCACATTTTTCCAAAAGCTGTTGTGACAGCACGACACCGCATTCATCAATAGGTCGTAGTTGTTCGACAAGGCCGTCTGGCAGTGTGGAGTAACCTGCCCTTATTCTCGGCAATTCTAACACTCTCGATTCAATTTAGCGGGCTGGCATGCCCCAGAAATTGTGGTCTGAGCGAGCTGCCCCAAGAGAGGAACCCAGTCTCGCTATCAATCTGCGTTGGCCAAGGCCAGTAGCTCTTCAAAGAATTCCCGCGCCGACACCTGCTCTGCTAGCAACTTCACCATCAGGGCGTCGTCGATGTCTGGAAGCGTTCGCACTCGCTCTGTCGAAGCGTCGATCCAATCGAGAAAGAATTGAACACTCTTGCGGCTGATACCAGGTTGTCCAGACCGCTCGACGTAATACGGACCACTAGAGGCCAACTGGTAGATCTGTGTGTTGGAAGTCACCGCCCGCACCAGGAACCAGCCGCTCTCCTCGAAATCTATGGCTGGTAGTTTGCCACCGGTCTCGGCAAACTTGTCGAGCCGCACCTCGTGCTCGAGGCTGCCATTCTTGATGATCTGCAGGTACTCGACCGGCACCCGGGTCGCCAAATCGAGACCAATCTCCAGCCTCAGCGGGCCTTCCCCGACGAGGCGGAACACGTATCCCGGCGGCTTGCGCTCGACCACCGGCCGCAACAGCGGGCCATTAGTGAAGAATATTTTTCCAGCCTCAACCGCCTCCCACCAGCGAGCTGGCGAAAAATCGTCGCCACCGTAAGCATAAACGCGATTGATACCCAGCGGGCTACCGTTCGTGCCCGTGCCGCTGCCCGCCACCGGAGACATCCGTAGCCCGCAATTCAGCACATGGTGATAGATTGCCTCCGACCAGCGGCCGTTGCCCGTTCGGCCGGGGAAGAAAATCGTGTCCCGCGCTCGGCCATCCACTTCGCCATCGACCACCGCATCGCGCAGCGCGTGCTGGTGGATCACTTGGATCGCATCCAGTTCGCCGCTGGCCAGCCACAGCGGCAGGTCCCAAGCAAACGGCGTGCGCGCCACCACTCGTCCGCCCTGGGCCTTCGCTTCGCGCAGAATCTCGAGCGAGGTCTTGCCTTCGACAGAAATCGGCTCCGCGAGCTGAACCAGCAGCAACCCAGCCGCAAACTGATGCTTGCCGGTTTTGTCCCGATTCGGCACGTAAGCGAGCGACTCCGCTTGCATCGCCAGCGGCAAGTCGGCCACCGGGCGCTCTACGTCGAGATCTCCCCCATACCAGCCTTCCACCGCCAGATCGGCAAATCGATGCATCTCGATTCGCTCGACATCTTCCGCATGCCGCTCGATGTCAAAATGTCCGGTTTGAGTGCGATATTCGGGACCCGCTTCTAGCTCGAAAGTATACTGCCCGGCCCGCAGCTCGAGCACCAGCTTGCCGTCAATGTAGAAATGATCCGCGTATTGGTTCAAGCCGGCCACTCGCAAGCGTACCGGCCGCCCTCGGCTGTTCATGAGATGCATCCTTGCGGCAATCGGCTTCCCCAACTTTGCGTCGACTACTTGGAGTTCGAGCCGCCCGTCGCTCCGCGACGCCGCTACCGTTCGCCCGCTGACCAGGACGACCAAGATCGACAACAGGCACACTTTCGAAATCGTCATGGATTAATTTCGGCAAGAATTTAAGTGGGTCGAGTTTCCGGCCACCAATCCGCTCCGGCTGCGGCGACATTCTATGTTTAACTCTAGCTTTTTGCCCGCCGCATGAGTGGAGTACAAAGACCACCACCGCTCGGGTAGAATAGTGCGATTCGCCAGAATTCACCTTCCCCGTCACCTCGCCCACTATGGCCAAGAATCCCTACGACACCCTGGGCCTGAAACGCGACGCCTCGACCGACGACATCCAAAAAGCCTACCGCAAGCTAGCGCGAAAATACCACCCGGACATGAACCCGGACGACGCCTCGGCCAAATCGAAGTTTCAAGAAGTCCAGTCCGCGTTCGAAATTCTCAGTGACGAAGAGAAACGCAAACGCTACGACCAATTCGGCGACGCGGCAGCCCAACCCAACTTCGGCGGCCCTGGCAGTCCTGGCGGCGGCCCCCGGCCTCAGTGGACCTATTCCACCGGACCGCAAACCTACCCGTTCGATCTGAACGACGTCTTCGGCGGCAGCGGAGAGGACGAAGGGGGCGGCGGGTTCGCCGACTTGTTCAAGCAATTTCGTCGGGGCGCCGGAACTGGTGGTGGTCGACGGTCTTCTTCCACAGCGCGCGGCGGCGACCTGAAGCACGAAATGACCGTCCCGTTCGCAACCGCCATCCTCGGTGGCCAAGTCGCTGTTTCGGTCCAGCGCGCCGACGGCAACATCGAAACCATCACGATCAAAATTCCCGCTGGTATCGATGATGGCAGACGCATCCGCGTCCGTGGCCAGGGCGAGCCAGGCGCCGGCGGCGCACCGGCTGGCGACATCCTTGTCACCATCCATGTCAGCCCTCATCCGTTTTTTCGCCGCACTGGAAATCGGCTCGATGTCCGTGTGCCTGTGACCCTTGCCGAGGCCGCTCAGGGAGCAAAAATCGACGTTCCCACCCCCTGGGGTCTCATTACGCTCAGTGTCCCGCCCGGCACCTCGAGCGGTAAACGGCTCCGCGTTAAGGGACACGGTGTGCGATCAAAAAGTGGCGAACCAGGCGACTTGTTCGCCGAAATACAAATCGCCCTCCCCAGCGAACTCACTTCGCAAGAACGCGAGCAGCTCGCTGCCATTTCAAACAACTATCCACAGCACCCCCGCGCTGAGCTACGATGGTAGTCGGCGAATCCATTTTTCGTGTGACCCTCGGCTGTTTTGCACTCCAGGAGTCGGCCGCAGCGCTGATCGAGCAACTCGATCCTCCCCGACGTGCGGCCGTGCTCATGGCAATTTTGGGGCTCGTGCTGACCGGTCTTGCGCTAATCGTCTGCATCATGATTGGTGGTCGCTGGGTTCGACGACTTGCACGCTATCGCTCTAGCCGCAGTACGCGAGCTTCTCACCACGAAAACCAGCGGCTCCGCAAAACCTTGCAACCAATCCTGCCTACAGGCTCCAGCTTGCCCGCTGAAACCGCCATTGCCCACCAATCCGGCGACGACACCCGACCAGATCGTTGAACAGCACTTCTGCGCCTTTCACTTCTATGTCCGAGCAGACTTTCACTTTTCCGAAACAGCTCAAACTCTTGAAGCCACTGGAATTCGACTGTGTCATGCGAGCCCGCTGCTCGGCAACCGACGGCCTGCTGCGAATCTACGGCGCTGCCAACGATCTCGGTCACCCACGGCTGGGGCTCACGGTTGCGCGGAAAGTCGGCGGCGCCACCACGCGTAACGCTTGGAAGCGTTTGCTCCGAGAAGCCTTTCGACTTGTCCAGCACGAGCTTCCACCCTGCGATCTGGTTTGCATTCCCCACCGCGACGCTACGCCCAACCTCGCGCGGCTCCTCGAATCGCTGAAGAAACTTTCTCATCGCATTAACGATCAACTACGCCGCGAGCAGCAACGCCGCAGGAGCCGTCCATGAATCGCATCCTGCGACAACTCTGGCGATTGCCCTGCCGGGCATTGATTGGCTTAGTGCGCGTTTATCAGTGGACGCTCAGCCCGCTGCTCGGCCAGCACTGCCGTTTTCAGCCCACGTGCAGCCAATATTTTATTCTTGCCATGGAAAAATACGGCGTCTTTCGAGGAATTTTTCGCGGTTTGGCACGCATCGCCCGCTGCCATCCTTTTCATCGCGGCGGCTACGACCCGCCCTGAATTGGCAGGATATCGGCTGCTAGCAGCCGCAGTGCTGAACTTGCCTTGCATCTATACCGCGGTACTCGGCCCGCCTTGACCCTCTTACCCGCAATCAGTATTCTCCGCCCGCCTGGATAGCAATCCGCAGTGCGAACGGCCGTTCGCACTGCCACACGTCACTCCAGGATGTCGTCGCGCATGATGTGCGACACGAGCAGTCACCGATGGCCTTACGCCGAGGAGCGCTGGGCATGAAGCGTTGCGCCCCAGACAATTGTCGAGTTCACTCCCGCCCCCTTGCGGTGCGTGGGATCGCCTTTTCGCTGCTTGTCTCAGCCGGTTGTATGAACCCGGTTCTGCGGCAACAAAGCCCGGAAGCCAGCCTCGACTTGCCCCCCACGCCCAACGTCACACTGGTTTCTGAATTCACGCATCCCTACGGGCTGAACTACGTCAAAGTCGAAGCGGTCTCGATGGTGACCGGTCTGGCTGGCACCGGCTCCGATCCGCCCCCTTCCCCACAACGGGCATCGCTGCTGGACGAAATGAACCGTCGCCTTGTTGACAGTCCAAACGATGTTCTCGCCTCGCCGAACACTTCGCTCGTGTTAGTACGGGCCTACCTGCGGCCCGGCATTCAGGAGGGCGATCGCTTCGATGTCGAGGTTCGCGTTCCCAGTCGTAGCGAGACCACTAGTATTCGCAGCGGTTGGTTGCTGCCGGCGCGACTTACCGAAATGGCCGTCCTGGGCGAACAAATTCGCCAGGGCAGCGTCATCGGCTATGCCGAAGGAGCCGTGCTGGTCGACCCCTCGGCCGATCCCAAAAAAGACCCCGCGATTGTCACGCGCGGCCGTGTGTTGGGCGGTGGCCGAGCACTCAAGTCTCGTCCCCTGGGTTTGGTTGTGGGCCGCAAACATCAGTCTATCCGCTTGAGCCAGCAGATTTCCGCTGTCATCAACAAACGATTCTATGTCCACGTCAACGGCCGCAAGCAAGGCGTTGCCGTGCCAAAGAACGACGAGTTTATTGAACTCACTCTGCATGACCGTTACAAAGACAACGTCGGTCGCTTCATGCGGGTAACGCGGAACATCGCCGTCAACGAGTCAGCCCAGGTCCTTCAGCAGCGCCTCCAATTGCTCCAACATCAGTTGGCCGATCCGCTCACGGCTGCCAACACCGCCATTCGACTCGAAGCGATTGGTAACGACCAAGCCCTCGAGATTCTCACTGCCGCCCTGGAGTCGAACGACCCGGAAGTGCGATTTTACGCTGCCGAAGCCCTCGCCTATCTCGACGTCACGGCCGCCGTCGATACCCTCGCCAACGTCGCCCGCGATGAACCGGCTTTCCGTGTCAATGCGCTCGCAGCGCTCAGTGCAATGGACGATGTCATGGCCTACGATTCGCTCCGCGAGTTGCTCTCCGTACAGAGTGCCGAGACCCGCTATGGCGCATTCCGTGCGCTCTGGGCCATGAACGAAAACGATCCGTTTGTCCGCGGCACCCGCTTCGGCGACCATTTCACGTACCATACCCTCGATGTGAGTGGCCCGCAGATGATTCACGTCACCCGGAGCTACCGCCCAGAGATCGTTCTATTCGGTAAGAATCAGCATTTTTCTCTACCGTTGGTGCTCGACGCCGGCCAGAGCATCCTCGTCAATGGTCAAAATGGACAAGTCATCGTCAGCCGCTTTACGGCGGGCAAAGAACCTGAGCAGCGAACCGTTTCAACGGCTGTCGACGAGGTGGTCCGCGCGATCGTCGACTTGGGCGGCACCTACCCCGATGTCGTCCAGGCCTTGCAGCAAGCCAAACAAGACGGAGCGCTCAAGAGCCGCTTCCTGGTCGACGCCCTCCCTGAACCGGGTCGACATTACGACCGCGAAGCTGCCAAGTATCGCGACGAAGACGAGTCCCTCACGCCACGCACCGACCAACAAGACGCGCCGCTCGATGTCTCCACCCCGCTCCCCGACTTGTTCACCCAGCAGCGCTAAGAAGGTCAAGAGTCGAGAGTCAAGCGTCAGAGGCTTCCGGCTTCCGGCTCTCGACTCTCGACTCTCGACTCTCGACTCTCTCACATGCTCAAAGCGCTCGAACTTGCTGGCTTCAAGAGCTTTGCCGATCGCACCCGGTTCGACTTCCCGCGGGGCGTCTCGATCGTTGTCGGGCCGAATGGTTCCGGCAAGTCGAACGTCGTCGACGCCATCAAATGGGTCCTTGGCTCGCAGAGCGCCAAATCGCTCCGCGGCCACGAAATGACCGATGTTATCTTCAACGGCTCGGCCACTCGAGGGCCACTCGGCACGGCCGAAGTCACGCTCACGCTCGATAACTCGGCTGGCATGCTGGCCATTGACACCCGTGATGTTCACGTCACCCGCCGCGTCTACCGAAGCGGCGAAGGCGAGTACCTGATCAACCGCCAGCCCTGCCGACTCCGCGATGTCCGCGAACTGCTGGCCGTCACTGGCATCACCACCGAAGCCTACTGCATCATCGAACAAGGCAAAGTCGATGTGCTGCTGCAATCGTCGCCGCGCGATCGGCGATTGATTTTCGAGGAGGCGGCCGGCATCAGCCAGTTCAAAGTCAAAAAAGCCACTGCCACCCGACGGCTCGAACGGGTGGAGCAGAATCTGTTGCGACTGTCCGATATCGTTGACGAGGTTGAAAGTCGCCTGCGAAGTGTACGCTCACAGGCCGGTAAGGCGCGGCGCTACCGCGAATGCTCCACCCGGCTGCAACTCCTTCGCACGCAAGTCGGCCTGGTCGATTGGCGGGCACTGACCAAACAAATCTCGGCCCGCGAAGTTCAGCTGGCCGATCTCGATCGACGGCACGGCGAACAGGAGGCCGCGCTCGAAAAACTCGAAGCCCGCGCGCTCGAACTCGATCTTGAACAGGAACAAACTGCCATCCTACGCCGCCACATCGAATCCCAAGCCTCTGCCTCCAGAGCCGAAATTGCCAAGCTCGAAGCAGGTGTCGATTCGCAATCTTCCCGGCATGCCGACCTCGAACAGGAAATCGACCGCTTCCGACGCCAACTCGTGGCGATGACCTCGCGCGCTGGCAGTGCATCGGGCCAACTCCGCGATGCGGCGAGCACCGTTGAGGCCGCAATGGCCGAGCAGGCTGTCGCTGAAGCAGCGTATCGCGCCCATCTCGCACAAGCCACCACTGCCCAAGCGGAACTGGGCGACTTGCGGGCGACTCTCCAACGTCAGAGAGCCGAGCATCTTGAGGCTGTTCGCAGTGCGGCAACGCTCGCCAATCAAGTCGCTCTGCTCGAGTCGCAATTGTTCTCAGCCCGCACGGATCGAGAAAAATGTCACAAACGGCTCGACGAGCTGCAGGAGCAATCCGCAGCGCTCGCCTCGAAGCTCACACATCACCAGCGGCAAGAAGCTGCCGCCTTGGCCCAGTTCGATGCCTGTCAGGTGGATCGCATAACCGTCGAAGCCCGGCTTGCGGCGCTCGCGCGCGAGATCGCTCGCATCGACAAACAACACCGCCAACTCGAAAGCCAACTTACACGCACGCGCGAGCGGATCGACGTACTCACCGAACTGCACCAACGGCTCGAGGGCCTCAATTCCGGCGTCAAGGAAGTGCTTCTGGCCGCCCAGCGCGATCCTCAAGGGCCCTATGGCGAGGTCCGCGGCGTGGTAGCGGATTTATTCCATGTCGATGTCGATTCGGCGCCGCTGGTCGACGTGGCACTTGGTGAATTTTCGCAGTATGTGGTGGTCACTTCCGCGGGGCGGCTCTTCAATTGGCTCGACCGAGAGCCGCTGGGCGTCACTGGCCGCGTCGGATTTTTGCGACTCGACTGCAACCCTCGTCGCAATGAAGCGGGCCTCCCTGTCGACCTCAGCAGCCAAGCGGGGGTGATGGGCCGGGCCGATCAATTCGTCGAAACCGGCAGCGAATTTTTGCCATTGGTCGAACGCCTCTTGGGCCGCACCTGGTTCGTCGATCGCCTCTCCACCGCACTCCGGCTAGCTCAAACAGCCGGCCGCGGACTCGCCTTCGTCACGAGCGATGGTGAACTGCTGACCGCGGAAGGCACTCTCGTCGTCGGCCCGAGACAAGCTTCTGCCGGTTTGCTTTCACGCCGCAGTGAAATCCGCGCCTGTCACCAGCAACTCTCGGAGCTTGAACAGCAACTGGCTCAACAGCACGCCCTCCACACCCGGCTCGAGCAAGAACGCGCTGCCTTAGATGGGCAACTTGTCACGATCTCGGCCAAGTCGACTGAGATCGCCACTCAACTCGCCGACCACCGTCAGCAGACCGCCGCCGCCCGCGGCCAGCACGAGCAAGCTTCTCATGCCGCCCAGCGCGTGGCCAGCGAATTGCAATCCATCGACGAACATTGCGCCGCCAACCAGTATGAAGTCGAGACCACCCGAGAACGCCAATTACTCGCCGAGCAAACTGCCGTGCGTCTCGAACGCGAGCAAGTCGCTGCAACCGCTCAACTGCAAGTCATCGAGGAGCAGATCTCGATCATCCAAGCTTCGACGACTGAGAAACAAATCGCCGCCGCCAAGTGCGAGCATCGTGTCGAGATGCTGCGTGCCCAATTGGAACAAGTCCAACGCGATCAACGCGAGCGCGACGCCGCGCTTGCCGACCTGCGCGTCAGGATTAGTCTGCAACGATCGCAGCTCGCCGAGCTCGATGCCTCGCTCCTTGCCGCTCGGCAGTCGCTCGCCGAGTTGTTTCTCATCAAGCAGTACCAGGCCGCGGAACTCGCCCAGCAATCCGGCACGGACGAAAAATACCGGGCCGCGCGCAGCGAAATGCAGAATCACATCCGCGCTGCTCGCTCCCAGGTTACGGTCCTCCAATCGCAACGTCACAAACTCGAAGTCTCCACTAACAAGCTCCGCCATGAACGTCAAACGCTCGTCGAGCGTGTGCAGGACGACTATGGCATCGACCTCCCCTCCGCCGCAGGCGAGCTCGCTTCAGCAAGCGGAGACCTCGGCCCCCGTGATGACGTGGAACGTGAAATCTCCCAGCTTCGCGATCAACTCAATCAACTTGGTTCCGTCAACCTCGACTCGCTCGACGAATTGGACGAACTCGAGTCCCGCTTCGGCGGCCTCTCGGGGCAGTATCGCGACCTCGTCGATGCCAAAGCCGCCCTCGAACGGATCATCCAACGCATCAATATCGATAGCCGCCAGCTTTTCGTCGCCACGCTCGATACCGTCCGCGGCCACTTCCGTGAGCTTTACCGCCGGCTGTTCGGTGGCGGCGAGGCCGATATCCTGCTTGACGAAACGGAAGATGTCCTCGAATGTGGCATCGAGATCGTCGCTTGCCCGCCTGGCAAAGAAGCCTGCAGCATCTCGCTCCTCTCGGGCGGCGAGAAAACTCTCACTTGTGTCGCACTGCTGCTAGCGGTCTTCCGCTCGAAGCCCAGCCCCTTCTGCATCCTCGACGAAGTCGATGCCGCACTCGATGAAGCAAACATTGGACGCTATGTCCAAGTGCTGCGCGACTTCCTCTCGTTTACGCAATTTGTCGTCGTCACCCATTCCAAGAAGACTATGGCCGGCGCCGACACGCTCTATGGCATCACGATGGAAGAGTCCGGCATTTCAAAACACGTTTCAGTCCGTTTCGAGGATGTCAGCGAAGATGGGCAGATAAAATTGCGAAAAGACGAATCGCTCCGCCGCGCAGCATGAAACGCCTGCGTTTCCGCAGTCCACTTCGACTTGCATCGCCCAAGTCGCCTTACTAAAATGCCAATTGTATTCATGGTTTACTGGCCACTTGCCATGCCGTGTATGAATCGCCGAATCCGTGCGTGAAGACGTGCGGAACGGGGGATCCAATCCTCCTGGGGCAAATCCAG
This sequence comes from Pirellulales bacterium, assembly GCA_041753435.1. Classification (GTDB taxonomy): domain Bacteria; phylum Planctomycetota; class Planctomycetia; order Pirellulales; family Lacipirellulaceae; genus DASYDU01. Next base: position 8,897 of record JBGSUJ010000093.1, on the reverse strand, counting down.
TAGTTCTACTGGACGGGGCAACTTCGGCTCCGAGCCCGTCAGCTAACCTCGTAGGCGTTCGAGGAAATCGGTGGCGCGCCTGCGCCCATCTCCGATTCGATGTTCGAATCGGCCTCGCCGTGCTTGCAAGTGCACGTATTGAGGAGTGCCGATCATGTCGGTTCTGAATCGCGTTGCGCGCATCGTGCGCGCGACGGGTGTTGTGCTACGCAAACTGGTAGGCAATTCGCTTACTGCCGTCTCGGTCGTCCTAACGCGACGAAAGCCCGCGCAATTGCTCACACTGGGTTTCTTGTCCTACGTCGTGCTTGGTGTGCTCTTGTTGAGCCTGACGTGGGCGACCTCACGGCCCGTTTCCACGCTCGACAATTTGTTCGTCGTGACGTCGGCCGTATCGACGACGGGACTGTCGACCGTCAGTGTTGCCGGAAGCTATTCGTTCTTCGGCCAGTTCGTTCTCTTATGTCTGTTTCAACTCGGCGGTATCGGCTACATGACGATTTCCTCGTTTGTTCTGCTTGCGCGCGGCCGAACACTCTCGAGTTATCGAGTGGGCGTGCTTCAGGCGGAGTTTGCCCTGCCGGAAGAATTGGATATCAAGTCCTTCATCCGTCAGGTCGTGTTGTTCACGGTGATCATCGAATTTGTGGGAACAATTGTCTTATATCGGGAGTTCCAAATGGCGGGAGTGGAAAGTCCCGCCTGGTCCGCTCTGTTTCATTGCGTGTCGGCGTTTGCCACGGCGGGATTCAGCTTGAACGACGACAGCTTGGAGGGATTCCGTGGCAATTATGTCGTTTGCGCGACGATCGGCATCCTCTGCTACCTGGGGGCGATCGGCTTTATCGTCATTCAAGATGCCTGGCGAGCCGCGCGCAGTCGCGAGATCAGAATCACATTCACGTCCAAGGTGATTCTGGCAATGACGGCATTGATTTTGATTGTTGGCACGCCGCTTCTCTATTTCACCGACGGATCGCTGCAGGGAGTTCCTCCCGGGGAGCGATTCGTGATTTCCGCGTTCCAAATCATGACCGCGTCGTCGACCGCCGGCTTCAACACCGTGCCAATCTTACAATTGTCGGCGGCCTCGCTTGCACTGATCATGATGGCCATGGTCATCGGCGCGTCGCCGAGCGGCACCGGCGGCGGCATCAAGACTACAACGCTGTCGAGTCTGCTGGCGGTGCTACTAAGTGCGCTCACCGGTCGACAACGAGTTACCTTCTGGAACCACGAGATCCCGCTGATCCGAATTTTTACCGCAACCGCTTCCGCGACGATGTACCTGATCTGCCTGGCCGTCGGAGCGTTCGTGATGTGCTTGGTGGATAGACATGAGTTTCTGCCGATCGTGTTCGAAGCTGCATCGGCTCTCGGCACTGTTGGCCTCAGCCTGGGCATCACCGGAGATCTCACGGATGCAGGCAAGCTCCTAATCACTCTGTTGATGTTTCTCGGCCGCGTCGGGCCGTTGACGATCGGAATGGCTTTCATGCATCGTCGGTATACCGTCGAACCACGTGGTCGCGCTGACCTGGCGGTGTGACGATCGCTCGTATTGGGGTCGAGCCCCTGCTGGCACATGCCCCATCTGCCCAGTTGCCCAAAAATCGCTCGTGACGACGCGCCACTAGCTGCCCCGAGCGATCAATACACCCGTGCGGAGCCTTATAATCCGCTCTGCCCGCAGGACTGGCGAATCTTTCTAAAGTTACATGGTCCGTTAAATCGAAATTAACTATCGGATGGGTCGACTTCAGCGGCAGACGCACTTCGGTGCCAAGCCACAGAATTCGACTCGCAGGGGGGGCCTGCCGACACCGTCCTACCAAGGTCGCATTGCGAATGATCGATTGCCTTCCAGGCGCCGATCGTCTGCAAGCCTCTCCCTGTATGTCCTCACCAGGATTTCGCCCGGTTTGCCGTGCGAGCTGGTTCGGTGGAACCAACCGTAGCGATTGTTCCGATCGGAGCGACATGCATCTCTCCAAATCGTAACGATCAAATGGTTTTCACCGATCTCTGCTCGCAATGCTAGCCGATGCGAAATGTATCCAAGGAGCGGATCAGAAGGACCTGAGCCAAACCGAAGCTGTTAGTGGTTGGCTGTTAGCTATTGGCCAGATGTATTCATTCTGGCTAACGGCTAATAGCTAACGGCCTACAGTTGCCCAAGCAGGATCGCCCCGACCCAGACGTTCGTGACGTGTTTGCCCAAGACTTGCGCGAGGGACTTAGCGCCCGGTCTTGGCACGCGAACGCGGGGCAGATTGAAATCGGCCGCGACGTGACTTCCCTCCACGGCCGACGACTCAGCGGACAATTAGCAAGATAATTGGAGAGCCCGATGAAGGTCTTTACTACTGGTCAGGTCGCGAAGATCTGCAAAGTGGCCCCGCGCACGGTCAGCAAGTGGTTCGACTCGGGACGCCTTAAGGGATATCGTATCCCTGGCTCCCAGGACCGCCGCATCCCGCGCGAGTATTTGATCAAGTTCCTCAAAGAACATGGCATGCCCCTGGGCGACCTCGAAGACGAGGCCATGGCCAAAGTCCTCATCGTTGCCCAGGACCAGGTCTTGATCGAAAACCTCAAACGCGAGTTGCCGGCGGAACGGTCGTTCCGCAACTCGACCGCCGCCAGCGGCTTCGAAGCAGGTATTCAGGCGGAGAGCTTCCACCCCGACTGTATTATTGTCGATTTCTCGATTGGTCAGGTCGAAGCCTTGCAGATTTGTCAGAATCTCCGCCGCAACACCGAGTTCGGCAACACGATTCTGATCGCCTTGCTGCCGGATGACGGCTCAGCCGCCAACTTCGATCGCTCGGCAATCAACGAAACCTTCAAGAAGCCGTTCGACGCCGCCCTCTTGGCCGAGCGTCTGCGAACCTTGATCGGCGCGAAGAAAGAGCTTGTTTAGCAAGATGATTCAGCCGCGTCGCTTGCGACGCGAGTACATACAGGGTCGATCGAACGAATCGATCGTGTGGCGACGGAGACTTCCCGTCCCTCCGTCACCACGACCCACTCACGAGGCTCGGTTGCTACCTCAGCAACCGGGCCTTGTTTTTTGCGCTTGCCAGATTAGGCAGTTTGAACGTTTTCCTGGGCTACGATACAATGAAGCACCTGGAGGATTTGCCATGGCCAGTGTCGACGACGCATTCTCGCTTGCTCAATCGCTGAGTCCCAGCGATCAACAAATTCTCATCGAGCGGCTCCTGGCGACCCAGCCAAGCCAGGAATTCACTCCGCCCCCGGGCCATCTCGAGGAAGTCAAGCGTCGCTGTGCGGAGTATGATGCCGGACGAATGAAGGCTGTTCCCTGGGAGCAAGTCTGGTCAGAGGTGAACGCCGAGCTAGGCCTAAATGAATAGTGTAGGGATTCTTGAAATCGCGCAAGGCGAGTTCAGGGACGCAATTCATTGGTATCGCGACCCAAGTCCTGATACCGCTCGTCGTTTTGCTCTCCAGGTCAAGTCAGCCATAAGCGCAATCCGTGAACATCCCACGCGATATTCGCGCTGGGACAAGCGACATCGGTACTACGTAGTGAACGGCTTTCCGTACTACGTTCCGTATCGTATCGATCCACAAAAAATCTTGATTGTCGCCGTTTTCCATTCGTCCCGCGATGCTTCTGCCTGGACCGATCGCTGATTCATTCGGTTAATTCGCACGAAGTGTTGCAGTTCTCCTCCCAAAGTCCTAGCCTGCACTCGACGGCCCGCGGCAGGGCCTTACAATACGGCGACGTGGTCAATTCCCCCCTCACGCACTTTGGATGCGTTCCGTACTGCGGCAGGAAATTAATCTTCCATGTCGGACTACGACGAAACCTTGCACCGCGCTCAGTCGCTTAATCCCGACGAGCGACTAAAGTTGATCGGGCGATTGTGGGCGTCGCTCCCGCGTGAGTATTGGCCGCCCGCTACGGCAGACGAACTCGCGGACACGAATCGCCTGACGACGAAACAACAAATCGCACGGGGCGACGAGGTACCGTGGGCGGTCGTCGAACAGATACTGGCCGATTGCGTCCGATCGTCGCGCTCCAAAGTGTATTCCACGCCCCGCCGCTTCGACCTCGCCACGATGTTCGTGGTCACCTCGGCCTACGCCCTCTTGTTCGCCGCCATGGCCGCATTGCAATTCCCGGCGACGGCAAGCACTTGACCGCGTCGTTCATCACGCTCGTCGGCATCGGCCAAACGGTACTCTTCGGCGGACTAAGACCGCGCACGGCATCAATCGTGGTCGGCATTACTGCCTATTGCGTGATGACCGTTGGCTCGTTCATGTTCTTCAGCCGCTCCGTGTCCATTGGGCAACTTTTTTTCTTCCGAATAGTGTCCGGCGTCGTTTATGGTGCGGTAGTCGGCTACATCGCGGGGGTCATGGTCGGCGGTGTGTTCTTAGTCGCCGACAAACTCCGCAAGCTGTTTCATCGCCGACGTGTTGCGGCCGGCGTTGCCGAAGTCGCTGAAGTCGCCGACGAAAATCCCGTCGCCGCGAGTTAAACCGCAGTCCGCCTTGCGGTTATCATTCCGAAGGGCCTTGTCGGCCCTCGACGGCCCGTCGCAAAGACTTACAATGAGGGGACTTGGGCGATTTCCGCCCGCCAACCTCTGCGTGAGTCCCCCGATGGGTGAGCTAAGCCATTTCGACGCCGATGGCGCCAGCCGCATGGTCGATGTCGGCGATAAGCCCGTGACCCGCCGCGTGGCGCGGGCGAGCGCAATTGTGCGGATGGCCGCCCAAACGCTCGCCACGATCCTCCAGCGGCGGGCTGCGAAGGGAGACGTACTCGAAGTGGCCCGCCTGGCCGGCATCATGGCCGCCAAACGGACCGCCGAACTGATTCCCCTCTGCCACCCGCTGGCCATCGATTCGGTCGCCGTGGACTTCACATCCCCAGACTCCGAAACGCTGGTCATCGGCGGCACAGTCGCCGTCGAGGCCAAAACCGGCGTCGAAATGGAGGCCCTGACGGTAGTTTCCGTCGCGGCCCTAACCGTTTACGATATGTGCAAGGCGGTCGACCGCGGCATCACCATCGAACACATCCAACTGGAAGAAAAATCCGGCGGCCGCAGCGGCCATTGGCTGCGGTCAATTGACGAATGATGAAGCTCGATTTAGTCATTCGTCATTCCCCGAAAGGATTCCCATGAGCACCGTCCACCAGCCCCCCGCCGACCTGCAGCAAGCCCTCGCCATGCTCTATCAGAGCGTCGGCAGCGAGCTCCGCCGCGTCGACGCCCGGCTGACCGACGAGCTCCGCAGCGATCATGCCCAGGCCAACGAAGTCATCCGCCACGGCATCCGCCTCTCTGGCAAACGCCTCCGACCTGCCCTGCTCCTCCTGGCCGGCCAAGCCGTGGGCCGGCTCCGCGACGAACACATCACACTCGCTGCAGTCGTCGAAATGATCCACACCGCCACGCTCGTCCACGACGACGTGCTCGACGAAGCCGCCATCCGCCGCCACAAACACACGGTCAATGCCCGCTGGAACAACGAAACCAGCGTCCTCTTGGGCGATTTCCTCTTCACCCACGCCTTCTACCTGGCCAGCACGCTCGAAAGTACCTACGCCTGCCGCACCATCGGCCGCGCCACCAACATCGTCTGCGACGGCGAGCTGCGGCAAACCATTTCCAGCGGCAACGTGAACCTCAGCGAAGACGACTACCTCACGATCGTCGAAGCCAAGACCGCCGAGCTCTGCGCCTGCTGTTGCGAACTCGGCGCCTACTACGCCGGCGGCGACGAAGAAACAGTCGCTCGCCTCGCTGCTTTTGGCCGCAACCTCGGGATCGCCTTCCAAATCGCCGACGACCTCCTGGACCTCGAAGGCAACGAATCGGCCACCGGCAAATCGCTCGGCACCGATCTGGCCAAGCGCAAAATGACACTCCCACTAATCCACGCCCGCGAAGCCCTCGACCCGGCGGAACGCAAGAAATTTTTGACCTCACTCGCTGCCCTGGCAGGGAGCACGGAGCAGGGAGCACGGAGCAAAGTGCGACTCCACACTCCCTGCTCCCTGCTCCCTGCTGTTCAGTCCTACCTCGCCCGCCACGACTCCTTCGGCTACGCCCGCACCCAAGCCCAACTCTACGCCGACCGCGCCCAACAGCAACTCGCCCTACTCCCCAACACGGCTGCCAAAGACGCTCTGGCCGCCCTGGCCGAGTTCGCCATCGCCCGCCGCGGCTAGCCTTCCGCCCATAAAGCCCCGACCGCCGGCAGATCGACGACGCTCACCCGATGGCAGTCGTAGCAGCGGAAGGCAACGAACGCCGCCTGACCGCGTTCTGCGTCGTCCCGCAAAGCCAACGCCATCAACTACTCGGTCTCCGGCGTCGTCACTCGCCACGATCTTACCACAGGCCAGTTCACTCAGCCTCAACATAGCAAATACTGTGTCAAGAGACAGATTCGGCTAGGCGGAAGACACCACGAATCCTCACTCATGGACGCTAATCGATCCCGGCCAGGTGGGCCAATCCATTGGTCATCACGATTAGCGTGGACGAACGCCGAAGGCGTTCCACTCCAAAGCCCAGGGTCGCCGGCTTTGCGGCGCACCCTGGGAACCCTTTTTCCGGTCAGCCCGGCGGCCGCGCGGTCGATTCCCAGCGCATCCGAGGCTCGGCTCGACCGCGCCACAAGCTTACCGCAGGCAAGTTCGTCAGCCACAACATAGCCAATGCCGTGTCAAGCTGCCATTCTTGGCCACAAGAAAAGGGCGAAGGCGGAAGGTAGAGGGCGGAAGAAAATTCAAGGAGCGACTTTCCCTGCTCTCTGCTCCTCATCAATTCCCCTCCGTGCCCTCGGTGTCTGCGGGGTGAATCCTGTTCTGCAAGACTGGCCAAAAACAGAGATTGAACCTGTGTACACTATTTGCTAGGCTAAATTCCGCACGCTCGCCGGGTACCGATGCGCAGCATGGGTCGATTCGGCGCGTGCGAGGTTCGTTCGTTGTCGATGGGCCCGTTATCTGGGCTGCAGCCCCTCATCCGGTAGCCTTGGATTATTCAGCAGACCGTGAGGCACCCACTTCGAAGATCAGCAACGACCAACAGCGGACCATGCACCGTAGAACACCAGACGGTCGGGCACGGTGCTCCGCTACAAACTCGGTGCGGACGAGCACTCCCTCCCTATTGCCTGTCCGCAGATTTCGCAGATTACCGCCGATGGAAGAGAAAATGATGAAAACGCTGCGACGGCCCTGCCTCTGCGTCATCGGCGGACAAATCCTCCACGCACTTCGCCTCTTAGTCCTCCGAGGCTCTGTGATGAAAGCTTGTCTTTTTCTTTCGAACGTTCGCCCCTTCCCATGCCTGCCCAGCCCACCAACCCCCACCCCAATTTCTTCGTGACATCTTCGAAACTTGAAGGATTTAGTGCGCCGTGGATCGGCGGTTTTCAGCGGTTGCAAATCCCGCCCGGCAAAGGGTCGCTCCAGCCGGTAGCTATCGGAGCGGCGGCGGTGACGAAGCCGTCAGAGCCTTCGAGACCAAGAGTCACGCCCATCGTGGAGGTGATTCTGCGAACACGCAGGCCGGAACGAGCAGTGAACGCTGAGCAGGCCTCGAAATATCTGACGCGGGTGCCGAGCCGCCGAAGTCACGGCGAAGGCCGCCGCTGGTGGTCGAGCAAGTCCCACGGGTGATCCCCCGGGACACGAGCGACAATCGCCACCAGCCCCGCCGGGGTAGTAGCGCCGGCATGCGTGGAAGAGGAGACCGACCGTAACACGGGAAGCCTCGACGGGGGCGGCGCGGGACCGCCAACCGGGACTCCGCGAGGAGCAGGCCGGGCCGCGCGAGGTGGCGGAGAGGCCCCTAGTAGCGTCGAAACCGGGTCATGCCGGTGGAGCGAAGGGGCCTTGGTAGTAGTCGAGCGCAACAAGCGGCGCGGGACCGGAGATGGGCGATGAGTCCAACACCTCCACTGGAGGTTCAGAAGTTGCAGACGGCGCTCCACGCAAAAGCGCAGGGATCGCCCGGCTACCGTTTCTACACGCTGTATGACAAGATGTACCGGCGGGACGTGCTGGGACATGCCTTCAACAGCCGAAGGTGCCCCGATCTCGCCCTTGTTGTCCAACCTGGAGATGCGGCGGTTCGTGCTGGGCTGGAAACCGTTGGGGCACGAACAGCGTCTGGCGGCGCGAATCGTCAACTACGCGGACGACTTCGTCATCTGCGGCGGCGGCACGGCCGACGAGGCCAGGCTCGCCAGGCGGGCGATGATGGAGCGGCGGCGGCTGACGGTCAACGAAACCAAGACGCGCATCGGTCGCCTTCCCAGGGAAGAGCTCGATTTTCTGGGCTACACGTTCGGCCGCTGCTGGTCATGGAAGCAGAAACGTTGGTATCGGGGGCTGAGACCTTCCCGGAAGCAGGTGCCGTCCCTCACCCGCGCGATCAGCGACCTGACCAGCAGCCGAACCACGCACGCCGAGCCAGAGGGGCTCGTCGGTCGGCTCAACCAAATGTTGACCGGCTGGGGAAACTACTTTCGGTTGGGTGCGGTCAGTAGCGACTATCGCTGGCTGGATTACCCCACCGGCCAGCGGGTCCGTCAGTGGCTGCGTCGCAAGCACAAGGGGCCGAGCCGCCGAAGTTCACGGTTCGGCTGGCACACGCTGTACCAGCAGTTGGGACTTGTCCGGCTGCAAGAACAGGCACGCCGCCTTCCGTGGGCCAGCCGCGTGAATCCTGCTACGGAAGCCGGGTGCGGGAAATCCGCACGCCCGGTTGGACGAGCGGGACGTGGAAACCGAGCCTGGTGAAGGACCTGAGGGCACCGGCAACCGAAAGGGCCGGCAACCGACCAAGCCCACACCTAAACCACCGCGCCACGTCTCGACTCCACCG
>JBGSUJ010000092.1:0-8955 GCA_041753435.1 Pirellulales bacterium | reverse complement strand
CCTCACGCAAAATCCGGCGTTCCTTCGCCGTCAGCCGCACAATATACTTCTTGTTCATGGGACACCTCCGTGTTGCCGGAAGTCTCCCACATTCTTCAATCTTCACCAACCCGAACTTCTAGCTGTGACCGGGCACTAGTTTGTGGTCGTCCCGAGCAACGACCGATGCAACTCGTGGATTCAGATTCATGACGTACCTCAAGGGCTCGATTTTGAATGGCTGTTGGCCACTGGCGGCAAGTTGCCAGTCGGTCATCAGTTCCTATTAATGAATTTCAATCCAAGCCTGAACCAATCGCAGTTTACCGGGCGGCAGAGCCCCTTCCAACACGTTGCCGTCGGGAATCGCCAGCACAACCTCATTCTCCTGAAACCTTGCATAGACGTGCGGCTGATGATGCCGACGATTGTCCAGAAAGTACATCGACACGGCAATTCCGTAAAACGTCGACAGCTCAGGCATGCTTTTATTACCTCGGGGCCAATCACTAAATTGTACCACGGTTGTCGAGGCAGGGCCTCGCACGTCCGACAAGTCGGCAAAGACCGATGGGGACTTTCAGCGATGTCATTCAGAATAAGAGCGGAATCGCTGCTGACGGAAGATCAAAAAGTCGATAGCCGGTGCGGACATGTCCCAGGGGATCAACTTGGTTACAATGGCCGATCATTCGGCTCGATGTGATCGAGCTTGTCCCTTGCTCGGATGGCCGCCACTTGACCGAAATCAGAACAGATTGGCTCACAGGTCGGACCGTTATCTTGGCGGAGCATCGCGCGGAGCGGCCGAATGAGTTTGCCGAGGCCGCTGGTTTCGCTGAGTCGCTGACTAGCTCATCGGTTGACTGCCCGTTCTGCGTGGGGCACGAATCGATCACGCCGCCTGCGGTGTTCACACGGCACGACGAGTTGGGTCGGTGGCGGGTGCGCGTCGTACCAAATAAGTTTCCGGCTGTGGCGCTGGATGCGCCGTTCGCGGCGGGGGCGCATGAGGTGATCATCGAGTCGGCGCGGCATGTGGATCGCACGGCGGCGCTCTCGGTCGCGGAGTTGGCCGATGTGCTGGCGGCCTACCAAGAGCGTTTGGTCTTCTGGCGCAGCCGCGGACTTTTTGAGTATGGCCTGGTATTTAAGAATCTCGGAGCCGCTGCGGGCGCTTCGCTGGCTCATGTCCACAGCCAACTGATCGCGCTGCCGCAGCCGCCGGCACCGGTGGCGGCTGAAATGGCGCGGGCGGGCACGTCGTACCGTGAGCAGGGGAGTTGTCCTTACTGTCGGTTGATTGAAGAGGAGCGGCGAGTGGGAGAGCGGGTGGTCGTGGAGCGCGACGGCTTGATTGCATTTTGCCCGTATGTCAGTTTGCAGCCGTGCGAAGTCTGGTTGATGCCGACCGCTCATGAGCCGTGGTTCGAACAGCGGCCGCAGTCGGTTGGAGCGAGCCCGGCCGCTCTCGCCGAAACCCTGCACGCGTTGCTGGTGCGGATGGAGGCGATTTTGCCGCAGCCGGCGTACAATCTATTGGTCCGCACCGCGCCCTGGCAGGATGAGGCGGCGGAATGCGGGCACTGGCGGATCGAGATATTGCCGCGCGTGAATCCGCTGGCCGGTTTCGAGTTGGGTACGCAGATGCATATCAATCCGATTTGTCCGACCCGCGCAGCCACACAATTGAGGTTGGGCTAGCTTTTGGGTGTTGTCGGCCGCCAGAGTGTGACGATTCGGTAATCTAAGGGAGATGTCGGCGTCCCCAAGGAAAATAACGGTGGCGCCCAGCAACCCAGGCGGTATTTTGTCGATTAGATCGGTTCGCCCGGATGGACGCGTTGGGCGGGATTACGGTAGGATCGAGGGAACGACGCGTCGGCCTTGCCGACCCGACGTTACTCTTGATACGACTATGCCGATCCCAGGCCACACACCGATGACTGCCGCCGTGAACTAATTTTCCCGGCAGGAATTTCCAACATGACCCATTCGCTGCGACTCGTCCTCGTCTTCCACAATCATCAGCCGGTCGGCAATTTCGACGGCGTTTGCGAACAAGCGTATCAGGACAGCTACAAGCCGTTCCTCGACGTGTTCGAAGAGTACCCCAATTTGCCGATTGCGCTGCACACCAGCGGGTCGCTCATGGAGTGGCTGGTGGCCCGGCACCCCGATTATGTCGAGCGGTTGGCGGTGCTTGCCTCGGCGGGGCGGATTGAGATTGTGGGAGGGGCGTACTACGAGCCGATTTTGGCGATGATCAGTACGCAGGACCGCATCGGCCAGATCGCGCGTTACTCGGAGTGGCTTTCCGATCGATTCGGCGTGCCGATCAACGGCATGTGGATCCCCGAGCGGGTGTGGGAGCAGTCGCTCACCCGCGACATCGCCACGGCCGGTATCCGCTATACGCTCTTGGACGATTACCACTTCAAGAATGCCGGTTTGGGTACCGACGATTTGCACGGTTACTATGTTACCGAAGACGAAACCAAGTTGCTCGCGGTGATGCCGGGCAGCGAGCGGCTACGGTATTTGATTCCATTTGCCGAGCCGGACGAATCGATCAACTATCTGCGCGGCATTGCGGACCGGCAGCCGAACGCGGTTTGTGTCTTCGGCGACGACGGCGAAAAGTTTGGCAGTTGGCCGGGGACGAAGGAACACGTTTACCAAAACGGCTGGCTGCGGCGGTTCTTCGAGGCGATGGTAGCCAATCGCGATTGGTTGCAGGTGGTGACTCCGACCGAGGCGCTGGAACAAGTGCCGCCCCGCGGCAAGATTTACATTCCCGAAGGCAGCTATCGTGAGATGACTGAGTGGGCGCTGCCCACAGGCCGGTTGCTCGAGTTCGAGAATCTGCACCATCGACTCGAGCAGGAAGGCCGCTGGGGCGAGGTGGCGCCGTTTGTCCGCGGGGGCTACTGGCGGAACTTCAAGGTGAAGTATCCCGAGACGAACGAAATGTACTCGCGGATGCAGATGGTCAGCCAGCGGTTGCAAGACGCGGTGGCGGCCCGCGCCGTACACGGCAGCAACGGCGAACTGCGGAATGGCCGGGCGGCCGAGCGTTCGCTGCTCGACGAGGCGCGGACCGAGCTTTACCGAGGGCAGTGCAACTGTGCTTACTGGCATGGGGCGTTTGGTGGTGCGTACTTGCCCCATTTGCGGAATGCCATCTTTCAGCATTTGATTGCTGCCGACAATTTGCTCGACGAAGCCGAAGGCCGCGGCCTGGCGGAAGGCGATCGGCCGTGGGTTGAAGTTTCCTCGGGCGATTACAACCTTGATGGCCGGCAGGAAGTGCGGCTGGCGAGCAATCGACTGATCGCGCTGGCGGCGCCGGCGCAGGGCGGGCAGTTGTACGAGCTTGATATTCGCTCGATTTGCCACAATTTGCTGGCCACACTCACGCGGCGCGAGGAGGCGTATCATCACAAAGTGCGGGCTGGCGAGTCGGGTGCGGGTGGCGATGTGGCGAGCATCCACGACCGCGTGGTGTTCAAGCAGCAGGGGCTTGATCAACGGTTGCAGTACGATCGTCACCCGCGTAAGAGCCTGGTCGACCATTTTTATCCGCTCGATGCCACGATTGGGGCGGTTGCTTCGGGTGTTTGCGACGAAGCTGGCGACTTTGCCAACGGGCAGTACGAAGCCAAACTGCGCCGTTGCTCCGACCGGATGCAAGTGCAGATGACCCGCGAAGGCCGGGCCGACGAACGGATGATTCGCATCACCAAGGGTCTGACGCTCGAAGCGGGTGACGACACGCTGGAGATTGCGTATTTACTCGAGGGCCTCATCCCCGGCGAGACGCTACACTTTGGTGTGGAGTTCAACTTTGCCGGCATGCCCTCGGGCGCCGACGACCGCTACTTCCGCGACGGCGACGGCAACATGCTGGGCCAGCTGGGCACCATGCTCGACTTAATCGATGTCGACGCGCTCGGTCTCACGGATGGTTGGTTGGGGCTTGATGTCGATCTCAAAATCGACCGGCCCAGTTGCTTGTGGACCTTCCCGATTGAAACGGTAAGTCAATCGGAAGCCGGTTTCGAACTGGTGCATCAATCGGTAGTGGTGCAGCCGCACTGGTTTGTGCAAGCCGACGAAGCAGGCCGCTGGAGCGTACAGATTCGCCTCTCGATCGGCACGTCAGCCGCGGACCAACGCCGCCGGGCGACGGAGAGAGTAAGCGTGGGGGTGTAGATCCGCGAGAACTTCACGCTTTCGCCAACGACCACCAATCGACGGTTGTCTCTATTAGACCTTGGTGCGCAACGTTCGCCAGCAGCGGTGGGACGCAGCGGCGGGCTAGTTCGTCGGGGTTGCTGTCGGTGCTGGGGTCGTCGGCGGTAGAGCGCGGCGAGTTGAGGACGATGCCGGCGATGGCCAGCCCATCGCGGAAGGTGTCGGCGACGATCAGCGTCTCGAGCGTGGCATTGATCGTGCCGAGCACATTTTCGGCAACGACGACGAGCGGATAGCCAAATTCTTCGGCCAGGTCGGCGTTGTAGTCGTCGTCGCTGATGGGCGACATCAGTCCGCCGGCGCCTTCGACGAGGACAATGTCGCACGACTCGCGCCAGAATTCGAGGCCGGACCGCAGTTGCTGCGGATCCACCGCTCGACCCTCGGCCCGCGCCGCGAGGTGAGGCGCGAGCGGGGCGGCGAATCGCTGGGGGCAGACTTGCTCGAGCGTACCTGGGTGACCGGCAGCCTCCCACAGCGCAATCGCATCAGCCGACTGAAGTATTCCGGCGCGCAGCTCGCAATCGCTAGCGACTGGTTTGTAGACGCCGACGCGATTGCCCGCCGACGTCAGCGCCCGGGCGATCAGGGCTGCGACATACGTCTTGCCAACGCCGGTTCCCGTGCCCGTGATGAACAAGCCGCGCGACATGGGCTACAATTCCAGAAACTCTTCCGCCGCTTCGCGCATGGCGGCTTTGTCGGGCGCGACGCCGGTCCACGTGCTGAAGGCCAGAGCAGTTTGTTCGACGTAGAGATCGACGCCATCGATGACGCGGCAGCCGCGCGCCGCGGCTTGCTGCGTGAGCCAAGTGCTGGGCGAACTGTAGGAGACATCGACGACGATGCCCTGCGGAGATTGCGCTGCCAGTTCGATGGGCAGAGTCGCTTGAGGATCATCGGTGCCCAGCGACGAGGCATTCACCAGTAGTGTCTTGTCGCTGGTGATTTTGATCGGCTCGCGTTCGCTGAATTCGATGAGCGAGGCAGTGGCGGCCGTTTCGGCCTCGATCAAGGTGACCAATCGTTGGCCCGATTCGGGCGAGCGGCTGGCGATGGCGATCGATTTGACGCCGGCTTGAGCCAGGGCGATGGCGAGTACGCGGGCCATGCGGCCGGCGCCGATGACGATTGCTTTTTGGCCGGTGAGGTCAAGTTGGGGGCAGATAAGTTCGACCAGGGCGAGGCCTTCGGTATTGTCGCCTAACAGGCGGGTGCCGTCGGAGGTGACGCAGTTGACCGAGCTGCACAGTTTGGCGCGGTCGGTGAGTTCATCGAGGTATTCGAGGACGGTGACCTGGTGCGGTTCAGCGACTTTGACGCCACGGAAGCCCAGGGCGCGGATGCCGCGCATGGCGTCGCCGAGCGATTGGGGATCGACTTCGAAGGACATGAACCGCCAATCGAGCCCGGCCAGAAGAAAGGCCTGCTCGACCATGAAATGGGTTGGATTGCCGGCCACAGGGCTGGCGATGAGGCAGCATTTTTCGATGAGGGTGGCGCTGGACATGGTCGAAAAGTAGCGTGGGCGCTGCCTACCGGAAGCGAAAGCAAAGTTGTTGGCCGACGACGATCTCGCCCGGTCGATCTCGCTCGGGACGGGCGAACCGATTATTCTGACCTTTGATCCATTCCTTCGCAACGGCAGCCGGTGAGCCAACGTGAAACAAGCTTCGCAGACACTCTTTTGGTTGCTGATCGCCGCGACGCTGGCAGTCGACGCGGTGGTGATTTCGAATCTGCTTGCGGCGGGGCCGATGTCGCGGGTTTCGTTTGTGTACGACGGGCTCATGACCGGCCAACTGGCCGTCGTATGCTTATGGGGGATGTTCGCGGCCCGGCGATCGTGGTCGGCGTGGCTGGGCGTGTTGGCCGCGGTGGGAGTGGCCGGCGGGCTGATGGCTTGGGTAGCCGAGCTACCGTTCTTGGACGGGGCGGGCATTTACGGCTGCTTTGCGGCGTTGTTGGCGGGAGTGATGTGGGGACTCAAGCGGATCGCGCTATGGCAGCGACTTGTGGCGTCGAACGTGCCGGTGCGGTGGCAGTTCTCGTTGGGGCATCTGCTCGCGGCGATGACCGTGGTGGCGGTGTTGATCACTGCGCTGCGAGGCTCGCTGCTGTTGTTTAGCGCGGGTGATACGTGGAAGCTTTTCATTTCGTTGACGTTGGCCGATGTGATCCTTGTTACGGGGACCGTGCTGGTATGGATGTGGAGCGCGGCTCTGCCGTATGGGTGGGCACGCTTAGGGGCGACACTTGCACCGGCACTGGTCGTGGGCGCGGGACAGTCGTTTTTTGTGCTGACGGGCTGGCTGGGCGACGAGCTGGCGGCGCTGCAACGTGAATCGCCCATGGATTTTGTGTGCTACGCGTTGGTCGTTGCGCTGGTGCTGTATGTGTATCTTGAGCTTGCGCCGCTGATCGCGGTTGGCCCAGCGGCCGAGAAACCAACGTCCGACGCGGGTTGATGCCATCGGCGAGTTTTGGTGTCGCCTTCGAAGATGTCAGCGGTTTTTCGGGGTGGGTCTGCCAGTTGGAAGATGGGGAATTGGTGCGTGGGAGTGGGAAAATTCACCAGCGAGTTCACGAAGGGCCCAGCGTGGTCCTGGCCGCGACCATTTCAGTCCCGCGCCGAGAGCGTGGTGCTTCTCTGCGCCTCCGCGTGAGTTGATCTTTGTGGTGGGTCACGAGTTGCATTGCATTCGGAAGGGATGTTAGGCGAGAGTTCGGTGAGGTAACAAAGATCAACCGTTCGTCGTACGGGGGCACGGAGGGCGGGGGCACGGAGGGGGAAGAAGCATGGGGGAACACAAATCGGCGCACAGCTACGCTTGATTCCAGGGGCGAAAGCGCGAATTGGGCGTGGGCCGGCGGAGGTCCAGGAACGGTTTGCGGGCCGTGTCGTTCGGTTTTTCAAAGAACGGTGGCTTGGCCGGTGGCGGAGGAAATTGCCTCACACGCCGTTCGCGGAGGGTAGGCCTCAACGCGAAGTTGGGTTGCTCATACTATACATTTGTTTCTATCCGATCCAGGCCACGGATTCAACTGCTATTTTTGGCCGGGTCGCGGTGGGCAAGGTGGCCAAGAATTGGGGATTGACCTGCGGTGGCGCGACTTACGGACGGTTTTCCGTCGTGCCGTCGTGGTTCACATTTCTGATTGAGGCCCGAATGAATTTCGGCCGCGGCGATGCGGCGGCGGACGTCGGAGGTTTCTGCTCGGCCGATTTTCTGGATGAATTCTCTTCCGGGGGTTGGCACCCCCGGCTACACGATGTCGCCGCTCCGCGGCTCTGGTAGCGGTTTCTCCATTTGGACAACGTATTATGAAGTCCCTGGATGCAAGTCGGCTGCGGCAGGAAATTGCCGACGCGCTCAACTCGGTGGCGCATGCGGGGGAGCGGATCGTGATCAAGCGGCATGGGAAGCGGGTGGCGGTGCTGGCGCCCGTTGACGATCTGGAATTATTGGAAGCCATCGAGGATCGGGTCGACGTGGCGCTGGCCAAGAAGGCGCTCAAGGAAAAGGGGCGGATCCCTTGGGTGCAGGTGAGGAAGGAACTGGGGTGTCGTAGCCGCGTGTTGCTTTTCGCGCGTCCGCGAGCGACGCGGCGAATAGGGGACTTTGTTCAGGTGACGCGGAGGGCTTCGTAGGTGTTGTCTGCACGGCGGGTGGCGTAGAGGACGATGCGGCCTTGGCGAAAGTTGGGGCGGAGCTTTTTGCCGACTTCGATCGTGCCGTGAGAGATCGGCTCCTGCGTGTCGTGGTCGATCACGGTTTCGATGCCGCGGGAGAGAATGACCTCGACTGGGAGTGGGCCGGAAATGTCCAAGTTGTCGTCGCGTTCGGACGCGAGGTAGACGACTCGGCCGTCGTTGCGGGTGGACATGAGGCCGACGGCGGCGAGCGCGCCGATGACGCCGTCTTGGGTGCCGGCGAGGCCTTCGAGGTGGATGTTGTGGGTGGCGGCGAGAGCTCGGGCTTCCGCTTGGGCAAGGATCTCGCGTTGGGCGCGGAGGCCCCACTCAACGACGCTGGACGGAACGGTGGTCGCGATGCAAAGACCAGGATCGCTGCGTGGGGGAATCCAATCGAGGATCAGGTCGCGCAGACGTGAAGCGAGACCGCTAACTGAAATGAGCCCCTGAACTTCCAGTTCGATCGATGCGCAGCCGTTCTTGCGGGTGCAGGGTACGCGGGGGTCTTCCAGCAGTTGGTGGCGGAGGATGAGGCGGCCGCGGAGGTCTGGGGCAAGCTCGCGGACGAGATGGCGCGCGAGTTGGTTGGTGCCCGGGGTGTCGAGCGTGTCGGTGTCGTCGAGGCCAATGTCAATCAGCGACCGCGTCATCGATCTTCGCTCACGCGGAGGCGGAACCAGACGGCGGCGCTCACGCCGCCGGCGGCGGCGCCGCAGAGCGTGAACGTCAGCAGCGCGAGCGGCCAGAACGAAAGGAAGTCGAGGCCGCCAGCAAGTTGGCCGAAGCCACCGTTATTTTCCATCCCGCCGCCCATTGTGTTCCCCCTGCCGCCACGCGCGAATAGCAAGGCGAACGCGTAGCGGACGGCGAATGCAACGAGGTTGGCTGCGGCGCCGGCGGCGGCGAAGCGGGTGTAGAGCTTCCAACCGACGGGAGCACCGACGAGCGCGAGGTCGAGCATGGGGCCGAAAACTAGCAGGCTCACCAAGGCGGCGAATTGGATTTCGCCGAGATTGCCGAGG
>JBGSUJ010000091.1:0-8029 GCA_041753435.1 Pirellulales bacterium | reverse complement strand
ACGGCGATGCGAAACGAATCGAACATCCTGGCCTCCTTGCCGTGAGTGGGTGCGTGTCACAACACCCTCATGCCAAGTGAGGCCGATTTCGTCCATATCAATCATCAAGACAACGACTTACGAAAGTTCAAGTGCCATTCCTCTCTGTAACAGATTGCGACTGGGCATCCTTCTCCGATGCCAGGGTTTCCCTGGCACAAACGCCAGCCTGCCAGGGTTTTCCGGTCAGCTCGCAATGAACTTACCGCTATGCCCGCTACGCAACAATCGATCGCTCCAGTAGTTTCATATAAACCAAGTTGGGTTTGTGCTGACTTCGTCCGATTTGTCGTATGCGTGGTGCCTTCAAGAAGTGCTTCTTCGCACCCGGTACAGCAGACCAACTGAATAGCAAGTAGAGAAGGGATGAACCAATGTCGCACGTGTCTTGTGTGAGAGGTCTTTGGCAGATGATGCCGCCCGTCGGCCGCCGCCCCCTGGCAAACCTGTGTGAGTGCGTGGCGGTGGTGACGATCATCGCCGCGTCGAGTTTACCGCAGGCCCACGCCAGCTCAATTTTCGGAACGCTCTCGAACTTCGACATCTACAACACGACCCCCGAGCCCGCCGAGGGAGCCGAAATTGAACTGGAGGGCGTCGATTCATCGAGTATCGGTGGACATTACCCTTCCCATTTCGACACGATCTCGATTAGCAATTACGACGAGGGCGGGAAAACCGGTACACGCATCCGATTTGAGGGTTACAATTTCAATCTTCCCGTTACTCTGGGCTCGCTCCAACCTAATTCTAATCCGGTCAGTACCAACGGCCATCAACTGACCAACTCGGCTGGCGGCGAACACTTCGGCTTCTGGCTCCATGGAGTCCAGCCGACAGCGACTCGGTTCTTCTGGCTGAACAACAATGGCAGCCTCTACGAGCGTATCGGAAATTTGCCGGAAATAGTGCCGGGACCGACTTGGACCTACGTGCCTCCCGTAAACGTAGGTGACCCAGCGGTGCTGCAAGCCGTCGTCAAGGTGCCAGAACCGGAAGACGTGAATAATCTGAGACCCGACTCGACCTGGATGAAGATTTACAAGGTCAAGCTGCCCGCATCGGCAGCACCGTCTGATCCGGCCGAGATGCAGGCGCTGCTGCTGCAACTCATCTCCGATGCCAATCCAGAGAACGAGCAGCCCGACGAGCCTCTGAACGACCTTGTGCCCCATGGTGAGGATCCGATCGAAATTGAGTCGGAGTGGGAGCTCATGGAAGGTGGCAAGAATCCCAAGGAGAAGATGCGGGAAGACGAGATCGGAGAAGGCGACAAAGTGGTCATCCGTCGCTATGAATTCTATAAGTACATCGGGCTCGTAAACGAAGACAATGAGCCAATTTCGAGTTGGGAGGAGAACGGCAATCCGGACGACCCGGGACTTGATGTATTTGATGAAATGGGGAATCTCAGCTTCGCTGCCGAGCGGGGGGATTTCATCTCTGCCAACATGGTCGCTGCAGTAATTGGAAACGTGGTACCGGAACCGTCAACCTTCCTACTCGGGGTGACAAGTGTCGGATGGTTGATCTTTCGTCGCTCCCGACGGGCAGTGCTGCACTAGAGGGGGCAGTCAGGTGTCACCAACCATCACCTCTGGAAGAACGTGCTGTGAGTCCTGGTTGGTGGCACCCTTTTTTCGTGATCAATAACATGATTCGGTGGCGGGGCACTTCGAAGGCCATGCCACCGACAAGACCTTCTCAGGGGGACGACACCAGCATCTGTCATCGCAATTGATTGATAATTGGATTGATGCCAATGAATGAATCATTTTGAGTGATCGCCGGGTGACTCCATGCTACGTCCGATTTTGTTTACTACGGTGATGTCGCTGTGCTCGCACTGTTGCACGAGCGCAGGGGCATCAACCGTCGTCTTCTTCGACAATTCTCAAGTTGCGACGCCTGTGGAGTCGGGTGTCACTCGGGACACCATTCGCAGCAATGGCTATTTATTCACGTACACCAGAGACAAACTTTTCACCGGCGGGACGGGGCATGTGATTGGTCGCCAAGCTCGCATTCCCTGGCCCGAAGGAGTAGAAGCACAGACCGTGACGACTCCGCCTCCAGGGGTCACAGACTACAAGGCCCGCATCAACCTCCAACGAGTCGATGGCGATGTCTTTGACCTGACGAGTTTCACGGCCAAGCTGCTAGCCAACACGGCCGGAGCTGGCGGGTCGATCGAGATCATGCCCTTGCTCAACGGAGAGGACGCTTTCAGCGATCCGCTCTACTTCGATGCCAGCGGCTATTACGGCAATGCATTTTCGTATAATGAGTCTCCGAATCCGTGGGGCAGTACCGCGCGCGCACTAGGGATCTGTTTGGGCGACTGACTCAGCTTGATCCGCCGAGAATCTGTGCCATTTAGCCGGCTGTGTTGCAATTGACATGGGTGGCATGCACACTCGATTATGGACCTTTGCTGGCCGGCTTTTAGTGGAACGCCCTCGCAAGTCAACAATACGATCGATCGCTGATAAGGTGTGAGTCTATGGCCAACTCTACGAATGTGGGCCGAACCGTTCCGCTTGGAAGCAAGCTGGTGGAAGGCGGCGTGAACTTTAGTCTGTACTCGCGGCGTGCGAGCGGAGTCGAACTACTGTTTTTCGACCGAGACGATGCCCCAACACCATCTCGCATTGTTCGATTCGACCCGGCCTTGAATCGCACGTACCACTATTGGCACGCGTTCGTCCCGGACGTGACTCCCGGACAAATCTACGGTTACCGCGTCGCGGGGCCGTCGGATTCGAAGCATGGGCTGCGATTTGATCCCATGAAGGTCTTGCTCGATCCGTATGGTAAGGCCGTCGTCGTCCCGCAAAACTACGACCGAGTAGCCGCAACGGCGCCGGGCGATAATGCGGCTACCGCGATGAAAAGCGTCGTTCTCGACCCGGGCGCTTACGATTGGGAGGGGGACATTCCGCTTTGCCGGCCGCCAGCCCAGACGGTGATCTACGAAATGCACGTTCGCGGATTCACGCGGCATCCCAGCTCCGGCGTGGATGATAGTTTACGCGGTACCTATGCAGGTGTCATCGAGACGATTCCGTATCTTGAAAAACTCGGTATCACTGCCGTAGAGCTGCTGCCGGTATTCCAGTTTGATGCGTTCGATTGTCCTCCGGGCAAGGTCAATTACTGGGGATACGCACCGATTTCGTTCTTCGCGCCGCATCAAGCATACAGTTCGCGCCGCGACCGGCTCGGGCCGGTCGACGAGTTCCGCGATATGGTGAAGGCGCTGCACCGAGCGGAGATCGAGATCATTCTCGACGTGGTGTTCAACCACACGGCCGAGGGCGATCATCGCGGACCAACCGTCTCGTTCCGCGGCGTCGACAACCAAACCTACTACATTCTCGAAGGCGGTGGCGAGTGCTACGCCAATTACACCGGCTGCGGGAACACGCTGAACACGAACCATCCAGTCGTGCGGCGCATGATTGTTGACAGCTTGCGCTACTGGGTCGAGGAAATGCACGTCGATGGCTTTCGGTTCGACCTGGCGTCGATTCTAACTCGCGACGATTCCGGACTTCCTCTGCCAAATCCGCCTGTGCTTTGGGATATCGAGTCCGAGCCTGCGCTGGCAGGCACGAAGCTGATTGCCGAAGCTTGGGATGCAGCCGGGCTGTATCAGGTTGGCAGTTTCATCGGCGATGCCTGGAGAGAATGGAACGGCAAATTCCGCGACGACGTTCGCGATTTCTTCCGCGGAGAGCCTGGGTCGCTGCGTCGCGTGGCGGACCGAATGGTCGGAAGTCCGGAGCTATACGGTCATAAGCAGCGTGAGGCAGAGCAAAGTGTGAACTTTGTCACCTGCCATGACGGTTTTACGCTCAACGACCTGGTCTCCTATAACCACAAACACAACGAGGCGAATGGCGAAGACAATCGCGACGGCACGAACGACAATCGCAGTTGGAATTGTGGCGTCGAAGGGCCGACGGATGACGCGGCAATTGAAAGTGTCCGCAACCGACAGGTGAAGAATTATTTGACGGTGACGCTACTTTCGCTGGGCACACCCATGATCTTGATGGGTGACGAAGTGCGTCACACGCAACAAGGCAACAACAATGCCTATTGCCAGGACAACGAAATCAGCTGGTTCGACTGGAAGTTGGTCGACAAACACGCTGATTTGCATCGCTTCGTGTCGCTGTTGACTTCGCGGCGACGATTGCGAGATTGGGCGTCCGCTGACAAACGGGCCAGCTTGGTCGATCTCCTCCAAGAATCCAAAAAGGCCTGGCACGGCGTACGGCTCGATCGGCCGGATTGGGGCGATGAATCGCGGAGCGTGGCGTTGAGCGGCGAGATCAGAAACGAAGGGCTGCTCTTCTATCTTATCTTGAACGCCTACTGGGAACCGCTCGAATTCGAGTTGCCTGCGGCGCCAGGCCGAACTTGGCGACGATGGATCGATACCTCGCTCGATTCACCACACGATATTGTCCCTTGGGACGAGGCCCCGCCAATTACTGGAAACAAATATCCTGCCGCAGACCGATCTGTGGTCATGCTGTACGCACAAGGAAAAATGTGATTATTCGCAAGTGACTCCTCCGACGCATGCTGGAATTTCATTGGTTGTTGTCATCTGGTTTGGGCGGCCCGCGCAAACGGATTCGATCTGGCAGGCAGAACGTCCGCTGGAAACCTCGTTTTAGTCGTCACCGGCCTCCCATTCAGGCGATCCCGCTATCGTTTCTGGCTTCCGGAGCGGGCTCGGCGGCTCATTCCAAAGAGAATACGGTATGAGATAATAGAGGGATCGGGAGCAAGTCGGCAGAACCCGCGTCGTGCTGGTACGGTCGCCGGATGTCCTTCGTCGACCAATTTCATCTGCAGCCGATCTTCTGACCGAGGCAAGGAATCATCATGCATCGCATCGGATTGGCGTTGTCGGGTGGAGGATTCCGCGCCACACTCTATCACCTCGGGATGATCCGCTTTCTACGGGAAGCAAATATTCTGCCGCAGGTGACACACATCACGTCGGTCTCGGGCGGCAGTATTCTAGCGGCGCATCTCATCCTGAATTGGCCTCGCTACAACGGTTCGCTTGAGGATTTCGACGCGGCGGCGGCCGAACTAATTCGGTTCGTGCAGCTAGATGTCCGCAATCGCGTCGTGCGTCGCTATCCACTAGCGGTGCCAGTTCGCGTGTTGCGCCGGCTCACGCTGCGGCGACCGATTCGACAACTGACGCGCACCGGGCTGCTCGAATATCACTACGAGAAGTTCCTCTACGGCGACACGTGTTTGTTTCAGTTGCCCGAGCGGCCCCGCCTCAGCATCTTGGCGACGAATCTGAGTGAAGGCTGTCTGTGCGCGTTCACGCGTGACGGTCTCATCATGCAGCGACGACGGCCGGGCCAACGATTCCAATTCGATCGAATTCACACCGGATTGGCAACGCTGCCGATGGCGGTTACTGCGTCGTCGGCATTTCCGGGTTTCTTCCCTCCGCTCGAGTTGCAGGCATCGGACGTGGGGGCCGACCCGGGCCAGTTTGGTCGGATCGCGTTCACCGATGGCGGTGTCTACGACAACTTGGGCGTGCGCATGTTCCGCTGGATGGAGCGATCGTGGATGGCGCGCGAGTTTCAAATCGAAAAAAACGACCTCGCGGATGCCGAAGAAGCTCGGCGAGCGCTGCATGCGGCAGCACAAAACACAGATGACACGCCGCTGCGCCGTCTCGCTCAAAAGCTGGCCCTGGTCAGAAAACGAACCTCGCATGGTTCGCATGAGAACGAATCGTTCGACCAATTGTTGGACGAACTGTGGGATGTGATGAATCACGAGAACCTGGCGCGGGAACCGGCGTTTGCCGGTCTATCGCCTGCCGATCCAGATGCTGCGCTGTTGTTGAATGCCGCCCAGCTCGAAAACGGCGACATCGAAGCCGGAGAGCAATTGTGGCTCAATCGCCAGCTGGTGGACGCCGCTTTTCGACAAGCGAGCGGCCAATCTTGCTTTCGTTCGCCGAATCCTTGCTTCGATGCCGTGTTGGTCAGCGATGCCGGGAAGCAATTCAAGATCAGGAACGCTCGCGCCGGCGGCATGATCGCCACTTCGATGCGAGCGACCGACATCGTGATGGACCGCGTTTGGCAACTGGAGACCGACACGTTCACCGGCACTCCGGGATTCGTCTTCGCGCCAATTTCTAGCGTCATCGAACGCGCAGAAGACTCCACCGCCGCGCACCCGGAAATACAGCGCATGGCGGCTGGCATTCGCACCGACCTTGATCGCTTTTCCCCATTGGAGATCAGTGCGCTCGTCCGGCATGGCTATTGCGTCGGCCGCAGTGCCTGTCGGTCGCACCCTGATCTATTCGGCGCGACGATGCCGGCCGATCCGCCTTGGGATCCGCTCGCGACAAAGAATGACTCGGCAACGCCCTCAAACTCACGAGCGACGCCCACCCGAGTTCCGTTGGCGACGCAGGAAACGGAGCAGTCTCGGAAATTACAACAGTCGGCAACGCGGCGATTGTGGAGCACGCTGCTTGATTTTCGCGATTGGACGACGTACGTCTACGTGCCGCTGCTGGTTCCCCTCTTGATTGTCTTGCCGTATTTTGCCGCCAAGTGGTATCACCAGTCTCAAGTCGCCCAGCGGCTGATTGAAGGGATTGCCCAGAGCAATCAGGACTATGCCTTGATGAGCGAACTGCTCCAAGGCGGTCCCATGCCGCCGTTTATTGGGGCGCCGGTCGAGGTAGTGCCCCGCGTCGAGGCTCCCAACAACCAAGGCATTGAGGTGATCGCCGACATGCGGATTGTGGACCTGCGTCAATTGCAGTTCACGTCGCGTCGTGCAGCGGACGGGCAATCTCGTGCTTTCGTATACCGCCGCATGCGGATTCAAAAAAACGAGCCGAATGCGAACGAATTTACAATTCGGTCGCGATGGCCGACCGAGCAAGTGGAAGTGCGGACCCTCAACAGCCGGATTCCAGCCAGTTTTCGCCGAGCCCAGGAGTTGGCGGCTACCAGCGGTCCGCCTGTTCAAATCTTCGAAGTCGTGTTCAATCTGTCGAAAGTCCCCGCCCAGGAAACGGTCGACTTGCCGATCGAGTTCATGTCCAGCCAACTAGCGGCTGGAACCGCCGATTCCGCGACGTTTTACGTCGACGACGAAACCGGCCTCTTGAGCTGCTGGCTGCTGCTACCGGAAGGAAGGCGCTATCAGAACTTTGAATTACTGCGATACGGAAACGGAGAAAATAGCGTGCCAGAACGTGTCACTCCGGCCTACCATTTCGATACACTGCAAGGCCGAGTGCTGGCGTTTGCACTTCTTAACGTCAAGCCAGGGTTCACGTACGAGGCTCGATGGCAGCATCGCGAGTAAAGGCAGATGAGTCGACGGGCGTGTTTCTGAACGCCGTCACTCTGTCCACGCGGAATTCGGGCGAAATGTAGAACGCCCATTCTTAATCCGCTCGGCTCGACATCCGCTCGGCTCGACGGCGGAGAGTCCATAAGAAGACTACCATTTGCGCTACGATGGCGCGCGACGAACTGTGTCACTGTGTCTCACCGCGAATTCGAACGTAATTGTTTGCGCCGCCGCTTGTAATTGAAGTCAAGGAGGTAGATAATCCGCAATGGCCGAAGTCAGTGACCTCTTCTCTTGCGATTTGTTTTGGACCGGTTCGGTCGGAGATCGATAGCAATCGCGCAGTTTTTACCGCCGCAACGCTTGGGCGGATTCCGGTTGGTTTGGATGGGGCGCGGAGGTTGCGCTCTGCTCACCATTCAAGTTTTGTTGGCAGTTCATTCTGTTGCGCGTCGGGGTTTGTGCCCGACTTGGTAACCGTTCACGGGTCGGGAACCTACAAAACAAGGGTATTGTGAATTCTGGGCTCGCTTGCCACGTGGCAAAACGAGCCAGCGGGATGATCGCACTTTCGCTCGTACACCGATAGCATGCAAAATCTCCGAGAATTTCG
>JBGSUJ010000090.1:0-7562 GCA_041753435.1 Pirellulales bacterium | reverse complement strand
ACGGCGATGCGAAACGAATCGAACATCCTGGCCTCCTTGCCGTGAGTGGGTGCGTGTCACAACACCCTCATGCCAAGTGAGGCCGATTTCGTCCATATCAATCATCAAGACAACGACTTACGAAAGTTCAAGTGCCATTCGTCTCAGACGGTTATTATTAGTAGACATGAACACGCAGCCCATTCTGCCAACGATTCACTCTCCGCAAGACCTCCAGCAACTTTCGTTGCCGCAGCTCGAACGGCTGGCGACGGAGATGCGCGAAGTACTCTGCAATCTAGTTTCCTGTCGAAGTGCTCATTTCGCCTCGAACTTGGGCGTCGTCGAACTTTGCCTCGCTCTGCACCAAACATTCGATTTCCTTCACGACCGCTTGATTTGGGACACCGGCCATCAAATCTATCCCCACAAACTGATCACCGGCCGTTTCCCGCAGTTTCACACCATGCGTACCAAGGGTGGCCTGATGGGTTACCCTAACCCGGAAGAGAGCGAATACGATCTGTTCGTCACCGGCCACGCCGGTTCGAGCATTTCGACCGCGATTGGCCTGGCAAGCGGCGACGCGATCGCACGTCCTAACGAAGATCGCTGGAGCGTCGCGGTAATCGGTGACGGCGCGTTTCCCTCAGGGATCGTTTCCGAGGCAATGAACAATGCCCATCAGTTTGGCCGGCGACTTTTAGTGATTCTCAACGACAACAAAATGTCGATTTGCCCGCGTGTTGGCGGCATGGCCGATTACCTCGACCGCCTCCGCATGAACCGCATGTATTCTGGCCTCAAGGAAGAGATAGCCCATGTGCTCGGCAAGGTACCGCTGCTAGGCGATCCAGCCGAGCGTTTGCTGGCCCAATTGAAAGAAGCTGCCAAAGCCGGCCTGCATGGCGGCATGTTATTCGAAGATCTTGGCTTCCGCTACTTCGGTCCTATCGACGGCCACAACATCGGCCTGTTGCGCAAATATCTGCGGATGGCCAAGGCGACCGACGGTCCGATTTTGCTGCATGTCGTCACCGAAAAAGGTCACGGCTTCAAACCTGCGGCAGAAGACCCGGTTCTGTTTCACGCCCCGCCTCAATTCGAGCGCAATGCCGACCAGGTAGTCCGTATGACCTCTGGAGGCGCTCGTTCGTTCACTCACGTCGCAGCCCAAGCAATCTTCGACCAAATGGCGGCCGATCCGCGTGTCACAGTCATCACAGCCGCCATGTGCCAAGGCAACAAGCTCGAAAAAATTCGCGACTCGTTTCCAGACCGCTTCTTCGACACGGGCATATGTGAAAGCCACGCCGTCGCCTTCGCCGCCGGCCAGGCCAAGGTCGGCCTCCGCCCGATCGTCGACATCTACAGCACCTTCCTGCAGCGATCCTACGACCAGATTTTTCAGGAGGTGGCCCTGCAGAACTTGCCGGTCACATTCCTGCTCGACCGTGGCGGCCTCGCTGGCGCCGACGGCCCGACCCACCACGGCGTATTCGATCTTGCCTACTTGCGCGTCTTCCCAAATCTGTCGGTCATGGTCCCGGGCGACGAAGCGGATTTGCCGCAAATGCTGAATCTTGCACTGCACCACGATGGCCCCTGCACCATTCGCTACCCAAAGGCCGCAGCTACCACCTTGCCGGGCGAGCGCTCACCGATCGAGTTCGGCAAGAGCGAAGTTTTCTGTTGGGGTGAAGATGGCACCATCGTTTGCGGCGGAGCGCTTCTGCCAGCGTGTCTTGAAGCTGCCAACCTTCTCCACAGCGGTGGCCTTTCAGTAGGCGTCATCAACGCGCGTTTTCTCAAACCGCTTGACGAAGATACCATCCTCCGCGCGATCCGTGAGACTTCCTGCGTCGTCACCGTCGAGGAAGGGGCCTTGATGGGAGGCTTCGGCTCGGCGGTGCTGGAAGCGGCTTCGGAGTCCGGCGTCGATACCAGCCGTGTTTGCCGACTGGGCATTCCCGATCATTACGTCGAACATGGCGAGCGGGGCGACTTGCTCGCCGATCTTGGCCTCAACGCCGCGGGTATAGCCGCCGCCTTCAAAAGGGGACATTCTCCTTTTTCAATCACTACGCATTTTCCGGTTTCCGGAGTCCAGGGGAAGTAGAATGTCCCTTGCAACGCTGATCCTCACCGACGGCTCCCGGCTTGAGATGAGGGCCACTGTTGACCGACTGCGGCCGATCATCGAAAAGCACCTCCCTGTCGTGGGCATCTCCTTCGACTTCGAGTCCCAACTCGACACGACGCAAGCCGACCTCGTCATCGTATTTGGCGGTGATGGCTCGATTCTGCGCGCCGCACGGCAGATGGGACACGACCAGAAGCCTGTCCTGGGAGTCAATCTCGGCCGTTTGGGCTTTCTGGCAGCATTGCAGCCGGAGCAACTCGAAGCAGCCCTCCCCGAGATCGCTGCCGGCCATCACCTTGTCAACAAGCATTTAATGCTTGAATGCACACAGCTACGTGCTGGCAAATCGCTTGCGACCGTACTCGGCCTCAATGAGGCCTCGGTGCTAGCAGGCGCCCCGTTTGCCATACTCGATATCCAGCTCTACGTTGACGGCGAATTGGTCACTACCTATAGTTGCGACGGCCTGATCGTCAGTACGCCGATCGGCTCGACCGCACACAACCTGTCGGCCGGCGGACCCATCCTCCGTAACAACCTGCAGGCGTTTGTGGTCTCCCCGATCAGCCCCCACACGTTGACGAACCGGCCGGTGGTCGATTCGGCCGAGCGCGTACTGGAGATCGCTGTGCCCAAGCCCAACGAAGGGACATCGCTCATAGTCGACGGCCATGTGCTGGGCACGATAGAACCCGACGACATGGTGCGGATCGCGCGGTCCACTGCCATGTTCCAAACCGTCGAAGTTCCCGGCCAAAGTTACTACCGCACCCTCCGTGAGAAGCTCGGCTGGGGCGGCCAACTCAAGTTAAACTAAACTCGAAACCTTCGCTTGCGGTTAGGTTCCCAAAACAACAACTCGTTCCCTCCTCGGCAAAAAGCAAGGAAGCTACCATGCCGCACCAGCGCTCTGATCGACTCGTTTTACTCGCCACAGCTGCCATACTCTTAGCTCTTGGGGTCCACTTCGCGTCGGCAGCCGACTCCGCCGCTGCCGTCGATAACACCAAGTACGATCTCCGCTACAAGCTCAGCACGGGTACGGTGCTCCGCTACTCGATCGACCACCGCGCCGCCATCCGCAGCACGATCGACGAGACCACACAGGAAGCTCAAACAAAGACCCAGTCGGTCAAGGCCTGGAAAGTCATCGATGTCCTCCCTCAGGGCGAGATTGAGTTCATGAACGTGGTCGAGAGCGTTCACATGGTGAACCGCCTGCCCGACCGGGCTCCGGTGGAGTACAACAGCAAGACCGACAAAGTTCCGCCGCCGGGTTACGAAGACGCGGCCCGTGCCGTCGGCATCCCACTCAGCGTTGTCCGCATGACACCTCGCGGCAAGATCATCAGCCACAACGTCAAGCACCGTCAACCTGCCGCTGATAAGGATGCACAACTAGTCATCCGACTCCCCGACGAGCCGGTCGCTGTGGGTGCCACTTGGGATGAGCCGTTCGATGTCACCGCCGAAGTCGACAGCGGCGGTACCAAGGCGATTCAAACCCGCCGGCACTACGAACTGACATCCGTTGCTAGCGGCATTGCCACCATTGAAGTCAATTATCAGGTGCTTTCGCCGATCGACTCCAAGATCGAAGCGCAACTTGTGCAGAAACTGATGAAGGGCAAAGTCCGGTTTGATATTAAACAGGGACGGATCGAGAGTCAGCTTTTTGATGTCGACAAGCGTGTGCTCGGTTTCGCGGGCCCCACCAGTAGCATGCACTATCTCATGCGGATGGAAGAACACTTCACCGATGCCAAATTGGCCGCTGCCGCAACGCTCAAGCAATCGTCTGTGCTAAAGCAACCATTGTCCGCTACTAAGCGAGATGCAGCTCCCCGTCCATCCGCAACACCGCGCGTGGCATCGCAGCCGCAGGTCGAGAAGCAGCCGCCATCGGAGCGAAAGTCGGTTGCGACTGCTCCTCGTAACATGGCGCCCACGCGTAGACCAGCGGCGCGCTCAGCAAATCGCAACAACTTCGGCAAGCCGACCCAGCACCGATAGGTTTTTCTGCCGCTGCCAGCTGTAGGTGCCAGTCAAGCCTCCCCTTCGACTTCGTGTACCAGTACTACGTCGTGTACGCCGGCGGCCATTTCGTCGTGGGCCGCGCCGGCCGTTAAATGCGACCCGCCGACAATCACGATCCGATCGCCCTTCTTCGCGCAACCTATGCGGCAGGCCCAGGCGTCGGTGTACTTGATCAGTTCTTGCGCGTCGTTTGCGGGAGCCCCACGCAGTGGAGTCACGCCCCAATACAAGCACATTTGCCGGAGCGTTTCATCGCATTGGCTGACACCCACCGTCGGCACAAAGCTGCGATGCTGCGACACGGCGAGCGCCGTTCGCCCGGAGTGGCTCGCCACCACCACCAGCTTTGCCTTTAGATCGTAGGCCATCTCGCCAGCCCCGCGCACGACCGCTCGGGTAATTGGATTGAGCACGTTTGCCGAAAAATGGTTTGGCTCCGGCTCGCGGGGCCGACGATCCTGAACACTGGCCTCCGTTGCCAGTGCAATCCGGTTCATCATTTCGACCGTCTCGCGTGGAAAATTGCCGACGGCAGATTCGCCCGAAAGCATGCACGCATCGGCCCCGTCGAGAATCGCGTTGGCCACGTCCGTCACCTCGGCCCGAGTCGGCCGCGGCGAGTCGTGCATGCTATCGAGCATCTGGGTGGCAATGATCACCGGTCGCTGATAGCGCTGGCAAATCCGAATGATCCGCTTTTGTTCGACTGGCATCTCGGCGACATCAATCTCGACCCCCAAATCGCCGCGGGCCACCATCACCGCATCGGCCACTTGTACGATTTCTTCCAGCCGATCCAGTGCCTCGCGTTTCTCGATTTTGGCGACCACCCGGGCGTTCGACCCTGCCGATCTCAAAATATCTTTTAGCGCTCGCACCTCGTCCGGTGCCCGCACAAAGCTCAAACTCACAAAGTCCACCCCAGCCTGTGCCGCCCAAATCGCATGCTGATGGTCGAGGACGCTAATCGCCGGCACGCTCAGTTTGGCTCCCGGTAGATTGATGCCTTGCCGGCTACGGATTGTCCCTCGCTGGACCACCCGTGCAAACGCTTTGCCTGGCTCCTTCCGCTCGACTTTCATGCTGACCGTGCCGTCGGCCAGCATCACACGGTCGCCGATCGACAGTTCTTTCACGAGCGGAGCATAGGTCGAAGTAAGTTCATGCGGCGAGTTGCTCACCGTCCCCGCCACGAACACAAACTCTTCTCCTGTTTCGCAAAACAGGCGTCCTTCAGGCAGTTCGCCCAGCCGGATCTTTGGGCCAGCCAAATCGACTAGAATCGCAATTGGCTCGCCCAGTTCTTCACTGAGACGGCGAATATTATCGACATGCGCCTGCTGCGCATCGGGCTCCGCATGAGCCATGTTCAAGCGAAAAACATCCACGCCCGATTGTGCCAAAGCGGCGAGTTGTTCATGGGTACTGGAGGCAGGGCCTACCGTGGCAACGATCTTCGTACGTGCACGGCGGCGGATATCTTGGGGCGAATACATCGCTGGGGCTGTCGCTATCTCCGGAAAGGGCGCCTGTTCCAAAAGCATGAACGCGGTCATCTATTGTTGCCGAACCTCTGCTTCATGGGAATACGTCGCGGGAATGGGCGGTTTTTTCGATCCAAAGAGCCTCCCGGCTGTGTAATGCTCACGCAACTTGCCTTGATCGTTCGGGCCACCATCAACCATACTTCCTGCAAAGGCTGCGAGATTCCGACAAGCTAGGCCGGTGCATAGACTTACCAGTCTTGCTCGCCACCACCTTTCGATCCAATCCAAGATGAGTACCCCGACCCCGTCCAACTCGATCCCCGCCGACGCAAGCGCCAACACCAGGCCGGCAATCCCGTTTACGCCTCTGGTGATTGTTGTCGTCGGACTCGTGGGGCTCGCCCTGGGTACCACTTTTTCGCTCGGCTTGTTCGAGGTCGAGCGGCTTCCTCGGATGACGCCTGAAACCCTCGCCTCTGCTGAAAAACTCTGGGCGGAAAAAGGCCCGCGAGGCTACAACATCGACATCACGATTGAGGGCGCCCAGCCGGGAGTCGTCCATGTGGAAGTCCGCGAGGGCGTCGTCACGGCCATGCAGCGTGATGGCCTGGCACCCCAAGAACGACGAACCTGGGACTATTGGGCCGTCCCCGGTATGCTCGGAGAACTTCAACGCGAACTGCAACTTGCCACCGACCCGCAACACGAAATGAATCTTCTTGCTGGCGCCACGGTCGACGCCCGCGCCGAGTTCGACCCGATTTACGGCTATCCTGCTCGCTATCGTCGCATCGTTCATGGTACCGGCCCCGAAGTCTATTGGAAGGTCACCAATTTCAAACCAGAATAAACCACGACGATCGAATGCAGTGGTTTTTTCGTTGTGCCGTCGTGCCGTCGTGGTCCACATGCTTACAGGCCTCAATAGGAAGTGTTGATGTCCTACTGGCAGGGAAAACGCGCGGTGATCGTGGGTGGCTCTGCGGGGCTTGGTCGTTCGCTGGCCGAAGTGCTGCTGGACCGTGGCGCCCGCGTGGCGATCGTCGCTCGCGGCCAAACGGTTCTCAATCAAACGGTTGCCGAATTCACGGCGCCCGGTGACGAAGTGTTTGCCATCCAGGCCGACATCACCCATGTAGCTGAGGTCGAGCGCCTGGCGATCGCAATTCACGACCGCTGGGGCGGCGTCGATTTCGTAGCTCATACCGCCGGCCGTTCGATGCGTGGTGACGCGATTTCGACCGACCCGGATCAATTCGACGAGTTGTGGCAGCTCAATTTCCTCTCTGCAGTGCGTGTTGCTCAAGCGTTCACGCCGGACCTGCTCAAGAGTCGCGGCCACATGGTTTTCATCGGCTCACTCGCTGGTAAATGCGCTCCGCGCTACCTAGGTGCTTACCCGGCAAGCAAATTTCCGCTCTCCGCGTTTGCTCAGCAACTGCGGATGGAGCTCGGCCCGAAAGGCGTTCACACGTTGCTTGTCTCCCCCGGCCCCATCGCGCGCCATGCACATGGCAACGATGCCGATCCGGCTTCGAATCGCTATGCCGATCAAACGGTGAACCTGCCTGAATCTGCCAATCGCCCCGGCGGTGGCGCGCGCTTGAAAGCGATCGACCCCGTGCGACTGGCACAGCAAATCCTGCGGGCGTGCGAATCGCGTCGCCCCGAGCTGGTTGTCCCCGGCAAAGCCAAACTCCTCTTTGCCCTGGCCCAACTGTGGCCAACACTTGCCGACTGGCTGTTGCAGAAGAAGACGTCCGGGGACTAGCCCATGTTGCAATCCTGTTCGGCACGGGATTTGCGCGTTGCGGAGTGAGTAATTTACGCAGTTTAGTTGGAGTTGCGCCCTCGATCGATATCGCGCATATTGCTGCGTATGGCCGGCAAGAAGCGCGACAAAGTGAGAGAGCGGG
>JBGSUJ010000089.1:0-20781 GCA_041753435.1 Pirellulales bacterium | reverse complement strand
CCTGCTCCCAAACCGCCTGCTGTTCAATGAACGGAGTCAGACCGACCAAAGCACTTAATTCAAGCCGGTTGTGACCAGGGTTAAGCAGCGTCGGGCCACCAGTAACCATGTTGGTCGTCCCACCCATGTGCATCGGCAATTGATTGTAACTGGAATGATAGTTGTGCAACCCCAAACCGAGCTGCTTGAAATTGTTACTACAACTCATCCGCCGAGCGGCTTCCCGCGCCGCCTGAACGGCGGGCAACAACAGACCGACCATCACACCGATGATGGCAATCACGACCAGCAGTTCCACCAGGGTAAATGCCGTACGCGAACGATAGTTCATGCAATGATCCTTTCCAGATAGTTGTGGGTGCGAATACCCTGCCCGCTAACGACGATCGCGTTCCCTCCTCGCGAAGGGAGCATGCTAGGCTTGCCCGGTGAAGATTGGGTGAGGAGCCGAAGATGGTTTTGTGAAGTTTGAGAAAGGATTTTGTGAAGGGTGCAGCGCAGGCCTTTGTGCGAGCATCAAGCAGCACCATTGCGCGCTATCAAGCTGCAGTGGGCGGGCAGATGGCAGAAGTAAAGAACAAGGCAGGCAGCCAAAGTTGGGGGATTGGAGAAGCGGTGGAAAATACAGTAGGCTAGAGATGGCGGGGCCTGGGTAGCCTCGATTTTCCCATTTTCCAGTGAACTTCGGCCGATAGGGAGCGTAGAAGGGTAGCGATTCAACCGTTAAATCGGGTTGCCGACCACTCTGGACCCGACTGGTGGGGTTCGCTAAGCTGCCAGGACGATGTCCGCGAGCCGACGCCCCCGAGAGAATTAATATGCCAGCCACCTGTCACCAACACGAATTAGGCTCCCGACTGCGGCGGGTGCGGGTGACGGACCAGGCCTGGGCATTGACGTTGCTGGCCATGTTCGTGTTGATCGTGCCCACGATTCGCAGCAACGAATTGAGCGAGATCAACGGCTCGAAAGAACGCGTCGAAGATGTTTTACTGACGACGCGAGTGGTCAATCCGCACGATACTTGTCTGAATGGTCGCCGAGTGGCGATCGTCTTTAGTTCTTCGATTCAGGCGCGGCTGGGCCGCGACCATTCTTCTGAATCGTTTCGCCTCGACGGCCATCGTTTGCCAAATGGCTTGCTGGCTCCGATGACGTGTTGATCGCAGACCCCCTCCGGTCTTGTATCACGTTCAGTTTGTGCCAGGCGATACTTTGCGCCACGATTGGCGACCTGTAGCAACTGGTCTGATCGACGAATTGCTGAAGTCTCGCGTGGCAGGTAGTTGTCACTCCTCCGGCAATGGTTGACTGAGCGTGTGGGCTTGCACTTTTGAAATGGTAGTGATTCCGACTGGTTGGTCAAACGGGCAGCGTAGTCGGGCGAATCACAAGATAGACAACGGAGCGACAGTCATGCGACGACTTTTGCAGGGACTTCAGATTTTTCAACACAAGGTGTTTCCGAAAGTGTGGCATCGGTTTGAGCGGCTGGCCGAGGGTCAGCAGCCAAAGACGTTGTTCGTCACCTGTAGCGATTCGCGGATTGTGCCAGAATTGCTGACCCAAACAGAGCCGGGCGAATTATTCGTACTGCGGAACACGGGCAATCTAGTACCTTCGTGGTCGGAGGCGGCGCAAAGCGGCGAGGCCGCCACGATCGAGTACGCGGTGCAGGTACTGAAGGTGGAGGAAATCGTCATCTGCGGGCACTCCCACTGCGGAGCGATGCTAGCCCTCTTGAATCCAGAATCGGTCGCAACACTGCCGGCGGTGAAGCAATGGTTATCGCACGCCCAGCAGACGCTCAAGGAGGTAGCCGACTTGCCGATCGATGGCGAGGGCATCGACCCACACGAAGATTTGCTAACGACGGCAACCAAGTGCAACGTGATTGTGCAACTGGCAAATCTGCGGTCCTACCCTGCGGTGGCCGAGGCCGAAGCGCAAGGCCAGCTCGACATCCACGGCTGGTATTACCGGTTTGAAACGGGTGAAACGTTCGAACTGGACGGTGCGGCGCGGCAGTTTGTCAACATGATGGACTTGACCGCGGATGAAAAATACGTGGTCTGACGGGTCAGACGGGGCCACAACCACCACGGCAAAGCAGAACAACGACGACAAGTTTCGCGCTGCCCCTGGGCGGCCTGATTGAATCGGCTTTAGGAAGGCAAGCGACAAATGAGCAAAGCAGGACATGGTGTCGAGTCTGGCGAAGAATCGCTAGTGAAAAAGTTGGTTGCGCCGCTGCGGGCCGATTTGTTACCGAGCGTGGCGGTGTTTCTAGTAGCGCTGCCGCTGTGTATGGGCATCGCGATTGCATCGGGTGTGCCAGTCGCGGCAGGGCTGATCACAGGCATCGTGGGCGGGCTGGTGGTAGGCGTGCTGGCCGGTTCGCCGTTGCAGGTCAGCGGCCCGGCAGCCGGACTGACGGTGATCGTGTATGAAATCGTGCAGAAGTATGGCTTGGAGTCACTAGGGGCGATCGTGCTGCTGGC
Organism: Pirellulales bacterium; assembly: GCA_041753435.1. GTDB lineage: Bacteria > Planctomycetota > Planctomycetia > Pirellulales > Lacipirellulaceae > DASYDU01. The sequence continues at coordinate 18,280 of JBGSUJ010000089.1, read as the reverse complement.
GGGCGTGTTTCAGATCATCGCGGGTGTGTTCAAGCTGGGGCAGTGGTTCCGAGCCGTCTCGCCGGCGGTGATCAAGGGCATGCTGGCGGGAATTGGCGTATTGATTCTAGCGAGCCAATTCCATGTGATGGTCGACGACAAGCCGAAGGAAAACGGCATCCAGAATTTGATGACGATTCCGGCGGTGGTGGCGAAGGGGCTGCCGTGGCCCGAGCCAAGTACGCCCGAGCAGCGCGAACGACGGACGCGTTACTTGAAGCAAGTCGCGATCATCCACGAACGACAGGAAAAGTTGCGCGACACGATGGCGGCCGTGATACCCGACAACGCCGATGCTGAGTTTAGCCTGGCGCCGCACACGGTGACGGCGTTCATCGCGGCGCAGGAGCGGATCACTGCTCAGTTGCGAGGGCTTGTGGAGCAGATTGGCGAGAATCACATCGCCAAGACCAACCAGGGAGAACCGCCTCGAGCGGCGGCGGCGGCGCTGGCTGAGAGCGAGGCAGCACTGGATCGGCTGCGGGCGCTGGATGTTGTGACTTGGCTCGAAAAACAAAAGTTGGCGGCAGATAGTTTGCTGGGCCTGGCGGATTCGCTCAAAAGCCACCGCTGGGCGGCAAAAATTGGCATTCTGACGATCCTTGTGTTGGTGCTTTGGCAGGGCTTTGTTCCGAAGCGGTTGAAGGCGGTGCCGGCGCCGCTGGTTGCGATTGTGATTGCCACGGGGCTCGCCTTCGCGTGGAGCCTGCCAGTGCTGTTTGTCGAGGTGCCGGATAGTTTGCTCTCAGCCGTGAATCTGCCGTCGCTCACAGTCTTGCAAGAAACTTCTTGGGGCGGGTTGCTGGGGGCGGCGCTGATTGTGGCGCTTATCGCCAGCGCCGAAACCCTGTTGTGCGCGTCGGCGGTCGATCAGATGCACAGCGGACCTCGTACACAGTACGATCGCGAACTGTGGGCTCAGGGGGTGGGCAACACGGTGTGTGGCATGCTCGGCGCGCTGCCGATGACGGGCGTGATTGTGCGTAGCGCGGCGAACGTGCAAGCGGGCGGCACCACACGGGCGTCGGCCATCTTGCACGGATTGTGGCTGTTGGTGTTTGTTGTGTTTTTGGGGACCGTGTTGCGGTCGATCCCAGTGGCGAGCCTGGCGGCCGTGCTCGTCTACACTGGTTACAAGCTGGTGAATCTCAAACAGCTTAAGGAACTGCAGAAGTACGGTTGGGGCGAGGTTGTGATTTATCTCGCCACGATGATTGGCATTGTGGCGACCGATCTGCTGACCGGCGTGTTGATCGGCATCGGTCTGTCGGCGGGAAAACTGCTGCTGACGTTTTCGCATCTGGGGACGGATCTTGATTACGACGAGCGGACTCATCGGGCGGTGCTCAAGCTCGACGGGGCAGCGACGTTCCTGCGACTACCGCGATTGGCCGCGACGCTCGATGAAGTGCCCGCCAACGCAGAGCTGCATGTCGACTTCGAGCGACTGGAATACATCGATCACGCGTGTCTCGATTTGCTGATGAACTGGGCCAAGCAACACGAAGCATCGGGCGGCAACCTGGTGATTGACTGGAGCTCGCTGCACGCGAACTTTCGCGGTGAGCAGACAACGCTGACAAAATCGGTTGCCTGACGTTACCCCGACTCTCCCAACAGTTGGAGTACCTGGGGCGGCGCTGTGCTTGCCCCAGGCTACGGTGAGGGGAGGCCTTCGGCCAATGCGTTCGCGGGGGCAACTGGAACAACAACTCCAACAACTTGCTCTCGTCGAACCGGAACAACGACAAGTGCGACGAACGAGAACAACAACCTAGTTTTCGCGTCGCAAGTATCCCTGAATCGGCAAGTCTGCCAGTGAGTGAAAAGCAGTCCTGTTTGGCCAGAATCGGCCAGGTGCGCGGTGAGCAAGCTTTGCCGACCGTGCCAGGCTCAGGGACTACCCGGTGATCCTGCGCACCGGTCTTATACCGGTGGGCGAATAATGCGTGAGGTGGCCGTGGTGAGTAGCGAAGCGCGAAAGGCGCGGCCGCATTTTTGCGCGCCAATGACGAACCGCCCTGAATGTGGTCCGGCAAACGCTTGTACCGTCCCAGATTAGGCGGATTTGAGAGGTTCTGACGCTACGAACTGAAGATGCACGCCGAGCGCCTCAAGAACCGTGGAGAGGCTATGAAAGGTCGGATTGCCCTCTTCAGACATGATCTGGTAGAGGTGCTCGCGTGCTAGGTTCGTTTCGTCTGCCAGTTTCGAGATGCCGCCGCGAGCTTTGGCAACATCCCGGAGACCGAGCCGAAACACTTCTGGGCCATCTTCGTAGCAGGCCGTAAGATAGGCGGCGGCCTCGACAGGATCGGCGAGGTCTTCAGCGAGTGTCTCTTCGTAATTTCTAGCTCGTGCCATGATTATCCTCCGACTCTCGGGCTTGATAATCTGCCCAATATTCTTTCGCAGTTTCGATGTCGCGGTCCTGAGTGCGCTTGTCACCTCCGATTAGCAAGATGACAATACTTTCACCGTCGCGACCATAGTAGACGCGATAGCCAGGGCCGTAATCGATGCGTAATTCGCAGACGCCATCTCCAACCGCTTTGTAGTCACCAAAGTTTCCGAGCCTCAGACGGTTGATTCTCGTGCGGACCCGTTGTCTCGCCCTTGAGTCACGAAGACTGCGGAGCCAGTTATCGAACAGGCGTGTTCCCTGCTGGGTCTCGTACACGCGAACGGTCTGAGGTTTGGCTTCCATGCAAGTTAAGTGTAAGATAAAACTTACATCTTGTCAAGTCACGCTCCGGGCGCGGCGGCGACGAGCTGCTCAAGAGATCGCCCCGGCCGGACGTTTCCAGGTGTCCGGCCAAGGGCCTTGCACCACCATTCTGACCTGGCACTACATTTCCGGTCGATCCGGGACGACAGAGGTCGATTGATCGACCCGGTGCGATGACCCGCTGGCGGCGGCTCACCCTAGAAAATAAGGTATTTTTCGCGTTTTGAGGGCTGCGAAATGTAGTGCGGAAGAAGCTCACCAGGCCGACACTCTAACAGCCAGGCGAAATACTTTCTGCCCAGCGTCGACGAATGGTACAAGGCGGCCTACTTCGACCCGAGCGGCGGTGTCTACTTCGACTATCCCACGGGCAGCAACAGCGTGCCGGACGGGATCGACTTCGCGGGCGATACGACGTTCGATGCCGTGTTCTTCGATGGTGGCTCAAATCCTCAACCCAACGACATTACCGACGTGGGCGTGCTGAGTCCCCATGGTACGGCCGGTCAGGGGGGGCAATGTCTATGAATGGGAAGAGACTAGTGTTGACCTGATGAACGGCTCCAGTTCGTCTGTTCGCGGGATTCGCGGCGGCAGCTGGGGCGACGTCTCCGACAGCTTGCGCGCGACGGACCGCATCTACGTCAACCCGACCAGCTTGTTCAACCTCATTGGTTTTCGCGTCGCAAGTATCCCTGAGCCAAGTACGGGGCTGTTGGGAGTGTTGGCTAGCTTGGGAATGATGGTGCGGAGAAGGCGTTGAGCTCGCCCTTTATCCTTTCTTCCTTTGACCCTTTAACTCTTCGCCGCCGAGCTTGCGAGGCGCGCGATTTTGAAATTTCGTCGTGCCGTGGTGCCGTCGTGGTAAAATACCTAGCCACGATGGGGGAAAGAACCACGACGACACGACGGCACCACGAAGAGGGAGCGGCGGATGTTTGAACCAATCGCCGCAGAGACGGAAAATGTTGCCACGCAGGTGATGGATGCCGCGTTCAAGGTCCACCGCGCGTTGCGGCGCAAGGACTTACGTCAAACGTTGGGGAAGTTGGACCAGATGGAACGGCTCTGCCCTTGGCGATAGCGGAGCCATAACCCCCGCGCTGCTAGCAGTGAGCGGCTACCGGCGCGACAACCTGTACCGATTATAGCGGATATTTTGATTGTGCCGCTTGTTCGCGGTCGATACCAGATTGGATCCGAGATCCGGCGCCCATGACGAGTCGCCTCGAGTGGGACCGCGGAGCTGAGCCGGGAGAGCGTACCAAGCGTCGCCAACGAGCAGCTTCGGTTGCTAGCGAGGATATCCGCACTTCTCTCCGCGCCCGGCCTGCGGTGATGACCACTGAGAGCACGAAGGAAGGGCTTGCTGGTCCGCAATGAGGCGAATCAAGCGAAGGCGAATGAATATCTGGAATCAGCGGCGACCAATCGAGGTCGCCGTGGCGGCCGCGCTGCTAGTCAGCTGTTGGCCAGCATCGGTACGCGCCGCGGGCGAGTCGTCGCCGTGGCCGGCGCCGGTTGAGTCGTCGGCAGCTAGTGAACTGCCGGCCGAAGCGAGCGGGCCGTCTTTCATTGCCCCGAGCCAAGCGCTCGCACCGACGGCGGCCATGCCGACGCGATTGCCGGCGGTTGCCGTCATGGCGGCGAACAGCACTCAAACAGAAACATTGCCCGCGGGCAACGCGACGCAGGCTGCGGCTCCGACAATAGCTGCCCCGGCGGCCGAGCCCCGCAACGCAGCCGACCTCGACGCCATCATGCAGCGGCTCGAGGCGCTGGAAAAGAGCCTCGCCAAGCCCTCAGCAGAAACGAAATCTGCAGCGGAGCAAGTACCCGAGATCACCTGGACCGACCTCTCTGCTGATAAATGGACTGTCAAGCTGGGGGGTCACATGCAGCTTGATTCGATCAATTGGGCCGATGCGTCGCCGACGATCCCGGAATTCAATTACATCGAGTTTCGTCGCTTGCGGTTGCTGGCCGATGGTGAAGGCTATGGCGTTTACGATTTCCGCCTTCAGATTGATGTTGAACCGGAGAGCGGCAACGGAGTTAACACGCCGGTGACCGACATCAAAGATGCTTACCTGACGATGAAAGAGTTGCCGTATGTATTTCGCAAGGCGCGGATTGGCAATTTTTTTGTCCCCTTCGGTTTGGAGCAAGTTACCAACGACACGAACAATGTGTTTCTCGAGCGTTCGATCCCCACGCAAGGTATTTTCACAGGAGACCGCGAGATCGGCTTCGCGTTTTACGGCGCGAGCGCTGACTTGAACACGACTTGGACGACAGGCTTCTTTGCCGACAGCGTGAGTGAGTCGCTCAAAGAGCGGATCGACGACAACCAAGGGCAGCGTTTCAGCGGTCGATTGACTCATCTGCTGTACTACGACGAGCCGTCGAACGGGCGTTATCTGTTTCATACCGGCATCGGCATCTTGCATACGCTGGACCAAGACGACTTGGTGCGGTTCCGCGCGCGGCCGCAAATCCACGAAGGGCCATTCTTGATCGACACCGGCCCGATGCCCGCCAAGACGCATACGTCGGCCAACCTGGAATTGGCGACGGTGTGGGGGCCGCTCACGGTGCAGAGCGAGTGGTTCCTGACGAACGTCGATCTCGAGGTGGGTGGCAACACACTTAGCTGGGGCGGCTACTTGCACGGCAGCTATTTTCTCACCGGTGAGAATCGCATTTACGATCGCTTCGGGCAACACGGCGCGCAGTTCACCCGGAGTCAGCCGTACTCAAACTTCTTCCTGACCCCGGGCGGCTGGGGACCAGGGGCGTGGGAAATCAAAGGGCGCTGGTCGAATCTTTCGCTCAACGAATATGGCGCGGGGCAGTACAACGATTTTACGTTTGGCTTCAACTGGTATTGGAGCGACCGCATTCGGGTGATGTTCGACTGGATCCACCCCTTTACAACCGCGGAGACGGTGTTCGGCCAAACACAAGCCGACATCATCGGCATGCGGATGGACTACAACTTCTAACGCTGGCGGAGGGCTGCTCCATGAAAAATGTCGTCGTGCGATTCGCGCTGGCAGGCCTGTTATTTGCGATGTTCGCCGCTCAGTCGCTGGCGGGCGACGAGGGATGCTGCTGCGCTCATTGCGGCTGTCTGCAGCCGTGCCAAAAGGTTTGCCGACTGGTGACGGAAGAGAAAAAAGTCGAGGTCTTTTGCTGGGGCTGCAAGAGTGAAGTTTTTTGCGTGCCCCTGCCGAGCGACTGGGGCGAAAAACACTGCGACCCGGTGTGCGATACCTGCAGCGACAAGGCCTCCCAAGGGATTAGCAGCGAACCGAAGAAACACGTTTGGTACGATTGGCTACCCGGTTGCGGAGCACAGATCTATACCAAGAAGAAGCTGATGCGCGGCGTGACGACGGTCAAGGTGCCGAGTTTCAAATGGGTCGTCGAAGACCTCTGCCCCGATTGCACGGCTAAGTGCGAACCAGCAGAAATGGCGCCCAGCGTCGATTTTCCGCCTCCGCCGCTAGTGGCTGAGCAAGTGCTGATCCTAGGCCCAACACCCGCGTCGACCCAGAGCAGGTAGCCGCGGGCGCTTAGAAATCAATGGCCATGCGGGTTCCCCAACCGTTGATCCAGCCATCGCCCAGGTCGCCGGCGAGCGGGGCGTCGCGGTAGGTGGCCATGTAGTTGAACTGGAACTTCAAGTTGGGGTTGAGGAACCAGTTGAGGCCCAGGGTGCCGTTGTGGAGGATGCCGCCGTCGAGGTTGTTGTCGTTGAGGTCGAGGTAGTTGTAACGGACGCCGATTTGCCACGCGCCGCTGCCGTAACCGGTGGCATGGTCGTATTTGTCGCGGGCGACAAAAAAGTTCTCCTGGGGCGTCACGCGGGTGAAGACCCCCGTCAGCTTGTCGTAGCTGTTGTGATCGTCCGTAAGAAAATAGAGCAACTGCACGTAGCCGCCGTGATAGAACACGTCGCCGACGCTTGGCTGGACGACATTGCCGACCAGCGGCGCGGCATCGTGCAAGTAGCTGGCCAAGTACTCGGCCTGAAACGTGAATGGTCCGCTCACCGCGGCTAACTCGCCATTGAGCCATTGCATATCGTCGCCGGCAACGGTGCCGGTGGAGGCCGGCACGGGCCAACTGGTTGCCAGCCCAGTGCGAATGGCGTCGCGGGTGCGGAAGATCGTGCGATCGGCAACCGTCGTCTGCTGCATGCCCGATACGCCCACATGAAACAGGCTCTTCCCTTCGCCTTCATACCACAACAATTTGGTCAGCCTGCCGACCACGGCGTAGTCGTTATCCTGGGCGCTGGCGGAGAAAACATTGTCGGTCGGCTTGAACACGCCAAAGTTCCAACTGCCATTGTCGTCGTAGCTATAGTTGTCGAAGAAACTGATTCCCGGCCAGAAGCCATTAAAGGTGCCGCCATAGAACGTGTCTTGGTTGTACGAGCGCTCCATAAAGGGCAGGAAGCGGCTACTGACCAAGTGCTCGAATCCGATCGCTGGCTTCTGGTTGCCGATCCGCACATTTCCCAGCGGCATGTCGTTGAAGGTAACCCACAGATCGGTCGGCGCGGTAATGGCCCGGTCGACGCCATCAATGCGAACTGCATTGACAAAGTCGTATTCGGTGGCCCACTCGATGAAGTCGTACATCGTGCCATCGACACGGAGCCGGGCGCGGCGGAAATCGGCTCCGTCTTCGTAGGGATTGTTGAGGTTGTCTTGGACAGACGAGTCGGCATCGAACCAGCCGACGTCGAACTGGGTGCGCCCGCCAATGTGGACGCGAAAATCGCGGCTCTTGGTGGCAACTTCGAAACCGTGGTTCCACGAAGCAGTCATGCCGAGGTCACTGCCGATCACATGGCCGGCCGACTCGCAGGTGGCGTCAGCGGGCAACTCCCTAGCGCCTGTCACGGCATATTGTGCCTCTAACTCTGCGAGCCGAAGTTCAAGATCGGTCGCACGGTCGAGCGCGGGGCCGGCGAACGTCGGCGGTTCACCGGATGGCGGACTCGGCGATTGCCGAAGTTCGGCATTCTCGCGCTCGAGCGATTCGATACGGGCACGAAATTCGGCTAATTGCTCGGCAATGGTCGGTTCGCCGCCGCGCGATGGCAACGCCGCAAAAGTCGAGACCACTAGGAACGCCCCGAGAGCGAGGATGCTGCGCATGCTGGGTCCACGCAGAAGGATGTTAAGATCGTCCGTGATCGCCTAGTTTATCGGACATGCTGCGCAAAGCGATTAGTCCGCCCAAGGCAGCCGTTCCATCTTGCCGAAGACAGTGCAACGGGCAGGCGACCATGACGGTTGGTAAAACTCTACGGGATGGTGGCACCGCGATGGCGGCTGCTAGCGGAATGGCTCGCTGGCGATCAGGTCGCTTCGACGGCGAGCGAGAAATCGCTAAGCTGGACCTCTTCGATCGGCAACTCGGGCAGCGAACGACGCAGCCGCAACAGAATGCGGCGGCGGAATTGTTCGAGCCTGGGGTCGTCGTAGTCCTCGATCGGCACCATCCGCGTGGCAATCACAATTTGATCGCGGACCTTGATCTTGCGGTTGTGATAGAGGCGTTCAAAGGTTTTGAATTCTGCGTCTTTGACGATGACATGGAGGATAAACGAGACCGTGTCTTTGCGGGAGAGCACACTGATCGATGTGCGCACCTGGAACTCGCCGATGCGAATATTGCGATCCCCCGCATCAGAAGGGGCACTCACTTCGAGGGAGTCGGCTGGCTTGGCCTGCGCTGGGCCGCCTCCCGAAGCGTGGCCTGGGGAGGCGGCGGCTACTATCAGAAGGAACGCGAGGCAGCCTCTCGCGAACGTCAGCGGATGGGTCGAGCAGAGTAATGCCTTGGACATGTTGGTTTTCATTAGAGTTTGCTCAGGACCACTTCCGAGACCAGCAGCCGACGGATACTATTTGCCCCGAGCTCGGCTTGGATGGCATCGTTGAGGTGCGATTTGAGCTTCGACAGCTCGGGTTCTTCCAGTTCTTCCAGCTTGGCGTTGCGGCAAGCCTGAATCACGTGATCCCGAATTTTGCCTTCGTGCCGGTGCCACAGGCTGGCGAGCTGCGACTGGTAATCGCGGGCAATCAGAGCATAGAGTTCGAAGGAGAATTCGAGGCGGTTGCGTTTAGGCGCTGCGGTCGGGCCGAAGTTGTGGGTCAGCGGGATCGGGATCTTATAGTTGCCGAGCGAGAACTCGATCAGCTCGTCCTGGGCGGGGGTTGAGTCGAGCTCGTCGAAGGCATAAGTAGACTTCGATTCGCATCCGGCGAGCGCAACCACGAGTAGGCCCGCACAGAGAGTAGAGCACAGAATCGAAAGTCGGTAGACCATGCGAATTGCCCTGCCTCGCTTGGACGCTAGTGCCATTGGGGAGCCGTCAATATTCAGTCCGTCCCGACAATCATAGGCTGAAATCACGGCCCGCGCAGTGTGGATTGTGACCTATAGTTCCACGGGCTTGGTACCAGCTTGTGGGAGGCGACCTGCAGGTGCGGTTCCGCCGAATTTTTCGATCCAGCCGGCAACTCGATCGAGCAGGGAAATATATGTTGCGAGCGAGCACAATCTGGCTGGTCGTTTCGACTGCGAGCCTGATGCTCTCCGGTGGTTGCTACGATTCGGCCGCGCTGGTCAAACAGGTGCGGAATGACTCGCTCCGCAACCAATCGCACGAGATCGACTTAGGCCAGTTTCGCACAACCATCCCGCGTGACTCGGCGACGAACACGATTATCGAAATCGAACTGCAATTGTTTGGCACTGTGCCGCAGTACCGCATTCCCGCCATTGAGAAGCAACTGAAGGCCGATGGCTACCACTTGCGGGCTGAAACGCTGGTCGCCATTCGTCAGACAACCGACGAAGAGCTGGCAGAAGCAAACCTCGGCACGCTGCGGGCCCGGCTCAAGCAAGTCGTCAATAGCGTGCTCAAGAATGCGCCGATCAAATCCATCGGCATCGAGCAGATTCTGATTGTCGAGAAGTAAGGCCATCGAATCAATCACTGCAGAGGCCCAACTGTTGGCTCGTTCTCCGCCGCAATTGCCCGCAGGCGGCGTCGATGGCGTCGCCCTTTTTGTGGCGGAAGCGGATCGCCAGCCCGTAATTTTCCAGGATGCGGCGGAAGGTTTGTTGCGCGACCGTGCTGGGGGTGCGGTAAGGCAGGCCCGAAACAGGGTTGAAGGGAATCACGTTCACCAGCGCCGTGCGGTGGCCCAACAAACGAGCCAGCTCGTGGGCGTGTTCGGGGCTGTCGTTGATGCCGGCAAGCAGCACGTATTCGAACGTAAGTTGCCGGCCGGAGAGGTCGAAGTAGTGGTCGGCTTCGGCCAGAATCTCGGCGAGCGAAGTTTTATCACCCACGGGGACAATCTGTCGGCGGAGGGCTTCGTTGGGTGCGTGCAACGAGACCGCCAAGCGATAGCGCGCCCCAGCCTCGGCCAAGCGGCGGATTGGCTTGGGCAGGCCGACCGTCGAAATCGTAATTCGCCGGGCACTAATGCCGAGGCCCTCCTCGCGGCTGACTTCGTCGAGGGCGGGCAGCAGATTGTCGAGATTCGCCAGTGGTTCGCCCATGCCCATGACGACGATGTGGCTCAGCCGCTCGTCGGGCTTCAAGAGCCGCTGCAATCGCAGCATCTGCTCGACAATTTCGCCGGTGGTCAGATTGCGATCCAAGCCATCGAGGCCACTGGCGCAGAAAACGCAGCCCATGCCGCAGCCAACTTGCGTACTGATACAGATTGTGCGGCGGACTTCGTCGCGCAATAGCACACACTCGATCTGCCCACCATCGGCCAGTGCCAGCAACAGTTTTTCGGTGCCATCCTCGGCCCGGGTATGGCGGACGACGCTGGTAGTCCAAAGTGTAAACTCGGCGGCCAGTTCGTTGCGCAGCGTTTGACCGAGGTCGGTCATCTCGGCAAAATCGCCGGCCCGCCGTGCAAACAACCAATGGCGAATCTGCTTGGCGCGGTACGCACCCTGCCCTTGGGCTGAGAGCCAAGTCGCAAGCGAGTCGTCGAAAGCGTTGAGCAGATGAGGCACGCGGAATGTCTTTGAGCAGATAAGCACCCGTCTGGAGCTGACACTATTTCCCCTGGCTATTCGACAAAATCGAGGGCAGCCAAGTCCATAAGTAGTAGGCTTTCGGCGCGGTGAGTTCGACCAATGCCGAGGTGTCGACAACCTGCAGGCCGCTACTGGCCGCTTGGGCGCCAAGCAATTCGCCAACAAACGTTGTCGGTGGTCTGAACTGGACACAGCGAACATCGTCGGTCGAAACGCCTGCCAGTTCGGCCGCTCGGCTGATCGCGCTTTCGATGAAGCCGAGCCGATCAACCAACCCTCGCTCCAACGCCTGCTTGGCAGTGAAGATTTGGCCGGTGGCGGCTGCATCGAGTGCGGCAGGGTCGTCGCGGAACTTGGGCCGGCCGCTGATCACAATCTCTTTGAAGCCGGCGAAGCTCTGGTCGACCAGCGCTTGCAGCACTTTGCGTTCTTTGTCGGTCATCGGCTGGGTGGGGCTACCCATTGTTTTGAGCGGCCCGCTCACAATCGAATCGTCCTTCACGTTCCAACGGCCAAGCAATCCCGAGAGGTCGTAGTGTGGAATCACGACGCCGATCGAACCGGTCCAGGTGGTCGGCTCGGCGTAGATCGAATTCTCTTCGTCGCCGACTGCCATCGCTACGTAGTAGCCGCCGCTCGCGCAGAGGCTACCCATACTCACCACCAACGGCAACTTACGTCCTTCGCGGAGCTGGCGAAGGTGATGGTAGATGAAATCGCTGCCCGTGACGGTGCCGCCGGGCGAGTCGACGCGGAGCACCACGGCGACCACATTCTTGTCTTCTTGGACCGCATCGATCTGGCGTTTGACGAAGCCATCGCCTTCGAGGATCGCGCCTTGCACGCTGATGATGGCGATCTTCTTGGTGGCGTGGCGCGAGAGCGAGTGGAAGTGCTCTTGTGGCTTGTCGGCCGCGTTAAAGTAGCTGCGGTAGCTCGTCACCAAGCCAATGATCACCAACACCGCGATGCCCAGCAAGGTGAGCAGCAATTTTCCCAGCCAGCCAAACATGCTTTGTTGCAGGATGATTTGCGGCGGCGGATTGCCGGCGGCGGGTTGGATGGTTGTGGCGGCGGGTGCTGGACGGGATGCTTCTTCGGACATGTTGCGATGGTCTCCCTGGTCCGCCGGCTGCTAGCAGCGCGAAGATCGATCGCACCGACGGGCCCGCGGCTGAGCGATATTTTAGGGCCTACAGGATTTCAGACAACCGGCCCCCAACCACGCGGTGCGCCCAAAAATGCGGCAGCCGGTGCAGAAACGGCTGCGAATCGCCCACTCGACCATCCGTTTGCGGGTGTTGCCACCAACCGCCGAAAGCCGCTAAAGTACACGCTCGTTGGCATGGAATGGTTTTCGCCGGATCGAAAGCCTTGACCTCGGTGAGTAAGTGAATAGGTGAGTAAGTTAGTAGACGTTCTTGTGGGCTGTCTCCTCCCTTACCCACCTGCCCGCCTACTCACCTGCCCACCTCCCTTGAAGGAGCAACCAGGTGTTTGTTAGCGCTTCGACTGAATGCTTTCCGGATCTCTCGCCGCAAGATGTGCTCGAGGCGATGGTCGACCTCGGCTTCACGTCGATCGAAATTCCGATCCACGAGAGCGGCACATGGCTCAAACCGGCCGACGTGCATGCCGACCTGGAGCGGAGCGTGCATTTCTCGCGCGACACCCATCGGCTGGATATCGCTGCACTGTCGATTGAACTGGGTCCCGACCGCGAACTGTATTACCCCCACTTTGCTGCCTGCTGTCGGCTGGCCAAGGCGATCAAGGTGGTAACACTCCTAATCCCGGCTGCCGAGCTGGGCACACCCTTTAATGAAGAGATCGAACGGCTGCGCAAACTGGTCGAAATCGCTTCGCTCGAAGGGGCGGTGGTCGCCATGAAAACGACCATCGGCTGCATGACGCAAGACCCCGACACGGCGGTGGTGTTGTGCGACAACGTGAAGGGCCTACGGCTCTGCCTCGACCCCAGCCATTACATTACCGGCCCGCATCAAGGTGGTAGCATCGACAAAGTGATGAAGCACGTACACCACGTGCACCTCCGTGACACGACCAAGCAAAAGCTGCATGTCCGCGTCGGCCAGGGCGAAGTCGATTACGGCAAGCTGATCCAACAATTGCAGCGAGTGAACTACGACCGCGCCCTGTCCGTGCATATGACACCACTCGAAGGCTTCGACCACCGCGCCGAAATGCGGAAATTGCGGCTGCTGCTGGATAGCTTGTTGTAACTGTGGCAGCGACGGGCGTTGCATTTCCGGCAAGCTCTTAACAATTTATTGCATGATGCAATTACCCGGCCCGTACTTTGGTGACGACGCCGGTGTGCCAGGCGTCCGGTTTATGAATGCCATCGCCAGCCGACCAGGAGAACTGCAAAGTCCGTTCTCTCGGTGTTTGGCATAGCAGGCACCACCATCGGCCAGTGAGGCGATCTCGGAAAGTTTTAAGCGATTTGGGACGCAAGCCATGCTCTCGCTTCACTGGAAGCGAGGACCATTCATGACTTTGCAGTTCTCCCGCAACTCTCCGGCCACCGCTTCGCCCGGTCGTACGTCCCTCTGTGCCAATCTAGCTGAGACAACTGCCAGTCTTTTTATTATTGTGGAGGGCCAGGAGGTTGTTCGTGATGGATCAACATGACAGGCAGGAACAAAATGGCTCGGTCGGTTCGCAGAAAGTGCTGGAGAAAGCATGCCGGCGGCGGTTCGAGGCGGCGCACAAGCTGCGGATACAGGCCGAGGCGGAGCATTCGGCCAACTCGGCGAGCTGTTCCGTCGTGAGGGGCTCGATTCGTCCCGCCTGACGACGTGCCGCAAGCCGCGTTACGCCGGCGTCCTGGGCGCTCTCACACCCAGTCGTCGCGCGAGCCGAGGGAAAATATCTGACTGGGGTCATCGTACCCAAGAAAGCAATGAAGCGACTAGACGTTCGGCTCGAACGGTCGCCATCGCTCCCCAAATTCGACATCACGCTCAGGCCAATACGCGCTGGCGGCAGGTAATCCTCTCACTGCCGATCGCCTTAACAACACGCCCTGCTCGTCTTTCGAGTGGCACGAGGGGGCTGCGCCTACGTTCCCGGTGGGCGGCCTCGGCGGGGGCGGCGGGGGCGGGGGTGGAGCGTGCGAGCGAATGCAGCGAGGTGGCTCAGCGAATCGCCGTAGGATGTATAGGGGATCGAGGACCGTAGCGATTCACCCAGGGCGCGGCCGCCGATCACCACGGCAACGCGGGCTTGTTCGGCAGCATGGTAGAGTTGGCGATAATCGCGAATCAGTGTCTCTTGATCGGGCAGGTGGGAAAGCGAGATCCAGAGCAGTCGCGGTTTTAGTTCGTCGAGCGCTAACCGGAAACTCGCCAGCGGCGTGGTCGGGCCGAGGTTCACTGCCTCCCAACCGGAGTCGAGCAACACCATTTGCGCCAGCAGCGAGGGCAAGACGGAATAATCGCCCTCAAGCATTCCGCCCACGGCGATCGGCCGATTGCGACTCGAGCGGGCTTCGAGCACGGCTTTGAGTTCGAATAGTGCAGCTGCACAGATTTGCGACGCGCGGTGCTCATGCATCACGTCAATCTTACCACTTTCCCAATCCACGCCGATCTTGTGCATGGCGGGCGCGATCACTAGGTCGGCGAGCGTCTCGATGGGCATGCCGGCCTGATAGGTGCCGTGCAGTACCGCACGGACGGCAGCCGCATCGCCCTGCAGCATGGCAAGGTAGAGGTGCTGTTCGAGCGCGGCGGCGTCGGGAGGTCCATGCTTCGAAAACTGCAACTTGAGGGTAGCTAAATCGCGGGACGGGACTTTGCCCTGTCGGGCGAGTTCGACGACGTCGGCCAAGAGCAGCTTACGGTGTCCGCCGGCGGTTTTTTGGGCCGGTAAGATACCTTCTTCAACCCAGCGTTTGACAGTGCTGACGCTCACGCCCAAGGCGTCGGCGGCCTGGAGAGTACTGACGAATTCGGGCGTGAGCACTGGTTTCATCGGGGCCACGCAGGGCGGATAGAATGCGCTGTAAACGAACGGTTTGAGCGATCTGTTTTCTCTGTGCAATCATATCATAATTTTTTTAGAGGTCGAGTATTGACTAAGACTCAACCCAGGGTATTATTATGTGAACGTTTTAAACGATTTGTAGCGAAGCAGGCGGCCGCAGATCCGGTTTGCCCTGCACTCGTAAAAAACTGGTCAGCGAAAGGTTTCTCAATGGTTGATAGCGATTGCTGTTGAGAGACGCCGATGCCGCGAACTCGAGCCTCGTGAGGCTGACGCAGTTCGCGCTGGCGGCAGCCTTGTTCAGCGGGCGGGCGGCTCCGCTGACACGGATCGTGTACAGTTTGGTCAGCGCGACGTTGTTGGCGCTGCGATTCTGCAGCCCGCCGATCTTCCTTTAACCATCGTTAGTCGGATCGGCTGATCGAATTCGAATTTTGTACCAGGGTTTGTCCGCTGTCGGCTGTCGCGTGACATGCCGGCGGGCTCGCCCGCAGGATTGAGCAGGAGAATTTGTGATGTATTGCACGCAGAACTTTTTAGTGGTCGCGCTGACTGTTGCCATCGGGGCCGGAACGAGCCTGGTCGCCTTTGCGGCCGAACAAACGGAGCGGAAGAACATCGTCGATACGGCGGCCGGTGCGGAAGATTTCAAGACACTGGTTACCGCGGTCAAGGCGGCGGACTTGGTCGGCGCTCTGAAGGGCGAGGGCCCGTTCACCGTGTTCGCCCCGACCGATGAAGCCTTCGCTAAAGTGCCGAAACAGGCGCTCGAATCGCTGCTCAAGGATAAGGCGGCGCTCACCGGAGTGCTGACCTATCACGTTGTGCCCGGCAAAGTCATGGCCGCCGACGTGGTGCAGATCTCCGAAGCCGATACGCTGCAGGGTCAGCCGCTGAAGATCGTTGTCACCGACGGCAAAGTGAAGATCAATGGCGTGAATGTAGTCAAGACCGATATTGAATGTAGCAATGGCGTGATCCATGTCATCGATGGCGTACTGATGCCGCCACGGTAGTTTGGAGGGCCGCTCGATGGGCGAGAGCGGAGTGGGCTTTTTCCCCTTGGGCCCACTCCGCGCTTCGCATTCGTACTGGCTCCAAGACTCTGCTAAAACAATTCTGATAAGCGTTATCAAAATACCTCCAAGCGATCGGGAGAGAGATTGGCATGTACTGGAAATTCTTGGCCTTGGTCGCCATGGTCGCAGCACTTGGCATAAGCCGTCCCGTCCTCAGCCAAGCTGCCGTCAAAGTCAAGCTGAATGAATGTGACGCGCGCCAGGCTACCGCAAAAAAAATCCGCAACTTCTTGGATTCTGGCGATGTCAACCTTGACCAATTGCAGCAATTGGCGGAGCAAGTTCGCCGCGAAACCGCCGCGAATGGATTGCTGCAACGCGTGCTGGCGGAAGCCTCGGCACCCACGGCTACAGAAGAATCCCTTCGTACTGCTTTGACTGAGGCGGCAGCGATTCTGGCATTTCAGCCTGTCGAGGAAGCGCCCGTGCCGGAAGGCTTTCCTCCGCTCACCCCCGTCGGTGAGATTCGCGTATGCCATTACCCGGCCTACCGCCTGGCCCGCACACCGACGGCTCCTGGCGACCGGTTGGCGTTTTGGCGGCTGTTTCGCCACATTCAATCGCGCGACATGGCGATGACGGCACCCGTAGAGATGACCTACACATCGGACGGCGACAAGCCGCGCGAAGCTGAAATGGCCTTCCTCTACCGTCACGTCGAGCAAGGCGCATTGGGTGCCGATGGCAAAGTGGATGTCGTCGATGTCCCAGCCATCACGGCGGTCAGCATCGGATGGCGAGGCGATATCGACACCGCGAAGATCGCGGAAGCCAGCCAACTCCTCGCTACTTGGCTCGCCGAGCGCACAAGCGAATACCGCCCGATCGGCCAATTGCGTGTGATGGGCTATAACAGCCCTTTTGTGCCGACAAGCAAGCGATACTTCGAAGTGCAGCTTCCCGTTGCGGCCAAACACGTCGAGTAAGTCCTGGTAAGTCGTCTTCGTAGCTTGGGGGAATAAACGTTGCAAATCTACAAACTTCAACGCGAACAATGGCTGGCCGCACCCATCGAGAAGGTGTTCGCTTTCTTCTCCGATGCCTCCAACCTCGAAACAATCACGCCAGCGTGGCTCAATTTTCGCATCGTCACGCCTAAGCCCATCGCCATGCACATTGGTGCGACGATTGAATACCGGATCGCATGGCATAACATTCCGCTCCGCTGGTTCACTGAAATTCAAGATTGGCAACCCAACGTGCAATTTGTTGATACGCAAACGCGCGGTCCCTACAAACTGTGGCATCACACCCACACATTTTCCACCCGGGATGGCGGCACGCTGATGGGCGATACGGTACGCTATGCCTTGCCGCTGGGCATCCTCGGCGCGGTCGCCCATCGCTTCACCGTCCGCCGCGATCTGGAGCGTGTCTTCGACTACCGCACAGAACGCATTTCTGCCCTGTTTGGCGACCCCAGCCAACACAGCCGCATACTCCAAGGCCGCTTGCTGAGAGTCTGAAAACCACCAGAACCTCGCCACGTGCCACACGTACCCCCGGTGCGTTGGCCGGAATGAATGAGACAAGAAAGAGACAAGGGGACATTCTGGTTTTTAAAAAGTAGAATGTCCCCTTTTTCCTCCGGAAGCATCAAAATCAACATGAATTCCTCATTCTACCGTCGAGCGAAATGCGTTCGCTTCCATATGAAGCAAAGAGCACAAATCATTACCAAGGCAAGTGATGAAGGCTCAGGTATTACGCTTCCTAGCACTACAAAGCGATGATTCACAAACTGTCCGACATCAGCGAGATCAGATAGGTTGAACCAATCAGTGCCTGGCTGAAAAGCAATGTACGCGGGATCGTCGATGTCCGTTCCATTTCGCACTGCAACGCCGCTTCCGGTCGCACCAAAAAGTCCGCTGCCGAAGACAAGGGCATACCAACCAGGATCAAGCGACCTGACCAAATCGCCAAAGACTTCATCTGACAGTTCTGGGAATGCGAGTAGAGTCGAACCAACGACATCGGGTGTCGACAGATCGCCCGAGTTGGGAAAGTCGTTTGCGTCGTCCAGGGCGACGATCGCGCCAAAAAAAGATTCATCGGCTCCCAAGTTCTTGACAAAATGTCCGCCAACATCAGTTGTGATTACCGGCCGATCGACAAGAAATCGCACACCGACGAAGACAGCAGCGCTGACATTGGTACCAGCTACCGTCTCATTCGCGATGTCACTTCTCGTCACCCCCGTCGGCCCGAGCGTGCCGCTTTCAAAGATCGTTGCTGCCAAGGCGCTCGTTGCCGTGATCATGGATGCAAGTGCCACGGCAAGGATCAGCAGAGAAAACTTACGCACGACTCGTTTTATGATCGGCCTCAT